>CALBPI010000060.1 GCA_937899415.1 uncultured Gammaproteobacteria bacterium | reverse complement strand
TTCGTCGGGCCGCCACTCCTGCGGGTCTGGGGTTGGGGTATGCGCGGGGCGGCCTGAGCCGCCGCGCACTCCGCAGTCTCCTAACGACGTCCGCCGCGACCCGCCGGTCGCAAGCTTGCGCGCCAGCGTGAGATCGTGGAGATCTCGCAACCAAAGTCGCGCTGGTCGCTGCTGTCACCCAGCGCGTCCAGGATCTGGCTGCAGGAGCAGCCGCCCAGCTCCGATGCCCGCAGCGGCACGCTGCCAAACGGGTTGGGCTCGCCGATATCGAAGATGTCATCGCCGTCGACGAGCGCAAATCGGCCCGCGCCAAGCTCGATAGCGGGAACGGATTCGGGGATCACCGTACCCGGACACTGATCGACCGCATTGTCGACACCGTCACCATCTGCATCCCGGCTGAGCGACAGCCCGACGATCACGGCATCGTGGTCCGAGGCACGCGCCGGCGATGTGCCGTCGTAGATGTTCGGGTTGCGCCCGAAATCGAGGTTGTAGTCGACAGCGTCGGCTTCGTCCGTGTTGCTGTGCCAGATCGCCGTACCGGCAACCTGCGTCGTCAGCGACGGTGAGGCCACCGCGTGATCGAGTGCACCGACCTGACGGTCGAAGAGGAACGTGTAGGCATCGAGCCCGACAAACAGCTCGAGCAGGTTGCTCCAGCCCCCATCGCGGTACACCTCGAGCGGATCCTCGCGCAGGTAAGCGTTGAAGTCACCAATCACCATAGCGTTGTCGCTGCCGCTGCCCGTCGGGTCCGTCTCGAGCCACTCGAGCGTTGCAAGTGACGCGCTCGTGCGCGTCAGGTTGCAGTTGCCCTGCCCGTCACCCGTGTTGGGATCGCCGATATCGGTACAGGCCGAACCCTTGGACTTGAGATGGGTCACGGCAACCGTAACAAGCCCTGCAGTGTCGGCGTCGCGGAACGTCTGCGCGAGTACGGGTCGGTTTTCGGTGTCGATGAATCGCGGATCGACGCTCGCGTCGAGCACCGCGAAATTGCCAACAGGCGTTGCCTCGGCCGGTTTGTACAACAGGCCGACCTTAATGGCGTCGCCGCCGATGGTGCCTGTCGCGATGTAGTCCCAGACCTCGGAACCGGCTGCATCATTAAGTGCATCGGCCAAGACCGAAAGCGAGGCTGCCGCATTGTTCTCGAGCTCGATGAGCCCGATCACGTCAGCGTCGATCGCGGCCACAGCCAACAAGAGCTTCGCGAGCTGACGCTCGAACTCAAGCGCGTTGTCGGCGCCACGGCAACCAATCGCCGAGGGGCCACAGCTCGAGCCGGGCTCGTCAAGTGTCGTGAAGAAGTTGAGCGCGTTGAGCGCAGCCACCTGCAACTCGCCGGCCACGGCGGGCACTTCAGGCCGCGGGTTGTCAGGCGAGAACGCAGGTTCCCCCGTAGGCATAAGTCGGTAGAGCTCCTCACCCGAACCACCACTGCCGCGGCTGTAACGGATGTTGCCAACAAGACCCGTCACGGTGTCGCCACTGCGAACGATCGCACCCGTTGTGTTGGGCAGGCCCGGCGGCGGGTAGCGAATCGGATCGGGGTTCTGCACGGTCTGGCCGTCGTCGAGCATGATGCTGCGGCTGCCCAGGTCCCGCAGGAACGCGTCCAGCGCCACCGCGTCGGGTGCGTTGATGTTGGTGAACTGCTGCGGGCGGCCACCCGCAACGAGGTGGATCTCGCCGAAGCGGTCGAGGTTGAACAGGTCGGTCACCACGAGCGGTCCGGCAAATTCGACCAGCATGCCTTCGAAGGCCTCGAGGTCGGGGTAGAACTCGCCGAAGTTGCTCACCCTTACAGCGGCGCTCGGCAGCGTGATCAGCGCAGGCGTGGGCAGGTCGGCCGTACCGAGCAGCTCAACACTCGTCGACGCGATCTGCGTCTCACCGAAGAACTCAACGGCGTCGCCCGTGACGGCAACGCGTTCACCCACGGCGACGTCGAGGTCGGGGTTGCCGCCATCAAAGACAAACACGCCGTCCGAAGTTGCGGGATTACCGTCGGCCACGAGGTCTTGCAGGTAGAACCCGCGCAGGTTCCGCGTGTTGTCTGCGTCACCGTCCTGGAAGTCGCCCGTGACGACACCCTCTACACGCACCGTCTGGCCCGCCAGCGGGGTCGCATCGCCGTCGCCCTGGACTTCCGCCACGCTCACCGTGGGGACGACAGGCGCACAGCCCGCGAACTGCGAACCGTCGAGCGCCGTGCCCGGCGAGAAGCGCGCATCAGCAACAGACAAGTGCTGTACGAAGTCACCCGTGAGATCGGGCGAACGTGTCAGCGACTGGTTGGCGCCACCGGCACTGCCGTAGCTTTCGCTGGCAGCGACAACGCCCGCGGGCGTCGACAAAGTGACCGTGTCGCCACCGTTGTTCAGCCCCAGCGAGCCGCCGCTCGCGACCTGCGCTTGCGCACCACCGAAGCTGCCCGTCGGCGTACCGCCGCCAAACACGACGATTGCGCACTGGTCATCAATGACTGTGCCTTCCGGGAAGAAGTGACGTGTCGTGAAGCCGTCCGCGAGACCCCAGCCCGATACGTCGAGCGGGGCACCCGTGACATTGACGATCTCGACGAACTCGTCCTGCGAGAACTGCGGCGTGCCGTCACCATTGGCGTCACCCTGGCTCGAGTCAGGATCGGCGTGAATCTCATTGATGATGACGCCACTGATGCCGGCCTGGGCCACGCTGAACGTGACACTCGTGTCGCCGGCCGGGTTGTCGGGCGGATCGTCGGCATCGATGTCGGACACGGCTGCGGCCGAAACCACGAGCGTGCACGATTCGCCTTCGGCCAGGTCACCCGCGATCGCGAGCGAGAACAGCGTGCTGTCGGCACTCGACGGCGACAGGCTGCGCACACCCGTATCGCTGCAGGTCAGTGCAAATGCCGATGACGCTACGAGCACAGGCTCGCTGAACTGAACGCTGATGGCCGTGTCCGCCGCAACGCCCGTTTCGCCATTGGCCGGGCTCGTCGCCACGATGGCAGGTGCGGCGTCGCCGCCGGAGTTGGTGTAGCTCGCAATCGGGAACGGCGTTGCAGCCGTATCATTCGTCGACTCACCGTCGAGTGCGTCAGGCCCGCTGAAGGTCCAGCTGGAGAGCACAAACGTGGTGCCATCGGGCCCCGTCTCTGAGATTCGGTAGGCCCAGCCGTCACGGTATTCCCAGGGCTGGCCGCTACCGTCGACGGTCACTTCGCCAAACACATCGACGACGAGCCCGTTCTGGAACAACTCGATCGCATCGTCGCCATTGATTGACGCCGCGCCATTCACGTAGTCGGGCGCGAAGCCAAAGAACGCCGTGAAGTTGGTGCTCTCCGATGCCAGGTAAATAAAGCTGCCCGCGGATGCCGCAACCGACGGGAACACAAACTCAGGCGAGCCGGTCGCGCCATTGCCATTGTTGGCAGAGCTCACACCCCAGGCGGAAAGGTCGGCGACGTCATTGACGACGTAAAGCTCGACGGCCTTGGGCACACCGCCCGGCAACGGGCCATCGATAACACCCGAAATCACGATGTCCTGCGCCTGCGCGCGGCCAGCGGTCAACGAAAAAATGAGGACTAGAGCAACCGCGATGCGGCGCGAAATGGTGGCGTACATGGTCTCTCCCGGAACCTGTCGACTTTGTTCTTGTTGGCGTCGCGCAAGCGACGTTACTGCCTTAGAGTATGACAAATGGGCATGACAGTTGGATGATTCGCGAGCCACGGAAAACGAGACCGGTGTCACGGCACCGCAACAGGAAGCCGGCAGTATCGCAGCCATGGTCGGCAAGCTCGCCGCACCAACAAGGAGTTAGGCAATGAACATCAAGCGACATCTGCGAATTGCGAGCGCCGGACTGGCGTGTTTGCTGATCCCCGGCTTGGCCGCCGCAGACTCAGGTTTTTACATCGGCGCGGGCGCCGGTGGCGCAACTATCGAGGCAGAACTCGGCGATACGGGCATCCCCGGCGTCCCGACGAGCTTCGATGAAGATGACACGGCAACAAAATTTTTCGCCGGCTACACCTTCGACCTGCCCTTCTTCGATATCGCCGTAGAAGCAGGTTATGTTGACTTCGGTCAACCTGAGATCGATATCCTTGGCGACGACTTGACCGTCGACACCACGGGCATCAACGCCTGGGGCATCGCGACATTTAACGCGGGCATTATTGATCTGTACGGCAAGCTCGGCGTCATCGCCTGGGAAGCGGAAGCGGCGCTGGCCGGTTTCGATGCCGATGACGATGGCACCGATCTCGGCTACGGGCTTGGCGCTGCATTCGGACTCGGCCCGCTCGAGGTGCGCGGGGAATACGAGGTCTACGATCTCGACGACACTGACGTCTCGATGATCTCGGTAGGTGTGCTCTACCGGTTCTGAGCAAACGGCCGTGTCTGCTAAGCTCGCGGGATGAAAAAATTCATCCTCGGGCTTGGCGCGCTGCCCGTCATCGCCAGTCTCGCCCTGCTGCTTTCCGGGCACGGCTACATCTTCACGGCGCTCGCGCGCACCTACCTGGCCGGGCACGCGACGGCCAACATCGACGACCACACGGTTTTCGACACGCGCAACATTGACGCAGGCGTTGCACAACCCTGGCGGCTGCACCCCGACTATCGTGACGCGCTTCCCGAAGCCTTCGCAACATCGCTCGTCGAAGGCGATGCAATTGCGTTCCTTGCCGTGTACAAAGGCGAGCTCATCGCCGAGCAGTACTTCCAGGGCTACGCGGCCGACAGCCGCACCAACTCATTTTCAATGGCCAAGACCGTATTGACGTTGCTCATCGGCCGGGCACTCGAAGACGGCATCATCGACGACCTGGAACAACCCCTGACGGCGCTTCTGCCCGAGTTCTCCGAAGACCCACTGGGCCAGAAGGCCACACTGGGTTCGTTATCGACGATGACCTCAGGTTACGACTGGGACGAGCACTATTACAGCCCGTTCAGTCCAACCGTCGAATTGCTCTACGGCGATGACGTGGCGTCCTTCGTACTTGAAGGCAGCTTCTCGCACGAACCCGAAACCCATTTTTACTACTCAAGCGCGTCGACGCAGCTGCTCGCAGTGTCGCTGTCGCGTGCACTGGAGCGCGCCCGCCCGGGCACCACACTGTCAGACTACCTGTCCGAAACGCTGTGGCGCCCGCTGGGTATGAACGACGATGCCGTGTGGCACACGGACGACGAAGGCATGGAGCTCGCCTACTGCTGCATCAACACGAATGCCCGCAACTACGCGAAGCTTGGCCAGCTGCTCTTGCAGGACGGCAACTGGCAGGGCCAACAACTCATCGACGCCGGCTTCATTGAGCGTATGCGCACGCCGCGCGCCACGGACTACTACGGTTACTCGACCTGGATGAACTACAAGGCGGATCCGGCCTTCTACTATTTCTCGGGCCATCTCGGACAGTTCATCATCGTCGTGCCCGAGCGTGACCTCGTTGTCGTGCGGCTGGGCCGCTCCAGTGAAGGCGGCTGGAAGAAACTCGAAGACTACGTCGCGGGCGCCCTTGCGCTGCTGCCCGAAGCAGCACCCGACGCCACATGAGTATCGCACTGGTCGTCGGCGCCAGCCGCGGCATTGGTCGCGAACTGGTGCGCCAACTATTTGAACGCGGCGACCAGGTGATCGGCACAGTACGCAAGCCCGACCCGACGCTTGCAGAGCTCGGCGCGCGCATCATTGACGGTGTCGACGTCACCGATGACATCGCGGCGAATCATCTGGCCGACGTCATTGCGGATACGCCGCCCGACCTCGTGATCCACAATGCAGGCATTCTCGAGAGTGACCACTTCGAGAGCATCTCGCTGGATGCGATGCGACGTCAGTTCGAGGTCAACACGCTGGGACCTTTGCGCATCATCCGCGCTTTGGTTCCCGTGCTGCCGGCGGGTGCCCGCATTGGCATCGTCTCAAGCCGCGTCGGTTCCATTGACGACAACGGCTCGGGCAACAACTACGGCTACCGAGTCTCGAAGACCGCCGTCAATATGGTGGGCAAGAATCTCTCACACGACCTACGGGGGCGAGGCATCGCCATCGCACTCCTGCACCCCGGACTCGTTGCCACGCGCATGACGGGCGGCCGCGGCATCGATGCTGCGGACGCCGCGCGCGGCCTCATTGAACGCATGGACGCGCTCGATCTCGCCACGAGCGGCAGCTTCTGGCACGCCGAGGGCTACCCGCTGCCCTGGTAAGCAGCCGCGTCAGAGTTGCGCGGCTATCCAGTCGTCGATGATGGTCTCAAGCACATCCAGCGGCACCGCGCCGCTGTCGATGACCGCCTCGTGGAACGCGGCAAGATCAAAGCTGCCACCAAGCTCGGTCTGCGCGCGATCGCGAAGCTCGAGCATCTTGAGCAGACCCACGTAATAGGCGGTGGCTTGTCCAGGCCAGACGCTGTATCGCGCCGCTGCGCCCTGGGCACTGCCCAATGTGGTGCCAACATTATCGACACCGAAATCCGTCGCTTCGTCGAACGTCCAGCCAAAGGCGTGGATACCCGTATCGATAACGAGCCGTGCCGCACGCAACGCTTCGAAATGCAGGCGGCCCACATCGCCATAGATGTCGTCGGAGTACCAACCGAGGTCGGAGGCAACGCGTTCGGCGTACAGGCCCCAGCCCTCGATGTAGGACGTCGCGCCAACGACTTTGCGGAACAGAGGCACGTCCTGCTCCATGGCCAGCGCGATCTGGTAGTGATGCCCCGGCAGCGCCTCGTGGTAGGTCAACGTCGGCATGGTGAAGTACGGCACATCGTCGACCGTGCTGGCGTAGAACGCGCCGGGCCGCGACCCGTCCAGTGACGGCCGAATGTAGAACCCGCCCGTCGGTCCGCCGATGACGACCACTTCTGCTGCGGGGAAATCGTTAAAGAACCCGACCATGTCATCGCGGGCCGCATCGATGAGCGCCTCATACACACCCAGCGCATCGGCCGCCGCGATCACACCTCCGTCTGTGGAGACGCGTTCGATCGAGGTGGCGAGCGCTTCCGCGGCCGGGTAGCCCAGTGTTGCAAATCGGTCTGCAAGCGCAGCACTGATGCCCACGAGAGCATCGAGGCCAAGCTGGTGCACCTCCGCCGGTGTCAACGAGCTCGAGGTGAAATACGCCAGGCGCTCCGCGTAAAACGCGTCACCCTGCGGGTACTGCCCCACGCCGATGTCGGTGGGCGCGGAAGACACCACGTTGGCCAACGTATTACGCAAATTCTGATAGGCGGGGATCACACTGCCACCGACGGCGCTAATCGCATCATCCCGCAATTCGTTCTTGCGCAAACTCGTCACACCGGTCAGCGCGCCGACTTTGTCATTGAAGGTCGTGAAGTATGGATTGCCCGTCAGTGGCAACGCGAGGATCTCGTCGAGCCGCTGGATCGCCACATTCATCGTTAGCGCCGGCTCCACGATGCCGGCATCGCGTGCCGCGGTTACGCGCTGCGTGAGCTGAAGGAACTTGTCATCAACGCGACGCAACCGGGCCAGGTAGGCCTCCGCATCACTCTCGTTTTCAACGGGCTGAATATCGGTGAAGAACCGTTGCGTCTGGCTCTGTTCACCGATCAACGAATAGGTCGCAAGAAAGTGGTAGTCGATGAAGGGTTCATCATCGATAACGCTGTCGAGATACCAGGCGTAGACGTCCCAGGTGATTTGGTCTGCCGGTGCCAGTGCGGCCCGGTCGTAATCGTTGAGCGCATCGCGCACAACGCCGTGCAATGCAATCGTCTCCAGCGCGTAGTCGCGAGAGATATCCGTGAGCTGCCCGGCAACGTCGATTTCGTTATCAAGACCGAGCGACACCACCTGTTCCGGGTCGCGCGCCAGCAACGCCTTGTAGGACACATCGTAAAACGCGCCAAGTGACAAACCCTCGAGGCTGTCGCGAAGCGTGTCCACAGCGCTTGGGGGCGGAGGCGTACCGCCACCACCACTACCGCCGCCGCCACCCGTCGGTGGTGGTGCGCTACCGCCGCCACCGCCACCACCGCCACAGGACGCGAGCAGCAACAGCGTCATCAAGAGTGTGATGTTACGTAATGCAGTCATGAAAAAGCTCCCACTGCCGGCAGCATACCGCAGCTCGTGATTCAGGATGATCGGGGATGGAGGCGTCAGTCGGTGCCGGCTCGCTCAAAAGCAAAGGCAAACTCGATGATCTCGCGATCGTGCCACTCACGGCCAACAAAAGACAGCCCCAGCGGCAGCCCGTCGGCCGTGTCGGCGGGAACTGTGATCGACGGGTAACCCGACACGGCGGCCAACGATGACGAGCCGACACTGAAGCCGTCGCCGTTCTTGTAGTCGGTCGGCCAAGCCGGGCCGTTTGACGGCGCAACGATCGCATCCAGTGCGTGTGCATCGAAAGCCCCATCGAGACCGCCGCGCGAGATCAACTTTGAGCGCGCCAACGCTTCGGCGTACTCGGGCGCGGCACGCCCACCCGTCGCCTCTGCGGCCAGAAAGATCTCCTGGCCGAAGTGCGGCATGACAGTGTCCGCATTGGACTCGTTGTAGGCGATCAACTCGGCCAGCGAATCGGGAATCAAGAGGCGCGCTTCCAGATAGGCGTTGAGGTCATCGCGAAACTCATGCAGCAAGACGGCGTACTCGGCTGCGCCCATACCCGTCGTATCGATCTCGATAGGATCAATGAGCACCGCGCCTGCCGCATCGAGCCGCGCCAACGCACGTGTGAACGCGGCTTCCACGGCCGGCACGTTGCCGGCGCCACCGTAGGTGCGCAGTACCCCGATACGCTTGCCCGACAGCACGTCCGCGCGAAAGTCAGGTTTCAGTGGCAACAGACCCTCGGGAATGCGTTGCGTGGCAGCGTCTTCGGGGTCCGCCCCCGCCATGGCCGCCAGCAGCAAGGCCGCGCTTTTGACATCGCGTGCCATGGGACCAGCCGTGTCCTGCGACAACGACAGCGGGACGATGCCGCTGCGGCTGACAAGACCCAGCGTAGGCTTGATACCCACGATGCCGTTGATCGACGCGGGGCAAATGATCGAGCCGTCGGTTTCCGTACCCACGGCCAGCGGTACAATGCCCGTAGCAACAGCGACCGCCGAGCCGCTCGATGAGCCACAGGGATTGCGCGCGGGGTCGAGTGCGTGGCGGGTCTGCCCCCCGGCGCTGCTCCATCCACTGACCGATCGCGTCGAACGGAAGTTCGCCCACTCGCTGAGATTGGTCTTGCCGACGATCACAACACCCGCCTCGCGCAGGCGCATGACGAGATGCGCGTCCTTCGCCGCGCGGTAATTGATGAGCGCCAGCGAACCCGCCGTCGTGCGCATACCATCAGCCGTCTCGATATTGTCCTTGAGCGCAACGGGTACACCGTGCAGCGGACCCAGCGACGGCGTGGCATCCAGTCGATCGGCGATGATGTCGGCGTTGCTGTTGACCTCGATCATCGCATTGCGGGCGACCGACGGCGGTGCCGGATGCGTGCATTCGAGCCCTGCAACCGGGCCATCGATGGCGCATATGGCGCCCAGGGTGCGCTCAAGCGTGACGCGCGCCGGACCCGGCACCTTGGGCGCTGTAACCGGATCGGCAACGGGCATCGCGCAGGCCACAAGCGCTACAGCGCCCAGCGTCAGCACAACGCGCCGGATCATCATGCGGCCTCGCGTTCGCGTTGGCGTGCGCCGGGATTGAGTGCGTGCCACACCGCCGCCGCAGATACGGGCATGTCGATGTGATCGACACCGGACTCGTAGAGCGCATCGACGACCGCATTAACGAGCGCCGGCGGCGCGCCGATCGTCCCGGCCTCACCGGCACCCTTGAGGCCCAGCGGGTTGCGCGGCGATGGCACGGGGCTATGCGCGAAGTCAAGATTGGGCATGTCTTCAGCGCTTGGCATGGCGTAGCCCATAAATGAGTCGCTGAGCAGCAAGCCGTCGTCGGTCGAATACAACGCACGCTCCATGAGCGCCTGGCCCAGGCCCTGCGCCACGCCGCCAACCACCTGCCCCTCGAGCAACAGCGGATTGATGACGTTGCCGAAGTCGTCCTGCACTGTGTAGCGCAGGATGTCGACGTGGCCAGTCTCGGGATCGATGTCGACTTCGCAGATGTGGCAACCGTTCGGGAACGTGCCGGCCGTGGGCTCGAACTCGGCGGTCACGGCGAGACCAGGCGCCACGGCCTCGGCCCGCGTCGCGTCGTCGTAGGTCGCCAACGCCACGTCGCTCAGCGACAGCGCCGTGCCGCCGGCGTCGAGCGCGCCTTCGGCGAAGACGACGGTCACTGCATCAACGTCCGCCATGACCGCCGCCTGGGCACAGGCCGCGTCGCGCAGGCGCGCGCAGGCGCCGATCAGCGCAGACCCGCCGATGGCCATCGTGCGCGAACCGCCCGTGCCTTGCCCCGAACGAATCAGTCGCGTGTCGCCCTGCAAAACGCGCACAGCATCAACATCGATGCCCAGTTCGCGCGCCGCGAGTTGTGCGTACGCCGTTTCGTGGCCCTGGCCCGTCGACTGCGTACCGACGCGAACAGTGAGCAGCCCGTCGGTGCCAAAATGCAGATCCACTTCCTCGTTGCCGAAGCCCGCGCAGATCTCGACGTAGTAAGACAACCCGATGCCGCGCAAGCGGCCGCGTTCAGCAGACGCATCGCGCCGTGCCGCAAAGCCCTGCCAGTCGCTGCGCGCCATTGCGAGGTCCATCTGCCGCTCGTACTCACCCGAGTCATAGACCTGGCCCGTTGGCACCCGGTAGGGAAAGTCAGCCGGCTGAATGAAATTGCGTCGGCGAATCTCGTCGGGCGCCAGCCCCACCTCGCGCGCTGCCTTGTCGACGAGACGCTCGATGAGGTAGGCCGCCTCGGGTCTGCCTGCACCCCGATAGGCGTCGACGGGAACGGTGTTCGTCATGATGACGCGAATACGCGCATGCGCCTCTGGAATCGTGTAACACCCCGTTGTCATGTAAGCGCCGATCCAGGCGATCATCGCGCCCGCCTGCGACTGGTACGCGCCGACGTTCGAGTCGATGTGTACGCGCAGCGCCTGGAACCTGCCGTCGTCATCGAGCGCGAGTTCGGCGTGCGTTTCGTGATCGCGGCCGTGGAGATCGGAAAGGAAACTTTCGCGCCGGTCGGCCACCCACTTCACGGGGCGCCCCGTCGCACGCGTTGCATGCAGCACGCTCAGCGTCTCGCACTGCAGGAACATCTTGAGTCCAAACCCGCCACCGACGTCGGGGCACACGACCCGCAAACGCTCCGGCTCAATCGGCATGGCCTGCAGGACGCGGCCTTTGAGCGTGTGCGCGCCCTGGCAACCCTGGTAGAGCACGTAGTCGCCGGTCTCGCTGTCGTAGGCCGCCGCCGCACCGCGTGGCTCGATCGCGCAGGGCGCCAGTCGATTGTTGACGAGGTCGAGCGTCACAACGCGCGCGGCCGACTCAAACGCGGCATCCGTTGCCGCCGAGTCGCCCTGCCCCAAAACGCCCAGCACGTTGCCAGGCACATCAGCGTGCACGAGCGGCGCACCGTCATCGAGCGCCTGCGACATGGATGCGACGGGCGCAGTGTCTTCGAGTACCAGCTCGATGGCCTCGAGCGCCGCATCGGCCGCGGCCCGCGACTCAGCCACAACGGCGGCCATGGGCTCACCTTCATAGCGCACGTGCTTGCGCGCCAGCGGCGGCTGTCCCACGGCCTCGTGGCCCGCGTGCCAGGGTGTCGCGGCAACATCGGCAGCCGGCACGTCGCGGACACCTGCAGCATCCAGGTCGGCGATCGTAAACACCGACAATACGCCCGGCATGGCGGCAGCGGCGGTCGTGTCGAGTCTGCGGATCCGCGCGGCCGCAACCGGCGATCGCAGAAACCGAAGGCAGGCAGGATGGTCGAGCGGCACATCATCGAGATACGCGCCTTGCCCCGTAATCAGTCGGGCGTCTTCCGTGCGCGCGCGCGACTCGCCCTGTTCGATTGTGCTCATGCCTCCGAGACCTCCTCGTTGTTCGATTCGTCGACGCGGAAGCTGCCGCTATCGAGCGTATTGACCTCTTCGGCCACGCGGTTGCGCAGCACGCCGACACCCGAGATGTCGACTTCAACCAGATCGCCCGCCTTCATATAGACGGGCGGCTTGCGCACGTAGCCCACACCACCGGGTGTTCCCGTAACGATCACATCGCCCGGCGTCAGTTCCGCGAAGGACGACACGTAAGCGATGAGTGACGGAATGTCGAACACCAGGTCGCCCACTGACGCGGACTGCATGACGTTGTCGTTGAGACGTGTCTCGAGGGTGAGTGAACCCGGATCGCCGACTTCGTCTGCCGTCGTCAGCCAGGGCCCGAAACTGCCGCTGGACTGAAAGTTCTTGCCGGGCGTGAACTGAGACGTGTGGCGCTGGTAGTCGCGCACACTGCCGTCGTTGACACAGGCGTAGCCCGCGACGTGGCGCAGTGCACCCTGCGCCGGGATGTGACGGCCCGCACGGCCGATGACCACGGCGAGCTCGCCCTCATAGTCGAGTCGGTGCGATAACGACGGCACCACGAGTGCTTCATTGTGTCCTGTGAGGCTGCCGGGGAAGCGGACAAACAGGAGCGGATACTCTGGCGGCTCGCGACCGGTTTCCTCGATGTGCGGCCGGTAGTTGATGCCGACGCAGATGATCTTCTCTGGCGCGGGTATGGGCGGCAGAAAAGTGATGTCTTCGAGCGAATAGTCGGCTGTGTAGTCCTGCGACATATCGCGCAAGGTGTCGAGCGCGTCAGCGGCGATCACGTCGCGCAGCGTGCCGTATCGCCCCGCGAGCCGGGCCCCCATGTCGATCACGCCGGCGGCCGTCACAACGCCGAAGCTGTCTACGTCACTGTGACGAAAGCTCATGACGCGCATCGCTGTCTCCCCTTTCCAAGCCAGCCTGAGGGTAAGCCACGCCAGCGGCTAATCAAAGAGGCCAAGCTGGTCGTCGTCGTCGTTGGGCGCGTCAAAACGGGGAGCATCACTGCCGCCCGTGCGGCGCTTGCGGTAGCTCGTCTTCGACATACGGTCCCGCGAACTCTTGCGGCTACCGTGTTGGTCGAACACACGCTCAGCCTCGCCACGGTGCTCGGCGGACCGACGCACGGCACCGATACGCTTGCGCGCCTCGCGTACCGAGGTCGCATGATCGACCGCGCGTTCGGGGTAGTCGACACCCAAGGTCACGCCCGCCGCCTCAGCTTCCATAGGTGTGAGCTTCCAGGGCTCGTGCACGAACGGCGCCGGTACGTTGGCCAGTTCGGGCACCCAACGACGAATGAAGTCGCCCTGAGCATCGTGGTCCCAACCCTGCTTGATGGGGTTATACATGCGCGGCGTGTTAATGCCCGTAGTGCCGCTTTGCATCTGGATCTGCGAGATGTGGATACCGGGCTCGTAATCGATGAACTGGCGCGCGAGAAAGTCGCGAAACAAACGCCAGTCGAGCCAGAGGTCGTAGGCCGCAAACGACACGAGCATCGCGCGCATGCGGAAGTTGATCCAGCCCGTAGCCTGCAGGGATCGCATGCAGGCATCGACAAACGGATAGCCCGTGCGTCCTGTGCACCATGCGTCGTAGAGCGACTCTGCATTGCCACCATCACGCAGACCCTCATAGGCAGCATTGAAGCACTGATGCTCGATAGAGGGCTGAGACTCGAGCTTCTGCATGAAGTGGCAGTGCCAGTGCAGTCGGCTCACGAAGGCGCTGGACGCCCGCCGCGGCAGGCGATCATCGGCGCGTGCCCGCTGCACCACTTCGCGCATCGAGATGGCACCAGTCGCAAGGTAAGCGCTCAGCCGGGAGCACGACCGCCACGCCGTGCCTGGCGCACTCATTTCACGGTGGTAGCGATGCCCACGTTCCTCGAGAAAACTCTCGAGCGTCGCATGTGCCTGCAACGATCCACCGCGCTGGGTCTGCTCGCGTGACGCGACGGCCGGGTGCAGATCGCTCAGACCCAGTGCCTTGGCATCCGGAATGGTCCCCGCGTCCAGATCGGTCAGGCCTGCGATGGCTTCAGGCGCCTTGAGCCGGGGCGCTTTCATGCGCTTGCCCCAGATCGCCGACCAGCCGTTGCGCGACCCAAGTGCTCGCACGACGCCGGTTTGCGGCGTCTCGTACACCGTGACGTTCGTGGCCCGCGCCCAATCCAGTACGGCGCGGTCACGGGCGTAGGTCAGCGCGTTGCCCGTCTCCTCATGGACGTGGATGGCCTCGAACCGCGTCTGTTGGTGCAGGGCACGCAACACCGAGACGGCCTCGCCGACGCGCACGACGAGCGGTTGCCCCCGCTCGGCAAGGGCGGCACGCAATGCAACGAGGCCATCACGCAAGAAGCGGTAGTGCATGGCGTCGTAGTCGGCCGCCGTGACGATGCCGGGCTCGACAATGAAGAGCGGCAATATGCGACCCGCGCGCGCCGCGGCGACGAGCGGCACGTGGTCCGTGACCCGGAGGTCACGCTTGAACCAGACGAGCTGTACCGGAATCGACATGCGTCAGCAGTAGTTCGACAAAGAACGTAGAATAACTGGATGAGCGCCTGAAATCGCTGCTTTGTCTATGTTTTGAGAAAGATATTCAGGCAAATTTTGTCAATTGTCTAAGTTACAGATCAACGATGACTGAGTCTGATCTCCTGACCACTCTGCCGCCCGAGCTGCGGGAACGGGCGCGCGTGCTGCACACAGCAGCGCCTGCCGATGGCGACTACGTGCTGTACTGGATGCACCACGCCATGCGCGCGCACGACAATCCCGCGCTCGACACGGCACTCGCGCTGTCCGCGCAAACCGGCAAGCCCGTGTTGGTGTATCAGGGCCTCGGCGGCGCGCACCGCTACGATAGCGACCGCCACCACCTGTTCATCCTGCAGGGCGCGCGCGATGTGAACCGTGAGCTGGCTGAGCGCGGCATCGCCTATCGGTTTTTCCTGCCGCGCGATGGCGCGCCGTCGCCGCTGCCTGATCTTGTTCGACGCGCGGCGGTCGTTGTGTTCGAGATGATGCCCGTGGCGCCTTTCAATCATTGGCAGGCCCGCCTCGCCAAGACAGCCGCAGGCCCGGTCGTGCAGGTCGACGCACGCTGCATCGTTCCTATGCCGTTTCCGGGAAAGGCGATCGACCGCGCCTTCAAATTTCGCGACAAGCTCAAGCACGAATATCCAAAGCGCATTGCGGAAGGTTGGCACGACGCCAAAGTGCCCGATGCGGGCGCACTGGGCGCGTCCGACTGGCCCGCGTTTCATGTGGCAGACGCCGATGATGCGGACCTGCTGGCGGCCATCGCCGCCCTGCCGATCAATCACGCCATCGGACCCGTGGCCGACACACCGGGTGGCACGCAGGCCGGCTACGAGCGCTGGACAACGTTTCGCGAGCGCGGCCTGCGCGGCTACCACCGGCGCCGCAACGATGCGGCCGAGCAATGGCCACAGGGTGTCAGCCGCTTGCCGGCCTACCTGCATTACGGCATGGTTTCGCCCTTGCGGCTGGCCGCTGACGCGATGGACACCGGCGGGGCCGGCGCCGACAAGTTCATCGAAGAGCTGACGGTGTGGCGCGAGATCGCGCACAACTTCTGCTTCCATTGCGCCGACCCTGACGCCTGGTCGGCGATCCCCGTGTGGGCCCGCGAGACGCTGGAGCGGCACTCGAATGATCGCCGCGAGCGCGACCTGACGCTGTACGCGTTGCAACACGCGCAAAGCGAAGAACCCCTCTGGGATCTCGCGCAACGCTCACTGCTGGCGCACGGCGAGTTGCACAACAACCTGCGTATGACCTGGGCAAAGGTGATCCCTGGCTGGACAGGCACGCCGCAGGACGCACACGCCGCACTCATCGACCTGAACCATCGCTATGCCCTGGATGGCAACGACCCGTCCTCCTACGGCGGTCTGCTCTGGGCGCTGGGCTTGTTTGATCGTCCGTTCACGCCCGAGCAACCCGTCTTGGGCACCGTGCGCGGCCGCTCTGCGCGACAGCATGCTGACCGACTCGATATGGCGGCGTACGCCGATCACATTGCTCGCCCTCAGGGTCGCCGACTCCGCGTGGCCGTTGTCGGTGCGGGTATCGCCGGCATGGCAGCCGCCCGCGCGCTCGCCGACCACAACCATGAGGTCGTCGTGATCGAGAAGAGCCGTGGGCCTGGGGGGCGCGCCGCCACGCGGCGCCGAGACTCGGCACGATTCGATCACGGTGCCCAGTTCTTTACGGCGCGCGACCCCCGGTTCGCCCAACACCTCGGCTCCTGGGAGCAGGAAGGCGTCATTGAGCGTTGGCCGTTGACGCTGGGCGCACCGGATGGCGCCAAGGCACCAACTCGCAACACACGCTGGCGCGGTGTCGGCGGCATGAACGCCGTGACGCGGCGCATGGCGCACGGCCTCGAGCTCATCACCGAGACACGCGTGACTTCGATAAGGCGCAAGGACGGTGCCTGGGAACTCGACTCCGAGACGACAGGCCCGCGGCGACCTGTCGGACCCTTCGATGCCGTGCTTGTCACAGCACCCGCACCGCAAGCGGCCGAGCTGCTCGAGCCGGTACAGCCGGACTTTGCCGCGCAAGCCCGGGCCGTCGAGTTTCTGCCCTGCTGGGCGGCGATGTTCACGGGTCCCGCCTTACCTGAAGACCATTGGCAGGCCGCGTTCCTCGATGACGACACGCTGGCCTGGATCGGCAGCCGCGCCGCGGAAGGTGAGCAACGCTGGGTTGTGCATGCGACGGGCGACTGGTCGCAGGCTCATCTTGAGGATGACGCCGGCGCCTGTGCCAAGGCACTCGCCGAGGCATTCGTCCGTATCACGGGCGTCACTATCGATCCCGACACCGCCGTGGCGCACCGCTGGCGTTACGCGCGCACAGAGCAAGGCCTCGATGCTGGGTGCTTGTTTGATGCCGAAAACTGGATCGGCGTCTGCGGCGACTGGTGCGCGGGCAACTCGCGCATGGAGTCCGCGTGGCTGAGCGGTAAGGCCGCAGCGGGTAGGCTACTGGCCGCCGCTGCGCTGGCGCAGCGGCCAGCGCCTGTGCAGGGTGCGCTGCTCTAACCATGGCGGGTCGCCCGGGCGATGAAAAGTCCTGCACGGTATGCGGGCGCACCATGACCTGGCGACGCAAGTGGGCGCGCAACTGGGACGATGTGAAGTACTGCTCGGACGCCTGTCGGAAGCGCGGAACATCAGGTGTCGATACGGCTCTCGAGCAGGCGATTCTCGATCTGCTTGGCGCCCGCGCGCACGGGGCAACGATCTGCCCCAGTGAAGCCGCACGGCGCGTCGCGCCCGATGACTGGCGTCCCCTGATGGAGCGTGCGCGTTCTGCGGCCCGGCGACTCGTCGTATCAGGCACGCTCGAAATGACACAGAGCGGTCATGCCGTCGATCCCTCAACAGCGCGCGGTCCTGTGCGGCTGCGCTTGCTAACGAATCGCTGAGCCGGTTCTGGGCGTCAACACCTGCTCGAGAATGTCGCTGCGTTCGCAGCGCGGCGCACCCGTCGAGGAGACGACGGCGATGTGACGGTCTCCGCAAGCGCCTGCCAGCATCGGGATGTTGTCGGCGGCACGGCGGTCGTTGAGCCACTCGCGCTGCTCTACGGCTGACCAGTCACCCGTGCGTCCAGCCTCCCGAACCAGATCGTCAAGCGACGTGGCGCAGCCCGTGAGCGCCAATGCGGCTACCAGTACCAGTGGGGTTTTCATCGTTGCGTCTCCTGTCATTGGTCGAGTCCACGATTACGCCCCCACGCATTTCTGTGATGCCGCTGCCTTCACATTGGTTGCGGCAGAAGCCGCAAAAAATAAAAAGGCCAGGTCTCGTTTCCGTGACCCGGCCCCCGATGTTCTGACTCAGCGCCAAGTCTTAACGGCGCGCTATACCCCTGCCGGCTGGAGCGTTTGCCATACCGCAGCCCCATGGCTCAGCGGATCCTCGACAAAACCTAGTCGCTGCCGGCTTTGATCCGCGGTGTCCCCGACTCCTTGGCAAGTTCGCAATCTGGATAAAAAAAGGCCGGCTTCGAACAGAGAGGCCGGCCTTAGGCGTCTCTTCCAATGCGAGGAGAAGAGACTTTGGGGACAACGAAGTTAGTCAACCAGCGAAGCTGTGGGGACGATGACTAACTCGCGAGATGAACAATGCCGGACCGGAGACCTCTTGTCAAACATTTTTTAGCAAAATAGTTCTACAAGAGTTAAAAACTTGCCAAACAGGTGCCAATAAAAGCTCGACGCAGACGTTTTGTCTATCGAAACGTCCGCATTTCTGGGCCCAAATGGGCCACATCGTTGAAGCTGTCTAAGGAAATACGGGCGCCAGAGCCCGAAAATGTCAGAGCAGTTACCGACGCGTTGTGCACACGCCAGTTGAGCTCGGCCGCCTTGATTTCCGGAGCTTCCAGCACGGTTTGCACCGTGATGCCAATGGGGCCGCCCGACGTAAAGACGGCAACATCGGCGCTTCGAGGCGCCTCACTCATGATGCTGCGCAGCGCCTGGCGCACGCCGCCACTAAAATCTGTCCATGTTGGAAGTGAGACACTGTCGAGCGGGTAATCGCCGGCCACCCATGCACGCATGACGGCCTCCAACAGCCGGTGAACGGGTCGGTAGCGCGCCGCGTCATCGGTCGCAGACTCGAACTCCGAGGCGGCGCGATCGACGGCCGGGTCGTCACGGCGCAGGCGTGGCACGAGTTCTGCGATGAGTTCGTCGGCCGGATACTCATCGAGACCCGCGACGACTTCCGTTTCAGGGAATGCGATATCGGCCCCACCAAACGCAGCAGCCACGCCTGCCGCCGTATCACGCTGACGCTCAAGCGTGCCCGCATACGCACGCAGGGGACGGATCGATGCGGTCAACCAGGCCTGACCCAGAGCCTCGGACTGTTGTTTGCCGAGGTCGGACAGGCGGTCGTAATCGTCGGTCAGAAAACGCGCCTGCCCGTGTCGCACCACAAACAGACGACTCATCGGCGATTCCAAGAGGCGGTGATCGCTCGTGTCACAGCAAGGACTCCGTGTTGGCGAAGCCGGCATGATATCCCAGCACGAATCTTCTCTGTGAACCGGCTGCGGTATAGTTCCGGCATAGGTTTGATCCCCCTCCTGGAGTTAGCGAATGCGAGCATTGCGCCTACTTGCTGTTGTTCTTTTTCTGGTCTCCGCACCCACCATGGCCGACGACGATCGTGACACGCTTGCGACGATGCTCGACGCGTTCCTGGCTGGCGCGTCGATTGGCGATGCGTCCGTCCATGAGCGCTTCTGGGCTGACGATCTGGTCTACACCTCGTCGGCAGGGGCGAGAACCAACAAAGCCGCCATCCTTGAAAGCGTGCGCGGCGCCGCCGACACGCAACCCGATTCACCTGCGGTGGTGTACACGGCCGAAGATGTCGACATCCGACTCTATGCCGACATGGCCATCGTCGCGTTTCGCCTCGTCGCCACACCGTCTGACGGCAGCGAAGTCCTGTATTACTTCAACACGGGCACGTTCGTTGCGCGTGAGAGTGAATGGCGTGCCGTCGCCTGGCAGGCCACCAAGATTCCGAGCCCCTGAGAGCACTGATGTCGATTCGATTCTGTTTCCTGCGCCGCCTGGGCGTCGCGCTATCTGTTCTGATTCTGGCCGCCTGTGGCAATAGCGACGATGCCGCAACCGTGGCAAAAGCACCCGCCGATCTCGCGATCACGGGCGCCAACGGCTACACGATGGCCGATGGCGCACTTTCGCAGTTCGACACGATGGTGATCACGAAGGGCCGCATCGTTGCGATCGGCGACGCAGACCTCCTCGAAGGCTACGCGGCCGAGCGGGTCGTCGACGTTGCGGGCGAGACGATTCTGCCCGGACTAATTGATGCACACGGGCATGTGTCGAGCTTGGGACAGCTGCGCGCTAATCTCGACCTGGCCGGCATCGACAGCCTCGACGCCACACTGAGCCGCATCTCGGCCTACGTGCGTGAGCAACCCGACAGCACGGCCTGGGTGCTGGGGCGCGGCTGGAACCAGGTACTCTGGACCGAGAATCGATTCCCGACCGCGGCCGATCTCGACAGCATCGTGGCCGACCGCCCCGTATTCCTGAATCGCATCGACGGCCATGCCGCCTGGGCCAACACGGCCGCGCTTGAGCTCGCGGGCATCACGCGCGACACGCCAAACCCTGTTGGCGGCGAAATCGTCCGCGATGCCAACGGCGATGCCACGGGTGTGCTCATTGATACCGCGATGCCGCTCGTCGCCCGCGTCATCCTGCCGCCCAGTCGTGACGATCAGCGCAACTTCTTGAAAAACGCGATGTACGAGTTGGCCTCGTTGGGCGTCACGGGTGTCCACGACGCCGGAACGACGGCGCTGGAAGTGGCGCTCTACAAAGAACTCGCTGACGCCGACGAAATGCCCATTCGCGTGAGTGCCATGCTGGCCGGTACGCCCACGCTGGCCGAGTTCGACGGACCGATCCGGGGTTACGCGCGCGATCTCTTTGAAGTGACGAGCGTGAAGCTCTACGCCGACGGTGCGCTGGGCAGCCGCGGCGCGGCCATGATCAAGGAATACAGCGACGACTCAGGCAACCTGGGCCTCATGCGCGGCGACACGGCGAAATTCACGGCGCAGATCAAGGCCGCGCATGCAAAGGGTCTGGCCGCGAATGTCCATGCGATCGGCGACCGCGCCAACCGCATTGTGCTCGACGCTTTTGCAGCCGCGAGCGACGGCAAACCGTCAGGCTTCAACGACCGCATCGAACACGCGCAGATCGTCGCGCTTGAGGACATCCCACGCTTCGCCGAGCTCAACATCGTCGCCTCGATGCAGCCCACCCATGCGACGAGCGACAAGAATATGGCCGAAGACCGCGTGGGCCCGGAACGCATTCTTGGCGGCTACGCTTGGCGCCGCATGCTCGACGCAGGCGTGCGCGTGGCCGCAGGTTCCGACTTCCCCGTCGAGAAGCCCGAGATGTTTGACGGCCTCTACGCGGCCGTCTCGCGCATGGGCAAGGACGGCGAGCCCGTGGGTGGCTGGTATCCCGACCAGGCCCTGACGCGTGAAGAGACACTCGCTGCGTTCACAATCTGGGCCGCAGACTCCGTCGGGCAAGCGGATCGCATCGGCAGCCTCGAACCCGGCAAATGGGCCGACTTTATTGTCATCGACCGCGACTACTTTGAAATCCCCGTTGAGGAGATCTGGCAGATCGCTGTGCTGCAGACCTGGGTCGGCGGTCGCGAAATCGCGGCTGTGAAATAGGGACGCGCCGTGATCGTTGAGCGCGTCTGGGTGGGCAACAGCTACCGCAATTTCAACTACGTCATTGCCTGTGCCGAGTCAGGCGAGGCACTGGCCATCGATCCGCTCGACTTCCGTCAGTGTCTCGACGTGGCCAAGGAGCGCGGGTGGGACATCACGCAGGTACTCAACACGCACGAGCACCCCGACCACACGGGCGGCAATAAAGGGCTCATTGACGCCACAAGCGCCACGCTGATTGCTCACGAGAACGCGGGCGGGCGCATCAAGGGCGTGGACCGGGGCGTCGGCGCAGGTGACGTGATCAAGGTCGGCAAGACCATCGAACTCGAGTGCCTCGACACACCGGGTCACACCATGTGCCACATCTGCCTGCTGGCGCACGCACCCGAGGCCGCGCTGTTTTCAGGCGACACCTTATTCAATGCGGGTGCTGGCAACTGCCACAACGGCGGCCATCCCGAGGCGCTCTACACGACCTACGCGGAACAGCTCGACCGTATCGACGAGTCGGCGAAGCTCTACCCGGGACACGATTACCTGGCCGGCAACCTGCGCTTTACGCTCGACCGCGAACCTGAAAATGCCGCTGCCGCCGATTTGCTCGCGCGTATTGAAGGCAACGACGGCGCCGATGCCCCCATAACGACACTGGGGCTGGAAAAGGCCGTCAACACGTTCTTCCGGCTCCGCGAGCCCGGCGTCATTGAGGCGTTACGCGAGGCCTTCCCCGACCTGCCTGCCAACCCCGACCAAAAGACGGTGTTCCTGAAGCTGCGCGAGCTCAGGAACCGCTGGTAGCCGCGGGCAGCTCCCAGAGCTGACACAAGGCCCGGAATGCCTGCGCGTTGCGCGCGAGGCGTTCGAGTTCGTCTTCCCTGGGTGCGCGTCCCAGGTAGGCATTGAGCATGACATCGCGCTGCGCGCGATCGAAGTCCTGCCAAACGGCAAAGCTTGCGAGATCAAACCAGCGCTCACCGGGGCTCGCGAACTCCCAGTCGATGAACTGTACGGGGTCGCCCGCGAGGATGTTCGCGTGCAGCAGATCGCGGTGACAGAGCACACGGTCGGTCGGGTCTGCATCGGCTTCGACCCAGGCCACGATATCCGCCAGCGCATCGGTGTCGGCATCGCCGGCAACCCCCGCGCGGGCGATGTAGCGGTCGGCGGCTTCGACGAGGCTGTAGCACGTTATGGAGTCGGGTAAAGCGAGCCCATGCAGCACCGCGATGCGCTCGGCTACACGTTCGATGGTCGCCTGCTCGGCGAGCGCGTCCTTGCTGAACGCACCGGCGAACTCGAAGTCGGTCACGATGACGCCCGCACGCGCACTTGAAAACACAATGCCTGGCGCGAGACCGTTCGCGGCCGCAAAACCATGGATGGCGAACTCGCGCGCGTGACTGGTCACGGGTGCACCAAAGTCCAGCGTGTGCGTTCGCAACACCGCCTCGCCGTTACGTAATGCGACGCGCCAGGCCGCATTACTCATCGAGTCGAGCGGACCGACCACGTTTGGCCGCTCGCCCAATGCCGATTCGAATGCATCGAGTGCGGTTTCGAGTCTTGCGTCGTTCATACCAGCTCCGGGCGCGGCAGATCGCGCCGCCAGGCAAGGAAACCGATCGGAATGAGCACGACATAGAGCACAAACAACAGTGCTGTGAGTGGCAAGCCGCGCTCCAAGTAGAGCCCGATTGAGACAATATCGATGACCAGCCAATAGAACCAGTTCTCGATGGCCTTCTGCGCCGTCAGCCAGGTTGCGAATACAGCCGACCAGGTCGTGAAGGCGTCGAGGTACGGCAAGGCCTGCGGCGTGTTTTGGGCCAACCAATTCCCGCTGACAACCACCAAGAGCGCGATGCCCGCGGCGGCCACCGCGTGTAGGACCCAGGGCTTCACATGCACGGCACGCGGCGTTCCCTGTGGACCACCCCGCGTCCAGACCCAGAAGCCATACACCGCCATCGCCAGGTAGAACGCGTTCAGTGCGCTCTCCATAAACAAGGCCACTTCATGGAACAACACGATGTAGATGCCCGTACTGATAAACGCGCAGGGCCAACACCATACGGACTGGCGAATGGCGAGCACGAGATAGGCGACTGCAAGCACCACGGCCACGAGCTCGGCCGCACGCATGCCACCCAATTGTTCCAGGACTGCGCCCAATCGAGTGCAGCGACTAAGACAGGTGCAGGAGCTTCATGACGAACACGCACTTGCCGTGCTGCTCGAAACTCGTGCGCACTTCGCGTGTCAGCGCAGGCATAAGGATGTCGTAATCGCCGACAACCTGCGTGGACATCGCGTTGGTGACGACCTCAAGGCCATCAATCGCGTTCAGCCGCGCGATGACATCACGGATCGGTGTCAGATAGTCATCGGCCAACGGGTAGAGACTCAGTTCAGCAGCAGCACGCATGGCGTTTCTCCTCAATATCGCCAGTCGATGCTGACACCGACCTGACGCGGATCGCCAAGGCGAAGATACAACGTGTCGTCGAAGTTTGGCGGCTCGTTGCCGAAGAAGAAGCCGCGTACGCCGTAGTCCTCGTCGGTCAGGTTGCGCCCCCACGCGCTGAACTGCCACTGACCCGTCCGGTAGCCCGCGCGGGCATGCACGAGCGTGTAAGCGTCGCTCTTCTCATCGTGGCTGTTTGAGAAGAAAAACTCATCGCGGCCCTGCACATCGAGCCGCGCGAACCAACCTTCGGGGCGTTCCCAGACCAGACCGGCCGCAACGCTGTAGCGCGGTGCATGCGCCTGCTCGCGCCCGGATAAATCCACTTCGGGCGTCACAAAGTCATCAAAGGTGACATCCAGCAGGCCGACGTTGGCGTACGCACTCCAGTGCGCGTCGAGCTGCCAGCGCGACTCGAGCTCGGCGCCCAGGTTCTTACCGCTGGCTGCGTTGTCCTGGAAAAAGACGAATGTCGAGGGGTCGTTGGGCACGAGCTGGAACGAGGTTGAGACCTGCTGGTCGCGACGCTCGGCATAGAACACCGCCAGGCTCAGGCTGCCTCGTTCATGCTGCCAGCGCAGTCCCGTCTCGAGGTTCCAAAGGTACTCGGCGTCGAATTCGCGCCGGCCGTCGGGCACGGTGCCCAGGTTGAAGCCGCCCATCTTGTAGCCGCGCGCCAGCGACACGTAACCCGTCGCTGCGTCGTTGATCGCGTGCGTCAACGAGATGTGTCCGCCAACCGCCGTTTCAGACGGGTCGAGGCTCAGACCAAAATCGTCCTCGTAGTCCGCAGTGCGCCGCTCGACGCGCAGACCCAGTGACAAGTCGGTGCGCTCGCCCGTAGCGATGTCGAGCTGGCCGAATACAGCCAGCTTCAGCGACTCGTAGCTGCTGTCGCTCGATGCCGCAAAGGGATCGCCCGGGAATGTGCCATCACTGAATACGCCCGAGTCGAAAACCGTCAGGTCTTCTGTCAGACGCAGTGCGTAGACGCCGGCGAGCCAGTCGGTAGTGTCGTCGAACAGACGGCCGTCCGGACCCGACTGCAGCCGGAACTCCTGATTGATCGTGTCGCGTTCGCGATCACGACGCGAGAAGAAGTCGTACTCGGGCGTGAACGGCGTCGAACCCGGCGCCGCAAAAAATGGAATCCAGTAGTCAGGATTACCCCAGTCCGCATCGAAACTGAACTCGACGTCAGACTGCGCGATGCCGGTGATGCTCGTGAACGACCAGGCCGCACTCGGCGCGTGATCGGCGCGGATACCCAGACCCACCGACCGCTGCGCGTCACGACCCGGATCGTCGCTGAACGTCGTGAAATCGTTCTCAAGCGTGAACGCGTCGTAGCCGTTGTCCTGGTCGACGAACAACAGCGTCGTGTCGACACGCGTTTCATTGCTGAGGTCCCAACGCAGCCGCGTTCGCAACGTCAGCTCATCACGCTCGTTGGTGTCATCACGTCCCAGAAACGGATTATCGCGAAAGCCGTTGGACTGAAATTGCTGCAGCGCGACGCGGTAACCCAGCGTGTCGTTGACTGGCCCGCCGAATGCCAGCGCCGCACTCGCCAGACCGTCATCGCCTGACGTGACCTGTGCACGCGCATCAAACTCGGGCGTCGGGGCAACGCTTTGCACAAATACGAGCCCGGCCAGTGCGTTCGCGCCGTAACGCGTCGCCTGCGGACCGCGAAGCACCTCAACGCGCTCAATGTCCCAGGTTGTGGCGATACCGCCAATCCCGGAAAAATCAATGTCATCGAGGATAAAGCCCACAGACGGATTGGGCGCGCCCTCGTACTGGCTGCGCTCGCCGATGCCGCGCAGCTGGAAGTAGCGCGCGCGATTACTGCCGCCGGCAAAGTTGAGATTGGGCACGAGGAACGACAGTTCTTCGAAATGTTGGACGGCAGCGTCTTCGACAGTGCTGCGATTGATGACGGCAATGCTTGCCGGGATCTCGACGAGCGTGCGGCCACGCAGATCGGCGGTGACCACGATTTCGTCGATAGCCGCGTCCTGCGCGTGCGCATCGGAAATGAATAGCGAGAGTGCCGCGACAGCGGCAACGGCGGATTTGTGCATGTTGTGCTCCCTACGCCGGCATTACCCGGATCAGGTTCCAAGGGTTCCCGCCGCACAGGCGAATCTCAGGCCGTAGCCACCCCGTTTTTTTGACGTCGCGGATGATACCCGACGGCCAGGTTGATTTCAGAGTGCGTCCGCTAAACGCCGAGCGCGACCGCGATGGCCAGCGTAGCCGCGCCTACGAGCAGCAACTGGCCGATGAGCGGCGCGATAAACCGGAGCCAGCGGCCATAGGGAATGCCCGCGATACCGAGGATCGCCATGAGGACGGCATTGGTCGGGACCACCATATTCATGAAGCCGTCGCCCATCTGATACGCCAGCACGGCGACCTGGCGGGATACGCCGACGATGTCAGCAAGTGGCGCCATGATGGGCATGGTGACATACGCCTGCCCCGAGCCCGACGGAATGAAGAAGTTGAGCGCGCTCTGCAGCAACAGCATGCCGGCCGCCGACAATGCCCCGCCCATTTGCTCGAGCGGGCCCGACAGCGCACTCACGATCGTGTGCAGCACCTGACCATCGGTCAGCATGACCTCGATGCCGCGCGCGAAACCGATCAGTAACGCCGTTCCGGTGAGCTCGCTGGCACCGTGGATGAACCGGTTCGCCATGTCGTCAAGTGACTGCCGAGAGGCAAGACCGATCACGATGGCCATCGCCGTGAATGCTGCACCGAGCTCGACGAGATACCAGCCCTGCTGCTTGATGCCCAAGACGACGACGATGAGCGTGGCCAATGCGATCAGTAAGACCATCTTTCGGTTGCCCGTCATGGGCACATCGTCACCAGGTGATGGCGGCGTCGCCTCCGGCACGTCGGCGACCAGTGACGCTGATGCATCGGCACGCACCATCTGGGCGTAGCGCCAGACATGCCAGAACCCGAGGGCGAAGAACGGCACGAACATGGCCAGCCGGAATCCAAGGCCGGACGCAGGGTCGAGCCCCGCCACTTCCTGTGCGACGAGCACCGTGAACGGGTTGATGGACGCAGCGCCAAAACCCACGCCGTAACCCACCACCATGATGCCAATAGCGGCCACGGCATCCATGCGCATGGCGTTGCAGAGCAACAAGAGCACTGCCGCGAACGGAATGAACTCCTCGGCCATACCTATCGTCGACGAGCCCGCCGCGAAGGCGAACATGCCAATGAGAATCAGCAAGGCCGGCCGGCTACCGAAGCGCCGCAGCAGTGAGCCCAGTGCCGCATCAATGGCGCCCGTCGAGCGCAGCACCGCGAGTGCGCCGCCGATAAGAAACACGAAGAAGATGATGCCCTGCGCGGCACCCAGTCCACGCGGTATGACCGTGAGGATCGAGTAGACGGGCGGCGCCTGGGCGTCATCGAGGTAGGCAAACGTGCCCGGGAGAACGACCTCGCGGCCGTTATCGTTTGTGGTCGTTTCAAAGGCGCCTGCCGGCAGGATCAGCGTCAGCACCCAGGCGAACACGATCATGCAGAACAGCAGCACGAGCGTGTGCGGGACCTTCAGGTGCCTGGCCATGGGAACGTTAGTGGGTCTTACAACCCGACGAGCATCAACCCAGCGCAAACGCTGATCGCAGCGCCGGCGAACGCGTGCGCGTGCTGGTCGAGAAAACCACCCACGCGACTGTCATGACCTGCCCGGGACATCGTCCAGTAACCCGCGAGTACCAGCACAAGCATGGTGGTGAGCGTAAACAACGCGAAAGTGGCCGTCACAAACACAAGACCGGCGATATTGGCTGCCGCGGCGGGGTACATCAGCACGGGAATGAGCGCCTCACACGGACCAAACGCAAAGATGAGGAACATGGCCCAGGGCGTGACTCCGGCGCCAGTACGTTCCGCATGGACGTGCGCGTGCTGCCCTTCGTGGGTATGCCGGTGACCGTGCGCTACACCGTCGGCGTGGGTGTGCCAGTGGCTGTGCGCCTCACTGCGGCGCGAGCGGCGCAGCCCCCAGACCAGGTACATCAGCCCGAAGGCGAGTAATGACCAGGCCGCGAGATCGCCTCGAAACGACTCGATGATCTCGAGCCGGCGCAGCGCCAGACCGGCTGCCACACCGATCAAGCCCAGAAGCACCGAGCCAACAACATGGATGAGGCCGCAGCCCAGGGTCACCACCGCAGTCCAGCGGGCGGACCAGCGTCGGGCCCGAGAGAGCATGACGAAAGGGAGGTAGTGGTCCGGCCCAATGGCCGTATGCACGACACCGATTGTGGCTGCGGTCGCTGCCAGGGCCACGATCTCAGGTGTCAACCAATCCATACGTCAATCCTCCTTGACACTGGAGGATACGCTAATCCTGGGCATTGTCACGGTCGAATCGCGTCACCAGGCTCGAGGTATCCCAACGGGCACCACCCGCCGCCACGATCTCCGCATAAAAACTGTCCACGAGCTCGGTCACCGGCACAGCCGCCCCGATCCGGTGCGCCTCGGCGATCGCGTACCCCAGGTCTTTTCGCATCCACTCCACGGCAAAGCCGTAGTCGAAGTGGCGCTCGGCCATCGTCGCGGCGCGGTTGTCCATCTGCCAGGACTGCGCCGCGCCACCGCCGATGACGTCAAACACGGCGGCAGGATCGAGGCCTGCGCGCTCCGCGAAATTGAGGCCTTCGGACAACCCTTGCACCAGCCCGGCGATGCAGATCTGGTTGACCATCTTGGTGAGCTGCCCCGCACCCGCCTCTCCCAGCCGGCGCCAGCGCCTGGCGAAACAGGCCGCCACGGGCTCGGCGCGCGCGCAGTCGTCTGCCGTGCCGCCGCACATGACCGTCAACACGCCCTGCTCCGCACCCGACTGGCCGCCCGACACGGGCGCGTCGACGAAACCGACGGCGCGCTCGCGCGCCATGGCGTCGAGCCTGCGGGCCATATCGGCTGACGTTGTTGTGTGGTCGACCAAAACCGAGCCCGCCTGCATGGCGGGTAGGGTAGCGCTGGCGACTTCGAGAATGTCATGGTCATTGCCCACGCATGCGAAGACGATCTCGGCGCCTGCAGCCGCGTCTGCCGGCGTATCGGCGACGTGACCGGCGTGCTGTGCCTGCCATTCGTCCGCCTTGCTGCGCGTACGGTTGTACACCGTGACCTTGTGGCCCGCTGCGGCAAGGTGGCCCGCCATGGGAAAGCCCATGACGCCCAGCCCCAGGAACGCGACCTTCACTTCAGGTCTGCCGGGCTGAACGGCTCGGACAGGATGCGCTCAAAGCGCTGCCAACGCGTCGCTGTATCGGCATCATCACGCTCGATGTACTCGGCCACGAGGTCCTTGCCCAGGTTGTAGTTGATGACGTAGCTGCGGTAGGTCTCGATGAACCGAATCCGCTGCGCGGCGCGTTCGGGCGAGCTCAGCGCGTACTTCACGAGCCAGGCTTCAGTCTCTTCGCGCGTTGCATCACCATTCAGATAGTCCCGCGCCGCTTCATTGCCCGCGTAGTTGAGCCGGCCCAGCAGCCGCTGCAAGGCGTAGTAGGTGTCCGCTTCGGCCGCGTCGAGGCCCGCCAGTGGAAACAACACGTCGCGCTCGAAAGCGATGCGTTCCGCACCGGGAAAGGCGAGCTCGATACCGTAGTTGGCGGTGCCTTCTGCGATCAGCGACTGCGGGCTGAACAATGGGTACAGCGTGTACTCGACCCAGCCTTTGCCCTGAGCCAGCTCGCGCTCCAGCAGCGCGTTGTAAGTGTGGTGTCCCGGATAGCCTTCGTGGCAGCCCAGATCGACGGCGCGATCAATCGCCGTCGGCAGGTCCGTGTTGACCTGGATCAGGCTCACCGCTTTGCCCTGATACCAGTTGTAGCCCGACCAGGGTTTGTCACTCACATATTCGATCGTGAACGACTCCTCGTCGGGCAATTCGATTTGCTTCAGCGTACGTGCGCGGCACGCGTCCATGGCCGCCGAGAACACGGCATCGAGCTTGTCGGCCGGGATATTGAACTGGTCCTTAAAAGTGTTGACGCGTTCGGCCAGCGGCGCGTCACCGGGCAACAAGGCGTCAATCTCGGCCAGAATGGCCTCGAAATGCGCGTCGTCGTGGTCGGGCGCTGCGGCGCCAAAGAGGTTGCGCGCCTCCTCGTCAAAGCTCGGCGGCTCGCCCTTCAAGATCTGGATACGTGTGCGCAGCGCCGTCAGGCGTTCGAGCAGGCCAGCAATGCGCTTGGCGCCATCCTGATCGTCGTGCGCCGCGAGCTCGGCGGCCAGTGCGGCAGCGCCGGCGTCGATATCGTCGGGCATCCAGCCCTTGGCCTTGGCGACGTCTCGCAGTGCCTCGGGCCCAAAGTAGGCGTCCACATGGGCGCGGTCATGGGCACCCATGGCCAGCTCCAGCACCACGTAGTCACGGGCCATGTCGTTGGTGGTGCGGACCGGCAATTCCGTTGGCGCCGCTTCGGGCGCTTCCGATCCGCCGCAGGCGGCGAGCAGGCCGGCAACGAGTGGCAACACGAGTTTGTTCATGGGGTTCCCCTTCAAAGCAGGCCGCGAGTATACGGTACGGAGCGTCGTCGACTGAGGCCGCCGCGCATGCTTAGATGGCGGCCTGCGCCAACCCCGGGGACCCATCGCATGTCCAGAATCGTCGTCAGTCTTGCCGCCCTGTTCTTCGCCGCGGCACACGTTAAGGCCCAGCCGGCCATCGCGCCGTTCAAAGACCGTCCCGGCATTGAGAATGCACTCATCGAAGCGCGGCTCGACACGCTACTGCCGGCGCTCATGCGCGAAACCGGCATCGACATGTGGCTCGTTATTGCGCGCGAGTACAACGACGACCCCGTGTTTCTGTCGCTGGTGCCCAAGCCGCGCTTCACAGCACGCCGCACCACGATCCTGATGTTCCACGACCGGGGCCCCGATGCCGGTGTGGAACGCCTGACGATCAGCCGCTACCCGTTGGGCTCGCTCTACGAGGCCGCCTGGGAAGGCGGCGACCTGGCCGCACAGTGGGCGCGGCTTGCCGAGATCATCGCCGAGCGCGACCCCGAATCCATCGCCGTCAATGTCAGCGACACCTGGCCCGTCGCCGACGGCCTGAGCCACGGCCTGCACACGAAACTCACCGAGGCACTCGGCGAAACGCTCAGTGCGCGCATTGTGTCGTCAGAGAACCTCGTCGTGCGCTGGCTCGAAACACGCACGGAGGCAGAGGTTGAAGTCTGGCAACGCGCGGTCGCTATCGCGCGGGCCACCATCGCCGAGGCGTTCAGCGACGACTTCATCACGCCCGGCGTCACCACACTTGATGACGTCGCCTGGTTCATGCGCGGTCGCTTCGAGGCCGCCGGCCTCGCGCCCTGGTTCCAGCCCTACGTCAACACGCAACGAAAAGGCCTCGTCTACGAGGACGATGTCGCCTTCTTTGGTGAAACGGACCCTGCAACTATCATCCGACGTGGCGACTTGCTGCATACCGACGTCGGTATCTGCTATCTCGGCCTCTGTACGGACACCCAGGAGATGGCCTATGTGCTCGAGCTCGGCGAAACGGCACCGCCTGAGGGCCTCATCGCCGCGATGGCCGTGGGTAACCGCTGGCAAGACGTGCTGACCCGTGAATTCGAGACGGGTCGCACGGGCAATGAGATCCTCGCCGCGGCACAGCAACGCCTCAAGCGCCTGGGTATTACGAACTCGATCTACACCCACCCGCTCGGCGCCTATGGCCACGCGCCCGGGCCCACTATTGGTATGTGGGACAACCAAGGGCCGACGGTGGGACAGGGCGATTGGCCGCTCTATCCGATGACGGGTTACGCCATCGAAGGCAACGTGACCATCTCTGTGCCTGAGTGGGACGACCAGAAGGTCCAGATGAAACTGGAGCAAAGCGCGGTTTTCGACGGTGAAACCGTGCACTACCTGGCGGGCCGGCAGCGTGAGCTGCACCTTGTCAAATAGTAGACAGCGCGCCAAATCGCACCGATGTTAATGAGAATTGTTATTATTAGCGCATCAACCCCCTCTGATTAGTCAGGAGTTTCATTATGCGCATGCGCATTGCGGCTGCAGTTGCCGCCCTTGCACTGTCACCCGTGGCCTTCGCGGACTGCACAGTCGAAATCGAAGTGGGCGACAGCCTCTCCTACAACACAAGCGCGATCGAAGTTCCCGCGAGCTGCGAGAACGTCACCGTCAACATCAAGCACACGGGTTCGCTGCCCGCTGCCGCCATGGGCCACAACTGGGTGCTTGCGGCGGATGCTGACTGGCAGGATATCGCCAACAAGGGCGCAGCGGCTGGCGTCGCGGGCAACTTCCTGCCCACCGGTGACGACCGCATTATTGCGGCCACGAAACTGATCGGCGGCGGCGAGACCGACAGCATCACATTCAGCACAGCGACTATCGATGCGGGCGGCAGCTACACGTTCTTCTGCTCGTTCCCGGGACACTGGTCCGTGATGAAGGGCAGCTTCAAGCTCGTCTGATGCGCACACGGGGGCTGCCCGGCAACGCGTCCGGCAGCACCGGATAGCGCCAATCGGCGCTACCGGGCCCTGATCGGGGCCCAAAGATCTGATTGATATGTCTCTGACTCTGGCCAGCATAGGGCTGGTGTACGCGGTCTGCGTCGCACTGCATCACGCCCATCCCAAGCGGACCGCGTTCGAGCACGTGCGAACAGACGTGCGTGCGCAAAAAGCGCTGCGCATTGGCGCTGTCGTGGTGCTGTGCCTGGCACAGTGGCTCATCGCGCAAGCTGTCGGCTGGGAGCGCGGCATCCCGATCCTGCTGGGCGTGCTGGCTGCCGCTGGTGCCCTGAGCCTCATCGTCGCCACACTGGCGCCGCGATCACACCTGCCGGGCGGCGCGGTGCTGATGGCCACGGGGACGATCAGCGCCGGCATCACGCTGGCGAGTCTGTAAAGGTGATCGAGTCGTGATCAAGTGGATCATCGTCGGGGCCGTCGTGTTGTTCATTGCCTGGTCCACCTGGCGCAAGCCGCGGCTCACAGGCACGATTTTGTGGTCGCTAACAGCAACGGTGCTCGGGACCGCAGGCCTGCTGCTGGTGCTGCCGACAGCATTCAAGCCGACCATCCTCTGGACATCACTCGCGACACCGATAATCTGGGCATTGTTCATGTTTTGGTGTTACTGGGATGCACGCGCGTGGCGACCGGCCACGGGCCTCATCCTGGTGACCTTGTTAGGTACCGCCGCCGTCATCGTCGTGCCGCCACCGGGAGCGTAGCGCCATGGAAAGAGATCGCAGAGTTCGCATCTACGACGCACATTCGTGGACAGGCATTAGCTTGGGGCTCGTACTGTTTGTCGTCTGTTTCACAGGCGCGCTGGCCATGTTCCACCACGAGATCCAAAGCTGGGAAGATCCGGCGCGGCGACTCGCGGCAGTGGAAGAACCTGTACCAGCGCATCCGCTGATGGCGGACTTCATGGCCGACATCGATCCGGATGCGATCACCTTCGTCGGACTGATCTATCCGTCCGAGTACGAGCCCTACTACCAGGGCCTGGTGAATGTGCGCACTGAAGAGGGCATCGATTTCCAGCGTCGTCAATGGGATCCCGCAACGGGTGCTGTGCTGCCCGAGCGCGGTGATGGGCTCTCAACCTGGCTGCTCGACTTCCACCGCGACCTGATGTGGCCGGCCGCACTGGGTGGTCGAACCATCGGCCGCGGTCTCGTGGGGATCTTCGGCATCGTGATGATGCTCTCGATCATCACGGGGATCCTGACGCACCGGAAAATCCTCAAAGAGTTTTTCCAGTTCCGCACCCGCAAGTCGATTCGCGTGAAATGGAAGGACTCGCACAACTTTCTGGGTGTCTGGACCCTGCCCTTCTCCATCGTCATCGCGTTTACAGGCGCCTGGCTTGGCATCGTGGCGCTATTGCTCCCGGCCACGGGCGTCCTGGTCTTCAAGGGTGATTCCGAGAAGGTCCTCGAAGCCATTCAGGGCCCCCCGGTCGAGCGCTCGGGTATTGCCGCGGTGATGCTCGATCTCGACGACATGGCACGGCGTCCGCATAGCGATAGCGGCGCACTGCCAGCCAGCGTTTTTATCAACTTCTGGGGTGACGAGAACGCCGAGTACACGGTGAATTACGAGCCTGACACTGAGCTCATGTACTACGAGCAGGAACGTATCAGCGGCGTCACGGGCGCCCCGCTGCCGTTGACTGGGTTGAATGCACCGTCCCCGGAAACCCGCGTACTGGCAGCCGTGACACCACTGCATTACGGCACCTATGGCGGCATCGCGCTGAAATTGCTCTATTTCTTCCTGGGGATCGGGCTCGCGTCGATGGTCGCGCTGGGCAACATGGTGTGGATCGAGCGCCGCGCGAACAGCTCCGAGGGCAAACGTAGCCCGGCATTCTATGACCGACTCTCTCGACTGACCGTCGGTGTATGCATGGGCGTTGTGGTTGCGTCAGCGGCGATCTTCTATGCCGACGCGTTCTACACGGGTGCCGAGGACAGCCGCATTGTCTGGATCGGCAGCGTGTACTTTGCCGTCTGGTTTGCCGTGATCGGCTACGCCTTTGTCGCCAGCAACAACTACCGCACCACGCGACGGTTATTGGGTGCCACGGGTATTGCGCTCATTGGACTTCCGGTCGTTAGTGCCATTCAGGCGGGCACGATGCCCTGGCAGACGCTCATTGATGGCCACGCAGCTGCCCCGCTCGTTGACGCCGTGCTGTTGCTACTTGGCGTCGCCTGTCTGGCCGTATCGAGCCGGCTTCCGACGCAGCGCGGCCCGGACAAAAAACGTGAAGCTCGGCGCGAACGTCAGCCCGCAGCCACCGACGTGCCGGCACCGCAAGCGGGCTGACAGACGACCTGGTCTCAGCCCAGCCAGTTGGCAACAGCCTGCGCGAAACGCGCGGGCGCGCCCGGGTCCTTGCGCAGGTAAAGCGAGGGCTCAATGAGCTCAAGCTCGATCAGCCAGTAGCCGCCCGCGCCATCGTCGACGAGATCGACGCGCGCGTAGAGCGTATCGGTGTCGAGACTGGCCATCACGCGATCAGCCGCGGCGCGCATAGCCTCAGGCGCATCGATGAGCCGGATGTCGCCACCAAACTCTTCCTGAACGCGGAAGTCGCCGGGCTTTGGTGTCTTAATGATGGCGTGGCTGAACACGCCGTTGAAAAAGAACAGCGAGTATTCGCCCGGATCGACGATTTGCGGCAGGAATGGCTGCCACATCCAGACACTTTCGGCGTGGCCCGCAACGACTTCGGCGCGGCGTTCGGCCGGCGCATCGGGTGTCACGCGGTAGGTGCGTTCCGCGCCCGCGCTCACAACCGGTTTGATCACGCACTCGCTCGAGGTTTCTGCAAGACGCGCGTCGAGCGCTTCGGCCGTCATGCCCTCACCAAACTCCGTTGGCACGATGGGGACGCTGCGCGCCTCGAGCTCGGCCAGGTAGCGCTTGTCGAGATTCCAGCGCATGAGCTCACGGGCGTTGGCGAGCCGCGTCGCCCCCTCGATGCGGGCCAACGCTTCGAGAAAGGCCTCGGCATGGCGCTGGTAGTCCCAGGTTGAGCGCACGATGACGGCATCGTAGTCGGACCAGTTGACGTCGGCGCGCCAGCTCAGCGTCTCCACCGCGATGCCCAGATCGGCGCAGGCGGGCACGGCCACGTCGTCGTCACAGATGTAGCCTTCCATCGAGTCCTGGCTCAGGAACACCACGCGCGCCATATCAGAGTTTCTCCATGCCGCCGTAGCCCTCGAGCAGCGTGTCGAGCAGGCCACCGACCTGCACGGCCATGACCGCGAAGTCCTGGTCGAAGCTGCCTGCGACGTCGTCCGCTTCACCGTCGCCGTGGTCGGTGATCTTGGCGTCGAAGCGCAGGCGCCGCAGCACGAAGTCCTCGGACAACACAAAGCGGATGGCTTCCCGCCAGGACAGCGCCAGGCGCGTGACACGCTTGCCGGCTTCGATGTGGCCCAGCACTTCCTTACTGTCGATGTCCTGGTAACGGCAACGCACGACGTTGCGCGCCTCGCGGCTGTTTGTGAGCTCCACTTCCTGGTCGAGCTCGAAGCCCGCCTCGGGGCGGTTCGTGACCCAGCGCGTCATGATCGACGCCGTGTCACCGTGGCAGTCGAGCGGCACGACGGGCAGCGTATCGAGCGCGGCGCGCAGGTGCTCCAGGACGAGCTCCGCCTTGCGTTCACTGGCCGCGTCGATGAGCAGGAACTTCCGCTGCAAGTCGAAGTAGGCGTAAATGCGCTCGGACCGCGTCAACGCACGCGGCAACAGGTCCAGCGTCACCTCGTCCTTGAGTGCCGTGCGCTCGCGCCGTTGCGCAGGCCGACCCTCGCGCGCCTCGAGCGCCGCAACGCGTTCCGAGACCTGTTCGGCGATAGCCGCGGGCGGCAGCACCTTTTCCTGGCGGCGCAGACAGACCATGGTGCTCTGCGCGACCGTGTGCGTCAGCATCGTGCCCACATCACCCAACGGTGCGACAAAGCCCGCCCTTGCCAGGTCCACCTTGCCGCAGGGTGAAAACACCGCGTCGGCAAGCGCGCTCTCAAGCGCTTCGGGCGTCAGTCCCGTGTCATAGGTCAGGCGGTAGGCGCGGAGATTCTTGAACCACATGGCGAAGTGCGAGTGACGGCGGGTGCGCGATTCTCAGCGCTGCACGGCCTGAAAGCAAGACGCCAATCAGCGCGGTTGCGTCGAAATCGAAATCAGCAGGTCTTCGGCCGCCGCAAACCACTCTGAGTCGCGCGGCGCGAGGCTGCGCGCCTTGAGCGCCAGGTTCTCGGCCTGCGAGATATCGCCGCCTTCGTAGCGGAGCCGCGCAAGCTCGAGCCAGGGTTCCGGGTGACGCGGGTCGATGCGAATCGCGCGTTCCATGGAGGCGGCAGCGCGCGGCGTGTTGTTGAGTTTGCGCCAGTTGCGCGCGTCAGCGAGGAACTGCGCTGCTGCAGGATGCACAGCCCCCATCTCCGGCTCCGAGGTGCCGGGCGCCGACGGTGCGGACGGGACTTTTGTGGCACTGGGCTCCGCGCCAACACCTGAGGGCGGCTGGGTCAGGGAACAGCCCGCACAGAGGGCCAGCAATACCGCCAGCGCCATCGATCGGTGAAGATTCGTCGTCATAGTCGGTCTCGGAGCCAGTCCAGCGCCCGCGCCGCAACGCCGCGTCCACCGCAGCCTCGCTGCGTGTCGAGCCGCACGTCCTCGGGCACGCCCAGTGTAACGGCGTTATCGCAACGCGCTGCGACCTGGCGACCCGTCGCGTAGTCCACGGACGCAGCCACCATGCCCTCAGGCACGCTCAAGCGCAGCGGCTCGCCTGACAGCTCAGCGATGACGGCAGACCAGACCGGCAAGGCGCCGCGGGACCCCGTGAGCCCCGTCGGCGCGTTGTCGTCGGTACCGACCCAGACGACGCCCAGCCGATCGCCCGTGTAGCCCGCAAACCAGGCATCGCGAAAGTCATTGGTCGTACCCGTCTTGCCGGCGGCCACCAGGCCCTCGGGCAAGACTGCCGCCCGCCCCGTACCGCGCGTCATCGTCGCCACAAGGGCCGTGTTCAAGGCATAGAGCGCAGCACCGTCTGCCACGGTGTCGATGGTGAGCGGATACCGCTGCACCGTGTCGCCGTCCCCGCCCACAACCTCGCGCACGGCGCGAAGCGGTGGCCGCAGCCCGCCGGAACCCAGAGACAGGTACACGTTGGCCACGTCGACGGGCGACATCTCCACAGCGCCCAGCGTCAGTGAGCCGTATGGCTGCGAAATGTCCGGGCCACCGAGCTGGCGCAGCGTTCCCGCAATGCGCTTGAGCCCCGTCGACATGCCCACGCGCACCGAGGCAACGTTCACCGATTCGGCCAGGGCCCGCACCAGGGGCATCTCGCCCTCGTGCTCACCCGAGAAGTTCTGCGGCGACCAGAGGCTACCGTCTTCCTGCGCAATCTCGACGGGCGCATCCTCAACGCTCGAGGCCATGTGCCAGTCACCCGACTCGAGCGCGGCCAGGTACACGATGGGCTTGATTAGTGAACCCACCTGCCGTCTTGCATCGAGCGCCCGATTAAAGCCGCCACGACCGCGGCCACCGACGAGCGCGTGTAATTCGCCGACGCGCGGATCGGCCACGACCACGGCACCCTGCAGTTCGGGTGCCCCGGCCGCTTCGAGCCGTGCCAGGTGCGCATCGAGCTCAGTCAGCGCGAGCGCCTGTGCCAGCGGGTCCAGCGTCGTGTGGATGGAAAGACCCTCGCGGCGCAGGTCGGCGTCGTCGTAGTCGCGTTCCAGCTGGCGGCGAACCACATCAACGAACGCCGGAAAGTACGCGGCCTCAGAGGCACTGCGGTCGGCCACGGCCAATGGTGTCGCCAGCGCGCGATCGCGCGCCGCCTCGTCGATGACGCCCGTTTCGGCCATGGTGTTGAGAATGCGGTCGCGGCGCTCGCGCAGCCGGTCCGCGAATCGATTCGGGTCGTAGAACGACGGACCGCGTACGAGTGCCACGAGCGTGGCGACCTGTGCCGGATCAAGCTCAGACAGCGGCCGCGCGAAATAGAACTGACTCGCGAGACCAAAGCCGTGGATCGCACGCGCGCCGTCCTGGCCCAGGTAAACCTCGTTCACGTAGGCCGTGAGAATCTCGCGCTTGTCGTAGCGCAGCTCCAGCAGCACGGCCATGACAGCCTCGCGCACCTTACGTCGGAACGTCCGTTCGTTGGTCAGGAAGTAACTCTTAACGAGTTGTTGCGTCAGCGTACTGCCGCCCTGGCGAATGCCACCCGCCCGCAGATTTGCCAATGCGGCTCGCGCGATGGCGCGTACGTCGAGGCCGTGATGCTGCTCGAAGCGGCGGTCCTCGACCAGTCGCAACGTATCGGCCAGCAACGCGGGCACGGTGTCGGGCTCGAGCACGACGCGGTCCTCGCCGTGCGCGGGGAACAGGCTGCCGATCACGAGCGGATCGAGTCGTACGACCGCCGCGTCTCGGCCGGAAACGCTGAGCGCTGCAACCCGGTCGTCTGTGATGCCCACACGGAGCCTGCGCGCTGTCTCCTTGCCGTCCCAGAACTCGGCGGCACGTCGGTAGATCTCAAAGCGCGCACCATCACGTCGGTACGAGCCCGGTCGACTCAGGCTGGCGTCAGCCGCATAACCGAGCTGGTGCAGATGCAACACGAGCTGATCGGGCGCGAGGCGCCGACCCGCGTAGAGCTCAAGCGGCTGGGCGTAGACGCGCGCGGGCAAATCCCAGCGCCGCGTCTCGAAACGCGCCGTGATCTGGTAGTCGAGCCACAGTGCCCAGATACCAAAGGCGAGCGTGGCCACGCCCAGCGAGGACAGGATCCAGTGCCGCCGCCACCAGGGACGCGCGGGGCGCCGCTTACGAGTCTTGCGCGCCGTCGATCGCCGCGCAGGTTTGCGCTTGGCCGCCTTTTTTTTGCTGGTCTTTCGTTTCTTGCTCATAAGACTGATCGCCGTTGTCGCGAACCCGGCGCGCCGCGCATTATAGAGCGCTCGTTGACGAAAGCCGGGTGGCCCGTGAAGACACGCATGAATAAGGCGCTCATGGCGCGCGCATTACGCGAGCTGACTGCGCGAGACAAAGGCCTGGCAAGAGTCATCAAGGCGCATCCCCGTTGTCCCATGGACCGCGGCCGACGCACGGCGTTCGAATGCCTGGGCGGCTCCATCATCGGGCAGCAATTGTCCACGGCCGCGGCGCGCACGATTGGCAAGCGCGTGGCGACGCTGTCGGGCGGGCGTCTCGAGGCGGCCGCGATTGCGTCGCTGCCCACACCCAGATTGCGTGCGGCCGGGCTCTCGGCCAGCAAAGCCCGTTACCTGCAGGGACTGGCGCAGGCCACTGTCGCGGGCGACATCAACTTCCGCGCGCTGGCCCAAATGACCGACGACGCCGTCATCGAAGACCTCACCCAACACGCGGGCGTGGGCCTCTGGACAGCCCAGATGTTCCTCATGTTCGGTCTTGGACGCCCAGATGTGGCAGCACCCGGTGATTTGGGACTACAGCGAGGTCTGCAGCGGCTGCACGATTTGGACGAGCGTCCGCAAGGCACTGATTTCATTGACTTCATGGAGCCCTGGCGACCCTGGCGCAGCGTCGCGAGCTGGTATCTGTGGCGGCTCGCCGAGTGAACTCGTTACCGTAGAAACGGATTAGACGTATACTCGACAGACGGGAAGCGCGTCTTTCGCTCGGCACAGGATGTCGGGCTGTTTCACGATTGGGGGAATCGAGATGAGGACGAGCACACTACTTGGCACGGTCGCAGCTGCACTGTGCCTGGCGCTGTCAGTACCGGCATTCGCGCAGGATGCTGGCGACGAGCGCAAACCATTGAGCGATGTGTGGCTCATGGTGCCCAAGGCAGGCATGGAAATGCAGTTCGAGGAGAGCCTGAAGACGCACATGGCCATGCGTGCGTCACAAGGTGATCCGCGCGAATGGCGGGTCTACGTGCCGGTGATGGGCAACGATATGGGCGTCTACCAGTTCCGTTCCTGCTGCCACGAGTTTGCAGACCAGGACCGCTACGTAGCGTTCACGACGGACAAGGGCTTCTCTGACCACTGGAACGAGACCGTGCACCAGTACGTCGCGAGCTATGAGCACTACATGGAGCGCAACGACTGGAAGCACAGCCACATGCCGCAGGACGCCGATCCGGCGAAGTACTACGGCGTGACGGCCTGGAAGCTCAAGGAAGGGGCCGGTATGGCCTCCGAAAACGCGCGCAAAAAGATGAGCATGATCGCACTCGAGAACGGCTGGGGCGAACAGTCAGACTGGCTGTGGCTCACGCGTATCGGTGGCAAGCCCATGCTCATGGTGGTCAGCCCCTACGCTGACTTTGCGGATATGACACCGCCCGAGACGAGCTTCTTCGAGTTCGTCGCGGAACACGTAGGCTCCGAAGAGAAAGCGGAGAAGATGTTCAAGAAATTTGGCTCCGGCATGGCCGCCTCGACGTTCACGGTGTGGACCGAGCGCAGCGACCTGTCGATGCCGACCACGGCTCAGGGGGACGACTGAGGGACTAGCTGACGCAATCGCGGTATCGCCCAAATACAACGCGTAACCCGTGGGCGATGCCGCGCTTGCCGACGCTAGCGAATCAGTACTGAGCGCCCAGCGCCTGCTGGGTCTCGTCGAGCATCTGCACAAGAATCACGTTGCCGCGCGCATCGACGCGGAACCCACCAAAGCGCGCTGCATCGAACACCTCGGCTGAACCTTCTTCGAAGAAGAACGCGTCCGTGAGCATGTTCACGCGACGCCCGTCCCAACCGTAACGCAGCGCAAAGCTGGCGGGCGCTGGCACGGGCCTCGATGACGCCAGCCGAACAAAACGGGCCACACCGTCGTCGTCCGTTCGAAGCACGACCCAACCGCGCTGTGCGGGTGCACCGCGCAGCTGCTGGCGCACGGTCCGCTGCACAGCGAAATTGAGCCGCATGTAGTCGCCCTGCATCAGCGAACGCGGGTCGACGGGCGCCAGCTCCAGAACCATGACGTCGCCACGCGAAATCACGCCTTCATTTCGGAACACGCCAAAGCCTGCGAGCCCCAGGCAGACGATGACGCTCGCGATGGGTCCGATGGCGATACCCGGCGACCAGGTACTGGGCGCCGCCTCGCCCGACGCCGTGCGCCACAGTCGCCGCGCAACGCCGTACAACGCAAGCAGCACGACACCGGCCCCGATCAGCCAGAGCGACTTGGCGAGCAGGCTGAGTTCGAGCGTGTAGTAGCGGTGTGAGATGAGCACGAGCAGCGCAAGCATCGCGGCCACCGTGAGGAACTCGCGCTGCCCGCGCATGGCCGCGACAAACACGAGTAATGCCGTCGCGGCGTTGGCCACCCCGAGTTCGACGGCCAGCGCCGCGACCATTGCGACGGCCCAGGTGGGCCAGCGACGCGAGCCCTCGAGCCGGGAGTCTTCGAGCACGCCCAGCAGCACGTAGCCCAATGCCGCCAGCACCACGATGACGCGGATGACCTGTGCCACGACCGACTCGGGCAAGCCGTGTGTGCCCAGTCGCAACGCGAACAGCGCACCCGCAAGCAAGCCGAAGCCCAGGCCGAGTGCGACGGGCTCGAACAATCCGCGGCGCGCGCCCCAGCGCGCCTCCGTAGCCCACAGGCCCGCAAACGGCACGGCGAGCACGGGCACGGCCAGGCGCTCCAGGTTCAAGTCGACGGCCGCGACGAACACGGCACCCGTCAGCACGAGCGTGGCGATGAGCCGATGTGCGAAGTCGTTGAGCAGGAAGATCAGTGCAACCGCCACGCCGCCGGCAATCAACGCTGCCGCCAGCGTATCGGAAGCCTGTCCCGCCGCCAGGGAGATACACAGTTGCCCAGAGAGACTCAGCGCAATGCTGGCCTGGTAGAGAAAGTCGCCGCCCTCGCTGCGCAGCAACGCGAAGGCACCGATCAGCGACAGCACGCCGATGACGGCGAGGCCCGCCTCCTCGACGCCGTTGAACATGAGCAGCAGACCTAAAACGACGAACAGCGAGGCCACCCAGGCGCCGAAGCCTTGCAACGCGCGCACGTACCAGGGCGGCGTCAACGGCGTCTCAGGCGGCTCGGCCATGAGGCCCGCATCGACCAGCGATTGCCAACAGCGTTTGCGACGGCTCATGACTCACCCTCACGTTGCAGACCGAGCAACCAGCGCCCGGCCACCGTGGCAAGCGCGAGAATGAACAGGGCCAAAAGCAGGGCGTGGCCCAGCGAGAAGTCGTTTGACACCTCGGCCGCCAGCCGCAGAGCAATGGCGAAAACGACGATGCAGATAGAGAGCGCAAAGCCCGCCATGAGCGGTAGATCAATCTCAACGCGTCGATAGCGGTACCAGAGCAGCGCCAGGAACCCGACCCAGCCCGCAAACGAGGCCGCGATGTACTGGTTATTGCTGAAGACGGCGGCAACGGCGACCACGGTCAGGCAAGCGCCAGCGCCGACCAGCGCCATGCGCGCCAGCACCGACGCCCAGGAGTCGCGCTCACACACCAACACGCCACGCGCGGCAAGCACACCGGCGACACCGTTGATCGCCGCCAACAGCCAATACAGCGCCAGGCTATCGGTCCAGAGAAAGCTCAGACCCAGTGGCCGCGTATCCGCCCAGAGCATCGCCGCCATGTTCACGAGCCCGAGCCAGGGCAACCAGCCAAAGAAGGAGCGTTCGCTGGCGACGAGCGGCAAGGCGATCACAGCCCAAAGCGCGAACAGCTCCCAGCGGTCCGCACCGCTTTGGTAGATCTGCCCCGTGAGCGCGAGCAGGACGCCGATGAGCAACAGCTGCACGGGCACGAGCGCCGTCGCCAACACACTGCCGCGCCTTGCACAGAGGCGCGCACCGAGTGCGAGCACCAAACAGCTCGCCACGAGGCCCAGCTTTGCGAATCGATGCAGGTCGGCCCAGTTCCAGGCCACGAAAAATGCGAGCCCCAACGCGAGCGCGAGCAGACCGCATCCCAACAAAAATGCGCGCCCGAAACGGCGCCATTCGTCGGCCGTAATGATGCCGCCGGCGTGCGCCAGCGCACGGCCCGCATCGCCAACCGCAATCCAGCCGCGCGCCACGGCCTCGAACACGCTTGCGCGCGCGCTCATGCAGCCCACCTGGGCCGCGCCCGAGATCCCGCCATGCGGTTTCTCCATGTCCCCCTCGCCTGTCAGTCTGCCACACTGCAGCGCGGCGCGGCATCCACAGGTAGCGCTGTACCGAAATCGTGAGCAGGAATTGACGGAGACACACCATGGCAGCAATACACAGCAATATCGCGCAGCGAACACGCTGGCTGTTGGCGATTACCGCAATGCTGCTGGGCGCATGCTCCAGCACGCTGCCGAACCGCGATCCTGTCGGCGAGTCGTTCCCGAGGGTTTCCGGCGAATCGCTTGAGGGCGAATCAGTCACCCTGCCTGACGCGTTGCGCGGCCAGCCCGCCGTGCTGCTTATTGGCTACAAGCAAGACACCCAGTTCGACATTGACCGCTGGTTGCTCGGCATGGCGCAGGCCGGGCTCAAAGCGCCGCTGCTTGAAGTACCCACCATTCCCGGCCTCGTGCCATCGCTCGCGTCGGGCTTCATCGACGATGGTATGCGCTCGGGTATCCCACGCGAAGACTGGAGCGTTGTCGTCACGCTCTACGGCAGCGCCGCCAAGCCCGTCGCCGAGCTTACGGGCACAGAGAACGGCAACAACGCGCGTGTCATGGTGCTCGATGCCGCGGGGACTATCATCTGGTTCCACGACCGCGGTTACAGCACGGGCAAAGTCCTCGAGCTCGTCGAGCGTACCAACGCGTTGCAATAGTGCCGCGCTCGCGACGCCCGCTTACCACCAGGTCGCGTACAGCGCCGCCAGCATGGCCAGGATCGCCAACGCACCGACGTTGAAGCCCGTCGTCGTTCGCGTGTCGACCGTCTCGTAATCGATGGCATCGGGGTGCGACTCGGCACCCTGCATTGCCGAGACGCCGATGCCTACAAGAATGCAGAGCACGAAGACAAGCCCAACGCGATCGATGAATGGCAGCCCGGGCCAGGCGAGCTTGAAGGCCAGCGACAAGACCGCGGAACCCAGTGCTGTCGCGAGCGCGCCGTTCGACGTTGTCTTCGGCCAGAAGAAACCCAACAGGAACAACGCGCACACGCCCGGCGTGAAGAAGCCTGTGAACTCCTGGATGTACTGGAAGGCTTCCTTGAAATTACCGAGCAACGGCTTCGCGACGAGCATCGCAATGACGATCGCTGTGAAGCTCACAATGCGGCCCGTGCGCACGAGCGCCGGCCCTTCGACAGCGGTGAAGTGTCGGTACAAGTCCATCGTGAAAATGGTCGCGATGGAATTCATCATGGATGCCAGCGACGACACGATGGCCGCGATGAGCGCGGCAAACACGAGACCGAGTATCCCCGTGGGCAGCAAATTCATCACCGTCGGGTAGGCACGATCGGGTGCCTCGAGATCGGGCGCCAGGATGGCCGCCGCAACGCCGGGCAAGACGATGATGATCGGCATCAACATCTTCAGAAACGCCGCAAACAAGATGCCCTTCTGCGCTTCTCGCGTGTCCTTGGCCGCCAACGCTCGCTGGATGATGTATTGGTTAAAGCCCCAGTAGGACAGATTCATGATCCACATGCCGCCGAGGAGTACAGACAGACCCGGCAGGCTCATGTAGTGCGGCGAATCCTTGGTGAAGATCAGATCGAAGCGCTCCGGTGTACGTTCTACCAGCGTCTTGAATCCGGCAATCGCGCCCTGGCCGTCGGACACCGCGTCTAGTGATATCCAGGCGATGAGGATGCCGCCAAATACAAGCAGCGTGACCTGGATGATGTCGGTCAACGCAACGGCCTTGAGGCCGCCGTAAAGTGAATACGCGGCTGCGAACAAGCCCAGCGCCGCGAGCCCGACTGTGAGGTCCACGCCCGCCACAGTGTTGAGCGCTAGCGCACCGAGCCAGAGTATCGACGTCAGGTTCACGAACACGTAGATGCCAAGCCAAAAGCAGGCCATGACATTGCGAACACGATGGTCGTACCGCGCCTCGAGAAACTGCGGCATCGTGTAGATGTCGTGCTTGAGGAAGACCGGCAGCAGCCACTTTGCGACCACGACCAGTGTCAGCGCGGCCATCCACTCGTAGGCACCGATGGCGATGCCCATGACCCAGGCGGAACCCGACATGCCGATGATCTGTTCAGCCGAAATGTTGGCCGCGATCAGCGACGCACCGATAGCCCACCAGGGCAGCGATCGGCCTGCCAGGAAGTAATCGGTCGCATTTTTCCTGTGCCCCGCCTTCTCTCGCGACACCCACTGCGCGATGACGAGCAAGAAAACTGCGTAGGCGGCAACGACGCCCAGGTCCAGCGCTTCGAGATGCATGAGCCCCCCAGCTCTTCGAGCGGTCTTCTTATCCCTAGCGCCGGAGCTTAACGCATTGCCGACTCAGTGCAGGGTTGGCAGGACAATCTCGACGCGCAGTCCGCTTGGCTCCCGGTTGCTGGCGCGGATGACGCCTGCGTGCAAACGCACGCTGCGCTGCGCGATGGCGAGCCCGATACCACCCGAAGGATTGCGCCCCGATGGCGCGCGGCCGACGCGCACGAAAGGCTCAAAGATCTCCGCGAGCGACGATTCCGGAACGCCCGGTCCGTCATCTTCGACCGTGACCCGGACACGGGCGCCGTTGCTGTCGACACGAACACGAACGGCCGTCGCCGCGGGCGTGTGCCGCAGCGCATTCCTTACGACGTTGTCGATGGCGCTGTGTATGAGCCCACTGTCCACCTCAATGACGGGCGTCTCTTCGGCTTCGAACACCACTTGCTTGTGCTCGGCCTGCGCCTCAATAGCGGCGTCATCGCAGACGGTCTGCACAAGGTCGACAATATCCGTTGGGTGGCGCTCGATTTCCGCGCGTACCTGGAGCCGCGCGAACATCAGAATGTCGCCGATTAGCGTGTCGAGGCGCTCGAGCTCGGCTTCCATGCGATCAAGCCGCTCGAGGTCGTCGTCGGAGCCCGACTGTCGCGCAATGGAGATGAGCGCCTGCAACCGGGCGAGCGGCGAGCGCAGCTCGTGCGACACATCCCGCATGAGCCGTTGCTGTGACGACAACAAGGTGTCGATGCGCGCCGTCATCGCATCAAAGTCGTGCGCAAGCTGGGCAATGTCGTCCTTGCGCGCGCCAACACGGGGCGCGACACGAACCGTGAGGTCTCCGGCTGCAACCTGGCGCCCTGCCTGCTGCAAGGCCCGCACGGGGCGGACGACGAACCGGGCCAGCAGCACGGCTGCCAACGCACTGGCGATGGCCAGTAGCGCCAACTGGACCAAGCGGACGTCGCGTCGCGCCAGCGCCCGGCTTACCGGTGCGACCGGCTCGACGGCCACAACCGCATAGCCCGCAAGATCCGTATTCTCGTAGACGATGCGCGGTGCGAGCAGCGCATCGATGCCATCGCGATGATCGACACCCTTCTGCAAGGTATCGCGGACGTCTTCCGATACGTCCCGGCCGAGCACGTCGCGACCATCGGGCGCAAGAATGAACACATCAAACAGGGGCGCCAGGTCCAACGCGGCATCGCGTGCCGCGCCCAGCGGGTCACCCGCCATCGGTCCCGACTGTGCGGCGCGCAGGTCGCGCGCCACGAGCGCGACCAGTCGATCCATTCGGTGCCCGGAAGCCACCGTGGGGTCCGACGCCGGCATGAGCGTCGCCACCCAGAGCGACACCGCCGTCGTGACGGCCACGACGAACCACGTCGAGAGCAGGATGCGCCAGAAGAACCGACTCATGCCGTGGACACGTAGAGATAGCCACGACCGCGCACGGTCTTGATCCGCTGACGGCCCTCGGGCAGCGGCCCGAGTTTTTTGCGCAGGTTGGCGATGTGTGCATCAACGCTGCGGTCGTAAGGCATGATGCGGCGGCCCAGCGCGTGCCGCGCGATCGCATCTTTTGACACCACCGTACCCGCGTCGCGGACCAGCACTTCAAGCACGAGATACTCAGCGCCCGTGAGCGCCACCGCGGTGTCACCCAACACGGCCGACTGCGCACCGGGCTCCAGGCGCAAATCACCCACACGCAGCACTTCCGCCGCCGAATCGACGCTATCGACGCGCGCCTGGCGACGCAGGATCGCTCGGATCCGCGCCACGAGCTCGCGAAGATTGCAGGGTTTGGGCACGTAGTCATCGGCGCCGATTTCCAGCCCGAGAATGCGGTCGATGTCGTCGCCGCGTGCTGTCAACATGACCACGGGTGTGTCCACGGCGTCACGAATCCGGCGCAGCGCCTCGAAACCATTAAGCTCGGGTAGACCGACGTCGAGCACGATCACATCAAACGCACCTGCATTCGCCTCGGCCACGCCTGCCGCGCCGTCGTGGCGACGCGTGACGGAGAATCCGCCTTCGGCATCCAGAAACTCCGCAACAAGATCGGTGAAGGCGACGTCATCATCGACGAGCAGCACATTGATGTTCGAATCGGTCATCGTGTCCATCCGCGCGGCCATCTCAGGGGAGCAGAGGTGCATCTGGAACCCTGCGGACATGGCGCTCGCGACGCCACCGTCCCCGTACAAACTGCCAGAGCGGTCGAAACTGCACAACGAACGGGTTGTGCCCCGCGAAGCCCGTCGTCACGCCGTAGCGCACCGGCGCCGATTCCGGTGTGTAGGTGCCGAACAGACGGTCCCAGACGATGAACACACCGGCGTAATTGCGGTCGATGTATTCGTCGTTGGCGCCGTGGTGCACGCGATGCGCCGACGGCGTGTTGAGCAACATGCCTTCAAACCGACCCAGTTTGCCCACAGCTTCCGTGTGCAGAAAGAACTGGAAGAGCAAGCCGAGTGCCAGCGATGCCGACACGTAGATGGGCGAAAACCCGACAAGCACGAGCGGCAGGAAAAACACGGGGCTTACGAACTTGGCGACCCAATTGAGGCGCAACGCCGTGGTCAGGTTCATCCAGGGACTCGAGTGGTGGGTGTAGTGCAGAGTCCAAAGCGCGGCAACTTCGTGCGACGCACGGTGGTACCCGTAATATGCGAGGTCAACGACCACAAACGTAACGATGAAGCTGCCGAGCCCCTCAGGCAAACGCCAGATCTGCCAGCTCTCCACAGCCGACAGGAGCAACAAACCCCAGGCCAGTGTCAGCGGCTTGATGAGTCCGTTGCCGACGGCCATCGAGAGATTGCTCAGCGTTTCGCGCAGGTTGTAGACCTCGTGCGCCTGGCGTCGGGCCCAGCGGTACTCCGAGAACACCGACACGAGAAACACAACGGCGAAGAGACTCTGCAGGGCTTGCATCAGAATCTCCCGCGCATTCGGTCGCGCATCTCGGCGCGCTGTGCCGCCTGACGCTCTGCTTCAAGCTCCGAGAAGGTCTCGAGCTGGTCCTCACTGAGGACCTCAGACAGGGCGTCGGTGGTCTCACGACGCAAGGCGTCCAGCGCTTTGCGAAGCTCGCGGCGCTCGCCGCGTCCGAGTTCAGCCAGGCCGGCCCCCGCATCTGCGGGGTCGATGCCGTAGCTGATCAGCAGATCGCGTTGGGCGAGCAGTTGCCGCTCGAGTACCTCGGCGAATGACACGCGCTGGTCATCGGTGAGCGCGAGGGCCTCCGCAGTCTGGGACAGGCGTTCGGCGATGGCGGCCTGTGCCTCGGGTGTCGGTTCGGCGTGCGCCGCGGTAAACATGAGCACGATGGCAAGTGTTGCCATCGCAGCGGGGATGATATTCATGGTGGTGCCTCCGGGGGTGTGCGTATTCAACGCCCCAGAGGCTAGTCGGTTGACCGTCAGCGAGCGGCAGGCAGTGTAAAGAAGTGTGAGCACCGCGCAGGTGATCTCCGCGTCACCGCAGAACCGGATACGCGTAGACAAGAAGGCGGCGCTCGAGTGGCGCGTCAGTCCACGCCGCGCAGGTAGTGAAGCCCGCCCCGCTTCACGTAGAGCGTGCAGCCTGCCGCACTGCGCGGCGTATGGACCTGGCCTGCGGGCAAGCGCAGCCAAGTGCCCGCTTCATGGCTGCCCGCGTCGTCTTCGAAAGCGCCGGAGATCACAAAATACTCGATGCCGCCGGCATCGCTTCGCAGGTCGGGTTCAGCGCCGGCATCCCAGCGCTCCAGTGCCATGCGGTCGCTGAAGCCGGTCTGCGAATACAGGGGCTTCTGCGCAACACCGATGCCTCCGCCCGGCTCCCACGTCAGCGCATCGGTATCGATCACATGATGCTCGCGATCGAGCCCGGGAAACTGCCGGAGCTTTACGAGCAAGGTGCACCCGGGCTTCGAAAACGGAGCGTGATGAAAGCCCTCAGGGTTGAGCAGGTAGGTTCCGGCGGGCCAATCGCCATGCTCGTCTGAAAAGACGCCGTCGAGCACCAGGATCTCCTCGCCCTCCGGGTGATCGTGCGCGGGAAAAGACGCGTCGGGCTGATAGCGTACGACCGAGGTCACCTGCCCCGCCTCGGGCGGCCCAACCAGGTGCATACGTTTGCGCCAGACGGTGCCGCTCGGACTCGCCGACCAGTCCATGGCTTTGGTGTCGACGGCAACGCGCGCCTCGAGATCGCCGTTGAGGGCTTCGTGGCCGTCTCTCATGTCGTGCGCCTCTAGTCGTCCAGCATCAATAGCTCGCCGCGGTGCCCGCCGCGCTGTAGAAGCCACCATACTCGGCTACAGGTGACCACGCAGGCTTAATCGCTGGCAGGTCCGGGGCGCGCGAGATGAAGTCTCCACTCGCATGCACGATGCGGCCGCCCGTGACGGTAAGCTCGCTCTCGATCGTACGCAGATCTTCATCGTCAACCTCAAGATACGGCGCGTTAAGCACGGCAAGGTCAGCAAACTGTCCTGGCTTGAGCCGACCCTTGAGCACCTCTTCCTGACTGATCCAGGCCGAACCCACCGTGTGCTGGAACAGCGCCTGACGTCGGGTCAGCTGTTGCTCTGGCCCATGCAACAACGTGCCGCCGATGCTGCGCCCCGTCGTTGCCCAGTACAGGGTAAGCCAGGGGTTGTAGCTCGCCACACGCGTCGCGTCAGAACCGAGACCCAGCGGCAGACCCGCGTTAATCACATCGCGCAACGGCGGTGCGCGTCGTGTGGCCGCTTTACCGTAACGATCGAGGAAGTACTCGCCGGCATAGGCCATGCGCGCCTGCATCGCCATGCCACCTCCAAGCGCCTTGATGCGCCCCAGTGTCGGGCGCTGCAGGGTCTCACCATGGTCGATGGCGAATCGAATACCGCCAAACCCAAGTCGCCCCTCGGACACTTCCTGCGTGTGCGCAGCCTCGAAAACATCGAGGATATGGTTGATGCTCTCATCGTAGGTCGCGTGAATGCGCAGCGGCCAGCGATTCGCCAGAAGGTGCCGCGTGACACCCAGCAGCTGCTCCCGCCATTGCGGTCGTGTCGTAATGTCCGGGCGGTCATCGAGAAAGTTCTCGTAGTCCCCGGCCGCCCAGGCGAGAAATTCACCGCCGCCGCGCACCACGTAGGCATTCATCAGCGCCTCGGCGCGGTTCACGTTCACCTGCCAATCGGCCGTCCACTGCCGGAACGCTTCGAGCTCTCGCCCCTTGGCCTGGGGGAACAGGTACTTCGAAATGCGCACGGGCAGTTCGCCGGCGAGCGCAAGCGCCTCGGACCCGCGGTAGTCCTCGGGAAAGTGGTGCCCACCGCCACCTGCGTCGATGACGCTGGTCAGGCCGAAGCGATTGAGCTCGGCGTAGAAGTGCTTCGTCGAGACGGCCTGCTGCTCGGCTGTCATGGGCGGCAAGGCACCAATCGTCCCGTAGAGCAGATCCGGATTCGGCTTTGCCTGAATGATCGCCCCGCCGTCGGGCGTGAATTCGTAAGCCGTACCGGGCGGTGTCTGCATGCCAGGCGTCAGGCCGAGGACATCGACCGCCGCCTTGTTCAGGAAGCCCTGGCTGTAGAGGAACAGCACATACACGGGCGTGTCGGGTGCAGCCTTTGTCAGTTCGGCCGACGTTGGCATGCGGCGCTCCGCGAACTGGAACGGCGACCAGCCGCCGATGACGCGCACCCAGTGGCCTTTTGGTGTTTTCTTCGCGCTCTCGCGAATCCGGTTGAGTCCAGCCTCGAGCGTGGGCAGGCCGTCCCAACGCAGCTCCAGTGCGTAGAAGCGCCCTGCGCGCGTCGGGTGCATGTGGCTGTCATTGAGCCCGGGAATCACCGTGCGCCCACCCGCCGAGATCACTTCAGTGTCTCGACCGATGTAAGCGCGTACCTGGCGCTCGCTGCCGACGGCTTGGACCACACCATCGCGCAGTGCGATAGCGCTGGCCTCGGGCTGCAACGGGTCCTGAGTGATGATGTTGGCATCGGTCAACACCAGAGTCGCGTCATCAGCCGCCGAAGCGGTACCGAACACGGAGGCACCGGCGAGCGCACCTCCGGCGGCGACGAATTGCCGCCGGGAAAAGCCTGTCACCGAGAGGTCATTGTTGCCCATGTCAGGATCCTGATTCCGGACGCGGCTAAGCCGCGACCGGATCGATGGTCGGGCCGTGCTCGACGCGTTCGTCGGCCTTGTGGACCATGGTGTAGGCATAATCGACGCCCATGCCGTAGGCACCCATGTGCTCGCGGACGATGTCCATGACGCCGTCGTAGGTGTCGCGCTTGGCCCAGTCGCGCTGCAGCTCGAGGATCGTCTGCAGCGTCGTCATGGGCACGACACCGGCCTGCGCCATACGGGTCATGGACGCATCGTGGGCCTCAAGCGTCGTGTCGCCTGAGGCATCGGCCACCATGTAGATCTCATAGCCGGCATCGGCCATCGCCGAAAACGCAAACATGTTGTTGCAAATGCCCGTCCAAAGACCCGAGACGATGATCTTCTTGCGCCCGTTGGCGGCCAGTGCGTCGCGGACTTTCTGATCATCCCAGGAGTTCATCGAGGTGCGCTCGAGCAGCTCGTTTTCGGGAAACACGGCCAGCAGTTCCGGGTAGGTGTAGCCCGAGAACGACGTCGTTTCTACGGTCGTGATCGTGGTCGGGATGTTGAACAGCTTCGCGGCCTTGGCGAGTGCGACGACATTGTTCTTGAGCGTCTGGCGGTCGATCGATGCCACTCCGAAGGCCATTTGCGGCTGGTGGTCGATGAAGATGATCTGCGCGTTGTCGGGCGTCAGCAGTTCAGGCTTGTTGGTCATTGGAAGGTCTCCGGAAAGTGCGGTCTGGCCGCGGTCATTTGCGAAAGCGAAGCGGTGTTCAGGCCACCATGTCGAATAACAGGATCTCGGCATCGTCGACGCCATCGATCGTGATCGAGCTTGCGTCCTTGAGCGCGACGCCGTCGCCTGCGCTGAGCACGTTGCCGTCGAGGCGCACGCTGCCGCGCGCCACCTGCAACCAGCCGTAACGGCCTTCCGCGAAGCTGTGGCTCACGGACTCGCCGTCAGCAAGCAGCGAGGCGTAGAGGTCAACGTCCTGGTGGATCGTGACCGTGCGGTCGCGACCGTCCCGCGAGCCGACGAGGCGCAGCTGGCCGCGCTTGTCTTCGGCTGTGAAGGCCTTCTGCTCGTAGCTGGGCTCCAGTCCGTTCTTCTCGGGCAAAATCCAAATCTGCAGGAAGTGCACGGGGTCCTCGTCCGAGGCGTTGAACTCGCTGTGGCGCACACCCGTGCCCGCGGTCATGCGTTGCACGTCACCGGGGCGAATGATCGAGCCCGTGCCCAGGCTGTCTTTGTGCTCCAGCGCGCCGTCGAGCACGTAGGAGATGATCTCCATGTCGCTGTGCCCGTGCGTGCCGAAACCCTGGGACGGCTTGACGCGGTCTTCGTTGATCACACGCAGCGGACCGAAGCCCATGAAGCGCGGGTCGTGGTAGTGACCGAATGAAAAGGTGTGGCGGCTGTCGAGCCAACCAAAGTTGGCGACACCGCGTTCTTCTGCAGGTCGAATGGCAAGCATGGCGCTGTCCTCCGTCTCCAATTAAGTGATGGCGCAATTATCCTGTGAGTTCAATTTGTAGACAATTAGCTATTTAGGAGACATATTGTCCTCAAAATGGCGACAATAAATGTGAGGACGCCCTATGGATCGATTCGCGAGCATGCAGGCCTTCAACAAGGTGGTAGAGCACTCGGGTTTCGCCGCTGCGGCGCGCGCCATGGGACTGTCGCGGTCCGTAGTGAACAAGGCAGTCATCAACCTGGAAAATGATCTGGGCGCGCAGCTGCTGACCCGCAGCACGCGAAAGGTCACGCCAACGGAAACGGGCCTCGCCTTTTACGAGCGCAGCCGCCAGCTGCTCGATGACCTCGATGAGGCCACGGCCGCCGTCCGCGATTTGCAGGAGCGCCCCACGGGCAGCCTGCGAATGAACGCGCCCATGAGTTTCGGCACGCAGCACCTCGCGCCGCTGGTCGGCAACTTTATGGCGGCGCATCCCCACGTGCACGTCGAACTCGTGCTCAGTGACCGGTTCATCGACCCGATCGAGGAGGGTTTTGATCTGACCTTGCGTATCGCCGAGCCGACGTACTCGACAAGCCTCATCGAGCAACACATCGTGACGGCCAATCGCGTGCTCGTGGCCTCCCCGGCCTACCTCGACCAGGCTGGCGAGCCCGCGTCACCCGCGGAGCTCAAGCGACACCGCTGTCTGCAGTACGGCTACTCAGGCGTACAAAGCCAGTGGCGACTGACAGGGCCAAAGGGGGCGCAGTCCTGGCCCATTGACTGCAAGCTCTGGTCGAACAATGGCGAGGTGCTCAAGTCCGCGGCATTGGCGTCGCAAGGCATCACCTTGTTGCCGACGTTCATTGTGGGTGACGCCCTGCAGGCGGGCACACTGCGCACGATTCTCAGCGACCACGAACCCGCCCCGCTTGCGGTCTCCGCGTTGTATCCGCGTCACCGGCACCTCTCCGCCAAGGTCCGACTATTCGTCGAACTGCTCTGCGAGCGTTTCGGAGATCGACCCTACTGGGATCTTGTGACCTAAAAAAACGGCGCCCTGGTTTCCCGGGACGCCGCTCTCGAGCGGAAGTGCTCTGGACTCAGTCCAGGCGCGCGACCTGGCGCGCTTCGGGCGCACCGTCGAGATCAAAGCGATCCAGCGTCATGACCTTCGCCCAGGCATCCACGAAGTCACCTACAAACTGCAGGTCACCATCCGTGGCTGCGTAGACCTCGGCGATCGAGCGCAGCTCCGCGTGCGAGCCGAACACAAGGTCCACAGGCGTCGCTGTGAACTTGAGGTCACCCGTCGTGAAGTCGCGGCCTTCGTAAAGGCCGGGCGTTTCTGACTTGACCCATTTCGTGCTCATGTCGAGCAGGTTCGCGTAGAAGTCCGTGTTGAGCGTGCCGGCGCGGTCCGTGAACACACCACTCTTGCTGCCGTTGGCGTTGGCGCCCAGCGAGCGCAAGCCACCCACCAGTGCCGTCATCTCGGGCACCGTCAGTGTCAGCAAATCGGCCTTCTCGACGAGCATCGCCGTCGGCGAACGGTAGTTGTTCTCACCGTAGTAGTTGCGGAACGCGTCGGCCGTCGGCTTGAGCACCTCAAAGGACTCGACGTCGGTCTGCGCCTGGCTCGCGTCGGTGCGACCCGGCGTGAACGGCACGTCGACGTCGTAGCCGCCATCGGCTGCCGCCTTCTCGATCGCCGCGGCACCGCCGAGCACGATGATGTCGGCCATCGAGATCTTGGTGTCACCGCCCTCGCGGTTGAAGCGCGACTGAATGCGCTCGAGTCGGTTCAGCGTGCGGTAGAGCGCGTCGGGGGCGTTGACGCTCCAGGAGCGCTGCGGCTCGAGGCGAATGCGGGCGCCGTTGGCGCCACCGCGCATGTCCGTACCCCGGAAGGTCGAAGCAGACGCCCAGGCCGTGCTAACGAGTTCCGACACCGAGAGGCCCGAGTCGAGAATGCGACTCTTGAGCTTGGCGATGTCATCGGCATCAACGAGTTCATGATTCACTGCCGGTACGGGGTCCTGCCAGAGCAGTTCTTCGTCGGGCAGATCCACCGCGATGTAGCGCGAGCGTGGGCCCATGTCACGGTGCGTGAGCTTGAACCAGGCACGTGCGAAGGCGTCCTCGAATTCCCTGGGGTCTTCCTTGAAGCGCATCGAGATTTTGCGGTAGCTCGGGTCGAACTTCAGCGACAGATCCGTCGTGAACATGATCGGCGCGCTGCGCTTGCCGTCGATGTGCGCATCGGGCACGAGGTTCGATGCCTGGCCATCCTTCGGAATCCATTGAATCGCGCCGGCAGGGCTCTTCGTCTGCACCCATTCGTAGGCGTACAGATTGTCCAGGTACTGCGACGTCCAGCGCGTGGGTGCAGCCGACCATGCGCCTTCGAAACCACTCGTGATCGTGTCGGCGCCGTTGCCCGAACCACAGCGGTTGTTCCAGCCTATGCCCTGGTCTTCGAGCGGGCCACCGGCCGGCTCGACGCCAATGCAGTCGCCGGGCTTGGCCGCACCGTGTGCCTTGCCGAACGTGTGACCGCCCGCGATAAGCGCAACGGTTTCCTCATCGTTCATGGCCATGCGACCGAAGGTCTCGCGAATGTCCTGGGCGGCGAGCAACGGATCCGGCTTGCCGTTGGGGCCTTCCGGGTTCACATAGATTAGGCCCATCTGGACAGCCGCCAGCGGTTTCGCCAGCTTGCGGTCACCGCTGTAGCGCTCATCGGCGAGGAACTCATTCTCCGGGCCCCAGTAGACAAGATCGGCTTCCCAATCGTCTTCGCGGCCACCCGCGAAACCGTAGGTGTTGAAGCCCATGTTCTCGAGCGAGACGTTACCCGTGAGCACCATGAGATCAGCCCACGAGAGTGCGCGACCGTACTTCTGCTTGACAGGCCAGAGCAGTCGACGTGCTTTATCCAGGTTGGCGTTATCGGGCCAGCTGTTGAGCGGCTCGAAACGCAGCTGACCACCTGCCGCACCACCGCGGCCGTCGGCAACGCGGTAAGTACCAGCGCTGTGCCACGCCATGCGGATAAAGAAGGGACCGTAGTTGCCCCAATCGGCAGGCCACCAATCCTGCGAGTCCGTGAGGACGGCGTTGATGTCGGCCTTCACGGCGTCAATGTCGAGCGTCCGGAATTCTTCGGCGTAATCGAAGTCGGCGCCGTAGGCGTTCGACGTCGTGTCGTGGTCACGGAGCGGACTCAGATCGACACGCTCGGGCCACCAGAATTGATTGGACTTTGGCGTACCTTCCGCGAGCGCCGCACCACTCATTGCGAGCGGTGCAGCCGCGATCGCGGCCGCCACAAATTTCAGTGCATTCGTTCCCATGCGAAACCCCCTGGCTGCAAAAACGGTTGGTTATGAGGCTCCACCATTAGAACGCACACACAGGGTCGTGCCGATTAAAAAACTGAATGAGCCCATCGACGTCTTCGATGCGGCGGTGCAGCATAGACGTCGAGGGCCCGGAATCGCTGACTTTGATCAGTTGCGGCCAGCCATGACGCCACCGTCAACGTCGACAACCGTACCCGTGATCCAGCCCGCATTGTCGGACAGCAGGTAATCGACAGCACTCGCAACATCGTCGGGCCGACCGATCCGACCAATGGGATGGAAGTCGTTGAAGCCGGCCAGCGCCTCGTCGACCTCAGCAGGATCAATGAACGTCTCGTAAATCGGCGTGGCAACCACGGCGGGCGATACCGCATTCACGCGAATGCCCTTGTCGCCGAGCTCCATCGCCAGGTGCTGCGTCAATGAGTGCAGGCCGGCTTTTGCCATTGAGTATGCTGACGACGGTGTCGCCTTGACAGCCTGCTTGGCCCACATCGAGCCGATGTTAACGATCGAACCACCGCCGCTGCGGGCCATGTTGCGCGCCACAGCCTGGGTGATGAAGAAGGTGGCCTTGTTCAAGTCGAGGTAGGTGTCGTAGTCGGCCTGGGTGTGCTCGAGAAACGGCTTGGGGCTAAACGTGCCGGCTGCATTGACGAGGTAGCCGTAGCTGCGCGTATCAGTATCGATAGACGCGATCAGGGCCTCGACATCGACATCGTTATAAAGGTCGGCGCGGACCGTCTCAACGTCACCGTACTGGCTCAGTTCTTCACGCACTGCGTTGAGTCGATCTGCGTTGCGACCGACGATGCGCACGAGGGCACCGCGCGCCAACAGCGCCTGCGCGCTGGCTTTGCCCATGCCGGTGGTGCCACCGACGATGAGGGCCACATTCTTGTCATTACTAACGTCACTCATGATCTCGCTCCTTCAATTCTGGGGGTTGGTCTATAAAACTGACCTATCACTAGATAGGTTTGTGGGTAAAAAATGGCACCATCACGCGAGCACAGCCTTCACGAGCGCACGCATCGCACGCAGTCGGTTATCGCCGCCAGCTACGCGGTCCAGTAGCACCGCGCCTTCAAGTCCCGACATGAGCACCTTGGCCAGATGCTTGCCGGGCAATGGTGCTGTGAGCTCGTCAGCGTGGACGTCGATGGTTCGCTCCAGCCACGCCTCCGCTTCATCAAAGAACTTCTTGAGCGCGTGCTGTGTGGCCGCGTCCAGCGACGTCAGCTCCGCCGCCATCATGCCGCAAAGGCACAAGTCGTCATCGGCCAGCACTTCATCGAAGATTCGGGTGAACGCGTTGAGCTTGCCCGACAGGGTACGGTGCTTGCGCTCGAGCGCCTCCAATCGCGCTACGAACGTCGCTGTGTACGCCGAGACCACGGCATGCGTGAGATCTGACTTCGTCGGGAAGTGGTAGTGCACGCTCGCAGACTTCACACCCACCGCATCGGCAAGCGTCCTGAAGCTCACGCTGCGCACGCCATCCTTTTGAATGGCTTGCGTGGCGATGGCTTGCAGTTGTTCGCGCTTGTCACTCACGGGGCATCATCTCCACTTGGAGGCTGTAATCTACCTATCACTAGATAGATTGTCAACGCACGGTTTGCGCGGAAGCAGAGTAAAGATGCTGACTGCCCATCAGACCTCGACGTTCTCGCGAGACTGCGCGTGCACCAAGCCGCCTGCAAGCGCTCTGCGCACGGGCCCGACGTGGGATAACCACTTGTAGAGTCGCATCCGATCTGGAAACGGATCCGCGTAGGTCTGCACAGATAGCGGAGACCAACCTACGGTGGTCAGGAATGCCTCGACATGGTCGACGGATATGCCCCACGGCATGGGCGGTGCCGTGTAGTGTCGCGTCACCCTCAGCCCTCGCTGAGTCTTTCTGGATATCAACGGTGTGATCGTGTCGAAGCACAGCTCAGCCATCGGAAAACGCGCCGAGATTTGTCGCAACAACTGGCGCACCTGCTCGGGCTGGAAGTACATGAGCAGGCCGAGCGCCGTAATGAATACAGGGCGGTCATTGGGAACCTGATCCATCCATGCTTCAGACAATGCGGAGTCCGCGATAAGGCGCTCGTTCTCAACACCCTCAATCATGTGCTCCCGGAGCGTTACCGCCGCAGGTACATCGACACTGAACCAGCGCAGGCGAGGATCCGCGACACGCAATCGCTGGGTATCCAGTCCTTCTCCAAGCGCAACGACGATGGCGCCGTCACCATGCCGCTCGGCGAATGCTCTGATCCGATCGTCACCAAAGCGCGCCCGGATGGGGTGAAACGCCGTCGGCTTGCCGAATGACCGTGCGTAGTCATAGTCGATACGCTTCACGAGCGCGACCGCCCAGGGGTCGTCGATGATCGCGTCCTGTCGGCGCGACTCTACCGCGCGATTCCAAAGCGGCCAGAGCATCGTCTCCGGGACGCCGTCCAGAATCGGTTGTAACTTGCCTTCAGGCGCTGGCGCCGCGCTGGGTGGACTGCCGCTGACTGCCCCGCTAACCACGGGGAACGCGGACCGACACGGCGACGATTTCATACTGCCAGCCGGGCTTGAAGGCACCGGGCTTGCCGGCGTCCTCGCTGAAGTGCTTGGCTTGCGCCTGGGTCAGCTCATGGCGCTTCAAGGTGCCGTGCAGGGTCACCGTCTTACCGCTGATGTCCGTCGGCACGAAGAAGCTGTAGTCCTTAAACGAAACACGGACGACATGGCCACCCGCCTGTGCGACGAAAAAGCAGCCCTTCTTCTGGCAGACCTGCTTCACCTTGGTTGTGACCTGAACGTCGGTGTCCGCGTAGCGATCGCTGTCGTCGAGCACGTCGACGAGCGATGCCTCTTGGACCACCGCGGGCAGCGGCGAGCCAAACGTCTCGTATGTGTCTGTAGATTCGACGGGCTCCGACAAGCGAATGACGTGCGCTTCATCAGCCCAGGTCGTCGCGCCAACCGCCCACAGCAGCAGCGCGCCGTATGCCGACGCGGTGTAACCGCGTGTCCCGGATCGTGGTCGTCTTGGTGTTGCCATGGCGGATCCCTCCCGGTGTTTTATCTCACCACGAGGTTAGCACATTGTTGAGAATGATTCTCATTTGCATGGAGGTCACTGTGGCGCACAACGGATCCGCAATGCGGCCCTGCTGAAATAGTTTCGCCAACATGCTGGTCTGAACCTCTCTAGCCCCCGCCCAGAGCACACCCCCAAGGAGGTACAGACATGACCACGACGAAGCTCCACGCCGGAGACCCGTTCCCGAACCTGACCGCACTCGACAACGCGGGCACCACCATTAACATTTCGGCGCCCACAGGTGATGCCGACTGGCGGCTACTCGTGGTCTACCGCGGTCGCCATTGCCCGCTATGCACGAAGTTCCTAAACGGCCTTGCGAACTATCGCAAGCGGCTGACCGCGATTGGCATCGACATCGCCGCAGTGTCCGCCGACAGCCAGGCGCAGCTCGACGCACACCGTACGGAACTGGACGTGAACTTCCCCCTCTTCCACGGTCTGACGCTCGAGCAGATGCAGTCACTGGGCCTGTACATTTCGATTCCCCGCTCAGAACAGGAGACCGATCACAACTTCGCTGAGCCGGGTCTGTTTGTCATCAACAGCGACGGCAGGCTCCAGGTTGTGGATATCTCCAATAATCCGTTCGCCCGCCCGGACCTCGAGATCCTAGTGTCCGGACTTGAGTGGATTCGCGCACCCGAGAACAGCTACCCGGTGCGGGGCACCTTCTCTTCAGCGGCCTGATATCGGCGCTAGCGCGCCCACACGGGCGGCGAGCCAATCGTCTCAACCAAAAAGTCGATGAAGACGCGCACCTTGGCCGTAAGCACGTTCGACTTCGGGTACACGAGCCAGATCGCCGAGGCGTCCTGCACGGCGTAGTCAGGCAACACGCGCACAAGCGCCCCTGAGGCGAGGTCATCACAGATATTCCAGAGCGAGCTCATGCAGATGCCTGCGCCCGCGAGTGCGGCGACCCGCATGCTATCGCCGTCGTCGCAGCTCACACGGGCTTCCGAATCGGGTGGTGGAAACGTGCAGTCGCGGTCTGTGGTGTCCGACAGCAATTGACGGGGTGCAGCCTCGCCGAACACCAGTAGCTGGTGCTCGGCCAGTGCCTCTGGCGTCTCAGGCGTGCCGTGCATTGCGAGGTAGCTGGGCGCCGCACAGAGCACGCGGACGTCATCAGCCAGCTTGCGGGCACGCAAGGCGCTTTCTTCGATGGCGTAGTTTCGCAGCGCGAGATCGAAGCCGCCCTCGATGAGGTTTGTCGGTGTGTCCGTAAGACGCAGCTCGAGATTGATCTCGGGGTAGCGAGACAGAAACTCCGGCAGTGCGGGCGCGATGTAGCGCTGCGCGAACGTGCTCGACGCCGCAAAGCGGATGGTGCCCTTGATGGTTTCACCGTGATGGCCAAGCGCCGCCATCGCGGCGTCTTCCTGCGCGATCATCTCGCGCGCGTAGGGCAGGAACTCGGCGCCCTCAAGCGACAGCGACACGCGCCGCGTGGAACGGTGCAGCAGGTCCGCGCCGACTTCTCGTTCAAGCTTGGCCAGACGCGCTCCGGCGACGGCAGGTGCAAGCCCCAATGTGCGCCCGGCGGCGCTGATATTCAGGAGTTCAGCGGCTTTCACAAAGAGCCGGAGTGCTTCGGTATCCACGCCTTATTATATACATTTTCCATAAACTGAAGCCTATTTGAGCGTATTCCTATCCGAAAAACTTTTTAATAGACTTTTGGCATCCAATGGCGCCAAGCCGCCACCGCACTCAACGGAGTGATGCCATGAACACCACAGCCAACGTCAACTACCACGTCCGCTCCGTCCTGCCGCAGGCATTTCAATTCGACATCGACGGCGTTGCGGGCACGCTGATTTCGCCGGAGCTACAACCGACGCAGGTGGCGGTCCGTGACCTTAGGGCCGCCACGGCCCGACCGCACTTCGGGGCGGACGGCATCGAGTTCGTGAACCACACGTCGGCAGTCACCGATTTCAAAGCGGCCACAAACTGGCGCGAGCACTACGACGCCGAACTGACAGCGCTGCTCGTCGAGGAGACGGGCGCGGCAGACGTGCTCGTATTCGACCACACGGTGCGCATCGATGATCCCGATGCCGAGCGCCGCCCCGCGCGTAACGTCCACAATGACTACAGCCAGACGGGCGCAGAACAGCGTCTCGAGGATCTCGTGGGACCCGAGCTCGCACGCGACTACCGCGCGGGCCACTACGGCTTCGTCAATGTGTGGCGACCCGTCGATCACCCTATCGCATCATCGCCGCTCGGGTTTTTGCACCCGGCCAGCGTGGCGGTCGAAGACTGGGTACCGATCGAACTCATCTACCCGGACCGCATTGGTCACATCCTCGGCGTCGTGGCCAACGAGCGGCACGACTGGTTCTACCTTTCGGGCATGACACCCGATGAGGTGGCGATCTTCAACATATACGACAACCGCGGCCGACCGCAGGTCGGACACAGTGCGCTGGATCTGCCTGGCGACGCACTGGCCACGCGGCCGCGCCAGAGCATCGAGAGCCGCACACTCGTGCGCTACCGCTGATTGGAGGACACCGCTGTGTTGCAAGCCACTGATCACAACATCACGTTCCCCGCGCTCAACGCGGGCTACGCGCGCGCGTTTGTTCCGGGCCGCATGACCCTGGGACTCGTGGTACCGCTGGAGCGATATGCGCACACCGCAGCGCCGACCATGGCCGATCACATCGAACGCGTGCAGCTTGCCGAACGGCTGGGTTTCGCCGCTGTATGGTTACGCGACGTCCCGTTCAACGTGCCGAGCTTCGGCGACGCCGGGCAGCTCTTCGACCCCTTCGTGTATCTGGGCACATTGGCCGCCGTCACGGAGCGCATCACCCTGGGCGTCGCCAGCCTCATCTTGCCACTGCGCCATCCCGCGCATGTCGCCAAGGCAGCCGCGAGCGTTGATGTGCTCTCCGGTGGCCGGCTCGTGTTGGGCATTGCGTCTGGAGATCGTCCCGCCGAGTACCCAGCTATGGGTGTCGACTTCGAAACACGCGCGACGCGGTTTCGCGACAGCTACAACTACATCCGCAGCCTCGGCCAAGCCGGGGGTGCGGTGAGCAATACCTTTGGCGAGGTGTCCGGCAATATCGAACTCTTGCCTCGACCCGTCGCGACACACCTGCCCTTGCTGATCACAGGATCGAGCCAGCAAAACGACGCGTGGATTGCGGCCAACGCCGATGGCTGGATGACCTATCCGCGACCGGCCGCGGCTCAGGGCGCAATGATCGCCAGTTACCGCGCGCGGGTTGCGGCCAGCGGCGACCATGACAAACCGGTCATGGAACCGCTGTACATTGACCTCGCGGAAGACCCCGATGCCCCGCCGTCCCCGATTCATCTTGGCATCTGCGCAGGTGCTAGGGCGCTGCGTGACTACCTGCGCACTCGCGAACACCTGGGCGTCAACCACGTGGCACTGAACTTGCGCTTTGCCAACGCAGATACAGAAGCAGTACTCGAACAGCTTTCCGAGCACGTACTCCCCCACTTTCCCACACAGGAAACCGACTCATGACCAAGACCATCCTGCTTACGGGCGCCACCGACGGCATCGGGCTCGAAACTGCCAAGCAACTCGTCGCGCTGGGGCACACGGTGCTCGTGCACGGCCGCAGTGCGTCCAAGCTCGCGGATACGATGCAAGCGCTTGCCGCTGTCGGAGGGTCTGGCCAGGCCAGTGCCTATCGCGCCGACTTGTCGGACCTTTCGGCGGTTAACGCCCTCGCCGACGCCATCGCAGCTGACCACACGCGCATTGATGTCATCATCAACAACGCCGGTGTGTTCAAGACGCCAAAGCCGCAGCTCGACAATGGCTTTGACGTGCGCTTCGTGGTCAACACGCTCGCGCCCTGGCTGCTCACACAACGGCTACTGCCCCTGTTGCCGGCCGTCGGCCGCGTGGTCAACTTATCCTCCGCAGCGCAGGCACCCGTCGACCTCAATGCACTTGCCGGCAAGCGCACGCTCGACGACAGCAGCGCCTACGCACAAAGCAAACTCGCGATCACGATGTGGTCACGCCATCTCGCGAAACAACTCGCCACCGGCCAGCCTGTCATCGTCGCGGTGAATCCCGCCTCGTTCATTGGCAGCAAGATGGTCAAGGACGCCTACGGTATGGACGGCAAGGATCTGAGCGTCGGTGCCAACATCCTCGTGGACGCGGCGCTGGGCGATCAATTCGCCGATGCGTCAGGCAAATACTTCGACAACGACAGCGGGCGCTTCGCATCACCGCATCCCGATGCGCTCGACGACAAGAAGAACGCGGCGCTTGTTGACGCCGTCGAGTCTCTGATCGCGCAGCTCACCGCCTAAGTATCAACCCACCGATTTCAAAGCCGCAGGCCTGCGCCTGAGGCCCCCGCTCACCCCAGAGAAAGCCAGGAGTATCACCATGGACTACACAGGATTTAAGACATTTGAGGTCGCCATCGACAACGGCGTCGCCGCGGTCACCTTCGACTTCCCACCCGTCAACGTGCAAGGCTTGCCCATGCTGGCCGACCTGAATCAATTAGCGCAAAAGCTCGAGGCCGATTCGAGCGTGAAGGTCGTCGTCTTCCAGTCCGCGCATGACGAGATCTTCGTCGCTCACGCCGACACGAACTTCCTCAAAGACATGTCCGCCAAAGCCGTGTCTCGCGAAGAGACTCGCCTGCTCGACCTGCAAGTGGTACTCGAGCGCATCAGCAAACTGCCGCAGGCGACCATCGCCAAAATCGAGGGCTTTGCGCGCGGCGGTGGACACGAATTCGCATTGGCCTGCGACATGCGGTTCGCAGCCCGCGGCAAGGCGCGCTTCATGCAGATGGAAGTGGGCATGGGCATCCTGCCCTGCGGCGGCGGCGCGTCACGGATGGCACGCCAAGTCGGCCTCGGACGAGCGCTTGAAATCGTCCTGGGCGCCCGCGACTTTGATGCCGACGAAGCAGAGGCCTACGGCACGGTCAATCGCGCGCTGGACGCCGAAGAAATCGCACCATTCGTTGACGCACTCGCGCGCCGGATCGCACGCTGGCCTGCGGCTTCGATCAACGCCTGCAAGCAAGCCGTCTATGCCTCGATCGATCTACCGATCGCCGATGCGCTTCGCGAGGAAGCCTACTGGCTCTACCAGTCGACGAGTCAGACGCCCGCACTCAAGCGGTTCCAGTGGGCCGACGACCAGGGTGCGCAGTTCGACATGGACAATCAACGACGCTGGGAAGACATGGTCGTCGACATCCAGGACATCAACGACTGATCAATCTGGACCACGTCTCGGGCTCGCGGTCACGCAGGCCCGAGATGTGCGTCGACCGCGGCGTTGAACACATCCAGTGCACCCTCGAAGCGACCAAAGGTCAGGTGGGTGTTGGCACCGGAATCCAGACCCGCCTGGATCCCTTCACCGATTTCGAAGTCCTCGTTGAGTGTCGTAACAGTGATCTCGTGGTTCCTTGACCAGTGCGCGAGGTCGGCGTCGCTCTCGACGCGAGCAGCGGGCACGAGGGTGCTCAGGCGCACGCGCGTGCTGTCGGCGCTGATCGCTTCCTGCTGGATCCAGGCGATGTGATCCGCCTGCACAAGGAACGAGTTGCTCGGAAAAACCGTGTAGAGCACCTGCGCGTGATCCCGCAGACGCCATTCGGCTTCCGGCATCTCTCCAAGGTTGTTCATCGTGCGTTTGGACAGGATGGAGCGCATGTGGGGGCCGAAGCTTCGGTAGGTCGACAGGTTGTCGTTGAAGTACGGCGCAATCGTGTCGCGGTGCGCCACACGGAAGTGGTATGCCTCGATGCCGCCTTCAACGAGCAGTTTCCAGTTGACCTGGCGAACCTGTACCTCGGTGTGCAACACCGTGTGACTGACGGCATCGAGCTGCGCAAGGTCGGGCGCAAGACCCGCCAGTGACGCATCGATATCCGGCGACGCCTCGCCATCCGCCCAGGCCCAGATAAAGCCGTAGCGCTCGGCGCAGCCCAAGCGCCGCAGCGACATGGCATCGCGGTCCAGGTCCGGAAAACCCTGTTTCTCGTGCGGCACGCCCACGAGCGCACCTTGGTTGTTGTAGGTCCAGGCGTGGTAGGGGCACGAGAAGCGCCGCTTACAGCCCGAGGCCTCGGCGACCAGGCGGCTGCCGCGGTGGCGGCACACGTTCAGGAAGGCGTGTGCGACGCCGTCTGCATCGCGCGTAAAGAGGACGGGCAGACCCGCAAACTCGCGCACGACGAAACTGCCGGGCTCGTGCAACTCGCTGGCATGCAAGATCGGTTGTGGCACAGCACGAAAGATCCGCTCCTGTTCTCGTCGAAAGCGCTCAGCGTCAAGGTAGTCCGTTATCGGCCGCGTCGACACCACATCATCCAGGTACGCGGACTTTTCGGCTTTGAGTGCCAGGAGCTCCTTGGCGAGCTCGACTTCTGTTGCGTGGTCCATAGCGCCCCGCCCTGTACTTACCGAATGGTAAGTAGCGTACTTACCAAATGGTAAGCCGTCAAGTACACTACGTGGCGATGCAACTCAGGGCGCCAAGAATGGGCGTTGGCGACACATGGCGGATACTCGGGAACGCTTTATCGATGCGGCGACGCGCGCCTTCGCCGAACGCGGCTTTTATGGCACCAGCATCGCGAACATCGCGGAGTCCCTGCCCTTTACAAAGCAGGCACTGCTGCACCACTTTGGCAGCAAAGAAAAGCTCTACGCGGAAGTGCTGACCCGCATTTCCGAACGCCTTATGCGGGATCTCGCTGCCGCAGGAACAGAGACTTCCGACGCCAGCGAGCGCTTCGAAAACGTGTTCGTCAACATCCTCAGAGCGTCACTGGAGAACAGCGACGACACCCGCCTGCTCATGCGTGAACTGCTCGACAACAAACGCCGCGCGGAGTCAGCGCGTACCTGGTATCTGGCAGCCTTCCTCGACACCTTGACCGATCTGGCGCGAGACGCGTTGGGCGATGGAGCACCTGCACGTTCACTGGCGTTGGTTTACCAACTGCTCGGCGCCATCAATTACTTCGTGGTCTCGCGACCCACGCTTGCACAGATGCTCGGCGCCAAGACGTTTGACGAACTCAGCACAGCCTATGAACACGAGTTGCGATCACTGATAACGTCACGGCTTGGCGTTGCGGACGAGCCCTGACACTTCCTTACGTTGCCCTGCACTTTCTCCACGTGGCACCGGGGACACTCGGTGTCGAGTTTCTGGAGACCGTCCTCATGCACCACTGGCCTCGTTTCATTTCCATCGTCGCCATCGCGCTAGGCAGCTACGACCTGATCCGTGGCGTCGTTCACACCGTACTTTTTGGTAGCGTCGCAGCGGGCTTCGCCGGGCTCGATCTTGCGGGTCCAACCGGGCGCGACCAGCTCGTGCTCATGGCGGCATTCGGGTCATCGAACTTCATCACAGGAGCCGCGCTGATCTACCTGGGCTTCAATGATCGTGTCGGCGCTTTGGTGCTCATGGCGATCATTCCCGTGGCGTTGCTCACGGCAGGGGCCAGCATCACCTATTGGGGTGGCGACCTGATCGGTCAGGGCATATTTCCGGGTCGGCGCAACATGGCAGTCTATGTCGTCGTGTGCGTGGTAACGGTCATCGCATCACTCTGGATGCGACGCCGACCGATGCTCAGATATTGAGGTTATATGTGCGGCGCAACCAGGCTTTGATCCACTGCCGCGGCCGGTCCGGCACATCGCTGGCGAGCCGATAGAGCCGCTCAGCCGCGTCGCCCGTGACCTGTTCATAGGCGCCCAGTGCGTCAGTACGTCGTGCTAAGTACTCGGGATCCCGCTGCATACGCTCAAACGCTGCTTCGTAGGCCGCAATCACATCGTCCGGAGTTGTTCGCGGCACGACAAGAAGTTTCTGCGCACCAAACCCGGCACTGAAAAAGGCAAACCAGCTGTCCCAGTCGAGCCCGCTCGGTGGCTTGCCGTGAATCGTCGCGTAGACCTCACCCAAATGCGGAAGATCGGGAAACTGTGGATCGCGCACCAGTTCGCCGGCGGAATTCAGCGCACCCAGCGTGAAAAGAGGAATCGCTTCGCCCGCTGCAACCAGTGGCTCAACATTACGGAAGTAAGCCGCCGAAGTCTGAAAATCAATAGTCGCATCGCCGCGCTGAAAGGCCAGTTGCGCGGCGCTGCGGCCACGAATGCCGAATATGGGCCGCACATCAAGCCCAAGCAACTCAAAACCGAGCAAAGGCACAAGGTCCAGCGATGTCGCGCCTTGACTCCCGTAGACCAGTCGCTTGCCACGAAGCTGCGCCAGTTCCTCGGGGCGTGAAACCCCAAGCTCAGGCCGCACATAAACGATGCCACCCGTTGGGTACACCATCAAGACGCGCCACTGCGCATAGTCGTAGCGCACGCGCGAGTCACCGAGCAAGAACGGGAACTGCGTCGATGCCGAGGTTCCGAGCAACGACAAGCCATTGGCTGGCGCGCCTTGCGCATACCGATTGACGCCTTTGGTCGAACTGCCCCCGGGCACGTTGCGAATGACGATCTCAGGGTTGCCCGGCAAATGCCGCGCAAGGAAGGGCGCATTAAAACGTGCCCAGGTATCAGAACCGCCGCCCTCACGGAACGGGATGATCCACTCGATGGTCTGGCCGGAAAAATCAACGTCGGCCGATGCGGGCGTCACCAACGCACCCACACTGACCATTAGCATCATGACCGCACAGGCACAGAACGGCGGCCGCCATCGACAACGTTCTCTTCTGATCATTTGAAGCGTTTGACCTTGATCGACCCGGAAAACGCGTCGCTACGTAGATTATGGCTACCAAACACGCCACGCGATACGGTAACCACCACGGGTAGATCACTGATGCCGGGCAAGGTTCGTGCCTCTGTCTGGCGCCAGACCTCGCCGTTGTCCAACTCGAAGTACCAGCGTTTCTTTCGGTCCTGGTAGGCGCTTACAAGCTGGGTTTCAGCCACACGCACCGGTGGGTCGGCCGGTTGGGGCTTTGCGGTCGCGGTCGATGCTGGTTCAACCTCTTGCGTATTCGGCACCTCGATTGCAGCCTCGGCCACGGGCGCCTCAACCGCAATGGCCATCGCCGGGCGCTCGGCGGGCGGGCTCAAGTTCACATTCGGTGCGAACTCGACTCGCAACGACGCGATGAGCCTATCCACGCAACGAAGACGCAACGCATCATCTGCGTCCTCCGCGCACACAAGCAAGGCACGGCCCAACGCCTGATCATTCGCATCGGCGACGGAAGGTACACACGCAAGAACGGCCGCCATGCATCGCACAGCGGCCGTCTTTATTCCTGTCATCGATGCGTTCCGTTGCATCCGTAACCCCGGTCAGAAGCTCTGCGTGAACCTCACGTAGGTGATCCGACCACGCGGATCATGAACCTGACCGTCAAACCCGATGCGACCGTTGACCGAGCCGCGATCGATTGCGGGCGGATCTTCGTCAGCAACGTTGTTCATCCCAACAACGATGTTGGTGCTGCCTGAACCGATAAGCCCGTCAAAGGTGTAACCATACTGAAGGTCAACAACCGTGAACGAGTCAATTGAATCGTTGGCACTATCGGGTTCGCGATCGTCATAGCCGCCGATGTGGCGCACAAATACCGACGCATTCTGCTTGTCGTTGTACCAGTTTGCACCGACATTAAGCCGAAAGTCAGGGACCGAACCCAACAGATCGATGAAGCTGTTGCGATTGCCTTTACCGTCGAACGTCGGGCTGCCGTCGCCGAAGTCGATATCGAACGAGTTGATAACCGTGGCCGTAGCGTTGAGCGACAGTGCACCGCCCATCACTTCGTCAAACGTGTAAGCACCCGTGAAATCGATCCCATCCGTGTCGACACCACCAAGGTTCACAAAGCTCGTCGTGACTTCGCTGAGCTGACCAACACCGTTGCGACCGACGCGCGCGTCAGGCGTGTACACACCGTTGCTGCATTCGCCGGCCACGATCGAGCCAAACGCTTCGCCGGGGCCAATCAGGTCCGTGAATTCGTACGACCAGTAGTCGATAGACGCTGTGAAGTTACCGACGTCGAACACCGTACCCAGATTCCAGTTAGTCGCGTCCTGCGGCACAAGCCCCCCGCCTGTCGTGATCTGTGACGAGTTGAACGAGTCCGTGACGTTTGAATCACAGGCCGTACCGGGCCCGCCCGCGAATACCGCTGCCGTAATCGGGTCGGGCAGCACACCGCTGCCGACTGAGCCGGCGATGTTGCGAATCGAGGGTGCCTGGAACGATGTACCTATCGAGCCACGCAACTGGAAGATGTCGGTTGCAGCCCAGCGGAAGCCCAGCTTCGGATCGGTCGTATCCCCGCCCTCACCGTCGCCGTAGTCTTCGTAGCGCAGCGCCAACTGAAGCTCAAGCGCGTCGGTTAGTGGAACGCTGGCCTCTGCAAAAAGCGCATAGACATCCTGGCTCGAATCTTCGATTGAGAACACAGGGTCGGTGCGGCCGTCGATCTGGAACTCCGACAGGCTGTCGGCAATATCAGAAAATTCGGTATCGCGGTACTGCGCGCCAAACGCCGCCGTGACAAGGTTTCCGTTCACTTCAAAGAGATCACCACTCAGGATGACTTCCAGGACCGACTGGGTAGTCTCCTTCACGAACGTCCGATTCACCGAAAACAGCGCCAAGTCGCTGTCGGGACCGTAGACCGTGTTGCCCGCGACACTCACACCATCCTTAACGGAAATGGCATTGGGCGTCGCCCAGGCACTCGCGAACGGGTTCCAGGCCCCCGACGCGATGGCGTCGCGGAATGCCGGCGTGTAGTAGCTGCGCGGCTGAATGTCTTTGAGGTTTGACGTCGCGAATACGAACGAGCTGTTGAGGCTCCAGCGGTCCGACAGGTTCGCGTCAAACCCGAATGCCAAGCGCGTGTTGTCAAACTGTCGCGTGATGTCTTCACCCAGATCGCCGTCAAAGGTCGTCAACGGCCTGCCGCGGAATATGACGTCAACCGCGAGAGAAGGGTCAGCCGCGACAGCTGCCGGGTCCCAGGTCAGCGTGCCACCGTTGTCGACGAAGTAGTTGAATGGATGACTGCCGGGCACGAAGTGACCGTCGTCATCCAAACGTAAATCCATGACGGCGCCGCCGATGGTGTCCAACACCTCATTCGAAGAGTAACTGGCCTCTGCAAACACCGTAACGTTGTCCGACACGTCGTAATCGAACTGCGAGAACACTTGTACCCGTGTCTGCTCGGCCACAAGCGTACGCTGATTGACGAAGATGTATCGGCAGTTCGTGCCGTCGACAAAGGTATTGGTGATCCCGCTCAACGGGTTGGGCTGACCGCAATTCGGATCCGCGACGGTATTGCCAATCCGATCATAAAATCCGTCGCCATCCGGGTCGATGGCCGCGTTGTATCGACCCGCGCCCGTCGATGAATCGAACAGGTTCTCGCTGGCGACCGTCGAGAAAGCATCGGCACGTGACGCAAGCCAGTCGTAATCGCCACGGTGTGCACGGTCCTGGTGATAGTAGTTCGCGAAGATCGTGAAATGACCGCGATCCAGAGGCGCACCAAACGCGGCGTTTACTGATTCTGCTGGATTCAGGTCGTTTTCGCGATATTCGAGACCGAACTCAAGGCCCTCGAAATTTCTGCGCGTAATGATATTGACGACACCACCAACCGCTTCCGACCCGTAGGTCGCCGAGGCGCCGTCCAGCAGTACCTCGATACTCTCGATCATATTCGAGGGGTACTGGTTGATGTCGGTGTAGAAGAAGCCTTGTGTGGTGGTGACCGGTGCGAGACCCGCGCGGCGACCGTTGATGAGCGTCAGCGTGCCACCGACACCCAGTCCGCGCAGGCTGAACTGCGATGTGCCCTGCCGGTCGGTTTGTGCCGCGTTGATCTCCGAGCCAGCGTTGGCAGGCAGAATCCTGAGCAGATCCTGCATTTGGCCACTGCCCGACGCTGCGATGATCTCGCTGTCGAGCGTCTGAATTGGAGACGGCGTCTCGAAGTCTCTTTTACGGCGAATGTTGGAGCCTGTCACCGTGATCTCTTCAATCACGCTTTCAGTTTCCTGTGCAACAGCTGGTGCTGTGCTACCCCCCATCGCGACTGCGACACCAAGCCCTGCAAGCCCGGCTAATCCGAGTGTGGATCTACGCATCAAAGTACCCCCCCTGAATGGACCTTGCGCATGTATTTATGATCGCGAGTATAGGTGCGCTTACTTTCAACTAGCTTTCAGGCGGGACGAAAGCCAAGTGAAAGTTGCACGGCTATACTGTTAGTTGTCAGAACGGCGAATCGCGGCGCGGGGGGCGCCCAGAGATGCGCGCACTGATTATCGAAGACACCGACGACATCGCCGAGTGCATGCAACAGTCGCTATCCGACATGGGGCTTGCGTCGGACTGGTTTGCCGAGGGTGCTCGTCTCCGCAGCGCTCTAGACCTGACCGAATATGACATCCTGATCCTCGACCTCAACCTGCCTGATGCAGATGGGCTCGAACTACTTCGCACCATGCGCGCGCAGGGTAACCCGACGCCTGTTCTGGTTGTTTCGGCACGAATCAGAATCGAGGACCGCGTCCACGGCCTGGACCTGGGCGCCGACGACTACTTGGTCAAGCCGTTTGATCTCCACGAATTCGAAGCACGCGTTCGCGCGCTGCTACGGCGTGACAAGGAAGCCCGCTCGCCGATTATTCGATTCGGCGCACTCGCGTTTGATCAGGCAACACGCGAGTTTCTGTTGGACGGGGATGCGTTGATGCTTGCACCTCGCGAGCGCGCCGTGCTGGAGACGCTAATTCGTCAAAATGGTGCAGTCATCAGCAAAGAACGAATCGCCCAGCATGTCTTTTCGTTCGACGACGATGCGGGTATTTCATCCATCGAGCTCTACGTTCACCGCTTGCGCAAACATCTGGTCGATACGAATGTACGAATTGTGACGAAGCGCGGACTCGGCTATTTGCTCGAAGTCATTCCAGCCGGGGCGCCACAGTCGTGCTGAGAACACTGCACGGGCGCCTGCTCGCCTGGCTTGTGATCCCGCTGCTGTTACTCTCGGGCGCTCACGTCGCAAGCACCTATGTCGATACCCGGCGCACGGCCGAGAGCATTTTCGACAAACTCCTGGTTACCTTGGCGTTGAGCATTTCTGAACACGCGCTGGCCTCCGGCGGCGATGTGCTCACAGACGACCTGCTCGAGCTCATTCGTGAGACCACGAACGATAACCTCTTCTACAAAGTCATCGGCCCGGACAGCGCCTTTATCATGGGCTACGAGGACATTCCCGAACCACCCGGCGGCATCAATGTTCTCGAGCAGTATCTTCAGTTTTATGACGCGACCTACTACGACTTGCCCGTCCGTGTCATCGCCGTATCCAGTCTCGTCGACCGTCCCGATTTCAGCGGGTGGATGACGACGTTTGTCGCCCAGACACTCAACGATCGAGACGATTATGTCTCGGCCATCATGATTGATGCGCTGTTGCGGGTCCTGTTGCTCATCATCCTCGCAACCGTACTGCTGTCGGTGGGCATCTCACTCGGGCTTCGCCCCCTGCGACAGCTCGGTGAGTCTGTGCAGCGCCGAGACATGGATGATCTGTCACCCATTCGCCGGCACAACCTTCCTGATGAAATCGAAGGGTTAGTGGATGAGCTCAATGACTTGCTCAGACGACTCTCGGAAAACATCTCCGTAACCAAACGCTTCGTAGAAAACGCCGCACACCAACTCAGGACGCCAGTTTCCGCCTTGCTGCCCCAGTCTGAACTGGCGCTCCGTCATGCAGAGAGCGACCGAGAACGTCGTGCGGTCAGCAAGATCAAACGTAGTGCCGAAAAGATTGCTCGGCTGACCAACCAGCTGCTCAACCTAACGTATGCCGAGTCGATGCGGCTCTCTGAGCAGGAACTCTCGCGGTTCAACCTCAAGGCCATCGCAGAAAAACACCGAGAGGCGTTTCTTGTAGATCATCCCGAGCTCCAAGTGGTTGCCGACCTCGAATCAGCCCCGATTATGGGTAAACAGCTATTGCTCGGCGAGGTCATCGACAATTTGCTCGACAATGCAGCGAAGTACTCAGACAAAGCCACACCAATTACGATTCGGACGTTTGTGCGCAACAACCAATCCGTCATGGAGATTATCGATGGCGGACCCGGGGTTTCGGAGGCCGAGCGCGAGCGGGTTTTTGAGCGCTTCTACCGCGCAACGCCCAGCGCTGCGGGCTCCGGTCTCGGGCTCGCCATTGTCAAGGAAATCGTCGACGCACATCGCGGCACGGTGAGCCTCGAGCCCGGGCCCGACAACACGGGCACCACGGTTCGTTGCCTGTTTCCTGTCGCGGCTGAAACGCTCTATGCGTTGGCGGCGGAAGCGCCGGCAATGCGCCCAAACACCGCGCCAGAGGTTAAGCCCGAACCCCCCGGGTAACCATCCACAAATATGCCGCCGATCATCTCGCCACAGGCGAACAGGCCCGGTATGGGCGCATCATCCGCGTTGAGAACCGCCGCATTCATGTCCACCGCCACGCCGGCATAGGTAAATGTGATCCCGCAAGTCACCGGATACGCTCGATACGGCGGCGCGTCGATCCGATTGGCCCAGTTCGTTTTTTCGAGGGCCAGGCCATGGGTGCGTCGCCCGTCCAGCACTGTCGGATCGAAAGCTCGGCTGTCATTAACCGCCTCATTGAATTCACGCAGCGTGTCGAGGGCCGCGCTTGGGTCCACTCCGTCGAGCATCTCAACCAGCGCCTCAAGCGTGTCCGCCTCGACAAACGTGGCATGCTTGAACCGGTACTCGGCATAGAGCAGATCATCAACCTTGGCATCGAATATCTGCCAGGCAAAATTTCCCGGCTGCTCGAGCACGGCACGACCAAATTGCGCGTAAGTGTAGTTTCGAAAGTTAACGCCCTCATCGACGAAGCGCTGCCCGTGAGCATTGAGCATCACGCCCAGGAAGTAGCAGATTTTCCGATAGTGCTTGCGCTCGATAAACGGGAGCGCCGTGTTCCCGTAATCGGGCATGTCGCGGTCCATCGGGACCGCGTGACAGCCATCGGTACGACCGTGTAAGTGAGCGCCAGCATCTAGCGCCATGCTGAGGCCTGCACCCGTGTTGTGACGAGTGCCCCGAACCTTGGCTTGCGACCAGTTGCCCCCCATGACTTCCGCGCGCATCTCGCTGCTGGCCTCAAAGCCGCCGCAGCCGAGCACGACCGCATCGCCCTGTACGTCTCGCCGACCCGTCGGCGTATCGACGACAACACCTGTCACGCGCCCCGAGTCGATCAGCAGTGACTCGCACGCGCTCTCATACTCGATGCGACCACCCAGCCGTTCGAATGCTGCCAGCTCCGCGTCGACAAGGCCGACGCCCTCGCCCTTGGCCTCCAGCGTCAGACCGCCCCAGAACACATATTTGCCGTCCTTCTCGAAGGCCTGGCGCGAGTAGATCGGATCAAACCGAATGTCATGAGTGGTGAGCCAGGCCATGGTGTCGTAGCTCGCGTTGATGAGCTTCTGTTGTAAGGCACTCAGCGGCTGACCCGCATTGAAGTGCAGCATGTCCGCTTCGAATTTCTCTCTCGGGTAACCGCCGAAATCGGTCTTGGGCACGCGCGGATCGTGGGGGTCGCGCAGCAACGGGAGAATGCTGTCACGGTCCTCGTAGGCGAATCGCATGGCGCCCGCCGTATAGCGGCTGTTACCACCCGCCTCCTCAGGATTGCCCTTCTCAAAGAGTGTCACGCGGGCGCCTGACTCCAGTGCCGAGATGGCCGCGCACAATGCTGCATTACCGCCGCCGACGACGATGACGTGTGGATTGCTCATTTAACTGCCAGATAGATGAAATTGATGATCATAAGAACGGTCATGACGTCGATGGCGCGTCGATGATCGCTGTCCTTGATGCGCTTGAGTATTGTTCGCCCGATCCAGTTCCCCGGCACCGAGATGAGTCCAATCCACGCACCAAGCAACGCGAGCTCGGTGTCCAGCAGACTGGTACTTAGGAAAACGCCAGACTTGATGATGTTCATGACGAGCGTGATCGCTGCGAGTGTTCCTACGAACGTCATTCGGCTCATGCCCGTGCCGAGCAGAAACGGGGCCAGAAAAAAACCGGGCCCAATGACGTTGCCGGCAAGCATGCCCCAAACCATACTCGCACCGGCGAGTAATCCCGGACCCGTCTTGACGTCGTGGGTTCGCGCCCAGAACTTGATTGGGAATGACAGGACGAGGAAGGTCGCGAAAACAATCGCCACCGTTGCCGGGCTGATCATGCCAAAAACGATGGCGCCCGCGATGATGGTCGGCACACCGAAACACAACACGCGCGCGGCAACCGCCCAGTCTGTATCTCGCGCGTACATGAGTGCCCGGCTCAAATGACTCAGAATCAACGCCACGGTCATCACGGGCACGGCGGCCTTGATGCCGATGAGATGCGCGAGGATCGACGCCATGACAATCCCACCGGCCATACCCGTCGCGCCGTGCAAGATGCCCGTTAGCAAAGCGGCCACGGAAATTGCAGCAAACAGCGTCCATCCGAGTTCCCCAATCACCGCCGTACGCGCTGGGTCAGCAACTTGACGAAATGGCCGCCGAACAACGAGAACGCGAGCATGACGAGGATCGCCATGGCAAGTGGCCGCTCCAGTAGGTAGGACCATTGCCCGCCACTGATCTGGTAGGCGTAAATGATGGAATCCTCAGCCATGCTGCCCAGCAGGATGCCGATGACCGCAGCCGGTACCGAATAGCCGTAGCGCTTGAACAGCCAGCCAACGACAGAGAAGACGAGCACCGTGATGGGCCCGCTCAGGTCACCTGTGAGACCGAATGACCCGAAAACGGCCATAGCCAGTACCGAAGGGACCAGATAGGTCATGGGCACCTTGACCACGTTCGCCAACACAGGAATGAGCAACAAGCCCAGACCGATCAACAAAAACGCCTGCCCGAAATTTGCCAGGATGATCGCGTAGACGACGTCAGTTTCCTCGCGAATAAACTGCGGGCCGCCTGTGATGTTGTGCATGGCAAATGCCGCCAACATGACGGCCGTCGCGCCGCCGCCCGGGATACCCAATGCCAGCAACGTCGCCATCGATCCGGCTTCTGAGGTGCTGTTCGCTGCCTCTGACGCCATGACGCCGTGTGGATTGCCTTTGCCGAACGACTCGGGATCCGGGTGCTTACGCTTGGTCGCCATGTACGACAACAGATTGGCCACTGACGATCCAACACCAGGCACCGAGCCCACAAACACTCCAATGAAGCTGCCGCGAAGCACGATCCAGGGTTTTGACAATGCACTGCGAAATCCCGACAGCACCTGCCTTACATTAACCTTGCGCGCCGCATCATCCTCGACGAGGTAGTCCGTCTTAACGAGCCTGAACAACTCCGATGCCGCAAACATGCCAATCATTGCCGGAATCACGGGAACGCCGTCGAGTAGATAGGCACTGCCGAACGTACCGCGTGCAACACCCGCCTCGCTGTAGCCGATCGTGCCGACGAGCAGACCCACAAGACCCGAGATGACGCCCTTGAGCAGGTTGCCGCCACTCAGTCCACCGATCAGCGTAATGCCCCACAAGATGACGACCGACATTTCCGCGGGACCGATCTTTAAGACCAGCTCCGAAATGGGATTGATGAGCATGAGCAGAATCGTGTAGCCCACGAGCACACCGAGGCACGAGGCACCCAGGGCGACACCCAAAGCCAGGTTGTGCTTTCCCGCGCGTGACATCGGATAACCGTCAAATGCGGTCGCAATCGCGGACGAGGTACCCGGAATATTCATAAGAACCGCCGGGATGCTGCCGCCGAATCCGCCGCCCGTAAAAATCGCAGTGAGAAACAGCATGGCCTGCATGAAGTCCATGTACAGCGTCATAGGCAGGAAAATGGCCATGGCCATGGAAATCTGCAGCCCCGGAATCGCACCGAAGACGAGACCGATCAGAATGCCCGGGATCACGATAAGCCAGGGCGACGCGCTCGAGAACAACATCGAAAACGCCGCCTGCAATGCGTCGAAATCAATCACGGCGACTAGTACGCTGTCGGCAACAGCAGCATGGGCATGGGGTACGGCAGCATCTTCGAGAAGAACAAGGACACAAGTGCCGCAAATACGAGCGAGTAGGCGAACAGCCAGGGCAGGCGACGCTCGCCGTGAATCCAAAGGAACACGGAAAGAAACAGGAACGTCCCGACGTCAAAACCCAGCCAGTGCAATGACAAAACGTAGGCCGCAAATAGCGCGACCACAGGCACGATGTGGGCAATGGGCTCTTGCTCGGTTTGCGGCCGGCGCAGCTTTGTCGCGCCCACGATGAACTGAACGGTGCACAAGACAAGTACAAGTCCCGAGACCGGAAGCACAAAGATCAGGTTGTAGATGTTGCGGGACGCCTGAACCGCATCGATGCAATACCACGCCACGAGACCGGCCAACACCACGATCACACACAGGTCGGCGATGCGGTATCTATCGAAGCTTGCGGATGGCACGGACACGGACTGGCTATTCCTTGAGCAGGTAGGAATAGTCCCGGAAGATACGGAATGTTTCTTTCATTGTACTTTCGGACGCCTCGGGCCCCGTCCATCGCCCGCCGATCGATGCCTGGTCGAGTAGTGTGATCAGCGCCTCGTTTTCGAGGGCTACCCGCATCGCTTCGACGAGTTTGTCGAATCGTGCCGGGTATTGGCGTTTGAATTCCGCGGTCGTTGCAAAGCCACGGATCGACCCGGGCAACACCGGCACGTCAATTCCCAGCTTCGACATCACCTCCGTAAGTGTTGGCGCATCCCATTTTGGATTGCGCTGGCGGCTGACAATGGCCAGCGGACGAATGTACTCGCGAATGCTCTCGGTACCTTCCGCACTAATTACGATGAAGTCGACCACGTGCCCGGCGACAGCAGCGCGCGCCAGTCCACCGCTGTTGTAGGCAACGAGGTTGACGTTCTTCTGCGGAATACCGCTGACTTCAAGCAGCAGCTTCGCCATCAGGTGCCCGCCCGACCCACGCACCACGGCACCCCGCACTGTCTTTGGGTTGTCGCGAATATCGTCGAGCAGGTCCGCGAGGCTTTCGTATTCCGAATCCTTGTTCAGCGCGATCAGGTCTTCGTCGAACCACTGAAAATTGACGTAGGCGAAGTCATCGATGGTGTAATCCGCATTACCTTCGAGAATGGTATTCGACAAATAGGGCGAAAAGCCGGAGGCGAACACGGTGTAGCCATCGTGAGGCTGATCGAGCACATAGTTTGCCGCGAGCAGCGTGCCAGCCCCTCTCTTGTTGATGACCTGAACGGGCTGACCAATGGCGTCACCGATGAAGCTCGACATGGCCCGCGTCATGCGATCCGCACTACCTCCGACACCGAAGCCCACAACGATGGTAATTGGACGCTCCGGATAGTCATCGGCGGTCGCAGTCGGCGAGGCCAACCACAGCGCGACCACGATGCACCATGTGACCCGTCGACACATCATGGCCCCTGCTCCAACACAACCGGAGAAAGCCCGGTTTCTGCAACGCGAGGCGCAACCTCGATAGACGACAGGAACTCGATGAGTCGCTGTGCATCGCTCACATTCCTGGCCCCCTTCGTGATGCCCGTCGAAAACGTCGTGACCCTTTGATACGCAGCGGGAATGGGCCCGACATAGTGCGCGCCCTCGATGGGCAGAATCTCACTAATCTGCTGAAAGCCGATCTCTACGTCACCACGCGCAACGACGCTTGCGACACGCTCGCTAAGGATACGTGTGCTTTTGGGCTCGAGCGCCCCCCAAATCCCAAGTCGCGGGAATAAATCAGTCGACAGATAGGTACCGCTGGCGCTGGCCGAATAGCCAATGGAGGCGGCTTCAAGAAGCACCGCTTGAAATGCCTCGGGCGTCGAGATATCCGGCACGGCAGCGCCCTCGCGAACGGCCATACCAATCGAGGACCGAACGAGATCCCGGCGTGATTCGGGTCGCAGGTAACCCAGCTCCGTCAAATTGTTGAGTGACGGTTTCGAAAGAATGATGACGTCGAAGGGCTCACTGCGCTCCAACCGCATTGGAATGGAGTCGGGCGCGCCGCCAGATGACGAACCGTAGGCGGTGACAAGCCGAACGCCAGTCTGCGCTTCGAACTCAGGTGAGAGGAGCGTGTACGCCGCCGCAAATCCGCCCGAGGTGACCACGCGCAACTCGCGCGTCTGATCTTGAGCGCGCTCAGCTTGATGCGAAGACGAAACCTGACAGGCACCGATCAGCAGTGCGAAACCCAGGCCGACTATCAAGCGATTTGCGCGGTGCCACCAACGTTGCATCAGATCTACTCCATGAACGGGTCGGGATGGCGTGCGCGACGCCCATCGCGCAGCGATCCGATCACCGGAATCAGTAAGGTCAGCAGCGTGATGACCATGATGGTTGCCGTAATCGGCCGCTGCCAAAGGAACGCAAACGAGCCATCCCAAATCAGTAGGGCCCTTCTCAGGTTGTCTTCAAGCATCCCGCCCAGGATGAAGCCGAGCAACAGGGGTGCGAGCGGATAATCGAGAATCCGGATAACCACAGCGATGGCACCAATAGCGACCATCATCGATAGATCGATCGTGTTGAAGGAGACCAGATACACGCCCATGAGCGAGAAGAAAAGGATGATCGGCGTCAACAGCTGACGTGGGACGCTAAGCAGCTTTGAGATGTAGGGGATCAGCGGCAGATTCAGCACCAGCAGGATAATGTTGCCCACATACATCGAGATAATGACCGACCAGAAGACTGCGGGGCTGTCGATGTAGCGCCTCGGACCCGGCTGCACACCGTAGGAGAGCAGCGCGCCGAGCATCACAGCCGTGGTGGCCGAGCCCGGAATACCAAGGGTGAGCAAGGGCACAAATGAGCCCGTTGAAGCCGCATTGTTTGCCGTCTCTGGCGCCGCAAGGCCACGGTGACTACCGTCGCCGAATTCTTCCTTTTTATCTCCGGGCGCCGCATTGCGCTCCATGCCGTAGGCGAGAAACGATGCGATCGTCGCGCCAGCGCCTGGCAGGATGCCCACGAAGAAACCCAAGATCGATGAGCGGCCCACGGCAGGTGCGATATCCCTAACCTCATCACTGGACAACTTCATCGACCCTAGCTTGTCTTTCTCAAGATCGCTTGCGGTTGCCGAACCGCCGCTCCCCCGAAGTACAACGATCAGCGCTTCGGCCAGCGCAAACGTCGCCATAGACAGCAACAGAAAGCTGATCCCGTCGTAGAAATCTGCATTGCCGAATGTGAACCGTTGAATACCCGACGGGTCTTCACCGACGGTTGCGAGCATCAGTCCCAGCAGTGTCATTAGGATGGCTTTAACCACCTGGCCTTTGCCCGAGAAGGCGGCAACGGCCGTGCAACCAAAAAGCATCAATGCGAAATAGTCCGCAGACTGAAAGCTCAGACTGACCTTGGCGAGGAATGGCACAAAGACCAGCAACAGGATCGCCCCTACCGTGCCTCCGGCGAAGGAACCGTAAGCCGCAATCGCCAGGGCCTTGCCCGCCTGGCCACGCTGCGCCAAGGGGTAGCCATCAAAGGCCGTCGCAACCGCGCCCGAGACGCCCGGCGCGTTAATCAGGATGGCGGACGTCGACCCGCCGAAAATGGCGCCGTAATAGACGCCCGCGATAAGAATGAGGCCGGACGCGGGGTCAAGCCCGTAGGTGATCGGAATCATGAGCGCAATCGCGGAGACTGGCCCGAGACCGGGCAGCATTCCGATAAAGGTCCCCGCAAAACACCCGACGAACACCATAAGCAGGTTGATCGGGGAGAAGGCGGTTTGCAGGCCCGTGAGAATGCCGTCGATCACCCGGCCGACCCCACGATCGCACGCATGAGATCACCAGGATCAAGGAACAGGCCAAACGCCTGAGTCAAAAGCGCCCAGAGCAAAGTCACGAGACCCCCCGCCACAACCACGCTGAGAATGATTCGGCGCTCGCCCATGATGAAAAAGCCGAGTAGCAAGAACGTAAAGCTGGACACCAGAAACCCAAGCGTCTGGAACATCAGGGAGTAGCCCAGCATGAGCACCAGCAACAAGAGCATGGGCCGCCACCGGTAGCCGCGCACGGCCTCGCGGATGCTGCCACCGGAGCCCCCTCTGAAACTCATTGCCAGCTGCACGAGCGCGAACACAATCGACGCCACGGCTAGCCCAACGGGCAAAGTCCGCGAGGTGAACGATGCATTGGGATCGGTTGGGTCCAACGGCAATACGAGTGCGTAGCGCAAGTACGCTACGGCAAATGCCAGTATGAGTAGCCCCCCTACCCGGTCTTTGTTATCGAGGATTCGCATGACGACGACGCGGCCTGTACCACCGCAGATATAATTCTAGTCGCCGTTTCCTTTCAAACCGGTTTCGAGCGCCAGCCGCCCGCTATTCGAGCAGCCCGAGCTCCCGCAGTAGAACCGCCATGTCCTGTTCCTGCTGATCAAGGAATGTATCGAAAGCGTCACCGGTCACATGAAAGTCGGTCCAACCGCGCAATTCGCGGATTGTGCGCCACGCATCGGTTTCGAAGAGCGCGGATAAGGTCGCCCGAAATTGTTGGATTTGCGCGGCTGAAGCGCCGGGCGCCGCGAAAAAACCCCGCCAATTCGAAAATACCGCAGGGACGCCCTGCTCTACCAGTGTCGGCACATCAGGCACACGCTCGAGACGATCGGGCGCCGTCATGGCCAAAATGCGTACTTCACCTTGATCTGCAAGTGCAATTGCTTCGCTTAGGCCCGTCGACAAGAGCTGCGTCTCGCCAGACAACAGGCCAACCATTGCGTGCCCGCCCGCGTTATAGGGGATGTATTTCATTTGTCGCGCGTCGACCCCGGATTTCTGGAAGGCCAGCGCGGCGACAATGTGATCCATGCTCGCACGTGATGACCCACCTGCGATGTTGACGCCCCGTGGGTTGGCGGAAAAATCATCGATCACGTCTTGCCAGGACTCATAGGGAGAATCCACACGCACCACGAATGCCCCGTAATCGACGACGACGCTGGCAACTGGTGTGAGGTCACGATAAGACTGTGGGTAGAGATTTCTCAGTGAACGCAGAATGATCGGAGACGAACTGATCATCAGCGTGTTGGTCTGCCGGTCGGCAGTTTCGATCAGGTGTGCCATCGCCCGACTGCCACCGCCGCCCGATAGATTCTCGTATGACGCAACCTCAACTAAGCCGGATCGCGCGAGTGCCTCACCGACGCCCCGCGCCGTGCTGTCCCAGCCGCCACCCGCCCCACCTGGAATCAGGAAGTGAACGCGATCCGCCGCGCTAACGCTACCAGAGAAGGCCAGACACAGTAGCAGACAGACCGTTCCTGCGAACCGCGCCAACCGCGAAGCCGTCCACTGAAGACCGCGCTGTTTCACGCGGATGACGAATGCTGCAAGACGCTGTGAATGACCTCTTGCAGATCGAGAATACGAAAAGGCTTGGGTAGGCAGGCCGTGACCTTGTCGGGCAGGGTCTGCGAGCTGTCGATATGGCCCGAGATCAGGATGATCGGGCCGGAGTAGCCTTCCAGCTTCTCGATCACGTCGAGACCGGACACACCGCCGATGCGGTAGTCCGTGATGACGAGGTCGTAGTCGCCGGATGATGCTGCCAGCGCATCAGCCGGGTCTGAAAAACCGTCGGTTTGGTGGCCCAGGTGTTCGAGCATGCCGCAGCCCACGTCGAGCACGGGCTTCTCGTCATCGATTACCATGATGCGAAGGCTCGGCGTCTCATGCGCGTTGTCCTTTTCATCTGACTCTGTTGATGCCTGACTCACAGGCAACACCACGCGAAACTCTGAACCTTCGCCTTCGGTTGAGGTGACACTGATTCGTCCCCCCATATCTTCTACGGCCTCGCGCACCATGAGCAAACCAAGCCCCGTACCTTCGGCAGGCGGCTTCGTGGTGTAGAAGGCGTCGAAAATGCGGTCAATACGTTCGGCCGCGATGCCGGATCCGGTATCGGTCACAACGAGTTCGACTTCGTTGGGGCTCGTGTTGCGCAGGCTGACATGCAGTGTCCCACCATCATCCCGCATCGCATGCCCGGCGTTCGCCACCAGGTTCATGACAATGAGCTCGAGCGACACCTCGAGGCCCAACACCGTGTCCGCTTCAGCGCTGTAGTCCGCCTCAACCGCGACGTTGGCCGGCAACGATCCCATCACGAACTGCAACGCCACACTTACCGCATTGCTCAGGTTCACAGGCTTTTTCTGCTCGCGCTCAGCGCTGCTGAACTTGAGCAGTCGGCCGATCAGTTCCTGGGCGCGCGCGGCCGCCTCGTGAATCGACCGCGCGGGCGCTTCGTGCTGGCAGCGGGTTGCCGCAATCAGCTCCGCACCGCCTACGATGGGCGTGAGCAGGTTGTTGAGGTCGTGCGCGATGCCGCCCGCCATCGTGCCAATCGTTTTGAGTCGCTCCGCGTCGACGAGTCGACGCTGCGCCTCTTTCCGCGCACTGATGTCGCTCATAAAACAGTAGTGCCCGTTGTGACGACCACCCGCATCCACGGTCTTCACGAGCAAGAGGCGTTTATAAAAGATGCTGCCGTCTTTACGAATCGCGCGCGTTTCAACGGTCGCACGACTCTCGTCGAGCATCTTGTGCACGGCTTCGACTGCCGTCGGCTGATCACTCTCCGGCACCGTCACAGCCCAGGAAGACCCAATCAACTCGGCCGGCGTATATCCCAGCATCGCCGCATAGCCGTCGCGCACCTGACGGAATACGCCGTCGGTGTCGAGCCACGAAATGCCAGTCATTGCGTTTTCGACAGCGATTTGCAGTTCTTCGAGCGTGGCATCGCCCGAATAACGGCTGTCGCGGACTTCGGTGAAGACCGTATTCCCCTGGACGTCGTCCATTCCCTGCCCTCCCCTGAACAGGTATGTCGTCCCACGATTTAGGGGGTTCGCACACAACCCCAGTCGACCGAAGGTACCACACGAAACCACCAGAAAGGACGCCCTGCGTCGAGGAATCGCCGAGTCCAAAAGCTTGACAGTGCTTTGTCAACGGATGTTGACGCCGTGACAAAGGGGCTACGGTGCGCGCAGCACGTCCCAGCAGGCGCCGATCGTGTGATAGTCGCATTTGCCGCCTGCTGTGGACTTCTCGTCGCTGTACTTGCGGCCATCAGCGGTCAGCACGCGGTACCAGCCGCCATGCTCATGGTCGACGAAATGGTCCCAGGCGTACTGCCAGATCTTGCGGTACCAATCGGCGTACTTTGCCTCGCCTGTGTGTTGGAACAGGCGGTGACTGGCCGCGAACGACTCTGCCTGCACCCAGAAGTATTTGTCGTCGTCGCAAATCGTCCCATCGGGCGCAAAGCCGTAGAAAATGCCGCCATGCGCATCGTCCCAGGCGACGTCCAGCGCGCGATCGAATAGCGCAGCCGCGCGCGTCAGCATCCAGGACTCGGGACACAAGCCATGCAGCGTCAGCAAGAGCTTCGTCCACTCTGTCTGGTGACCCGGCTGAAAGCCCCAGGGTCGATAGAGGTTTTTGGGATCGTCGCGGTTGTAGTCCCAGTCGATCGCAAGCTCAGGTGTGAAGTGCTCCCACACCAGATCATTGGACTGTTTAGCCAGCTCTACCGTGACACGACGCGCCAGCGCGACGGCGCGATCCAGGTACTTCTGTTCCGCCGTCGCCTCGAAGGCCTCGATAAACGCCTCGCAGCTGTGCATGTTGGCGTTCTGTCCGCGGTAGGGATCAACGCGCGACCAGTCGGGCGTGGCCTCGTCGGCATAGAGACCCGCGTCGGCGTCCCAGAGCCGCGTCTCCATGATGCCCCAGGCGCGTTCGAGATCGTCCTCGGCGCCCGACAAGTCCACCTTGCGCGCGGCGGCTGTCGTCAATACCACAAACGCCAATCCGTAGCAGTGGTTGGTTTGATCGACAGGCCGCGTGCCCGCACGCAGGGTCCAGTTGAAACCCCGACGCGACGGGTCCCAGTGCACGCTGCGAAGAAACTCGAGCCCGTGGATGGCGAGATCACGATAGACGGTATCGCCGAAGAGCTCATAGGCACGGCAGTAGTTCACAACCATCCGGCAGCTGCTCACGAGGTGACGCTCACCGGGCGCAAATACGCTGCCGTCGTCGCGGAAGTTCTGGAAGAATCCGCCCGCGGGGTCCTTCACGCTCGGCGCGTAGAAGTCGAGAATCGATCGGATGTGTTCGCGCAAGAAGGCCGGGGCGGAAAATCGGGTCATGGCGCGTCCCAGATACCGGCCACATCCGCGAAGGTGGGGAACGACGGAAACGCGCCGCGGCGTGTCACGGCCAGCGCACCGCAATGCGCCGCCGAGGCGACCAGACGCGGGAGCCTCACGTCATCCGCGAGATAGACCGCGGGCTTCGAATCCTGACTGAGCCCAAACAGCACGGCACCGATGAACGCATCGCCACCGCCTGTGGTGTCCACTGCGGTTACGGTCGGCGGCACCACCGTCGTCGATGCGGTCGCGGTTCGTATCTCCAGCGGGTTCGGGCCGTCGGTCACCAGTGCGGCAATAACGCCGTGTTCGAAACACCGCGACAGGTATGCCGCCTCATCGCCCTCGCTCAGGTGGTCGAGCTCCTCGCGAGCAAATTTGACGAGATCCGCCTTGTAGACGAGCGCGTTGACTGTATCGATGTCGACGGTGCCGTCTGGCCACAGGTTGTGGCGCAAATTGACATCAAAGCTCACGACCGCACCGTGTGCCTTCGCGCGGGAGACGAAATGCGCCGTCACAGAAGCGCAGTGCGCATCGGTCATTGTGTTGCTGCAGAAATGCGCGATCCCCGTGTCTACAAACCAGGCATCGGAAATCTGCGCCGCCTCGAGCACGATATCTGCAGTGCCATCACGCCGAAACGTAAAACTGCGTTCGCCCTCCGCGTCCAGGAACACGAAGGCCAACGGCGTTGGCGCCGTCTCATGCACGGCCGTGTGCGCCGTATCGACGCCGTAGCGCCTGAGCGCGCGCAACAGGAACTGGCCAAAGGCGTCATCACCGACCTGGCCTGCAAACGCTGCACGACCGCCCAGCCTCGCCACAGCCACCGCCGCATTGGCAGGTGCACCGCCCGGGTATTGCGTGAAACTGTTGAGCATCAGCTCGCCGTCGAGCTGTTGCCCCGTGTTCAGAAAGTCGATCAGCGCCTCGCCGAAGCACACCACGCGGCTCATGGATCAGCTACCTTGGCCACACCAGGCGAGCCACATGGCCGCCGTCCACGAGAAGTTGGTCCCACCCGTGCCACCGGCATCCAGCGGTGAGAACGCCTCGCTGAACCCATGCTCACGAATCATGCGCTGGGAGTCCGACCGCACTCGGTCCGCCCAGTCATCGAGGCCTTGTTCTCGGAACCCGATGGCAATCATGTAGTTCACGACGATCCACACGGGGCCGCGCCAATACCGCCTGTGATCGAACAGCACGTCGTCGGGGTCGTGACTCGGCACCATGTACTCCACGCGGCTCGAGATCCGATGCCAGTGCGCCGCCATCTTGGCGCGCTGCTCCGGCGTGCCGGCATCGGCGTAGGCGTAAAGAAAGGACGCGCTCGTGACAAAACCTGAGTGTGCGCCCGTGATCGTGTCGCGCGAACAGAAGGTGTCCGACTCCGCATTCCAGAGGTATTCAACGCCGCGATTCAATCGCACCACGTAGCTTTCGAGCTCGTCGATGTCGTCGCTGTGACCCGTGGCCTCGGCGAGCGCAATAAGATCACGCATCGCGCGCAACAAGATCATGGTCATCCCGACATCGGCCACGCGGAACGGCCCACCCGTCGCGATCGCGCCGTGATCCCACCCGGTGTCACGCCCGAACTCAACAAGCGCCACGTAGCGGTCGTAGTCGAGCTTCGTAGGCCGCATGTCAGCGTCCGCGTGCGCCAGGTCGCGGCGCGTGTAAGGCCCAACCTGCGAGACGTCGATATTTGCAGCCGCAGCGTCCCATTCCGGCGAGTTGTCGCGTCCACTTTCCCAGGGATGTGTAATCACGACGGCGCCACAAGACTCCGGCACCCGGTAACGCATGAACCAGCGGTGCCACTCGAGTACGGGCTTGAACAGCGCGTCGATACGCTCTCGTACAGCCGTGTCGGCTGTCGTGTCCCTGAGCATGCGTATTGCCGTCGCGGCGACCGGTGGTTGTGTGATCCCCGATGACGGCAGCTTCGCGCCAGCCTGCCAGAAGCTCGGGCCGGGGAAGTAGTCCGGGTCGTCTCGTCGGAAAATGATGTGCGGCACGAAGCCGTCATCCCACTGCGCCTCGAAGAGCGTCTCTATTTCCCGACAGGCCCGCGCGGGATCGAATTGCGCGAAGCCCAGCGCGACAAAGACCGAGTCCCAATTCCATTGGTAGGGATACAGCCCCGACGTCGGCACGGTGAAGCCACCCTTGTCGTTCGTCTCGAGAATGTGGCGTGCTGCCTGGTCGATTCCCTGTTGCACAGAACTAAGCCTCTTGCGCCGGGTCCACGAGAATGACCCGGATATCGTTGATATTGGTGAGCGTGGGCCCCGTCACGATGAGATCGCCGAGGGCTTCAAACCCTACATACGTATCGTTGAGTTCCAGCAGGCGGCCGGGATCGATACCCAGCGTGCGTGCGCGCTCGAGCGAGTCCGGACCGATATAGCCCCCCGCGTTGTCTTCAGAGCCGTCGATGCCGTCACTGTCGCAGGCGATCGCCTCGACGCCGGCGAGGCCGTCCAGGTTCAACATGAGACTCGCCAGGTATTCGAGGTTGGGGCCGCCACGACCCACCGTGTTCTTCACCTCAACGGTGAGCTCGCCACCGGAGATCAGCGCGTGACGCCCTGGCTGCGAGCGGTAGTGTCGCGCAATGCCTGCGTGGGCTCGCCCGATGTCCAGGGCCCGGCCTTCGAGATCATCGCCCAGCAGCACCGGTGTCCAGCCCTGGTTGGCGGCTTCGCGCGCGATCGCAGCGAGCGCCATGGCCGCATTGGCAACGACGCGCGCATCGTGCAGCGGTGCGTCGATGACATCCGCCGCCAGCATCGCAGACTCAAAATCCCGCGCCCCCGCGTAACCGTATTTCTCGAGTACGACGATGGCGGTCGCGACGTCACGCTCGTAGTGCACAGACGGTCCCGAAGCAATATCGGTCAGTGCGTCACCCACGACATCTGAGATGGCAAACGTCCTGAGCTCGGCGGCCGACGCCGCATGCGCGAGTCCGCCACCCTTGATCCGTGACAGGTGTTTGCGAACGCAATTCATGTCCTGAATCGGCGCGCCGCTGTGCAGAAGGAAGCCCGTGACCGCACGTTTTTTCTCTGCCAGCACACCGTCAATCGGCGCGCACAGTAATGCCGAGCCACCACCGGACATCATGAACAGCACACGATCGTCCGGCGTGGCGCCGGCCGCCAGTTCCAGCATGCGTGCGGCCGCGACCTCGGACTGAACATCGGGCACGGGATGGCTGGCCTCGACAACTTCGATGTTGCCCGTCGAAGCGGTCTCACCATGCCCGTAGCGCGTGACGACGAGACCGACCGTTTTGCCCCGCAGCCGCTCGTGGGCAACCGCGGCCATGGCGGCCGCAGCCTTGCCCGCGCCCAACACGATGTTGCGACCCACGGGCGGGTCCTGCGGCAACACAGGCGGCAACACGGTTCGGGGCAGGCAGCGTTCGACGCCCACCCGGAACCAGTGCTCAAGCACATCCCGGTTCGAGCCGTTCATGTCGTCTACGGCACGAACCACGACTTGGCGTCCTTGAGGACTGTGCTGATCACGACGATCAAGCCAAACACGGCGACGAGTGCCACGGTGTAACGCGAACGAAGGATGTCCGCAAAGCCGCTTGGCTCGGACTCGGGCGCGGCTTCCTCAGTCCCTGCCTTAGCAAAGGCGCTGACAACGAAGGCCACGACGGTCGTGAGCACGAGCCCGATGAAGTTCCACCACATCCAGAAGATCTGCGGCTGCGACTTCCAGAGGTAGAGATTGAAGCCCATGCCGACAAGCAGCCCGATGCTGGCCCCCGGGCCATTGACGCGCCGCGTCAGAATGCCCATGAGGAACACCGCGAGGATCGGACCGTAGAGCGCCGAGCCCACCTTGTTAATGGCCTCGATGACCGTGGGCGCGATGGCGCCCGCGAACAGCGACATGATGAGAATCGCAATGCCCCAGAAGACCGAAACGCTGCGCGCAAGCACGACCTGTTTGCGTTCGGTCTCCGGTCGGAAGCCCAGCACGGACAAGTCCTCCATGGTCACCGCCGCCAGCGAATTCACAGCCGAGCTGAGTGACGACATGGCGGCCGCCATGATGGCGACGAGCAGCAAACCGATCACGCCATGCGGCAAATGCTCGACGATAAAGATCGGCATCATGTAGTCGGGCTTGTCGGCCGGAATCTTGGACGCGAGCTCCGGATCGCCCATGACGGCCACGCCGACAATCAGGCCCGCGAAGCAGTACAGCAGCACGAGCGGAAACCGCAAAATGCCATTGGCGAACAACAGCACGCGCGTGTCTTTCAGGTTCTTGGCAGAGATGATGCGCTGGGCCTGCGTCTGGTCGCAGCCGTAGTAGGAGGCGTACAAGACAAAGCCACCAAACAGCATCGGGATAAAGCCGAACTCGTCACCGTTCAGGCCCAGGTCATCGAAATCCACGGCCACGAGTCGCTCGGTGTCGACCTGCTGCCAGAACGCGCCCATGCCGCCAATATCGGCCAGCGCATAAATCGTCACGACGAGCAGCCCGCCGAAAATCAGGAACATCTGGATGGCGTCGCCGTAAACGACGGCCTTCATCCCACCGGATGTCGAGTAAACGAGCGTGATGATCCCGACCACAAACAGGGACTGCCAGAGTGGGATGCCGATGACGGCCTCGAGGATCAGACCCATCGCGTAGACCATGATGCCCGTGGCGAACGAGCGCACGATCTGGAATGACGCGCTGATCAGGATGCGTGTGCCGCGCCCGAATCGGTTTTCAAGAAACTCATAGATGCTGACAATTCCCGCGCGGTACAGCGCGGGCGCGATGACGAACATCACGAGAATCATCGCCAGTGGCAGGGAAAATTCGTAGGTCAGCCATTTGAGGCCACCGCCATCTCGCAGGCCGACGAAGGCCGGCGCCGAGACGAAGCTGATCGCGGAGAGCTGTGTCGCCATCGTCGAGAGCGTGAGCGGGAACCAGCCCATGCTGCGTCCACCCAGGAAGTAGTCCCCTTCACTGGACTGGTCGCGCAGCATAAAGCCGAACAAAAGCAGCCCGCCCATGTAGAGCGCGACGACAACGTAGTCGAGTTCATTCATGAACGATCACCCGGCAATCTGACTCGCCGCGGCTGCGGCGCGTCGAGAAAAGTGCCCCAGCGGGCAGGGGCGCGTTGCGGGGTTGCACAACCGCCCGCCGGGGCGCGAGTCAACTCAGAAATCGTAAGCGAGTCTGAGCATGACTCGACGGGGGAGAATCGGTCGTCCCACGAAGAACTGCGCAGGCTGGCCCGACTGGGCGTTGCCCTGGCGCGGCGAGCCTTCTGTGATGCCCTGCTCATCCGTCAGGTTGAACACGTGTACGCTGACACGAGCGGTTTGCGCATTGTCGAGTTCAAACGTGTACCCCGCCTCCAGACGCACCAGATTGTAGCTGTCGAGCTTCACGCTGTTGGTGTCATTGGCGAAATTATCGCCATGGAAGTTGTGGAACAGCGCCGCATCGAAGTTGCCGTAGTTGAAGCGCACAGCGCTGTTGGCCAACTCGGTGGGCTGACGACGCAGTTCCTGACCGACCACCGCAGGGTTACCCGCCTCAGTGAACTCATGGTCGCGCAACGTGATGTTGCCGTGCAGTGACCAGTAGTCATTGATGTAGTAGGTCGCGCTGGCCTCGATACCGAAGGCCTCCGTCGACTGGGTCGTCACCTCTTCGATGATGTTGCCCGGGTTGTTCGGGTCGTTCACGAAGTCAACGTTGCGACGATCATCGAGCGTTGTGTAGAACAGCGCCGCGTAAGCGTCCCAGCTGTCATGCTCGAACTTCACACCGGCCTCGATGGTGTCGATGATCTCCCCTTCGTACGACGCGAGTTGTCCGTTGTTAAACGGAACGCTTCGAATCTGCGGGAAGAAGAAGCCACGCGAGGCATTGGCAAACAGGTTGGTCGTATCGTTGAGGCGGTATAACGCACCGGCCGAGAACGCCCATTCCGTGGCGCTTACAGTGTCAGCCGTCAGCGAACCGTCCGTGAAGCTCACGTTTTCCAACGCGTCGTTTACGAGCGGGTCGTTGGCGAGCTGGAACGAGCTGGTGTTGAACTGCCGTACATCACCATCAAGACGCTCAACGCGTGCACCGAAGTCGAAGGACCAGTCGTTCATCTCGATCTGATCGGCGATGTAGAACGCCGTGCGGCTGGCGCTGCGATCGCGGTTGCCCACAAGACCATTGGCGTTGGCGAGCCCGTTGACGACCCACTGGTAGGTCGAACCGGCCGCGGCAATCAGGTTGCCCTGGCCCGTGCCGTCATCAGCGACATCATCGAGCGTCACATTGACGAGGCGCGGTGCGTTGCTGAACTCCCCCAGATAGGTCGTGATGTAGTTCAGGTCATCGGCCTGCGAGTCCGAGAAAAAGGCACCAATCGTGATTGCATGCTCCGCGTCACCGATGGTGAGATTGCGACCGACGCTGAACTCGGCCGAGAAATCCGTGGCATCGCGCCAGCGGTCCAGCGTGCGGTTGCCGAACAGCAGGTAGTTGGCCGGCAGCACATCACCATTGTCGGCAAAAGTGAACGTCGCGCCCGTGGCCACGGCGTCCAGGCCGCGGTTGGCCAGGTACTCCGCCTGCGTCTCGGGCGTGTTGGGACCAATCGCGTCACCGTCGAGGAACAGGTTGAACTGGTGGTCGTAACGCGCGTAGCGAATTTTTGCGTTTAGCGTCCAGTCCTCTGTGAGGTCCTTGTCGAGCACAGCTGCAATTGACGAACCTTTGGTGACTACGCCATCGCCAATGGGCGTCGTAAAACGACCATCGGGCGTGTCGTAGGAAAGACCGACCGCGTCGACGGTGTTCATCGTGAACACTTCGTTGCCGTCGTTACCACTCACGCGCTCACGTGAATTGCCGTCGACGGGCAGCGGCAGGAAAAACTGCACCTTGTCGTCAATAGCCTGGCCGTAAACGGTGATCGAGCCGCTGCCGTCACTGAACAGGTGTTTGACGTTGCCGCGCAGCTGGAAGCCGCGGGTCTCGAGCCCGGATTTGAGCGGGCCTTCATCGACGCGATAGTAACCCGACAGTGCGTAGTAGGTGTTCGAGCTGTCGCCACCCAGCGGGCCACTAAAGAAGTAGTCACCGCGGAAGCGGCCTTCCTCAGCCACTTCGATCTGGACCGTACCGGTCGGATCATCGTCGCCCGTTTTGCTGATGTAGTTGACGATGCCAGCTACGGAGCCCGGGCCGAACAGGTTTGAAACACCACCGCTCACAAACTCAGAGCGCTGGATACCGAGGTCGTTTCGGTAGTAGACGTCGAAAGCCGATGAGTTCAGGCCAAACGTCGTGAACGCCGGCATGCCGTCGTAGAGCAACGGCGTGAACGAGAACTGTCCGCCCGATGGCAGGGCACGGTGGAAGACATTGGTCGCGACCTCACCACCACCGCCCTCGGCGCTGACGCCTGGCAGCTGGGTCAGGATGTCAGCCTGACTCGATGACGAGAATGACCGGATGTCTTCTTCGTTGAATTGCGTGACCGTCTGCGGTGTTTCGAATTGGGTTCGAGCAACGCTGGCACCGGTACCGGTGACCACGATCTCCTCGATGACACCGCCCTCGTCGTCCGAGTCGGATTGCGCCATCGCAAACGCCGGCAAGATCGCCACTGAAAAAGCAGCCAACCCGCGGCAGAAACGCGTGTACGTAGACATGAGAAGCCCCCCTCAATATCTGAATGTTCCCAAGCTGACAGGCCCAGAGTTCCCCGTTCTGTGGCCCCCCGGCCTGCCGTCGCCAGCGTTTATGACATATTACTACCTCTTATACAACCCATAGTGAGTATTATTTGTTTGCTAATGTAACGAACGAATCGGCAGACGGGGCGAAACCCGGCTACGATGCGCGCTTTCGGGAGGAATCAAAGACGGTGCTGGAACACCCCTATCGCTCGGGCGTGCCCGATTTCTACGCTGCAAACGGTCTCAAGGGGCTGTCCCGTTCGGAGCGACGGGTTCTCGGAACGGTGGTGCGGAGCGGTGAGATCGGCCAGCCGAGGCTGGCCAAAGCGACGGGCCTCGCGCAGCAAAGCATCTCGCGCATCGTCAAAGGCCTGGTCTCTATCAATGCGCTGGCCGAGGGTGGCAAGGTCCTGAGCGGCCGACGCGGGCAGCCCGGCCAGTCCGTTCGCATCACGCCCGACTTTGCCTACACCTTTGGCGTTTCGATGATGACAGACGCCATCTCCGTCGCGCTGATCGATTTCTCTGTCACGATTCTCGACGAAGAAAAACACGACCTGCCCGCCATGACGCGCAATGCCGTGCTCGACACCGTCGAGCGCATCGTCGACGGCATGATCCAGAAGCACAACATCCCGCTCGAGCGCGTGTTCGGCATGGGCGTCAGTATTTCGGGCCGCTACATCGGCCCGAAGGCCGTCTACAACACGCCGCGTCCTCTCGATGACTGGGCGCTCATCGCCATCGACCGTTTGTTCGAGGACCGCTTCGACATGCCCGTCTGGGTGGAGAACGACGGCAATGCCGCGGCAGTCGGTGAGAGCCTCGTGGGTGTGGGCCGCGAGTACGACAATTTCGCCTACCTCTACATCGACACGTTGCTCGGCGGCGGCATCGTCATGAATCACGAGCTCATGCGTGGCACGAACGGCAACGGCGGCGAGATCGGTTTGCTATTGCCGAAGAACATCTATCAGCACCCGTCACTGGAGTCGCTCCGACAAACACTGGGCGAGTACAACGTCGAGTTTCCGGGCGTATCCGAGATGCTCCGAGAATTCGATGCAGAGTGGCCGGGCATCGATGAGTGGATCACGAAGACGCGCAGCTCGTTCTCTCTGATCTGTTCTGCACTGGCCGCCATCCTCGACCCAGAGGCCATCGTCTTCGGGGGACGCATGCCGCAACCGCTCGCCCGGCGCGTGATCCCCTACATCAACATGTACAACGACTCGCGACGCGGTAAGCCCCGGGCGTTGCCGCAGCTACTCGTGTCCAAGGCCGGCGGCAATGCGAGCGCCATTGGCGCAGCCGCGCTGCCCCTCAAAGAACACTTCTTCGCGGCGGCCGTTTAGTCCTCGAACGTCACCGTCGACTGGCGCGTGCGGTTCACGTGCAGTGACGTCACATCGGGCCGCGAGTAGTGGCCGACGACATCGAGGTTTTGGCGGGCTTCCAGCACCGCGCGATGGTCGAGCACAGCGACTCGCAGCGTTTCCACATCGACCTCGGGCTCCAACACCCAGTCACCGTTGGGTGCGACGAGGCAGGACCCGCCGTTGGCCATCATGTCATCGGCAGTCTCGCGCAGCAGGTCAGCTTGCGGCAGGCCGTCGCCGATATCCGACCGACGCATGAGCCCCGAGACCGAAATCACGAACGACCGCCCTTCCTTGGCAATAAATCGCGTGATGTCCTTGGTGTTGCGGATACTGCCGGGCCAGATGGCCACATGCAGATCCTCCCCGGCCGCATACAACGCCGCGCGCGGCAGCGGCAGCCAGTTCTCCCAGCAGTTGAGTCCGCCGACGGTAAACGCGCCAAGACTGTGGGTGCGCAGGCCATGACCATCGCCCGGTGACCACACCAGTCGTTCTTCGTAGGTCGGCATAAGCTTGCGGTGGACCGAACCAATCCTGCCCTGCTTGTCGATGTAGACCATCGAGCAGTAAAGGCTGTGACCACCCCGGTCGGCCGCGCGCTCGATGGTGCCGAGGTACACGGCGCAGTTGTGTCGCCGCGCCGCCTCACAAATGGGATCAAGGTCGCCACGCTCAGGGACCACGGCTTGCTCGGCGTAGTGCGCATAGAGTTCTTTCTGCAGCGCAGACTCAAAGCGTGCGCCGTCCGTGCGCTCGACCCAGAAGGGATAGCCGGGTAACAGCGCTTCGCCAAACACGACGAGGTCGCAGGATTCACCGCCGGCCTGGTCGATCCAGGCGACGATCTTCTCGGTGCCGGCGACGCGGTCGAGCCAGGCGGGCGCGATCTGTGCGAGCCCGACGGTGACGGTGTGCTTATTCATTGAGTCGCTACCTGAACGGTTTGCAGGGCATTAGCGGGAATCGTCATCGCGGCGTGCTGGTCGCCGATTTGCAGACTGTAGTCGATGGCGCGCGGCGTCGTGTTCAACACCTGCACACTGACAAGGCCTGCGTCGTTGACGGTCGCGCTCGCATGCAGATCATCCTCGCCGAGCATGGCGCGTGTCGTCGATGTCCGGATCGCATAATCGCCCGGGCGGATCGTGCGGCTGAACTGCGCGAGCACGTAGTAGATAGGCGTGTAGTAGATCTCGCCCGGCGCCGTATCGATCATGACAGGCGCACCGCAGAGATTGCCGACGTGGTTCGGGCCGCCCTCGTGGTCGAGCACGACATTCCAGTCGATCCAGCCACTGACCCAGTGGTCGAGGCTGACGATGATGTTGCGGGCGTAGCGGTGCACGGGCGTGTAGAGCGGGTGATCGTTGACGTTGGGTGCCCACTCGGCCGCGTAGGCCCAGTCACTGGCGTTGGGCTGCCACCAGAATGCGTCATTCTGGAACCACCCGGACTCCTTGTAACCCTCGGGGTCCCAAACACCCGCGGGGGCTTCGAGACCCAGATTGTCGATCGTGCCTTCAGTGTGAATGATGCGAAACGCGGGGAACCGGTCGTGCACGGTGTCCAGTTCATCTTCAAACACGCGGAATGTGCTCGCGTACCAGTGAATGGCCGTGCCGGAGACATACTGCGCAGCCTCGGTGTCGCCAAGGATCACGTCGGCCCAGTGCACCATGTCGTCACGGTTCTGATCATAGATGAGCAGCTCGATGTCGCCGTGACCGCCATCGCGCAACGCGGGTCCCAGGTGCTCGGTAATGTAGTCGCGTTGCGACTCGGGCGTGAAATGCATGCTCTCCCACTGGCCGCTGTTGCCATGGGGCTCGTTAACCGGAGTCAGGCCCCAGATGTCCACGCCGCGCGCGTCGTAAGCGTCCAGATAGCGAACCAGGTAGTCGGCATAGGTGGCCTCGTGCTCGGGCTTGAGACTCCCGCCTGTTCCCTGCCAGTTGTTCTCTTCCGAGAGCCCGACGTACCAGGTCTCGATGTCCTTCATCCACGGCGGCGCCGTCCAGGCCGAGGCCACGATGCGAAAACTGCTGTCCGGCTGTCCACGTTTGATGGCCAGCGCTTCCTGGATCATAGGCAGCACATCAAAGGTCTCGTCCCGGATGCCCGGGTGCTCGGCGCGTTCGAAACCATCGAAATCCATGCCGATGGAGAAAGACTCGAGTGGCGTCTCGCCGGGCGCATCGGCGTAGGACTGTTTGCCTGCGACCGAAAAATCAGTGGACCCGATAACGGTGCGGGCCAACGAAAAATTGGCGCCACCTTCACCGTAGAGCTCGCGCATGAGCGCACGCCGGCGCTCGGGTTCGAGGTGCGCGAGCACATACGCCGAGGACTCGGTGAACGAGGAACCGATGCCGTCGATTCTCTGTTTGGTTTGGCCTGGCCAGACTTCGATCACCGGACCCGTGCCGCGTCCGCGCTCGAACGACACGGCCGGTGCCGCCGCGAGCTTGGCCCCCGCCTCACTGGTGATGATGATGGCCGAGGTTTCGAGGTTCTCGCGTGGCGCCTTGCCCGCACAGGCCGCAAGCATCGTGATCCCCACGATCGCAATCATCGCGTTCCGCAACGGCCCTACTCCCTCTCTACAGTGAGGTGGGCAGCCTAGCAGAGCCCGCGGCATCGGTTCACGGTCGTCGCCGACGTCGCTGTAGTATCGATGCATGACCGGTGGGGCGTGCCAGTGAAAATCAGACCCGCAACAGCCAATGACTTTGCGGCCATCTGGCCCATCTTCGAAGACATCGTGTCGCGCGGAGATACCTATGCCTATCCGAGGGCGACGACCCAGGCAGAAGCCGAGCGATTGTGGATAACGAACCCGCGCGTCACCTTTGTCGCAGAGGATGCCGGCGTCATCGTCGGCACCTACTTTCTCAAGACCAATCAGGACGGTCCGGGCGACCACGTCTGCAACTGCGGCTACATGGTTGCGGCAGCGGCGCGTGGGAAGGGCGTCGCGAGCGCGCTGTGCACACACTCACAGGAGATCGCTCGCGAACTCGGCTACGCCGCCATGCAGTTCAACTTCGTCGCCGCAACGAACACGGGCGCCGTTCGACTCTGGCAGAAGCTCGGTTTCGAGATCGTGGGCACACTACCCGGGGCATTTCGTCACCCTGACCAGGGCTATGTCGACGCCTTCGTCATGTATAAATGGCTCGGCGATGACTGAGCTTGCGCCGTTCCTGGACGCCTTGATGGCGATCCCGAGAGGCTACAGCCAAGGTAACTTTGAGGGACATCGTTGGGGTGCGACGCTCACCGAAGCTGCCAATGGGCGCCGGTACAAGCTATTTGCCGAGGCGCTCGGTGGCAACGACCACGTGAGCTTCAATCTCTACGTTACGAGCGACGGGCAGCCACAACTGAAACCTTGTGAGATGCCGGCGTCCCGCGTGATCGAATTCGTGCTGGGGTATTCGTCACTCGCCGAATAAGTAAGGCCTGCCCTGCCGGTCGTCTAGAACGGATCCCGCCTGGCGTGCGGGGGCAATGGCGACTCAACGGGCGATCGCGCCCTAAAACCCTCCAGCAGCGCGCGCACCGCATCCTCAAGCCCAGCATCCATCGCCGCAAGCTTGGCCGGGCCGTTGGCAATGCCGATTCGGCCATGAAGAAAGGCCCAAAGCGCGAACCCGGCGGCGTCTGCAGCGTCCGGAACGGCCTGGCGCACCAACGCATTTGCGGCACTCCAGAGCTCAACCCAGGCCAGGATGCCCGGGTGATCGATGTCCGGTTTTGCGTTGACGAACGCCGCGTAGCGGTCCGGATTGCTGCGGGCGAACTCAACAAAGCGTTTCGTGTACGCGACAACCGCTCGGTCGACGTCTCGAGCGGTTGGCCTTGGCAGGTCTTCGAACGCGTAGGCGTGCAACTGACGCGTGGCGGCCTCCCCCATGGCGACAACGAGGCCCGCCCGGTCGCCGACATGGCGATACAGGGCATTCGCCGTGCCCCCAAGCGAGGCCGCTACGTCGCGCAGGCTCCAGGAATCCCAGCCCTTGGCTTCGGCAACCGCTAAGGCTTGCTCGCCAAGCACTTCAACATCGATTTGCGGGGGATACGGCACCACGGTCGGCTTCATCGACGGCTCAAGGTTGACATTGTACATTTTGTTCGGAAGTATAGATATACGCTGTATATCTTCAAGGCAAAGCGATGGCATTAGAACAGGCGATTTTGGTTACCGGGGCCACCACGGGTCTGGGCCGCCGAACTGCTTTGGCACTCGCGACGCAGGGCGCTTACCTATTGATCGGCGGACGCCGTCGAGACGCGGTCGTGTCGCTGGTCGATCACATCAACACATCGACTCGCGGTCACGCTGCGCCCTTCGTTGCGGACCTGGCGGACCTTGCGGCGCTCAACGAGGCCTTGGACACCATCGAGCATCAGCCACTGGGCGGCATCGTTGCGAACGCCGGCATATCGACCGCGCAAGACCTCAAGAGCCGGCAGGGTTATGAGCTAACGTTTGCGGTCAACGTGCTGGCGCATCAACTGGTCCTGCGACGACTTGGGGGAAACATCGTCAACGGCGGCAGGGTCGTCATCGTGAGCAGTGGCGTCCACGATCCGGACAACAAACTGGCGAGACGGGCCGGCATTCCAATTCCTCGCTGGATTGGCACGCGGGAACTCGCGCTCATCATTTCTATTGACCCGGCGCCCGGTTTTGACGACGGTCGGCTGCGCTATTCAACCTCAAAGCTCGGCAATGTCCTGCAGGCCCGGGCACTGCAAGCCTGGCTCCGCGAACAGCGACGCGACGTCGACGTGTTTGCCATCGACCCTGGGCTCATGGTGGACACGCGGCTGGCACGTGACTTTCCCGCCATTCAACGCACCGTCCTTAAGACGCTGGGCCGATTGGCTACGCCTTTCGTCGCCAACATGCGGTTGTCGTCGGTATCGGCCGGCCACATTGCGACGCTGATTCGCGATGATCATTGGTCCGGGATGGGCTTTGCCTACCTGGACGGGGGAGACATCAAGCCACCCTCCCCCGACGCTCAGGACGATGACCTCGTCAATGAGCTCTGGCAGGTTTCGTCCGAACTCCTGGGCCTGCCTGCATGAGCACCCAAACTCACACGGCAACCGCACGGCGACCCCGGGCGGGGGCACGCCTCGCCGCACGCCTGCTCGCGACACCGCTGCTGACAATGACGGTCGGTTGTGCGACCGGAGATGCTGAATTGACCTCTGACTACAACTACGAACGATTCGATATCCAACACTATGACCACAGCAGTCTGCCGGGGCCCTGGGCCGGACAGCCGGCCGTCGATGCCACCTTGTTTGGGCTGGACGGTACCGAGGTTCGTCTGTCGGACTTCAAGGGCAAACGTATCGTGCTGGAGACCGGCTCTCTGTCGTGCCCGGCCTACCGCCAGCACATCGCACCTATGACCCACGTCGCCGCCAGCCACCGGGGCGCTGACACGGTGTTCCTCGTGGTCTACGTCCGCGAAGCCCACCCTGGGCATCGCATGCCTCGCTTCGAAACCCTCGCGGAGAAGATCGACAGAGCCCAAAGTGTCGCAGAACGCGAACCGCGTGAAACGCGCGCCCTGCTGGTCGACGACGTCGCGGGCAGCTTTCATCGGGCCTATGGCAGCATGCCCAACATGGTCTACGTCATCGACCCCTCTTTTCGGGTGGCCTTCCGCAGCGACTGGACCCACCCAGCGATGGTGGACCAGATCCTGGCGCATTCCGGCGAACTGCCAATCGTCGACGCAGAACACTACGTTCCGAGCGGCGGCTCCGCGTTGCGGTCAATAGGGATTCTGCTAGAAGCCGGCCCTGGTGCGCTTTTTGACGCGCTGCGCGAGTCACTCGCCATGCGACGCGCCTGGAGACGCGCAGCAACATACTACGAGGCGCATGGCACTTTAAAACGTGATGTGTTGCCCACCGACAATGTGATGGAGTAAGACGATGACGCAGTATCACCGCCCGAGCAATTCTGGGTTCCGCGGACTGGCTATGACAGCTCTAGCCACAGCGATCCTGTTGATCGCAAGCGCCGCGGATGGCGCGGAGTCGGGGGTTGAAGGGCTGTACTGGACCGAGGAAGGCGACGGTCTCGTTCGAATCTGCAAATCAGGCGACGAGCTCATTGGGACCATCGCCTGGCAGCAGGTGCCATCGCGGGATGAGAACAACCCCGACCCCGAACTGCGAGATCGCGATGTCACCGGCCTCACCTTTCTCAGCGGCTTCAAGCGCAACGCCAAATCCGGCAAATGGGAAGGCGGCCGTGTCTACTCGCCCGACAACGGGCGGACCTATAAAGGCAAAGTCTGGCTCGAAGAAAGCGACACCTTAAAGATGCGCGGCTACATCGGGGTGTCGCTGCTGGGGCGCACCGCAACGTTCTCTCGAGTGTCTGAATCCGAGCGGGTTCCGGACGGCGTCACGCGCTCCGGCTGCTAACCTGCTGCCCTTGCCGGAGGCGGTCAGCCGCCCGCCATGGCCGTGGACGCTAGCGCGTGTAGACCGCCGTAATCGTTGCCGAGGCCAGACTGTTAGCCTTGACCATGTAGCCCGCCAGCGCGTTGCTCACGTTGCCATCGATCTCGAGCACGGTGCCCAACGCATAGACGGTGAACTGGTACCGGTGCACTTCACCAGGCGGTGGGCAGGCGCCGCCGAAGCCAACCAACCCGTAGTCGTTCTTGAGCTCGATGGCGCCTTCGGGTATCGCCCCGCCAGCCTTGAGCGTCGTTACGTCGGCAGGAATGTTGAAGGCGAACCAGTGCCACCAGCCTGAACCTGTTGGCGCGTCCGGGTCGTAGACCGTGACCGCAAAGCTCTTGGTGCCTTCGGGCGCGCCCGACCAGGCCAGGTCCGGTGCGGCGTTGCCGCCTGTACAGCCGAAACCTTCAAACACCTGTAGCGCATCGAGGGCCTGGCCCTCGGCGATGGTGCTGCTGGTCAGCGTGAAGGTGTCCGCGGTGGCAGAGGTTGCTATCGAGCACAGGGCAAAAGCGGCTACTAGGTTGCGAGCACGGCGCATGTTGGCGTCCTTCATGATGTGGTGGATTCACCCGCAACTCTAGACGCCTATGACCACCTTGCCAACGGCCTCGCCGCTGGTGAGCCGGTCGTAAGCCTGACCCACATCAGCGAGCGCGAATTGCGTCTCGTCGAGTAGCGGCGTCAGCGAACCGGCGTCCACGGCAGCACTCAGTGCCGCGAGGATTTCGCCGTGCACTTCCCGTTTATGGTCGTGCAGCATCGGAATCAACATGAATACGACGTGTATGGACAGCCCTTTGAAATGCGCCGGCGTCAGGTCGAGCTCGAGCAAAGACACCGTTGTGGTGACGTGCCCATTCAACGCGGCCGCCTCGAACGAGTTCGTCATGTTCTCGCCGCCTACGGAGTCGAAGACGACATCGAACCCGGCACCGTCGGTGTGCTTTGCAACGTAGTCGGCGACGGATTCCGTCAGATAGTTGATACCGGTCGCCCCATAGCCCGCCACAATCGCGAACTGATCGTCCGTCGAGACAGTGGTGTAGACGTCCGCACCGAGCTGCTTGGCGAGTTGTACGGCGACGTGCCCAACCCCACCGACACCGCCGTGCACGAGCACTTTCTGCCCGGCCTTGACCTGTGCACGCTGCAACCCTTCGTAGGCCGTAATACCGACGAGCGGCAGCGCGGCGGCCTCACGCATCGAAAGCCGCTTTGGCTTGTGCGCAATCAAGCGCGAGTCGGCCACCATGTAGTCCGCGAGCGCGCCCTGCAGGTGGGCGAGCCCCCCCGCACATCCGAAGACCTCATCACCGGGCGCAAACCCTGTGACGCCCTCGCCCGTGGCTTCGACCGTGCCCGCGAAGTCCATGCCAAGCACGGCGGGCAGATCCGGTGACAGCGGCAAGTTCTCCTGGCCGAGCTGGCGAATCATGGTGTCAACGGTGTTGACACTGCTCGCAGCGACACGCACCAACACCTGGCCGGCGCCTGCCTCAGGCTGTGAAACATCTGTGAGTTGGAACGTAGCGTTGTCGCCGTACTCGTTCAGGACCATTGCGCGCATGGTGGTACTCCTGGGTCATTGGGGTGTGGCGCGCACGTTAACTTGCCGGATCTCCGGTAAAAAGCGGTCGATCCGAGAATCAGTATTTCTATTTTCTAAATAATCGATCCATTGGATTGCGAGCAAGGCATCGCCGCGAGGTCTGAGATGTAACCGGCTATGGTACGAACGACAGGAGTTTCACCGTCCTAACGCGAGTCGCGCATTCGCGACTGCATCGCCGCTCGGCGTTCCTCTTGGATCGCTATGAGCGCTGTGAGCTGCGTGTCGCTCAAGATACCCTCAAGCTCGGCCAGCGCGTTTGCTCGCAACGCCTCCATTTCAGCACGCAGCGCTTTCAGGGTCTTGCGATCGGGCCTGGCAGCCTGGCGGCTCTCCGGGTCCAAACCGTACTTGGCCATCAGTTCTTTTTGCGCCAACAAAGACCGCTCAACGACGGGCAAAAACCGCTCAATCTGTTCGTCAGTCAGCTCCAGTCTTTCGATGGTCTGCTGTACCTGCAGACGGATCTGAGCCGCGCGATCCCCCTGCGTGTGGGCCATTGGGGCGCAACTAAAAAGCGCAACGAACGCTACAAAAAACACGACACGTTTCATAACAATCTCCTAAGGACAGGGCTTACCTCGATGTCATATGGATTTGACGAACAGGGGCAGAGCTTTCTTCCCAAAGGTGACCCCGCTCTCAATCCAAGATGCGCTGGCATTGCAACGGGAAGGAATTGATGTCGCATAACGTCTAAGAGTCGGGTGCCCCCGAAACGCTGCGGCGCGGGGCTGCGGGCGGGTCAAAAGGTCATAATGTGTTGATGCGGATCGTCGATTCTGTAAGCACTGAGCACAAAACGGATGCCGAGCTCATTGCCGCCGTGACTCGTGGCGACCGCAATGCCTTTGCAGATATCGTGAGGCGCTACGAGGCCGTCGTCGCAAGTACGGTGATCGGCATGCTCGGGGCGGGCGACGCAGCCGAAGAGGCCGGTCAGGTCGCGATGATCAAGATCTACAACGGGCTTGATCGGTTTCGAGCCGATTCGAGCTTCAAGACCTACGTGACTCGAATCGCCATGAACACCGCGCTCGACGAACTGCGCCGACGCAAGCGGTTCCTGTCGCGATTTTTCACGCGCGCCGACAGCGACGCGGCGGACCCTATCGATGACATTCCTGCATCAGACAACGTTGCAGGCAACCTGGAACAGCGACAGCTCGTTCTCAATGCGCTGAACCAACTGAAGCCGGAGTTTCGTTCCGTGGCCGTTCTGCGCTTGATGCAGGGCTACAGCACAGCGGAAGTCGCGGCCATCCTGAACCTATCTGAAGGGACCGTTTTTTCGAGACTGTCCCGCGCACGCCAGCACCTGAAGGCCGCGCTGGAATCGGAGATCTATGATGAATAAGAAACACAGGGTACTCCTGGAGCGATACCTCGACGGCAGCCTGACGCCGACCGAGCTGGAGACATTTAAAGCGCTGCGAAGCCATGATCCGACCTTTGACGCGAGCGTCGTTGACGCCGAGGCACTCGGTCGTGTCGTCGAGGGTAGCGGACCGCTTGGGTTTCAACCCGGCTTCGAAGCCCGCGTGATGGCGCAGATTAACGCGCGGGCAGCATTCGTTTCCGATGATGCGATGATGCTGTTGTGGCGCATGTTTCCGCGAGTGGCTGTTCCGGCCAGCGCACTGACGGTCCTTATTATGCTGAACAATTATCTCGGTGCGCCCGCAGGCGCATCCATCCTGGACGCCCTGTTCGGCTTGCCCGCTCGCAATATCGTCGCCGTGCTAGGAGCGCTGACATGACCGGGCGTAAGGGCGCGGTTCTGCGCAGCGTGGCCGTGTTGGTGGTGACATTGATGATCGGCGTGGTCATGGGCGCAGCGATCATGGGCAATGTCATTCGCCATCGTGTCACCGAGATTCAACAGTTCACCAGCGCCGAGGGTTTCAAACTCCAAATGATGTCGCTGATCGAACCCATGAACGCCTCGCAGGCGGACGCGGTCACAGCGATCGTCGACGCGCACGGTGACACCTTCGGGAAACGGATCGCTGCAAACAGAGCAGAATTCTTCTTGAGCCTGGAGCGCCTCGATACGGAACTCGCACCGCTGCTGACGCCCGACCAAAAGCAGCGAATCGCCGCGCATCGGGAATCACTAAAGAGCCGGATTAATCGCTACGGCAGCGATGATGAATAACGCCAAGTCACACTAAATAGTGCTGGGCGCCTTGTGTGGCGCCCCGACAGCATGCTGGCCCGGTCAGCAGGTTTCGCATGCCGGGAAGGTCTGCGGTGCGTCGGTCGTCTAAGTATCGAATTTCACAGATGTGGAGTACTTCTCATGAAGTATCGATTACTTGGCGCCCTGCTGCTGTTAGGCCTTTTCGGCTGTTCGAGCAGTGGCTCAGACGACAGCGAACCAACACCTATATCGACAGAATTTTCAGTGCAGGCCAGTGCGCCAGCTTCAGGCACGGAAACACAGAAGCTCGCGTTGAGCGCAACAACGTCTAATGCACAGGGCACGGTGTCCTATGACTGGACACAAACCGCCGGCCCGTCGGCGATCATTGACGGTGACGACACCGCAACCGCGAGCATCCAGATTCCGCTGCTCGACAGCAGCGCGGTGCTCGCGTTCGAGGTATCGGCGACCGACGGATCCGGCGCCTCCAGCGTGGCCAGCGTGAGCATTACAGCGGACCCCGAAGCGGGCGCGAGCCTTCTCGAGGTGGAAACCGTACACAACGGTGTACGCCGCATCTACAGCGTTTACACACCTGACACAGTTGCCGCAGCAGCCCCGCTCGTCATGTTCTTGCATGGGTCCAGCGGCAATATGCGCGAATTCATCGCCGAAGGTGAGACACCACGCGATTGGCTGACGTTAGCGGATCAGGATGGCTTCGTAGTGGTCTACCCCAACGGCTATTCCGATAACGACGGTGACGGCCTCGGTGAGAGCCAGAGCTGGAATGACCTGAACGGGCGATTCTCGAGCGCCGATGACGCGGGGTTTCTCCTGAGCGTCATCGACGAAATTGCCACTGGACGTCCCATCGATACGGACAAAGTGCTGGTCGGTGGTCGTTCCAACGGCGGCATGATGGCCTATCGAATGGCGATCGAAGCGCCCGACCGCTTCGCCGCAATCGCAAGCTTCGTGGGCAACCTGGCCGAGGACCCCATCCCCGATCCGCTGTCATTGCCGACGCCGCCCATCCTGATCTTCGGCGGCACCGAAGACCCGCGGGTTCCGTTCGACGGCGGCTTCGACAATCGTTCGATCCCCGAGACTGTCGAGTATTTCGTGACGACATCGGGCGCGGACACCACACTTGCAACCGACAGAGTGCTCTTGCCTGACAACGATCCGGACGATGGCTGTTTGATCTTCAGTGAGACCTACACCGACAGCATGAGTCGCCCGACGGTGCAGTACTACGAAGGCGTCGGTAGCGGCCATTACATCCCTGACCCGGACTTCGTGCAAAGCCAGCAAAACATCAACGGACGTGGCCCCGTAATTTGCCGGGATGCCAACGGAGTCGAACTGGCCTATGCATTTTTCCAGGATGTGCTCGAAGGAACCATGCTCAGCGGCGGTAACCTCGACAACGGTACCGCCCTGGAGTCGGGCGCGAATGGCCTGTTTATCGGGCAGAGCTTTTTTGTCCCTGTTGCCGAGGCGTTTGATGACGCCGCGCAGCGTGGCGGCTTCGCCGATCACGCCCTGGATACAGTCTTCGCCGGCGGCGCCAATGGCTCGCCACAAGCCTTGTGGGAGAACGAGACACAGCGCCAGGCAATCGAGCAAAAGCTGGCTACCGGTGAGGTCGCGCTATTCGGCATGACTATCGGCGAGGTCTCTGAAGACAATCCTGGCGAGTTCTACGCCCTCTGGATCGATCTCGCGCTCGGTTACAACCCAAGCACGAAGATCTTCATTGGCTTTCCTTACCTGCAGGGCGGCCCCAACAAGACTTCTGACGCCTACGACCTTGAGATCACTGAGGGAGGCGACAATTTCTTTCCCGTTGTGCAGGGGCTCAGAGACTTCTACCCCGATACCGATATCTTCTACTCGAACTACGGCAAGGTGCTCAGCCAGATGAAAGCGGAGTATGAAGCCGGTGGTCTCGAAGACATCACCGCGCTGGTGGATACGCAAAGCGGCCTGTTCACAGACGGAGGCGCAGGCCATAGCGGCCCGATGGGGGAACACATTGCTGCGCTCGTGTGGGCGGAACTCCTATACGGCGCCGATACTGAGACGCTAGTCGATCCGGCCTACAACGCAGATGACGTCTTGCGCATCGCATCGGACATCACGACGTATAACCGGCGCTATTTGCCCTACGTCGAAGCGGAGTAAGCCGAGACCGCGACACGCTAGGAAACCGCATGCGGGACCGGCGCCTTTGATCGCCAGGCGCCGGCTCCCGCCATTTGTTCGACGCGCTGGGTCATCGCATACTGATAGCGTCCTGCCAAAGCGCATCTTACGAAGGCGGTCAGGTGACCCGAAACAGCTCCGTCGACATGCTGGCCCGACTCGTGGCCTTTCCGACCGTGTCACGCGATTCCAATCTGCCGCTGATCGACTGGGTCGAGGCGTTTCTCGAGCGCTTTGATGCGCGTTGCCGACGCACCTGGAACGACGAACGCTCCAAGGCGAACCTGTTCGCGGCCATCGGACCCGACGCGCCGGGCGGCGTCGTGCTGTCCGGTCATACCGACGTGGTGCCCGTCGATGGACAGGACTGGCACTCTGACCCCTTTGTGCTCACCGAGCGGGACGGTCTGCTGTACGGGCGCGGCTCGACTGATATGAAAGGGTTTTCCGCCGTGTTCCTGTCGCGCCTCGAATCACTGGACGTAGCGGCGATGAAGAAGCCGCTCTACCTCGCACTGTCCTATGACGAAGAGGTGGGTTGTCTCGGCGTGGACCGCATGCTCGAAGACGCGCTGGCTCATTACGCAAGACCCGACTTCGCTATCATTGGCGAGCCGACGACGATGCAGGTGGTTCGCGCTCACAAGGCCATCAATTCTTTCCGCACAGTCGTCACGGGCAAAGCCGCACACTCGAGCCAGCCGCACATGGGCGCGGGCGCCATCCTTGCTGCCGGGCGCATTATCGAGAAGCTCGACCAGATTGGGCGCGCACGACGTGCAGCGCCTGCCGACTCAGGCTGCGAACCGCCCTGGACCACCGTACAGGTCGGGACCATCCAGGGTGGCAACGCGGTCAATATCCTGCCCGCGCATTGCGAATTCGTCTGGGAGTACCGCAGCATGCCCGGCGAGGACCCGGACCTGGTTCTCGATGCGTTGCAAACGTTCATCGATGAAGAGGTACTACCTGATCTGCAGGAGTTTGCGCCGGAAGCCTCCGTTGAATCCGAAACGATTGCGCGCGTACCGCCACTCATCGCCGACGCCCAGGCGAAGGCCGAACGCTGGGTCGAGGGCCTGGCGGGTGTGCGTGAAGGCGGTTCAGGCGAAGTGGCATTTGCCACAGAAGGTGGCAGCTTCCAGAACGCCGGCATCAGCAGCGTGGTTTGCGGCCCGGGCTCCATCGACCAGGCGCACCAGCCCAACGAGTTCATCCATCCGTCCGAGCTCGCGCGCTGTGAAGCGATGGTCGACGATGTGTTTGCCTATCTTTACACGACGTAGCGCTGCAGCCGGCATTCGACGTTGCATTGCGAAAACCATGGATAATGCACGTTTGATGCATTCGCGAAATCCACAGGTTCACCCAAGATGAGTCCCTTTTCCTTCAACACGACAAGGTCAATCATCAATAAGCCAGGCGCTTTGGACGATGTGGCCAATGCCTGTGGGAAGCTAGGCATTCGGCGTCCCCTCGTCATAACGGATGGTGGCATCGTCAGACTTGGCTTGCTCGAGCGACTGCAGTCGCTGCTTAGTGCAGGTGGTTTGAAGCCAGTGGCATTCACTGAGGTTATTGCAGACCCGCCAGAGCAGATCGTCCAGGACGCTCTTGAAGTGGGCAAGCGTCATGACGCGGACGGCGTCATCGGCCTCGGCGGCGGCAGCTCGATGGATACCGCAAAGGTTGTTGCGTTACTTGCGGGATCCGGTGAAAAGGTCGAAGACGCGTACGGCGTGGACCAGGCGAGAGGACCGAGACTGCCCCTGATACTCATTCCGACGACAGCGGGAACCGGGTCGGAGGTCACCGCTGTCGCGATTCTGACAACCGGCGAAACGACCAAACAAGGCATCGTTTCTGACCATCTCTATCCGGACATCGCGGTGCTGGATGCAGCGCTCACGCTGGGGTTGCCACCCAGACTGACCGCCATGACGGGCGTCGACGCCATGGTGCACGCACTTGAGGCTTACACGAGTGCTCACAAGAAGAACGCGTACTCCGATATGTTGGCCCGTGAAGCGTTGAGACTCATGTCGGAGAACATCGTGCAGGCAACGCACGACGGTGACGACCTGGCAGCTCGCGAGGCGATGCTTCTTGGGGCTTGCCTGGCCGGCCAGGCGTTCGCCAATGCCCCCGTAGCGGCTGTGCATGCGCTCGCCTACCCGCTTGGCGGCCACTATCACATCCCGCACGGCCTCAGTAATTCTCTCGTACTGCCGGAAGTGCTCCGTTTCAATGCAACGTATGCCACAGAGCACTATGCAGAGCTGGCAGCCGTGGTCTTGCCGGCTGACGAACTGTCGCAGAGCGCAGAAGAACGTTGTGGTCAGTTCATCGATTACTTTGTGGCACTGATCAAGCAGCTGGAGTTGCCGGGGACGCTCTCGGAGGTCGACGTCCCCGAACCGGATTTGCCGATGCTCGCGCGGGACGCGATGGCTCAACAACGTTTACTCGTCAATAATCCCCGTGAAGTCACCGAAGCTGACGCACTTGCAATTTACAAGGCCGCCTACTGAGTCAACCTATGGCACAGGATCAGCATCGGTCGCGAAACCAGTACACCTGGTTCACGGCCATCAGCAGCAGATGGAGCGACAACGACATCTACGGGCACGTCAACAATGTCGTCCACTACTCGTATTTCGATACGGTGGCAAACAGCTTCCTCATCGAAGCAGGCGGGCTGGATATTCACAACGGCGAGACGATCGGGTTCGTTGTCAGCTCAAACTGCGACTACTTCGAGCCCATTACTTTCCCGGACGCACTCGAAGGCGGGCTCAGAGTAAACAGGCTGGGCAATTCATCGGTTGAGTACGGCATCGCCATTTTCAAAAAAGGCGCTGAGCTTGCCGTTTCAGCGGGAACGTTCACGCATGTCTTCGTTGATCGACAGAGCCAGCGCCCGGCTGCAATTGCTGGCGAGATCCGGCGCGCACTGGAAACGCTGCTTCGGCAATGAGCGCATGCTGATCACGATTGCCGCCAGCTAACCTCGTACCCAAAACAAGAGTAACCAGGACCATGCAGCTATCCGATCCGGCCCTGTTCAAGACTGAGGCCTACATCAATGGACTTTGGACTTCGGGGGCCGACGGGCAGACGTATCCGGTCACGAACCCTGCCAACGGTGAAACAGTCGCTGCGGTTGCCTTCTGCGGTCGCCAGGAAACCGTGGACGCGATTTCCGCAGCCGAGCAGGCCCAGATCCACTGGCGCGCGTTAAGCGCAAAAGAACGCGCCAAGCTGCTAAAGGCGTGGCACAGCCTCATAGGGTCTGCGCAGGAGGACCTGGCGAGGATCCTCACGGCGGAGCAAGGAAAGCCCCTGGCCGAAGCGCGCGGGGAGATCGCCTACGGCGCAAGCTACGTCGAATGGTTTGCGGAAGAAGCGAAGCGTGTTTACGGCGACACCATCCCCGGCCCATCGCCCGACAAGCGACTGGTGGTCATTAAGCAGCCCGTCGGTGTCGTCGCCTGCATCACGCCCTGGAATTTTCCGAATGCCATGCTCGCGCGCAAGATCGCACCCGCGCTCGCCGCAGGTTGTACCGTCGTCTGCAAACCCGCGAACGAGACCCCCTTATCTGCCTTTGCGTTAGCGGAGCTTGCGGAGCGCGCGGGTATACCGAAAGGCGTCATCAACATGGTGTCGGGCGATACAGTCGAAATCGGCAAGGAGCTGACTTCCAGTCCCGCAGTTCGAAAACTGAGTTTCACGGGCTCGACCGCGGTCGGCAAGCTGCTCATGAAGCAGTGCGCGGAGACGGTCAAGCGCACCTCGATGGAACTCGGCGGCAACGCGCCGTTTATCGTGTTCGACGACGCGGATATCGACGAAGCCGTGAACGGGGCCATGGGATCGAAGTTCCGAAACGCAGGCCAAACCTGCGTGTGCGCGAATCGCTTCATTGTGCATGACACGGTTCATGACGAGTTTGTCGAGAAGCTCTCTGCCGCCACTGGGGAGCTCACGATGGGCAGCGGTCTGGACGAATCGGTATCGATAGGCCCGCTCATTCATGAAGCCGCTGCACGCAACGTCAATGCGCTGATCGACGACGCGACGTCGCTCGGGGCCAGCGTCGTTTCGGGCACGAGTCGCTCGCTGCCTGGCGCCTGCTTCGTGGCGCCCTCGATACTCACCGACGTCACCGACGAGATGCGCGTATTCAAGGAAGAGATTTTTGGTCCTGTCGCGCCGATACTCAGATTCTCCAGCGACGAGGAAGCGATACAGCTTGCCAATGCCACGCCCTTCGGCCTCGCGTGCTATTTCTATTCACGTGATGTTGGCCGTATCTGGCGGGTCAGCGAGGCGCTCGAGTTTGGCATCGTCGGCATTAACGAGGGGATGATCTCTAACGAGGCTGCCCCGTTCGGCGGCGTCAAGGAATCGGGTCAAGGACGGGAGGGCTCCAAGTACGGGCTCGATGACTATCTCGAAGTGAAGTACCTGTGCATGGGCGGTGTTTAGCGCGGACGGAAGCCTCCGTCCGGTCCAGACGCATCAGCCTAACGAGTTCATCGATACAACCGGGTTCTCGAGCTGCGAAGCCATGGTCGATGACTATTCGATTTGAGCATGCCTACTTTGAGGTGAGCTGAAGCAGCTGGTCGGCGAGTGCATCGAAGTCGGCCTGGGTCGAGCGTCCGTTCGTCATGCAGACGCGGATAACGACTTTGCCTTCGAACCACGGCGTCCACGATCTCGGTCACTGACAGGCTGCCGGCAGGCGGCGTCAGACAGGCTACGGCCATCTTCGAGTCGTTTTCCAAGCGCCAGCCTTCGCGTTGCAGTCGATCAGTGAACGCTTCGACGAGCGCCACGCCGCGCTCAACGTGCGCCGCGTATCCGGACCAACCGGCAGCACCTAGCGATAAGAAGAGACGCAGGCCAATAAACCGGCGTGACCACTGAATGGAATTCACGTAGTAGTCCACTGATGCGTCGTTGGAAGGCATGTAGTCCGTGGCCACAGCGAACGCCTCGTTCAGGAGGTGCTTGTGACGCGTCAGAAAAATTCCGGCACCCATCGTTGTCGCAAACCACTTGTGCGCATCGATCGTCACGGAGTCAGCGCGCTCCATGCCATCCAAGACGTCTCGGTAGCGCGGTGAGCACACGAGCGCACCGCCCCAGGCAGCATCAACGTGAAACCAGATCGCGTGATGCCTGGCGATGTCCGCACAAGCGTGCAGCGGGTCCACAACTCCCGCGTTGGTGGTGCCGGCCGTCGCTGCGATCATGACGGGGGCGGCGCCTGCTGCCGCATCCACGTCGATGGTCTCCTGGAGCACATTGATGTCCATGCGCCCCAGTCCATCAGTCTCTATCAGTCGGACCGCATTGCGCCCGATACCCAGCTGGTGGGCGATCTTGAGCCATGCCAGGTGGCTCTCACGAGACACGTAAATCAACGGCTGTCCGCTGAAGGCACGCGCGCCCAATTCCGCGAATTCGGGTGTCGCGCGAGTCAGTGCACAGACCACAGCCGTGTTGTTCGCTTCCGATCCACCACTCGTAAAGTGACCGCCTGACGATTCAGGCATGCCTGCCTTTTGGGCGAGCTGCTCGATCATGTGTTCTTCGATCTCCACTGCGGCAGGCGCGTGTGACCAGACACAGATTTGGGGATTGAAGTGCGCAGCGATCGTGTCGGCAACCACCGAGGGAAAGCTCGGGGCCGGGTTGAAGAGACCGAAGTAGCGCGGGTGGGTCATCTGGACCAGGCCCTGCTGCAAGGCGTCCGTGACCCATTCTATAAGTTCGGTGAGCGGTTCGGCTTCTTCAAATGACCGCCTGGCGAGCTGTTCTCGGAAGCGCGCTACATCGACCGTCGGCGAAACATGGCCGCGCGCTACCGCATTGATCGCATTGGCCAGGTGCTCGGACAGCCAGCGCCCCGTTTCCTGTTGGAACTCTGACCCCGGAAACAGCGATATTTCGTATTCTTTTTTCTCAGGCGATTGCACGGCTGGACCTGTCTAGCGGCTGCGACAATGCCAAGATGGTAATGCACCCGACCAACAGTGGTTCAATCGAGCGAGTGCTGGCTTGTCTGATGCGTCGTCGCATCAGTGAGTTGCGCCCAGCAGATTGCTCAGTTTTTCTTGGCATAGGATCAAGACAGACTGCAACCATTCAGCGCTGGCGATCATCGAAGACTAGGACACACCGAGGTGCCCAACGGGTGCCCACTGAGATCGCTTTCAGACTTTGCGATAGGGAAGCGTCCAGTACAAGCTCAAGCAGCACTGCCCGAAAAAAACCAAGGACCTGATATGAGAATCACCGCAGCATCTCTGCTCTTGCTCTGTGCGCACGCGTTCGGCAACGACACGGTAGATCGGTTCGAAGCCGTGTCGCAGGAGATTTACGAGCGTCGCGAGGGCTACACCGCCTTTGGCTCCTACATCACCATTGTCCAGAACGGTGAGACGGCCTACACCAGCGTCAACGGCGTCGCCAACGCCGAACACCAGGTTCCGGTTAGCGAGGACACGGTCTTTGATTTGGCCTCCATTGCGAAGACCGTGACAGGCTACGCCATCGCCGAGCTTGAGGAATCAGGGGCCTTGTCGACGGATGACGATATCCGCAAGTACCTGCCAGACTTTCCCGACTATGGCCACACGATCACCGTGGGGCACCTGGTGCACCACACCAGTGGCATCAAGAACTGGACGAGCGTGCTTTGGGACATGCGATGGCCTTACACGGACCGAATTGCCTTCGAGCAGATTGTGCGGATGGCGCACGTGCAGAAAGAGCTCAACTTCGTTCCGGGTACGAAGTACCAGTATTCGAACACCGGCTATGTCCTTCTTGCGGCCATTGTTGAGGCAGTCACGGGTGAGTCTTTCGCCGACTGGACCAAAGACAACGTCTTTGCCCCCCTGTCGATGGACCACACCTTCTTCAAGGACGATCGCTATCAGCTCATCCCCCACCTGGCCGGTTCCTATTTTCTCGACGGGGACGGCAATGAGGTCAGGGATGCCAACAACACGACGGCGCTGGGCTCCAGCAGTCTGATCTCAAATGGCACGGACATGCGGAAATGGATGAACTTCCTGATGTCACCGCCGCCCGGCAAGCGCGCTATAGTGACGCGCATGCTGACGACCAAACCGCTGAATGACGGCAGCGACAACAGCTATGCCTACGGTATCGATGTGGGCGAATATCGCGGCACACGCTACATCACGCATTCTGGCAGCTGGGCCTCTCACACGAGCCAGTTGGTCCTGCTTCCGGATTTGGATACCTCGCTCTTCATTGCCCACAACTTCCGAACCAATACCGGATACCTCATCAACCGATATGTCGACACCCTGCTGCCGCAGGTTGCGTCGGACACCGAGCGAGAAAATTCGTCCTCTGAACCCGAGGCTGTGGTGCCGTTATCTGACGCACAGCTCGACGCGTTTCCAGGGATATACCGGTTGGGCAAGGCCTGGGTCGTAACGATCAGCCGCGAAGGCAATCAACTGTTCACTCGGGCCAATGGCGAGGGCGCCTTTTCCATGAAGCCCATCGGCGACAACGTGTTCCGTATCCGCGGCTATGGCAACCGAACCATGACGTTTAACAAGGATGTGACCGGTGACGTCATATCGCTCGCCTACAACGACATCATCGCGCCCAAGATCGCGTTGGATGACGAAGAGAATGCAGCCGCTTACTCAGAATACGAGGGGGTCTACTACAACCTTGAGCTCGAATTGATGCTGCATTTCCAGGTCAAGAAAGACGACCTCTATGCCAACAGCATCCGCCACGGCAACGTAAAGCTGATCTCGGTGGAAGAGGACCTGTTTATCGGCGACGGTGTTATTCGAAGCGTCAAGTTCTCGCGTGACGATGCGGATCGCGTCAGCGGTTTTCACGTGACTAACTCGCGAGGTGAGCACAAGACCGCGTTTGTGAAGGCCTCGCGATAGGGCGAACCAGAATCGTCCAGGGCGTGCACTTGTCCGTCGGACTGCCGCGGCGCGCCCCGTGCGCTTGCATCTGCGACGTGGGCGGGTCGCTCGCGGCATCAGTCGGTGCGCATTCGTGACCCGAACTCGCCCGCTTTCCTGCATGCACCTGTGAGGCACACACAGGAGCGAACCATGAAAACCATCAACACCTTGCTTGTTGCGGCACTGCTGACCGCAACGCTCGCAGGCTGCACGACCCTGCAGACCACCTATTTTCGCGGCAGCTACCAACCGCTGATCGACCCGAACTCGGCCGCGCTGCAGCCATCCAGTGGCGCAGCAAAGTTTCAGATGGTGAGCGACATGGCCACCACCAGCGACTCCATGTACAGCCAGGGTTACGCGATGATCGGCTACTCCGAATTCGTGAGCCCGCTGATGCAGAGCCTGGCCCCGGGCTACGCCACCAAATTCGCGGGTGTCGTCGGCGCGGAATACGCCGTCATGCAGACCCCCGTGCGCGGTGACAGCAACCTGAGCCATTATCTCGTCACCTACTGGGCGCGGGTCCGGCCGGAAGGATTCGGGCTCGGCACTTACACGAAGAACCTGCCTGACGAGCTACTGGATCGCCTGGGGCAGGACTACAACGTCGTCTACGTTGCCGGTGTTGTTCCTGGCACGCCGGCCGCGGCCGCGGGTCTGCAAAAGGACGACGTCGTCCTGGCAGTGAACGGACGTCGTGTCACCTCTGCAAAGCGGTTTCGGGATGATGTTCGCCAAAACTATGGAGATGAGATCCAGGTCAGCGTGTCACGCTATGGCAAACACCTGGTCCTGCCCGTGGTGCCAACGGCGCCCCACATCGCCTTCTCGGATCGCCTGCATCACGAACGCCCCTGGGAAAACACCGCGGCTCGCGACTGGAGCAGTCTGAGTGCTGCGAACATCACCGCGCGGGTCGTGCAGCAGCAGGTCGCCGAGCAACAGCGCAAGGCGGCGTATGAACGTGGCCGCGCTGATGCGCTGGCCGCACAAGCGTCGATGTCCCGCAATTCGTCGAGCGCGTATTCGAGCTACTCAAGCAGGCAGTGCCGGCAGCGGGGCAGCTTCGAACGCCGTGGCCAGAACGACTGTGCCGAATCATCGCAGTGGCAGCTGGACTTCAGTGGCGCGCTGAAACAACAGTCGAACCTCCAGGACTTCTCAATGAAGGGTGATTCGCTGAATATGTTCTTCAGCAACTACTCGAATATCTACGGGCAGTTTTATACGTATCCGCGGTAAGGGGGCTGGTTCCACGGGCAGTGATCCGGGCGGATTTGTAGCGACCGGAGTGGCAAACGCACTGCTGAGCCAATCCGCGGGCGATAGGTAGTCCCCTACCATTCAGCCTGACATCGACCACGGGTCCCGCCGTGCTGCAACGCAGCAATGCGGGGCCCGTTGGTGCCATTGGTGGCGACCGGGTGCCGTTCGTGAAGAAATCGCACCGCTCATTGAATGACCTGGAGCACACGCAGAACCACATAGGTACCTTTGGGCTGGAACATCAGCACGAAGAGGTCTCAAGATGCCCCGCTTCGCAAGGCGTACCGTTTCTCAACTGCCAGTGACAATCCTGCTTCTGCTCCTGGCGGCTCCCGCAGTCGCAGACACCGGGTCGATATCGGTCGAGGTGATCGATTCAGTCTCACAGCGGCCCATTGACAGCGTGACCATTTCGGCAGAAGCGCGTGATGGCACGAACCGGTCAGCAACGACCGTGAATGGTGATGCCGTCATCAGCGGTTTGCCGGTTGGTTTCGTTACGATCCGCGCGAAATCGGCGGGGTACGTCACCGCTGTGGAACCGACGGTACAGGTGCTGGAAGGACGCACGGGCCGCATTCGCTTTGAGCTGCAGCCGGTAACTGACGCGGTCGACGAGATCGTCGTTGTGGCCCGAGCACGGGAAGCAGACCCGTTGGGTCCGGTTTCAAACAGCTTTCGCAATCGTGAGGAACTGCGCAATGCGGCCGGAAGCGGCAGCGACGTCATGCGCGCGCTGAGCGGTCTTCCCGGGCTGGCATCGAGAGGCGCATTCGCGAGTTTCTCGGTGCGTGGTCATGGCCCCAAGAACAACCTGATCTTTGTTGACGGCTTCCCGTTCCAGCAGATCGTCCATTTCCAGCAGTCGTTGGGCGAAGAGGAAGATATCGTCAACGGCGGCCGTTACTCACTCTTCGCACCGAACGCCGTAGCCGGTGCGGAATTCTCTCCCGGCGGCTGGAGCGCTGCGTTCGGCGGCCAGAAAGCGTCACTGCTGCAGCTCGAGCTCATCGATGGCGCACCCAGCCCGATCGCCAGCATGCGGGTTGATCTTGCCGGGCTCGAGTTTCTTTACGAGGGACCCAGTGGCTTCCATGACAACACCACGATGTTCTTTCAGGCGCGTGAATTCGATTTTGGGCGCTTGTTCGAGACCATCGGCGAGGAGGATATTGGCGCGCCCGTCATGACGGATGTCATTCTCAAGACCCACACGCAAATTGCCGATAGTGATGAGTTCGAGTTCCTCGCGATTTACGCGCCCGAGACCTTCGACCGCGATATCGAGAATGTGTTGGCCGGCGAGGAGGAGGAAGAAGGCATTGAAGACGTGAGCCTTATCGACGTTGAACAGGATCTCGCGCTGGTCGGTGGAACCTGGCGCCGTTTGTTTGGCGACGATGGGCAATGGACGAATCGTCTGTATGTTCGCGAGTTTGACAAGGTGTCGTCCGAAGGTGAGTCCCTCCCGGATCTCGCACCGCCGGGTTCGCCCGCCGATCAGATCCCGGTGCGCGAGAATCTGCTGACCATACGGGAAAAGGAATCGGAGATCGGTTGGCGGAGCGACCTCTCGATAGGCAACAGCCTGGGTCGCTTTACTGCCGGCCTGAGGTTGACGAGAAACGACATTGACTACTCAACCGAGCTCCGCGAAGACTGGATCCGATACGTTTTCGAATCCGACGATCCGCGACCGCCGGGTGCCAACTACATCGTTCTCGAGCCTGCGGACATCAATTCCGTTTACAGTGCCAGTGAGACCAACTACGCCGTTTACGGTGAGCAAATTTTCGACTTTGGCGCGGCCACCTTTCGAACGGGCCTTCGCTACGATCGCAACGGCTTCAGTGACGAGAACCTGATCTCACCGCGAATCGCCTTTAATTTCAGGCTGTCTCCACGCCTTCGTCTGTCGGCGTCCACAGGCATCTTCTACGAAGCCCCAAGTACGCTGGCTCGAGCAGCGGACCCGGAGAACTTCAACCTCGAAAGTGAGGAACTCACGCACTTCGGGCTCGGATTGAATTACGAATGGAGCGAAGATCTCCGCCTGATGGTCGAGGGGTACTATCAGCAGCTCGACAACTTGCTTGTACCCGACAGCAGAACCAATGCCCGAATCTCTAATGCGGGGACAGGCAACAACACCGGGGTCGATGTTGTTCTGACTCGTCGTTTCGCTCGAGGTTGGTCGGCCGACATGGCCTATTCCTGGAACCGCTTCAGGGTTGATGACGACGATGGCCGTGGCGAGTACGACTGGGACTTCAACCGGGAGCACTTCCTGTCAATTGGTGGTCGCTGGGAGATCAACAAGCGCTGGCAGGTTTCCGGGCGTTGGCGCTACGGTACCGGGCAACCCGCCGATCGCTACACGACGTATGAGGACGTCTTGGCACCGAACCTGCCCGTCAGGTTTTCGCGGGAGATCACTGAGACCAACGTCGACCGGAGCGATGCCTTCCACTCGCTTGACGTTCGCGTTGACTACCGGCGCCCCGTCGGCCCCATCGATCTCGTGTTATTCCTGGACATCCTGAACGTCTATGGTGGGCCTTCCGGCGAGCCGCCGGAGCTGAATATCTTCAGGGGCGACGAGGTCAGCGACGATGGCGATACCCTGCCCCTAATCGGCCTTATTTTTGAGTACGCTTGGTGAGTATCGAGACCCTGGCAAGAGGAATCCGACTTTGAATCGCCACGTTGACGTCAGCAACGGCACGATTTTCGGTCTGTGGCCGTTAGGCCGGTCAATATTTGTCGTCGGGGCAACTCTGGTCGCGATATTCGTGTTCATGGAGCCGGAAGCGAGCCAGGGCCTGGGGTTTTTCGATCGTGTGTTGTTCTGGATAACGCACGTCGGCCTGGCACTCGCAGCACTCTACGCCGGTAGCTGGTGCTTACTCCCCGTCGGTATGCGTCACTTGCCGCCCGCGCTGGCTTTGGTGCTGGCGGGGATTGCGGGCGCGGCGCTGATGGCGCCATTCGGTTATGTCATTGAGCTGATCCAGCCTGAATCGTGGGCGATGGCCGACGATCGCGACTGGCTGGATGAGTTTGAAAAGCAGGGTGTCTGGCAGGGCATCGCCGCCGAGTTTCTTGAAGTCGGACCGCAGGTGCTGCTGGTATGGATGGCGATCAACCTGCCGCTGCTCAACACGAAACCCACCTATGCAAACCCGCAGGGTCCCGACGACGATGGAAGCGGCGGTGACAATACGGCCGTCGGAACAGACGAGGCGGGCCAGTTCGCATTAGCGGCGCGCGAAGCATTCCTCAGTGACATTCCCAAGTCCCTCGGCACCAACCTCATCGCTATTTCATCCGACCTGCATTACCTGCATATTCACACCGAATTAGGCCATTGCATGAAACTGGGGTCGCTGCAGCGCGCAGCGGATGCCCTGGGCGAGGACGGGATACTGGTGCACCGTGCGCATTGGGTGGCGCGGCATGCGATTGTGAAGATCGTCAAAGATGGGAAGCAGTGGTACTGCCTGTTGACCAACGATCTGAAGATTCCCATCAGCCGCCGCAAGAAGTCGACCGTAGCGGGTTTGTTGGGGCACTCAGCCAAGATTGCGCCTGTATCGGATATCAAGCGAAACGTGGCTGGCTAGATCACAACAGCCTAGTGGCTGTTCTGACCCTTCGGGCTTCGCGGCTTCGCCGCTCATCGCCAATCGCTTTGCGATTGGTCGAACCGAGCAGCCTGCCAAGGTCAACCGACGCGACGACGAGGAAGTGCTGCTCGCTGGACGCCATCGACAGATTCGGAAACGCCGACTAGGTGAGAATCAACTTCCGGGTGCGTCAGAAACGAGAAAGGGCCCCCAAAATGGGGGCCCTTTCTCGTTTATGGCGCGCCCGGAAGGATTCGAACCTCCGACCGCCTGGTTCGTAGCCAGGTACTCTATCCAACTGAGCTACGGGCGCTTTTTTCTGTCTTGTCGCCCCACGGTATCGTGGGGCGCGCAATTATACGAACCGCTGGTGGTGAATACCAGCTGTTCTCAAGGTGAAAACTGGCGGAGAGAGAGGGATTCGAACCCTCGATGGGCTATTAACCCATACTCCCTTAGCAGGGGAGCGCTTTCGACCACTCAGCCATCTCTCCGCGAGACTTTCAGGGTCGAGGCCGCATGCGGCTTCGGGCCGCGAAGTGTAAGTCAGAACTTGCTTGGGCGTAAAGGATTCGAGAGGTCGCAAAAAAGAGATGCCCCGCGACGCAATGCCGCGGGGCCTTAGGGTGGTCAGTCCTCGGTACTACCGCCGTCACTCGACTCGTTTTGAATACGGTCGAAGATCTCTTGGCGGTGTACTGCGACGTCCTTCGGGGCATTGATGCCCAGACGGATCTGATTGCCCTTAACGCCCAGCACGGTGACTGAAATGTCCTCCCCGATCACGACGGTCTCTCCCACCCGTCGGGTCAGAATCAACATTTTGAACTTTGCTCCATAACCCCCTGCCGAAACCGTTCAATCGGGTCCGACAGATATACGTGGCTCTCTCCTAGACTCAGGCCTCCGATCCCGCTTTAGGAGCGCCACAGGCTGCGTGATTTAGACTTTATTGATGCGTCTTGCGCACCGTTGTTCTGCTACATTCCGCAGGCTTGTTGCACACGCCCTGGCTGACGCCGAGGTGCAACAATTACAACGTATCTGATCCGGGTACGCAATGTGACAGAATGGCTAATTGCTTGTATTCCATGGGAAATAATTCCCCATGGGGGTATTTGGATCATTTGAAACCGTATATGGTCCGATCACCCTGCACGCGCCGCGACCCAGTCCGAAACGCCCTCCAGCGCCGAATCGAGATTCTCTGGCTGACTGCCACCCGCCTGCGCAAAATCCGCACGGCCACCACCCTTGCCGCCGACGGCTTCGGCGACATGGCGTACGAGGTCTCCGGCAGGCATCTGGTCGGTCAGCGCTTTGGACACGCCGGCCGCCAATCGCACCTTGCCGTCCTCGACGGCGCCCAGCACGACAACGCTGCGGCTGCCCAACTTGTCACGGAAGCGGTCAATGGCGTCGCGCAGTGATTTTGCGTCGATGCCATCAAGGCGCGCCGACAAGACGCGAACATTACCCACATCGCGGACCTGTTCGCTGAGGTCGTTGCCGCCGCCTTGCGCCAGCCGTGTCTTCAGCGCCGCGAGCTCCTTCTCGAGCGCCTTGTTGCGGTCCAGAACCTGGCCCACTTTGTGAACCGCTTCATTGCGCGCGGCTCGCACGAGCCCCGCAACCTCGGACAGTGCCTGCTGGGTGCGCCGGACTTCGGCCAGCGCGCCCTCGCCCGTCACGGCTTCAATGCGTCGGACCCCGGCGGCAACGCCCGATTCCGAGGTGATCTTGAACAAGCCTATGTCGCCCGTGCGTGCGACGTGCGTGCCGCCGCAGAGCTCCATGGAGAAGGCGCCAAGGCGCAGTACGCGCACGTCCTGCTCGTACTTTTCGCCAAACAACGCGAGCGCGCCAGCCTCGACGGCGTCGTCGTAGGGCATCTCTCGCGTCTCGGCCGGGTGGTTTGCGCGGATCTCGTCGTTAACGAGGTCCTCGATGCGCTGCAGCTCGTCGGCCGACACAGGCTCGTAGTGCGAGAAGTCGAAACGCAGCTTATCGGGGTCGACGAGCGAGCCCTTCTGCGTCACGTGCTCACCCAACACGTCGCGGAGCGCGGCGTGCATCAAGTGTGTCGCAGAGTGATTGAGAATAATGGCCTGGCGGCGCGCCGCGTCGACATGCGCCTGCACGACGTCGCCCACCTTGAGCGCGCCCGAATCGAGTGTGCCCATGTGCAGGTGGGCCTTGCCGTTCTTCTGCGTGTCAGCCACAGCAAACGTCACCGTGTCGGACTGCAAGGTGCCCGTGTCGCCCACCTGGCCGCCGCTCTCGGCGTAGAACGGGGTCGACTCGAGGACCACAATCCCTGACTGGCCGGCCTCGAGCGTGTCCACAGCCGCGCCATCGACATACAAAGCCTCAACCGCCAGGCCTGCGTCGGCAACCTTCTCATAGCCCGAGAAGGCGGTTTCGCCGTCGACCTCGAGGCCATCGGACGATACAGCGCCAAACTTGCTGGCCGCCTGCGCGCGTTCGCGCTGTGCGGCCATCTCACGATCGAAACCAGGACCATCCACAGTCAGACCGCGCTCGCGCGCAATGTCGGCCGTGAGGTCGCGCGGGAAGCCGTAGGTGTCGTACAGCCGGAATACGAGCTCGCCGGGCAGCTCTTTGCCCTCGAGATCGGCGATGGCGCCCTCCAGCAGGCTCATGCCTTGCTCGATGGTCTGTGCGAAGCGGAGCTCTTCCTGCTCGAGCACGCGCGAGACGTGTTCTGAGGCCTTCGTCAGCTCGGGATAGGCAGCGCCCATCTCATCGACGAGGGCGACCACGAGCTTGTGAAAGAACGGGTCGCGCTGACCCAGCATGTAACCGTGGCGCACGGCGCGGCGAATGATCCGACGCAACACGTAGCCGCGGCCTTCGTTGCTGGGCAGCACGCCATCGGTGATCAGGAAGGCGCAGGCGCGAATGTGGTCGGCGATGACCCGCAGCGAGGCGTTGTCTGAGACAGGAACGCCTACAGCAGCCGCGACGGCCTCGATGAGGCGCACGAACATGTCCGTGTCGTAGATGGTGTGCACGCCCTGCATGACGGCAGAGACGCGCTCGAGCCCCATGCCCGTATCGACGGAGGGCTTGGGCAACGGTGTCAGCGTGCCGCCCGCATCGCGGTCGAACTGCATGAAGACCAGGTTCCAGATCTCGACGTAGCGGTCACCATCCTCGTCGGGCGATCCCGGCGGGCCGCCGGCAACTTCGGGGCCGTGGTCGTAGAAGATCTCGCTGCAGGGGCCACAGGGGCCTGTGTCGCCCATCTGCCAGAAATTGTCCTTCTCACCCAGGCGCGAGAGCCGATCGGCCGGGACGCCGATCTCGTTGATCCAGATGTCGGCCGCCTCGTCGTCGTCTTTATAGACCGTGACCCAGAGCTTCTCTGCGGGGATCTCGAGGACCTCCGTCACGAACTTCCAGGCGAAGCGAATGGCGTCCTGCTTGAAGTAGTCGCCGAAGCTGAAGTTGCCCAGCATCTCGAAGAAGGTCAGGTGGCGCGCCGTGTAGCCGACATTCTCGAGGTCGTTGTGCTTGCCACCCGCGCGCACGCAGCGCTGCGAGCTGGCCGCGCGCACGTAGTCCCGACGCTCCTTGCCCAGGAACAGGTCCTTGAACTGGACCATGCCAGCGTTCGTAAACAGCAGGGTCGGATCGTTACCCGGGACGAGCGGCGAGCTCGGCACCACCTCGTGCTGCTCGCGCGCAAAATAGTCGAGAAACGCCTCGCGAAGCTGGCGAGAAGTCAGTGTCTTCATGTCGGATTCCGGTGGCCGCAACCCGGTGCGGCGCCTACCTGCTAACTGGTGACGCGAAATTATTTCACAAGTTAGCCCGCAGGCGCGCGGTGGCAGCGCTGGAACGCGTCAGTCGTCGGGCACCGCCGCCTGCGCCTGCTCCGAATCGAACCCCCGGTAGGCGAGGAACTGGAGCTGCCGGGCGCGGGCCTTGAAGTCCTCAGGGGCCCCCTCACCGAAGCGCTGGGCGCGCACTTCGACGGCCAGTGCAAACCAGTCGTAGCCCGACTGCTCAAGGGCCGCGGCGATGGCCGAACGGTCAAAGCCGCGTTGGGATAGTTCGGCCCGGATGCGGACGGGGCCCTTGCCCTGACGATAGCGACTTGAGATGAAGGCTTCGGCAAAGCGGGTGTCGCTTTGCAGGCCCTCGTCGGTTAGCGCATCCAGCGTGTCGGCGACCGTCTCCGGCGCAAAGCCCACGCGAAGCAGCCGCCGCTCGAGCTCTTTGCGGGTTTGCTCGCGACGCGCGAGTGCGTCCATGGCGCGCTTGCGGCAGCGCGCCGGCGTGAGCGCCGGGTCGAGGGCGTCCGCCGACCCGGGCAATGCGTCCTCGTCAAAGTCCTCGTCGACGTCCTTGTCTGCGTCGCTGGGCGCCACGCGGCTCTGCTGTCAGCCCGTGTCAGGCCTGCTCGGCCTCAACGTCTTCGGCGTCGTCTTCCGTGATGAGCGCTTCCGGCGACGGCATCAACAGCGCACGCAAGCGCGCCTCGATGTCGGCCGCGATCTCGGTGTTTTCCTGCAGGAAGGCGCGGACGTTTTCCTTGCCCTGCCCGATACGGTCGCCGTTGTAGCTGTACCAGGAGCCCGCCTTGTCGACGATGCTGTTAGCCACGCCCAGGTCGATGAGCTCGCCTTCCTTGCTGATGCCCTCGCCGTAGAGGATCTCGAACTCAGCCGTGCGGAACGGCGGCGAGACCTTGTTTTTGACGACCTTGACGCGGGTCTGGTTGCCCACGACCTCGTCGCCCTTCTTGATCGCACCAATGCGGCGGATGTCGAGGCGAACCGACGAGTAGAACTTGAGCGCGTTACCGCCCGTGGTGGTTTCGGGGCTGCCGAACATGACGCCGATCTTCATGCGGATCTGGTTGATGAAGATCACCATGGCGTTGGAGCGCTTGATGTTGCCCGTCAGCTTGCGCAGCGCCTGCGACATGAGGCGGGCCTGCAGACCCACGTGCGAGTCGCCCATCTCGCCCTCAATCTCAGCCTTGGGCGTCAGTGCCGCGACAGAGTCGACGACGATGACGTCGACGGCACCTGAGCGCACGAGCATGTCCGTGATCTCAAGCGCCTGTTCACCCGTGTCAGGCTGCGAGACGAGCAAATCGTCAACGTTAACGCCGAGTTTTTGCGCGTACTGCGGGTCGAGCGCGTGCTCGGCGTCGACGAAGGCTGCGGTGCCACCCATCTTCTGGGCCTCGGCCACGACCTGCAGGGTCAGTGTGGTCTTACCCGAAGACTCCGGGCCGTAGATTTCGACAACACGGCCCTTGGGCAGGCCGCCAATACCCAGCGCGGTATCGAGCGTGATAGACCCCGTCGAAACGGCCTCGATGTTCTTCGCGGTGCTGCCGTCGCCCAGCCGCATGACCGAGCCCTTGCCGAATTGCTTCTCGATCTGGCCCAAGGCGGCCGCGAGGGCCTTTTTCCTGTTGTCGTCCATGGTGTCTGACCCCCGAATGGTGCTCAAATGGTGTCTATTGCGCTCGAACGGCGTCGTACGGCAGCGATTGGGCGAAAACACGAACTCGGTGAGTGCGCCGCCGCCGCGACCTGTACGACTACTGTATGGATAAACAGATGATGCCATAATCCACGGCAAAGTACAGCCATGGATTTCTGCGGCTTCCACTGGGTTTTCGTACGCGGTGCAGCGGGTGCTGCGGACCGGCTTCAGACGGTTTCGAAGCTTTGCACGCTAAGCCCATGAGCACGGCCGCAAACCGGGCCTGCGTTCAGAAGGCGCCGTCGCCGATCCTGTCGGCCAGACCCTCGAGCGCCCAGAGCACCGTGCGCTCGCGCACCTCGTTGCGGTCGCCGCCAAAGCGCTGCATTTGCGCAAACGAACGATCAGCCGAGGCCCAGGTACACCAGACGGTGCCCACGGGTTTTTCTGCGGTACCACCCCCGGGCCCGGCGATACCGCTGACCGCGATCGCGTAGTCGGCGCCCGAGAGTGCCCGCACACCGTCGGCCATCTCACGCACGACGGCCTCGCTCACGGCGCCATCCCGGTCGAGTGTGGACTGACGTACCTTGAGCAGCTGCACCTTGGCCTGGTTGGAATAAGAGACAACGCCATAGCCGAACCAGGCCGAGCTGCCCGCGACATCGGTCAGCGATTTCGCAATCCAGCCGCCCGTGCAGGACTCCGCAATCGCCACGCTGCGCCCCGACTCCGTGAGCTGGCGCGCGAGCCGCGAGACCTCGTGGTCCATGCGCGCCCCGACAGGCAGGCCGATGAGTGAGTAGGTTCCCGTCATTCGATTTCCCCCGCCAGCACATCGTACAAAGCGGCATAGCGCTTCACCATGACTTCGATGGAGAACTCGGCTTCGACGCGACGCCGCGCGTTCTCACCCATGCGGCCTCGCAATTCAGGGTCGCCCAGCAGTCGACCAATGGCCGCGCCCAACGCAATGGCGTCGCCCGACTCAACGAGCAGGCCTGAGTGCTCATCGGCCACCGCCTCTGTGACACCGCCGGCCGCAAAACCCACCACGGGCACGCCCGCTGCGGCGGCCTCGAGCAAGCTGACACCGAGACCCTCCATGAGCGCGGGGTGCACAACGAGGTCCAGCGCCGGCAGCAGGCTGGCCAGGTCTTCTCTGAACCCCGCGAATTGCACGCAACCCGACAGGCCCGCAGCTTCAACCTCGGCTTCAAGCGTCTCCCGCAGTGCGCCGCGGCCCAGGAAGACCACGGCAAGGTCCGGATAGGCTTCGCGCAGCCCGGGCAGCGCACGCAGCAGGAAGCGGTGACCCTTGCGGTCGATGAACTGGGCAATGACCCCGATGAGGGGTCCACGGTGACCCCGACCCAGCAGCTGCCGGCGCGCATCGTCGGGGGCCCGGCCTGAGTAACGCACCGCGTCCACAGCGCTCGTGATCGTCAGCAGGTTGTCGCGCGACACACCTGCCGACTCGAGCACGCCCTGGATGGCCTGCGAGATGCACACAACGCGCCGATAGCGGTTGCGCATGAGCCAGCGCAGCCAGAAGCGCGGCGGGTTGTCGATTCGGCGCGAAATGATCGCCGGCACGCCCGCGCGCATCGCGGCAAGAGGGCCGATCCAGTCGGCGCCGCGCCGGCTGTGCACGTGAACCAGGTCGACGCCCTGCTCGCGCAGGACCCGGCCCAGACGGAACACCGCGCGCAGGTCGTGCTCACCTGAAAACTCAAGCGCTTCATGCGGTCGATCCGACGCGGCGGCCCAGCGTGCAAGGTCCCCGCCGGCGGCGGCCACAAGCAGGTGCGCGTGGTGATCGTCGGTGAGGCCCTCGAGCAGGTACTTGAGCTGCTCGGCCCCGCCATAGGCGTGGCGGCCGAATTCGAGGTGGGCGATCTTCAAGCCGCGTTTCTCTGGATCATGGCGCACGCATTGTTTCACGTTCGACTTGGCGTGCACACACCGCTAGCATCGCGGGTCCGCCCGAGCACTGCGAACGCCGTCCCGACGATGCCCGACCTGTCCGACCACACACCGATGATGCGCCAGTACCTGGCCATTAAGTCGGAGTACCCGGACACGCTCCTGTTCTACCGCATGGGCGACTTCTACGAGCTGTTCTACGACGACGCGAAACGCGCGGCCGACCTCATCGAGATCACGCTCACGGCGCGCGGCAAGAGCGCGGGCGCGCCGATCCCCATGGCCGGGGTGCCCTACCACGCCGCCGACAATTATCTGGCGCGCCTCATCGAGCGCGGCGAGTCGGTCGCGATCTGCGAACAGGTCGGCGATCCGGCCACGAGCAAAGGGCCCGTCGATCGCCAGGTGGTCCGTGTCGTCACGCCGGGAACGCTCACGGACGAGTCGCTGCTCGACGCGCGCGCCGAGAGCTTCACGGCCGCCGTGTTCCGCGGGCGTCGCGACCTGGGCCTGGCCTGGATCGATCTTGCGGGCGGCCGCTTCGAAATCACCACCTGCGCCCGCGACGTCGATGCACTGGCGGCGGAGATTGAGCGTCTGCGACCCGCGGAGCTCTTGTTCGACGAGCACGACGAAGCCTTTTTCGCGCCGATCAGCGCGCGCTGGCCCACAGTGCGCTGGCGCGGTCGCGGCAGCTGGCACTTTGACAGTGACACGGCGCAACGCCTGCTCTGCGAGCAGTTCGGGACGCAGGACCTGGCGGGCTTCGGTATTGAAGACGCCGCCAGCGCCGTAGCCGCCGCGGGTGCGCTGCTTGAGTACGTGCAGGGCACCCAGAAACGCGCGCTCACGCACATCCGCGGCATCGCGCAGCAGTCGCAGGACCATGCCGTACTGCTCGACGCGGCCACACGGCGCAACCTCGAGATCGAACACGGCCTGTCAGGCAATGACGCACTGACGCTGGCCGGCGTCATGGACCACTGCCAGACGCCCATGGGCAGCCGCATGCTGCGCCGCTGGCTGCAGCGCCCGCTGCGCGACGACACTGTGGTCGGCGCGCGCCACGATGCCGTCGAAGCAGTTCTCGTCGGCGATCGACTCGATGCGCTAACGCGCGCACTCGGAGATGTCGGCGATGTCGAGCGCATTTTGGCGCGCGTGGCGCTGCGTTCCGCGCGCCCGCGCGACCTCGACCGCCTGGGCACCTCACTGGCGCAAATCCCGGCCATCGCGGCCGTACTCGATGACTGCGCCGTCATGCGCAGCTCCGAGCTCATCGCCGGGATGGGTGACCACAGTGACACCGTCGACCACCTCGCGCGCGCGATCATCGAGTCACCGCCCGTGCTGATTCGCGACGGCGGTGTGATCCGCGACGGCTACGACGCCGAGCTCGATGAGCTGCGCGGGCTGGCTGCAAACGCGAACGCCTGGCTCGGTGAACTCGAGCTGCGCGAACGCGAGCGCACGGGCGTGCAAAACCTCAAGGTCGGCTACAACCGCGTGCACGGCTATTACATCGAGATCAGTAAGGGCCAGGCCGACAAGGCGCCCGACGACTACACGCGACGGCAAACGCTCAAGGGCGCCGAGCGCTACATCACGGCCGAGCTCAAGAGCTTCGAGGACAAGGTGCTTTCTGCCAACGAGCGCGCACTGGCGCGCGAGAAGGCACTCTACACCGCGCTCGTCGAGACGCTGGCCGAGCTGCTCGAGCCGCTGCAGCGCGCAGCGGGCGCACTGGCCGAGGCCGACGTGCTCGCCAATCTCGCGGGCCGCGCCGTGGCGCTGAACCTGTCGCGTCCGCAGCTCACGGGTGAGCGGCGCATCGAAATTCAGGCGGGCCGCCACCCCGTGGTCGAGCAGGTGCTCGCCGGCGAGTTCATTCCCAATGACCTCGCGCTCGACGCGCGCCGAGAAATGCTCGTCATCACGGGCCCGAACATGGGTGGTAAGTCGACCTACATGCGCCAGGCCGCGCTGGCGGTGATCCTCGCGCGCGCGGGCAGCTTCGTGCCGGCCACGAGCATGACCGTCGGCCCCATCGACCGCGTGTTCACACGCATCGGCGCGAGCGACGATCTCGCGGGCGGGCGCTCAACCTTTATGGTCGAGATGACGGAAACGGCCAACATCCTGAACAACGCGACCGGGCACAGTCTCGTGCTCATGGACGAGATCGGTCGCGGCACGAGTACCTTCGACGGCCTCTCACTGGCCTGGGCAGCTGCGCACCACGTCGCCTCGCGCTGCCACGCGTTCACGCTGTTTGCCACGCACTATTTCGAGCTCACGGCGCTACCGCAGGAACTGCCCGCGACCGCCAACGTGCACCTCGACGCGACGGAGCATGGCGACCGACTCGTGTTTCTGCACGCCGTCAAGGCGGGGCCGGCTGACAAGAGTTACGGTCTGCAGGTCGCGAGCCTCGCGGGCGTGCCCCGCACTGTGATTCGGCGTGCGCGTCGATACCTCGCGGCGCTCGAGGCACAACGTGGCAATACGGAAGGCGGCCAGGTGGCACTGGACTTCAATGTGGAGGAGGACGACGACGCCGCTGCGATCAGCGAGTCCGATCAGGCCGCGCTCGATGCGCTGGCCGCCATCGAACCCGACAACCTCTCACCGCGCGAGGCGCTCGATCGGCTCTACGCGCTTAAGGCGCTGCTCAAGCCTTAGCGTCCTCGCCGCGCTTGCGGCTGCGATCGAACTGGCCGTGGCCGATGAACTGCGCGACCTGGTCGGCCACTTCGCGAGAGGTCACAAGCGTCGTGTGTGAGGCCGCGAGTTCCAGGTGATCCGTGGCGTGCTGCCAGCGCGTTTCGTCCACGGTCACCGTGCCATCGTTCGGTTCCGGCAACTTGCCGAGCAGGCGCCCCATGCCCACGGGCCAGGTGCCGGCCAGCACACCGACATCGCGGCCCTCGAAGCGCTGCGCCCACTCGGACGCTGGTGCATCGAGCACGCCTTCGGCGATAGAGCGCCCCAGCAGCGATTCACCGCCGGGCAGCTTGGCGACGCGCAACGCGGACTCGCTGCCATTGAGCGGCGTGCCCAAACAGACCACGCGCCCCGGCGGCGCCTCGGGCCAGTCGAGCAGCATCTTCAGGATGACAAGGCCACCCAGGCTGTGGCCCACAAGGTGGCAGGGCGTGTCCATGCGGTCCTGCAGGCGCTCGGCCATGAAGTCCCGCAGCACGCGCGCGTTCTGGGTTAGTGAGGCGCGCACCGTACGGTAGTGCAGCGCGTGCACGTTGTAACCATGGCGATCGCTGAGACGGCGGCGCAGGCGCGTGGCCTCCGCGCCGGTGAGCCAGAGGCCGTGCAGCGTGATGACGTGGGCGGGCCCGGCCCGGTCGGTCATTCGGCCCCGGGCTTGGCGCGCAGGCGAATGCCCGTTTCCCGCAATTGCTCGGGCGACACAGCACCCGGCGCGTCCGTGAGCGGATCATGCGCCGACTGCGTCTTGGGAAACGCAATGACGTCGCGGATGCTGCTCGCACCCGCCATGAGCATGACCATGCGGTCGAGACCGAACGCGATACCGCCGTGCGGCGGGCAGCCGTACTGCAGTGCGCGCAGCAGGAAGCCGAACTTTTCTTCGGCCTCTTCCTTGCTGATGTCGAGCAGGTCGAACACCGCGGCCTGCATCGCCTGGTCGTGAATACGGATCGAACCACCGCCGATTTCCGAACCGTTCAAGACCATGTCGTAGGCGCGCGACGGTGCGGCGCCAGGATTCTCGGCCAGCGCCTCGGGGCTGTCAGCGCGCGGCGCCGTAAACGGGTGGTGCAGCGAGTGCCAGCGACCACTGTCACCATCGCGCTCGAACATCGGGAAGTCGACAACCCAGAGCGGCGCCCAACCTTCGGCGACGAGCCCGCGGTCATGACCCAGGCGTTCACGCAGCGCCCCCAGCGCGTCGCTAACGACGCGCGCCTTGTCGGCGCCGAAGAACACGATGTCACCGTCGGCGGCACCCGTGCGCTCGAGGATGCCTGTGACGGCCGCGTCGGGCAGGAATTTCAGGATCGGCGACTGCAGGCCATCGCGGCCCGCTGCGATGTCGTTGACCTTGATGTAGGCCAGCCCACGCGCGCCGTAGCGACCGACGAAGCTCGTGTACTCGTCGATCTCCTTGCGACTCAGCGTGCCACCCTCGGGCAGGCGCAGCGCGGCCACGCGACCTTCGGGGTCGGCGGCCGGTCCCGCGAAGACCTTGAATTCGACACCGTCCATGAGATCGGCCACTTCGATGAGCTCAAGTGGGATCCGCAGATCAGGCTTGTCTGAACCGAAGCGCTGCATGGCCTCGGCATACGGCATCCGCGGGAAAGGATCGGGCAGCTCGATGTCCATGACCTCTTTGAAGAGCCGGCGCACCATGCCTTCCATGAGGCCCGTGACCGTCTCCTCGTCAACGAAGCTCATTTCGATATCGAGCTGCGTGAACTCGGGCTGACGATCAGCGCGCAGGTCCTCGTCACGAAAGCAGCGCACGATCTGGTAGTAGCGGTCGAGCCCGCTCATCATGAGCAGCTGTTTGAAGATCTGCGGTGACTGCGGCAGCGCGAAGAACTTGCCCGGGTGGGTGCGGCTCGGGACGATGTAGTCGCGGGCGCCCTCAGGCGTCGCACGCGTGAGCATCGGCGTTTCCACGTCGACGAAGCCCGCGCCATCGAGATAGCGACGCATGGACTGCGTCACGCGGTGGCGCAGACGCAGGTTTTCCATCATGTGCGCTTTGCGCAGGTCGAGGTAGCGGTAGGTCAGGCGCAGCTCTTCGTTGGTCTGCTCGTCATGGTGGAACGGCGGCGTCTCGCTCGTGTTGAGAATCTCGAGCTCGCGCACGACCAGCTCGACCTGGCCCGAGGCCATGCCCGGGTTCTGCATGCCTTCGGGGCGCTGGCGTACAGAGCCTGTGGCCTTGAGCACAAACTCACTGCGCAGCCGCTCGGCGTCGGCGAACATGGCGTCATCACCGGGGTTGAAGACGATCTGGAGCAGGCCTTCGCGGTCGCGAAGGTCGACAAAGATGACGCCGCCGTGGTCACGCCGGCGGTGCACCCAGCCCGTGACGGTGATGGTCTCGTCGACGAGGTGCTCGTCGACCTGGCCGCAGTAGTGTGTGCGCATAGTGTTTTGGAGTCTGGGCCCGGCGCCGAAGGGGCGCGTCACAGGCGAAAAAGAGCGCGGATGTTAAGTGTTGTCCGGGGTGGCCGCAACCTCGGGCAACGGCTTGCCGGGCTCCCAGTCGGGCACCACGACACCCAGCGAAATGATCATTTTGAGCGCCTCCTCGACGGGCATATCGAGCGCAATGGCGTCTTCCTTGGGCACCATGATGATGAAGCCCGAGGTGGGATTCGGCGTCGTCGGCACAAACGTGCAAATCATGTCCTTGCCGGTCCGGTGTTGCACTTCGCCGAGTTGATTGGAGGTCATGAAGGCCAGGCTCCAGACCCCTTTACGCGGGTACTCGATGAGCAGGACCTGCTTGAACGAATCGCCACTCGGTGAAAACACGACCTCGGCGAAGTTCTTTGAGGCCGAGTAGACAGCGCGGATCAACGGGATGCGCTGCAGCAGCTTCTCGGACCAGCCGACCAGTGTCTTGCCGAAAATGTTGGCCGTGAGCAGACCCGTCACGAGCAGCAGTAGGAACGTGAGGATCACGCCCAGATAAGGAATCTCGAACACAAACGCGGGCACGTGCTCGCGCGGCAGCAGCCCCAGGCTCTTGTTCATCTGCCCGAGCACGACCCGGAACACGACGATCGTGATGCCGATCGGAATCCAGATCAGCAGCCCGGCAATGAGGTAACGGCGTATGCGGCCCATGTTCGCTCAGGCCGCCTTGCCGTCGCCACCCGAGGACGTCTTCTCGGGTTTGCACTCGGCTTTCTTGGCGCCATCGCCCGATGACGACTCGCTCTTCCCGCCGGCAGCCTTGTCGCCGCTGTCGGCCAGATTGCGGCGCTTGTCCTTGTCCGATTTGAAATCGGTCTCGTACCAGCCCCGGCCCTTCAGGCGGAAGCTGGGTGCCGAAATCTTGCGCTTGAGCGCAGGCTTTCCGCAGGCCTCACAGTCGGTCAGCGGGTCATCGGCAATTTTCTGCAGGGCGTCCAGCTCGTGGCCGCATTCCTGGCAGACATACTCGTAAATCGGCATGGTCGGCAGGCTCCATGGGTGGGTCGGCGCGCGGCCGGCGGCGGCAGTATAGCGCAGCGCGCGCCCGACCTCCGTGGCCGGGCGCACAGGCAGGGTCAGGCGGCCTCGAACACGAGTGCGTCGGTGCCCTTGGGAGACTGACCCGTACCGATGCTGATCGTGTCACCGGGCGCAAAATCGCCGCGCAGGATGCGTTCGGCCAGCGGGTTTTCCACCTCGACCTGGATCGCCCGCTTGAGCGGCCGCGCACCGTAGACGGGGTCAAAGCCCGCATCGGCGAGGCGTTCTAGCGCTGCGTTCGAGATATCGAGAATCAGCTCGCGCTCGGCCAGGCGGCGACGCAGGTCCTCGAGCTGGATGTCCACGATCTTGCGGATGTGCTGGCGACCCAGGGCGTGGAACACCACTGCATCGTCGATCCGGTTGATGAACTCAGGCCGGAAGTGCGTGGCCACGACGTCCATGACAGCCGACTTCATCGTGTCGTAGTCGGCGGCCTCCGCCAGCATCTGGATGCGGTCGGAGCCCAGATTCGAGGTCATGATGACCACGGCGTTGCGGAAGTCGACGGTACGGCCCTGCCCGTCGGTCAGTCGCCCGTCATCCAGCACCTGCAAGAGCACGTTGAAGACATCGGGATGCGCCTTCTCGACCTCGTCGAGCAGGATCACGGAGTACGGGCGCCGCCGCACAGCCTCGGTCAGATAGCCGCCCGACTCGTAACCGACGTAGCCCGGGGGTGCGCCGATGAGCCGCGCCACGGAGTGCTTCTCCATGAACTCAGACATGTCGATGCGCACCATCGCATCGTCCGAATCGAACAGGAATTGTGCCAGCGCCTTCGAGAGCTCCGTCTTGCCCACGCCCGTCGGGCCCAGGAACAGGAAGGAGCCAATGGGACGACCTGGATCCGACAGTCCGGCGCGGGAGCGACGAATAGCGTTGGATACGGCGACCACAGCCTCGTCCTGACCGACGACGCGCTCGCGCAGGGCCTCTTCCATGCGCAGCAGCTTATCGCGCTCGCCTTCGAGCATCTTGGACACGGGGATACCGGTCCAGCGCGACACGATCTCAGCGACCTCTTCGTCGGTCACCTTGTTGCGCACGAGCGTGGGTTTCTCAGTGGTGTCTGTAGAGAGCGCCGACTCAAGCTGTTTCTCGAGCTCGGGCAGCTGGCCGTACTGAATCTCGGACATGCGTGCCAGGTCGCCCGCGCGGCGCGCGTTCTCAAGCTCGAGGCGCGCACGCTCGATGGCTTCCTTGATGTGCGTGGCGCCCTGCATCGCGGCCTTTTCGGCCTTCCAGATTTCCTCAAGATCAGCGTATTCGCGCTCGAGCTCGCCGAGCTGGCCCTCGAGGTCCTCAAGCCGCTTCTTCGAGGCGTCGTCGGACTCCTTGTTGAGCGCCTCGCGCTCAATCTTCAGCTGCACAATGCGCCGGTCGAGCCGGTCCATGGCCTCGGGCTTCGAATCGATTTCGATACGAATACGTGACGCGGCCTCGTCGACAAGGTCGATGGCCTTGTCGGGCAGCTGGCGGTCCGAGATGTAGCGGTGCGACAGCGTTGCCGCGGCGACAATGGCTGGGTCCGTGATCTCCACCCCGTGGTGCACCTCGTAGCGTTCCTTGAGGCCGCGCAGGATGCCAACGGTGTCTTCGACTGTGGGCTCCTCAACGAGCACTTTCTGGAAGCGTCGCTCGAGTGCCGCGTCCTTTTCAACGTACTGGCGGTACTCGTCGAGCGTCGTCGCGCCGACGCAGTGCAGCTCGCCTCGCGCGAGTGCGGGTTTGAGCATGTTGCCCGCATCCATCGCGCCCTCGGCTTTGCCGGCGCCGACCATGGTGTGCAGCTCGTCGATAAACAGGATGATCTGACCTTCCTGCTTCGCCAGGTCATTGAGCACCGCCTTGAGCCGCTCCTCGAACTCGCCGCGGAACTTGGCGCCTGCGATGAGCGCGCCCATGTCGAGCGAGAGCAGCCGCTTGTTGCGCATCCCCTCGGGCACAGCGTCATCGACAATGCGCTGCGCCAGGCCTTCGACGATAGCCGTCTTGCCGACGCCGGGCTCACCAATGAGCACGGGGTTGTTCTTGGTGCGCCGCTGCAGAATCTGGATGGTGCGACGAATCTCCTCGTCGCGACCGATAATCGGGTCGATCTTGCCCTGGAGCGCCCGCTCCGTAAGGTCGATCGTGTACTTCTCGAGCGCCTGGCGCTGCTCTTCGGCGTTGGGGTCGTTGACCGATTCGCCGCCGCGCAGCTCGTCGATCGCCTTCGCCACGGCCTTGGCATTGAAGCCCGCACCGGCCAGCACCTGCCCCAGCGCGCCGGTGTCCTGCATGGCCGCAAGCACGAACAGCTCCGAAGAGATGAACTGGTCCTTGCGTTCCTGCGCGAGCTTGTCGGTGACATTGAGCAACTTGCCGAGCTCGTTGCCGAGGTGGACGTCGCCCGCGGCGCCCTGCACCTGCGGCAGACGATCCAGGGCGTCGCCCAGGCTCGAGCGCAGCTGATTGACGTTGCCGCCGGCTTTGGTCAGCAGGCCACGCACGGTGCCGCCCTGCTGGTCGAGCAGTGCGAGCATGAGATGCACGGGTTCAATGAACTGGTGGTCGCGCCCGACGGCCAGCGACTGGGCATCGGCCAGCGCCATCTGGAGTTTCGAGGTGAGCTTGTCCATGCGCATGGCATGCCCTCCGGGAAAGCTGGTATTGGCCTAGACATGGCGGCGCAATGCCGCGCTTTCAAGCGTTTAGCGCTGTGGCTAACGACGCCAGATCAACGTTGCCGTTCGGCCGGTCGGTGCCGAGCGGCGGTGCGAATAGAACACGTCAGGCTCGCCAAACGTGCAGCGCTCGGCGTCGGCCACGCGCCAGACGCCGGCGCGTCGCAGCGTGATGGCCGCCAGTTGCTTGAGATCGGCCTGCCAGCGGCCGTTGGCATTGGCCTGAAAGCAATGCCCGCAAAGCTCGTCCTGGTCGACAAAGGCCGAGCGCACCTCGTCGCCCACCTCGTAGTGCGGCTGCGAGATGGCCGGTCCGATCCAGGCCAGCACGTCGGCGGGTGGTACCGCCATGGCCTGCACCGTGTACGCGAGCACGCCGGCCGCCAGGCCGCGCCAGCCCGCATGCGCGGCCGCCACAACGCTGCCGTCCTCAGCCGCGAACAGGACGGGCAGGCAGTCTGCCGTGAGGATGGCCGCACACTGACCCTGCGCGCGCACGATGATGGCGTCGGCCTCAACGCCGGGTTGCCAGTCGGAAGCTTCGATGACATCGGCGCCATGCACCTGCGATAACCAGAGCGGCGACGCCGGCAGATCAAATTGCTGCTCGAGCGCCGACCGATTGCTGGCCACCACGTCGGCATCGTCACCCACGTGGTCACCCAGATTCAGACCGGCAAAATCGCCCTGGCTTGCGCCGCCGGCGCGCGTAGTCGACACCGCGCCAACCTGCCCCTCGAGCGGGCCACCCGGGCCGATCCAGGGTGGAAATGGAAAATCGCTCATGACGCCTCCCGGATCGCATGAGACCGCAGCGCCTCGATGAGGTTCGCAAGGTCGTCCGGATCGTCGGCCTGCACGGACACGTTCTCGCCCGTGTCGGGGTGCGCGAACTCGAGCCGCGCGGCGTGCAGCGCCTGGCGCTGAAACCCCTCGAGCGCCTCGATGAGCAGCGTGTCGTTGCCCGGTGGTCGGCGGCGGCGACCGCCGTAGACCGGGTCGCCCACGAGCGGGTGGCGCAGATGGGCAAAGTGCACGCGCACCTGGTGCGTGCGGCCCGTCTCGAGCATGACCTGAACGAGCGTGTGGTGCGCAAAGCGCTCGATGAGCCGGTAATGCGTGACGGCCTCGCGGCCGCCGTCGCGAACCGCCATGCGCAATCGATCCGTCGGGTGCCGGCCGATCGGGGCGTCCACGCTGCCGCCGCCCGTGAGCACGCCGTGACAGATCGCGCGATACTCCCGCGAGATCTCATGTTCGGCCAGCTGGCGAACCAGTGCCGTGTGCGCCGTCAGCGTGCGTGCCACAAGCAGCAGCCCGCTCGTGTCCTTGTCGATGCGGTGGACAAGCCCGGCGCGGGGTAGCGCCGCGACTTCGGGGTAGCGCAAGAGCAGCCCGTTTTGAAGCGTACCGTCGGCATTCCCGGCGCCCGGATGCACGACGAGGCCCGCGGGCTTGTTGACGACGATGACGGCATCGTCCTCCCAGGCGACCTCGAAGTCGACGTCCTGGGGCTCGATTCGGGGGTCGGGCACCTGCTCGGCGCGCACCTCGATGCGCTCACCGCCGGCCACGCGCGTGCGCGGCTTGCGGGCCACGCCGTCCATGGTGACATCGCCGCGTTTGAGCCACTCGGTGAGCCGGCTCCTCGAGAATTCGGGGAACATTTGCGCAAGCGCCTGGTCCAGTCGATAACCGGCCAGCGTTTCGGGCACCACCTCGGAGCGCGCGTGGGTGCTCACAGTGGGGTTGCAACCGCTCGGGCGTCCATAAGCGGATACGGTATACTCCGCGCCCTCGATTTCCCAGCGCGACGCGCGTCGCGCCCGACAAGCCTCACGCCTATGCGACACGCCAAGATCTTAAGCCTCTTGCTCACCGCCAGCCTGCTTGCAGCCTGTGGCAGCGACAAGAACGAGCGCCGCGAGCAGCGATTCGGCTCGGCAGACTCGATTTACGAGCAGGCCCAGCGCTCAATGAATAACGGCAACTTCCGTGAGGCCATCTTCATTTTTGAGCAACTTGAGACGCGCTACCCGTTCAGCGCCGTCGGCAAGCAGTCGCAGATCGATCTCATCTACTGCTATTACAAGAGTGGCAGCAAGGAACAGGCGATCGATGCCGCGGACCAGTTCATCCGCGAGAACCCAACCCACCCGCGCGTCGATTACGCGCTGTACGTCAAGGGTCTGACCTACTTTGATAAGCCGCCCGGTCCGCTCGACAGCGTCTTCAAGGTGGACCGCGCGCAGCGACCGCCCAACGATGCGCGCCGCGCGTTCAGTGTGTTCCGTCAGCTCGTGGAGCGTTACCCGGCCAGCGACTACGCCGAAGACGCCGTGCAGCGCATGCGGTTCATCAAGAACAACCTGGCCGCCTACGAGAACGCGGTGGCCGAGTACTACCTGCGCATGGGCGCCTGGATAGCGGCGCTGAACCGCGCCAAAGGCTCCCTCGAAGCCTACGACGGCACGCCCGCCAACAAGCGATCGCTGGAGATCATGGTCGCGGCTTACGAAGAGCTGGGCCTCGAAGAGCTCGAAGCCTCGACGCGCGAGATCCTGCGCGTCAACTACCCGGGCAGCTAGTCCCCGGCGGGAAACCGGTAACCCGACGTGATCGGGTAACGCCAGTCGCGGCCAAATGCGCGGCTGGAGATGCGCACGCCAGGCGGCGCCTGACGTCGCTTGTACTCATTGCGGCGCACCATCGTGAGCACCTCAACGACCGTGTCGCGGTCGAAGCCCAGCGCCGCGATTTCCGCCACGGAGAGGTCGCGCTCCATGAACGCCTCAAGAATCGGGTCCAGCACCTCGTAGGGTGGCAGCGAGTCCTCATCCTTCTGATCGGGCGCAAGCTCGGCCGACGGCGGCCGCGTGATCACGCGGTCGGGAATCGGCGCCGCCTCTGGCGTGAGGCTGTTGCGGTATCGCGCGAGCTCGTAGACCAGCGTTTTCGGGCAGTCCTTGATGGGTGCGTAACCCCCGGCCATGTCGCCGTAGAGCGTGGCGTAACCGACGGCCATCTCGCTCTTGTTGCCCGTCGTCAGCAGCATGCGGCCCGTTTTGTTGGACAGCGCCATGAGCACGATGCAGCGGCAGCGTGACTGAATGTTCTCTTCGGTCGTGTCGCGCGCCAGGTCGCCAAACATCGGTGCGAGCTGTCCCATCGCCGCCTCGACCATGGGCTCGATCGACACGACGTCGTAGTCGACGCCCATGGCCGCGGCCTGCAGCGCCGCGTCTTCCCGGCTCATGTCGGCCGTGTAGCGGTAGGGCATCATCACGGCGCGCACGGCATCAGCGCCCAGCGCGTCGACGGCGACGGCCAGCGTCAGTGCGGAATCAATGCCACCCGACAGGCCCAGGATGATCCCGGGGAAGCCATTCTTGCGCACGTAGTCGCACGTCCCGTGTACCAGCGCGCCGTAAACGCTCTCGCAGCGTTCCTGCAACAGCGCCACATCGCCGGCCGCGATGTCGACCTTGCCTGCAGCATCACGCTGCACGGTGACCGACACGAGTGCCTCTTCGAAAGCGGGGCCGCGCACACGCGTCTCGCCGTCGGGCGCCATCGCGAAGGAGCCGCCGTCAAACACGAGCTCGTCCTGGCCGCCAACCATATTCACGTAGACGAGTGGCACACCGGTTTCACCGACGCGGTCCGCCACCACGCCTTCGCGGCGCGCCTGCGCACCCACGGCATAGGGCGAGCCGTTGATCGTCAGGATCAGCTCCGCGCCCGCGGCAACGCTGGCCGCCACCGGGCCGGGCTGCCAGACGTCTTCGCAAACCGTGAGGCCAACCGTGGTGCCCTCGATCTCAAACGTGCAGGGCACATCACCCGTCTCGAAGTAACGCTTCTCATCGAAGACCGCGTAGTTGGGCAGCAGCCACTTGCGGTAACGCGCCACCTCACGGCCGCCGTCGAACACGGCTGCGGCGTTCCAGATCTTGTCGCCGTCGTACTCGGGGAAGCCGACCACGAAGCCCACGCCGTCGGCGAGCGCTGGCAATGCGGCCAGTGCCCGTTCTATGCGGCGACGCAGACCCGAATGGAACAGCAGGTCTTCGGGCGGATAGCCCGCAAGCACCATCTCGGGCAGCACGACGAGACGCGCGCCTGCGTCGCGACCGCGGCGAACGGCCTCGCTGACGCGCTCGAGGTTACCCTCGACGTCGCCGACGAGCGGGTCGACTTGCGCAAGCGCGATGCGCCAGCCGCCACTCATGCCGGGACCAATCCGCGTCAGGCGCCCAGCGCCGAGACCATGGCTTCACCGAGCTCGGCCGGTGAGCGCACGGTGATGACACCGGCCGCCTCGAGTGCCGCGAACTTGGCCGCAGCGGTGCCCTGGCCGCCGGCGACGATCGCGCCCGCGTGACCCATACGTTTGCCCGGCGGTGCCGTGACACCCGCGATGTAGGACACCACAGGCTTGGAGACGTGGTCGGCGATGTAGGCGGCAGCGGCCTCTTCGTCCGAGCCACCGATCTCGCCAACCATGATGATGCCGGTCGTATCGTCATCGGCTTCGAACAGCTCAAGGCAGTCGATGAAGTTCATGCCGCGGATCGGATCGCCGCCAATGCCGACACAGGTGCTCTGGCCGAGCTTGGCCTGCGTGGTCTGGTAGACCGCCTCGTAGGTCAGCGTGCCCGAGCGTGACACGACACCGATCTTGCCCGGCGAGTGAATGAAGCCCGGCATGATGCCGATCTTGGCCTCGCCCGGTGTGATGATGCCCGGACAGTTGGGGCCGATGAGCCGGCAATCGAGGTCGTCGAGTGCGGCGCGCACCTTGACCATGTCGAGCACCGGGATGCCCTCGGTGATGCAGACGATCAGCTCGATGCCCGCGCCTGCCGCTTCGAGAATGGCGTCGGCCGCAAACGGCGGCGGCACGTAGATCATGCTGACGTCGGCGCCCGTCTCGGCGACCGCGTCCCTGACCGTGTTGAACACGGGCACACCCAGGTGTTCGGTGCCGGCACGGCCCGGCGTGACACCGCCGACAACCTGCGTGCCGTACTCGATGCATTGTTCCGTGTGGAAGCTGCCCTGGTTACCCGTGATGCCCTGGCAGATGATCTTGGAGTTCTTGTTAACAAGGATGCTCATGATGGATTCCGTCAGGCAGCGGCCGCGACAGCTTTTTTCGCGGCGTCGGTGAGGTCAGTGGCAGAGATGATGTCGAGGCCCGAGTCCGAGAGCCGCGCACGGCCCTGCTCGACGTTGGTGCCTTCGAGGCGCACCACCACGGGTACCTCAACACCCACTTCCTTGACAGCCGTGATGATGCCGTCCGCGATGAGGTCGCAGCGCACGATGCCGCCAAAGATGTTGACGAGAATCGCCTTGACCTTGTCGTTGGAGAGGATGAGCTTGAAGGCCTCAGCGACGCGCTCGGCGGTTGCACCGCCCCCCACGTCGAGGAAGTTGGCCGGCTCGCCGCCGTAGACGTTGATGACGTCCATCGTGGCCATCGCCAGGCCCGCGCCATTGACCATGCAGGCGATGTCGCCGTCGAGCGAGACGTAGTTGAGGTCGTGCTCGGCGGCGCGGGCCTCGGCCTCGTCTTCCTGGCACAGGTCGCGCAGCGTCTCAATGTCCCGCTGGCGGAACAGCGCGTTGTCCTCGATGTTGATCTTGGCGTCGAGCGCCTTGATCTCGCCCTCGCCCGTCGTGATCAGCGGGTTGATCTCGACCTGGCTCGCGTCGATGTCGACGAACATCTTGTAGAGCGCACGTGCGACCTTGGCGAAGGCCTTCTGCTGTGCTTTGTCGAGTTCGAGCCCGTAGGCCATCTCGCGGATCTGGTAGTCGGCCAGACCAACTTCAGGCGCGATGTCGATGGTCGTGATGCGCTCGGGCGTCTTGTGGGCGACTTCTTCGATGTCCATGCCACCGTCGGCCGACACGATAAACGCGACGCGTCGCGAATCGCGGTTTACCACCATGCTCAGGTAGAGCTCGCGGTCGATGTTGGAGCCGCTTTCGACGTAGACCTGGTTGATCGGCAGGCCTGCTGCGTCCGTCTGCGGCGTCACGAGCTGCTGGCCAAGCATGCCAGCTGCGGCTTCGCGCACGGCGTCGAGCGTCTTGGCAAGCTTGACCCCGCCCGCCTTGCCGCGGCCACCCGCGTGGACCTGGGCCTTGACGACCCAGAGTTCGCCGCCCAGTGCTTCGGCGGCGGCGACGGCCGCTTCCGCGGAGTCTGCGACGATGCCCTGGGGCACCGGAATGCCGTAATCGGCAAAAAGCTTCTTCGATTGGTATTCGTGGAGGTTCATGTCCTGTCCCGACAGTGTCCCCGGCGCGCCGGACGGCGGCCGCTGCGTGGCGCGTATTGTGGAGGAAAGGGACACCCCGCGCAAAAGCGCGGATCGCGTCACGGCCGGGCCGCCGCACCCGGTTACAATGACCAGCCATGAATGACGGCGGCATCATCCGGCTGGGCAGCGAATCGCTGACCGCCGCGGCACCCGAGCCGGCGAACCCGGGCGACTTCTCATGGCGCGTCCAAAGCGGCCTGGCCGTGTTTCGCCTGCTCATCGCCGTCCTGCTCATGGCCACATTCGCCGCCTCGAGCGCGCCCCGCTTCTTTGGTGAGCTCTACCCGCAGCTGTTCCTCATCGCGCTGCTCACCTGGTTCGTCGCCGGCGTCATCATCGCGATCGCCTGCGTGCGCCAGTCGGTCACGCTGTCGCTGCTGACCCAGGGCCAGCTCATCATCGATATCATGGCCATGGCGGCGCTCTCGCTGGCCAGTGGTGGCATCGACAGCGGTATCGCGGGCCTTCTCATTATTTTTATCGGCGCGGCAGCCTTTGTGCTCCGTGGCGTGCTGGCGCTGTTTTTCGCAGCCATGGCGACACTGTCCGTGCTGGGTGTTCAGGCCTGGCTCGACATCAATGGCCAGGGTGGTGGCCAGTACCCGGCCGCGGGCCTGCTGTCTGCCGTGTTGTTCGCCGTGGTGCTCTCGATCCGGCCGCTCGTCCGGCGTCTGGCGCAGAGTGAGGCGCTGGCGCGTCAGCAGGTCATCGACATCGCCAACCTGGCCGAGCTCAACCGCTACGTGGTGCAGCACCTGCGCGAGGCGATTCTTGTTATCGACGGCGACGCCCGCGTGCGGCTCATGAACGACGCCGCCAGTAACCAGCTCGGTATCCCCACGACGGCCATCGGCGAATCCCTGCTGACACTGGCGCCCGATCTCGCGGCCTACGTGGAGACCTGGCGCCGCCAGCAACAGCGGGCAGGCCTTGCGGAAATGACCTTGCTGCCCGGCCAGGACGGCGCGCGCCTGCAGGTGCACGTTGCCCCGTTTGGCGACAACGAGCAGGACGCGGCACCCCTGCTCCTGTTCCTGGAGGACGTAAGTGTGCTCGCCGAACGGGTGCAGCAGAGCAAGCTCGCCTCGCTGGGCCGCCTTTCGGCCAGCATCGCGCACGAGATCAGAAACCCCATCGGCGCCATGAGCCACGCCGCGCAGCTGCTCGGCGAGCAGCAAGGCGGGCCGACGATCGACAAACTGTCGGAGATTATTCACCGCAATGCTGAGCGCGTCTCAAGCATCGTCGAAGACATCATGAACATGTCCCGGCGTGACGGCAGCCGACCCAAGCGTATTGTGCTGGCCAAGTGGCTGACGGACTTCTGCCAGGAATACAACGAGACCAACGAACTCGCGCCCGGCACCGTTGTCCTGCGCGGTGAGGAAGCGATTAGCGAAGTGGTATTCGACGCGGCGCACCTGCGCCAGGTGCTGCGCAACCTGCTGGACAATGCCCGCATGCACGCGCATGCGGCCCCGGGGCAGCCCGCGGAGATCAATTGGGGACGCGTCGCGAGCTCGCGTCGGCCCTTCCTTGAGATCGCCGATCGCGGGCCTGGCATTTCCGAAAATGACCGTGACCGCGTCTTCGAGCCCTTCTTCACCCAGCACGATGACGGCACGGGTCTGGGGCTCTACCTCTGCCAGGAACTCTGCGAACTCAATCGCGCGTCGCTGAGCGCTCGCGAGCGTGACGGCGGCGGCAGCGTGCTCAGCATTGTGTTTGCCGACCCGGCACGCTGGGGTGGCGCGACCTGAGACCCACGTCCGTGAGCCGGATTGCCTGAACTGCTAGCATGCGCGCACCCGGCGTCACAGATTTCCCATGAGCAGCAACGATGGCCAGCGCAAGAAACGACTCCTGATCGTCGATGACGAGCCGGACCTGCGCGAGCTGTTATCGATGACCGCCGATGCGATGGGCCTCGAGGCGACGCTTGCGCCGGACCTCTCAGGGGCCCGCGACGCCCTTGGCAACGACCGCTTTGACCTCTGCCTCACCGATATGCGGCTGCCCGACGGCGACGGCCTGGAACTCGTGAGCCTGATCCAGGGCCACTTCCCGGGTCTGCCCGTTGCCGTGATCACAGCCCACGGCAGCGTCGAATCGGCCGTCATGGCGCTGAAGAATGGCGCGTTCGACTTCCTGTCCAAGCCGCTCGACCTCAACAACCTGCGCAATATCATTGCCACGGCACTGCAGCTCGACGGTGCGGTCCCCGCCGCACAGGACGGCCTGTTGGGCGAATCGACGGTGATGGACACCGTACGCGACATCATTTCCAGGGTCGCGCGCAGCCAGGCACCCGTGCACATCCGCGGTGAATCCGGCACGGGTAAGGAGCTTGTGGCGCGCATGATCCACGAGGCCAGCGGGCGCCGTGAAGGCGCTTTTGTGCCCGTAAACTGCGGCGCCATCCCTCCCGAACTCATGGAAAGCGAGTTTTTTGGCCACCGCAAAGGCAGCTTCACAGGTGCCGTAAGCGACAAGGAAGGCCTGTTCCAGGCTGCAGACGGTGGCACGCTGTTTCTCGACGAAATCGCCGACCTGCCGCTGCCCATGCAGGTCAAGCTGCTGCGTGTGATCCAGGAAAAGAAGGTGCGACCCGTGGGCGCCTCGGGCGAGACCGCCGTGGACGTGCGCATCCTGAGTGCCACGCACCAGGACCTGGCCGCGCTCTCCAAGGCGCACAAATTTCGCGAAGACCTTTATTACCGCGTCAACGTGATAGAGCTACCCGTGCCGCCGCTGCGCGAGCGCGGCGACGACATCCTGCTGCTGGCGAAGGCCTTTTTGGCCAAGTACGCGAGCCGCTACGACGCGCCAGCCAAGTCATTGAGCGGTGCTGCGGCCGACACGCTGCGCCACTACACCTTCCCGGGCAATGTCCGCGAGCTCGAGAACATCATTGAACGCGCCGTGACCTTGTGTCCTAACGCCGTGCTTGATGCGAACGATTTGCGCCTTGAGACCGCCGAGCCGCTGCGTAAAGACGCCGACGCCGACCCGGCGCGCGCCGCCGTGACCAACGTCAAAGCGGGTCCACTGACGCCGCAGCTCGAGGACGTCGAACGCCAAGCGATCGTCGAGGCACTCGAGCAGACCCGCTATAACAAGACGGCGGCCGCGAAACTCCTGGGCCTGACCTTCCGCCAGCTACGCTACCGAATTAAGAAGCTCAACATCGAGTGACGCACCGGCCACTGTCGCCGGGTGCTAACGCTCATTGTCAGGAGCTGACAAAAATTGTCAGCCTGTGACACGAGAATCGCGCAAAGTCGCCGTTTTGAGCCGGTTTGAAACTGTGAAACGGCGCACATTTAGAAATAATTCAGGCTATTTTTCAGTGCTTTAGAGCCGGCTTCGCAATTCTGGCACAAGCCTTGCTCCCTACCTTGCGACGGGCGGAAACGCCGCGGAAACGACTGAATAGCAAGACTACTTGTCAGGAGACAGTAATGAAGACCATCCAAAAGGGTTTTACCCTGATCGAACTGATGATCGTTGTCGCGATTATCGGCATTCTCGCGGCCATCGCGATTCCCGCCTACCAGGATTACACGATCCGTTCGCAGGTTTCGGAAGGCCTGAGCCTCTCGGCTGCTGCCAAGACGGCTATCTCTGAGACCTACCTGAACACGGGCGTTGCCCCGGCTAACCGCCAGGTTTCGGGCATGTCGCAGAACGCTACGGACACGAGTGGCAAGTACGTCACGCAGGTCCAGGTTGCTGACGGCACGATCACCGTAACCTACGGTAACGACGCTAACGCACGTATCACGAACGAAACGCTGGCCATCCAGCCGTACGTCACCGGTGACGACTCGATCACCTGGCTGTGCGGTGAAGCTGCTGCGAACTTCAACGCTGGCGTTGCAGTTCTGAGCACCACGGCTACGACGGCCGCTGCTGGCACATCAGTTGAGCCGAAGTACCTGCCGTCGGCTTGCCGTTAATAGAACGGTTGCTGATCACCATGCCCGAGCCGGCACGCCGGCTCAGGCGTGGATTCAGGACGAAGGCAGTCGCTACGCTTGCGTAGTGGCTGCCCCGAGAGGGGCCCTGCGGGGCCCCTTTTGGTACCCGCCGCTCTGTCGCCAAACAGCGACAGGGGCGACGAAACCGGGCAGACTGCCCGACATAAGACGGAATGCGCGTCATCGTGGGAAGTCTCGGGGAACGCGCCGACATTGACGATAGAGAGGAGTGCGCATCGCATGCATGCCAAGCCAAACAACCAGAAGCGGGCCGAAGAGGGCTTCACGTTGATTGAACTCATGATCGTGGTTGCGATCATTGGCATCTTGTCATCACTGGCCATCACGGCGTTCCAGACCTACACCATCCGCGCGCAGGTCGCCGAAGGGCTTCAGGTCGCCACCAACGCCAAGGCCGGCATCTCGGAAGTCTTCATCGACCGCGGGGAAGCACCCAATAACCGCGCGGCGGCAGGTCTCACGCAAAACGCCGTCGACACCAGTGGCAACTACGTCACAGCCGTCGAAATCGAAAACGGCCGGATCGGCGTGACATTCGGCAATGACGCGAACGCCTCAATTGCCGGCCAAACGCTCTATCTCACGCCGTACGAGACCAACGACCTGGGTGTGGTCTGGCGCTGCGGCAACTCACCTGCGCTCACCGGCCTGCAGCCCATGGGTACCTCGGGTGGTGGTAACACAGCCGTGTTCGCCGCCACGACGGTCGACAATCGCTACCTGCCCTCGACCTGCCGTTAGCCCAACGCCGGTAGCAGGCCACAGTTTTCGGTCGAGACGTCGCAAATTGTGACGGGGTACACAGTCTCAAGTTGATCGCTCACCGCTTATCGGTGAGACTAGCTGTTGGACATATTGCCGCTTATCAGGCGCAGGTCTAAATGGCTGTATCTGCTTCACAATCCGTGCTTTCCGGGCTGCCGCGACGGCTGGTCCAGGACGGCATCATTGCCGAAGAAGCAGTGCAAGAAGCGATCGAGTCTTCACGCAAGGCATCGAAGCCGCTCGTCACGTTCCTCGTTCAGGAATCGCTGGCTGATCCGCGGTCTATCGCGGTCGCCGCCGCCCACGAATTTGGGGTGCCGCTGCTCGATCTTGACGCCATGGATGTCGACCTCGACGTCATCCGCTCCGTCGACCAGAAACTCATCAGCAAGCACTCCGTGCTGCCGCTGTCACTGCGTGGCAAACGCATGTTCCTGGCCGTGTCGGATCCGACCGACCTGGCCGCCATCGACGAGATCAAGTTCCAGTCGCAGCTGCGCATCGAACCCGTTGTCGTCGAGCAGGACAAACTCGAAGAGCGCGTACAGCGCACACTCGAAGCCATCGACACCACGATGTCGTCGTTCGACGACGACGATTTCGATCTTGAAAACCTCGATGTCTCGTCGGGCGAAGAACAGCTCGACGAAGTTACCCGCGACGACGTCGACGACGCGCCCGTCGTTCGCTTCGTCAACAAGGTGTTGCTCGACGCGATCAAACGCGGTGCTTCGGACATCCACTTCGAACCCTACGAGAAGTACTTTCGTGTGCGCACGCGTCTTGACGGCGTGCTCAACGAGATCGCACAGCCGCCTGCCGCACTGGCCAACAAGGTATCGGCGCGTCTCAAGGTCATGTCGCGTCTCGACATCGCCGAGCGACGCATTCCGCAGGATGGTCGCATCAAGATGCGGCTGTCGAAGAACCGCGCCATCGACTTTCGAGTCAACACCTGCCCGACGCTGTTCGGCGAAAAAATCGTCCTGCGTATCCTCGACCCGTCGAGTGCCAAGCTGGGCATCGACGCACTGGGTTACGAGGAGCAACAGAAGAACCTCTACCTGAAGCACCTCAACAAGCCCTACGGCATGATCCTCGTGACGGGGCCGACGGGTTCAGGTAAGACGGTTTCGCTCTACACGGGCCTCAACATTCTCAACACGGCCGACCGCAACATCTCGACGGCCGAAGACCCGGCGGAAATCAACCTGCCCGGCATCAACCAGGTCAACGTCAACCCGAAAGTCGGTCTGACCTTTGCCTCGGCGCTAAAAGCCTTCCTGCGTCAGGATCCCGACATCATCATGGTCGGTGAGATTCGTGACCTTGAGACGGCCGAGATCGCGATCAAGGCCGCGCAAACCGGTCACCTGGTCCTCTCGACACTACACACCAACGATGCACCCAAGACGCTCACGCGTCTGGTCGACATGGGCGTGAAGCCTTACGCGATTGCCACGTCGGTGAGCCTGATCATCGCGCAGCGCCTCGCACGTCGCCTGTGCGACAAGTGCAAGGAGCCGGCGGACATCCCGGCCGAAGCGCTGCTCAAGGAAGGCTTCACGCAGCAGCAGATCGACGCTGGTCTGACCATATTCCGCCCGGTCGGTTGCAAAGCCTGTAACGAAGGCTACAAGGGCCGTGTCGGCATCTTCCAGGTCATGGAAGTCAGCGAAGACATGGGCCGCATCATCATGGAAGGCGGCAACGCGATACAGATTGCAGAACGGGCCACCGCCGAAGGTGTCTGGGATCTGCGCCGGGCCGGCCTGCAGAAGGTCATCGATGGCCACACCAGTCTCGAAGAAATCAACCGGGTGACCGTCGACTAAGTTCAGGACGAGTCACAGCTTGCGTGCGTTAGGCAGCGCAGGGGAAATCATCATGGCGACAGCAGCAAAAGAAATTCCGTTTACCTGGGAAGGCGTCGACCGTCGCGGTCAACGGGTTAAAGGCAAGGTCATTGCCACTTCAGAGGCCGAGGTACGAGCGGACCTTCGCCGACAGGGCGTGGTGCCGAACCGCATCCGCAAACAGTCACAGCTGTTCTCGACCACACAGAAGATCACCACGGGCGACATCGCCATTTTCTCGCGCCAGCTCGCGACGATGATGGCCGCGGGCATTCCCCTCGTGCAAGCCTTCGAGATCGTCGGCAACGGCCACGAAAACCAGGCCATGCAAAAGCTCATTCTCGACATCAAAGCCGATGTCGAGGGCGGCAGCGCGCTGCATGAAGCGCTGGCAAAACACCCGCTGCACTTCGACGACCTGTTTGTGAACCTCGTCGAGGCCGGCGAACAGGCCGGTGCGCTCGAGACGCTGCTCGACAAGATCGCCACCTACAAAGAAAAAACCGAGGCGATCAAAAAGAAAATCAAGAAGGCGCTGACCTACCCCATCGCGGTACTCGTGGTCGCCATTATCGTGACGATCATCCTGCTGATTTTCGTGATTCCCGCGTTTGAAGACCTGTTCACAGGATTCGGCGCCGACCTGCCCGCGTTCACGCGCATGGTGGTCGACCTGTCCGTGTTTGTGCGAACGCAGGGCTGGATGCTCGCAGTCGGTTTCGGCGGCGGTATCGCAGCGTTCCTGTACTTCAAAAAGCGCTCCAAGAAAATGCGCGAGACGCTCGACCGCATCTCGCTCAAGCTGCCGATCGTCGGCCCGATCCTCGAGAAGTCGGCCATCGCCCGCTACGCGCGTACGCTGTCGACGATGTTCGCAGCAGGTGTGCCGCTCGTCGAGGCGCTCGAATCGGTTTCAGGTGCCACGGGCAACATCGTCTATGAAAACGCGGTGCTTGAGATGCGCGATGAAGTCGCGACAGGCCAGCGTCTGCAACAGTCGATGGAAAATACTGAGCTCTTCCCCAACATGGTCATCCAGATGATCGCGGTGGGTGAGGAGTCGGGTCAGCTCGACGAGATGTCGGGCAAGGTCGCCGATTTCTTCGAGGAAGACGTCGACAACGCCGTGGACAATATGTCGAGCCTCATCGAGCCGCTCATCATGGCCATCCTGGGTGTCCTGGTCGGTGGCCTCGTGATCGCTATGTACCTACCGATCTTCAAGATGGGTTCGGTGGTCTGACCAGCAAGAGACCTGTGCCGGCGCGCCCGGTCTGGGTGCGCACGCGATGATCGAAACCTTTCAGTTGTTGCCCTGGCTCTGGTGGCTCACCACCGCCGTGTTCGGGCTCATGGTCGGCAGCTTTCTGAACGTTGTCATTTACCGGCTCCCCGTCATGCTCGAGCGCGACTGGGACGCCCAGCTCGAGGAATGGCAAGCCGAGCGCGAAGGCACAACCGAAGCTGAGCCTGAACACGACCTGGCCACGACGGCAGAGGTGCTCATTCAAACCGCCACGGCGGAGACGCTGGCCGAAGCCAACGCCGCCGCCGAGGCGCCCAGGACCTTCAATCTCGCCACACCGAGATCCGCCTGCCCGAATTGCGGCCACCAGATCACGGCGCTCGAGAACATCCCGGTGCTGTCCTGGCTCGCGCTGCGCGGGCGTTGCAGCAACTGCGGCACGCCGATCAGCGCCCGTTACCCGGCCGTTGAACTGCTCACTGGGCTGCTTACCGTCGCCGTGGCGCTGCGCTTCGGCCCGGGCGCCGAGGCCATCGCAGCCGCCGTGCTGACCTGGTTCCTGATCGGATTGTCGGGCATCGACGTCGACCACCAACTCCTCCCCGACGCCATGACGCTGCCGCTGATCTGGATCGGGCTTGCGCTGTCGCTGTTCGACCCCGCGGGCAGCCAGACCTTGTTCATTGCGCCCACGGACGCCATTGCCGGCGCCATTGCCGGCTACCTGTGCCTGTGGCTCGTGTTCCACGGCTTCCGCCTCGTCACGGGCAAGGAAGGCATGGGCTACGGTGACTTCAAGCTGTTGGCAGCGCTCGGCGCATGGCTCGGCTGGCAGGCCTTGCCCATGGTTGTGCTCGTATCCGCATTCGTCGGCTCGATTTTCGGGCTGGCCATGATCGCCGCCAACCGCAGCGAACGCGGCAAACCCATGCCCTTTGGCCCCTGGCTCGCCATGGCTGGCTGGTTGGTTCTCATGTACGGTGAGACGATGAACCAGTGGTACTTCGAGATGCTGGGCCTCTAGCCCGGACCACGCGCATGCTGGCCGCGGAACGACTGCGTATTGCCCTGACCGGTGGCATCGCATCGGGCAAAACCGCGGTTTCCAACCAACTGGGCCAACTGGGCGCCGCCATCATCGACACGGACGTGGTCGCACGCAAGGTCGTCGCGCCAGGCTCCGAGGGTCTGGCGGCCATCCGCGATGCGTTTGGCGATGAGGTCACCGGCGCAGACGGCAGCCTGGACCGGGCGCGCATGCGCGAACGCGTGTTCAGCGACCCGGCGGCGCGGCGCGAGCTCGAGGCCATTACCCACCCAAGGATTCGGGCCACCTGCGCGGCGATGGCCGCTCGGGCAACTGGCGATTACCTGGTGTTCGTGGTGCCGCTGCTGGTCGGCTCAGACTTCGTCGCCATGGTCGACCGGGTGCTCGTCGTCGACTGCCCCCGGCAGGTCCAGTTCGCCCGGCTCATGGCCCGTGACGGCGAAACCGCCGAGGGCGCGCGCCGTATTCTCGATGCCCAGTCGAGCCGTGAAGAACGACTCGCCATCGCCGATGATGTGATCGTCAACGACGCCGACCTCGATGCGCTGGTGCGCAAGGTCGCCGATATGCACGCGTTTTATGTCGCCAGCTCCCGACACCCTTCATTTGCGAAGGATCGGGCATCGGCGCAGAATTGATTGGCGCAGCAGGCTGTACCCATGGTGTTTGTCGTCGAAAATGCTCGCGAGCCCCGAGATGAGGCCGCGGATGCGATCTACGAGCAACCGCTCAATGAGCGGATGCGCACCTTTCTGCGGCTCGAATTCCTCTACCACCAGACCGAGCACCACGTCGCGCATGAGTCGCAAATCGACACGCGCGAGGCCATCACGGGCATGCTCGAAATTGCGGCCATCCTGGGGCGCGGTGATGTCCGCAGCGATGTCCTCAAGGAGCTTGAGCGCCAAATTGGCGAGCTGGAGGGCTTTGCGGCCAATCCCAATGTTGACCGGACCCGGGTTGACGGCTTGCTCACTGAACTACGCGCCTCACGCGAAGCGCTCAATGCTATTGGTCCGCACTACCTGCAGACCGTCAAGGACTCGGAGTTTCTGAGCGCCATCAAACACCGCAGCGCCATTCCGGGTGGCACCTGTGAGTTCGACCTGCCGCTGTTCAGCCATTGGCTGCGCCAACCTTACGAGGCGCGCCTGCAGCACCTCGACCTGTGGCTGGGTTCACTCCGGCCGCTTTGCGATGCCGTGCAACAGGTGATGTGGTTGATCCGGCAGAGCGCGACGACCGTCGAATACACGGCGCAGGCAGGCATGTACCAACACTCGATATCGCGTGAAACCAGCTGTCGCATGTTGCGCGTGCGCCTGGCCGGCGGCACGGGCCTGTTCCCGGAAATCTCAGGCAGCCCGCAGCGCTTCACGATTCGATTCCTGAGCTGGAACAACGTGGATGCCCGTCCGGCGCAAACCAGCCAGGACGTGAGCTTTCAGCTCAGTATCTGCTAGCGCGTGAGCGCCGCGACGATCGGCGCGTTGGCCTCGAGCAACTGAACACGCGCAAGCGCAGACACCGCGCACCACTGCAAGGCCTGCCCTTCCCTGCCCGCGGGCTCACCCTGCCAGTCATGCACCTCGAATACGTGCAGACGCACGTGGCGTTGCGGGTAGTCATGGCTCAGGGTGATAAGCGGCTGAGGCGTATCGATGCGCACGCCGATCTCTTCCTCAAGCTCGCGCGCGAGCGCGTCTGAGGGCGACTCGCCGGACTCGATCTTGCCGCCCGGAAACTCCCAGTAGCCATCGCCGTGGCCGCCGCGGACACGTTCGGCCAATAGCACGTCATCGCCGCGGCGCAGCACGCCGGCAGCGACCTCAATGCGGAGGTCGGGCACCCGTCAGCTCAGCTTGCCGTGGCAGTGCTTGTACTTCTTGCCCGAGCCACAGGGACAGGGCTGGTTGCGACCAACCTTGGGGGCTTCGCGACGGAACGTCTCCGGCAGAGGCTGGGCAGCGGCCCTGGGCGGTCCACCCGCGCCGGCAACCGCAGCAGCAGGTGCGCCTGCCGCACCGCCACCGGCGGCAGCGGCGCCCAGCACCTGGGCATCAGCGTGCTGAAACTTGAGCGCGCGTTCCTTTCGGCGGCGTGCCTCGAGCTCCTCGATCTCTTCTTCACTGCGCACGCGGATGCGCGCGAGCTTCATGATCGCCTCACGCTTAACCGTGTCGAGCATGCTGCCAAACATCTCGAAGGCTTCGCGCTTGTACTCCTGCTTCGGGTTGCGCTGCGCGTAACTGCGCAGGCCAATGCCCTGGCGCAAGTAGTCGAGCGCGGCCAGGTGTTCTTTCCAGTCCGAGTCGAGCTGCATAAGCATGATCTGTTTTTCGACCAGGCGCATCGTGTCAGCACCGATCTCCTCGACCTTCTCGCCATACGTGGCATCAACAGCCGCCTGAACACGTTCACGAACGCCGTCGGCGTTGAGCTTGTTGTCTTCAGCCAGCCAGCCCGGGACGTCGAGCTGCACGCCAAACTCGCCTTCGAGCGCGGCCGCGAGCCCGGCGGGCTCCCACTGTTCATCGATGCTGTTGGGCGGGAAGTACTCATCGACAAGCGCGTCGACCACTTCCGCCCGAATCTCGCCGATCGAGTCGCCGATGTCGTCGGCACCCATGAGCTCTGTGCGCTGGTGGTAGACCACCTTGCGCTGCTCGTTGGCCACGTCGTCGTACTCGAGCAGGTTTTTGCGCATATCGAAGTTGTGCGCCTCGACCTTGCGCTGCGCCTTCTCGATCTGGCGCGTGAGCAGGCCCGACTCGATGGCCTCGCCCTCGCGCATACCAACGCGCTGCAGCAGCGCCTTCATGCGGTCGGGGTCGCCGAAGATCCGCATGAGCGTGTCTTCCATAGACAGGAAGAAGCGGCTCGAACCCGGGTCGCCCTGACGCCCCGAACGGCCGCGAAGCTGGTTGTCGATCCGCCGTGATTCATGACGTTCGGTGCCAACGATGTGCAGGCCACCGGCCTCCAGCACCGAGTCGTGACGCTTCTGCCAGTCCTCACGCACCTTGCCGCGCTCGGACTCGGGCGCTTCGTCACCGAGGTCGCGCAGTTCCGCCTCCAGGTTGCCGCCCAGCACGATGTCGGTACCACGGCCGGCCATGTTGGTCGCGATGGTGATGGCGCCCGGGCGACCCGCCTGCTCGACGATGCGCGCCTCGCGCTCGTGCTGCTTGGCGTTGAGCACCTCGTGCGGCACCTTGCGTTGCTTGAGCGCCTTCGACAGGAGCTCCGAGGTCTCGATCGAGGTCGTACCGACGAGCACGGGTTGTTTGTTCTCGCGGCACTCGGCGATCTCGTCGACAATGGCGTCGAACTTGTCGTTCTGCGTCAGGAACACGAGGTCCGAGCGGTCGTCGCGGACCATGGGTCGGTGCGTCGGGATGACCACGACTTCAAGACCGTAAATCTGCTGGAACTCGAAGGCTTCGGTGTCCGCCGTACCCGTCATGCCCGACAGCTTGTCGTAGAGCCGGAAGAAATTCTGGAACGTGATCGAGGCGACCGTCTGGTTCTCTTCCTTGACCAGCACGTTTTCCTTGGCCTCGACCGCCTGGTGCAGGCCGTCCGACCAGCGGCGGCCCGGCATGGTGCGGCCCGTGAACTCGTCAACGATGACGACTTCGCCTTCCTGCACGATGTACTCATTGTCACGTGTGTACAGGTGGTGCGCACGCAGTGCGGCCGTCAGGTGGTGCAACAGTTTGATGTTGCCCGGATCGTAAAGCGATGTGCCTGCCTCGATGAGACCGCTTTTCGTCATGAGTCGCTCGGCGTTCTCGTGGCCCTGCTCGGTCAGGTGGACCTGCTTGGCCTTTCGGTCGAGCGTGAAATCGCCGCGTTCATCGTCGCTGAGTTCTTCAACCGGGCCACGCAGGTTCATGGGGTCGGGAGCTTCTTCCTCGACCTCCTGCAATGCCAGCGACGGCACGAGCTTGTTGATGCGCACGTAGAGGTCCGTGCGCTGCTCGGAAGGGCCCGAAATAATCAGCGGCGTGCGCGCTTCATCGATCAGGATCGAGTCGACCTCGTCGACGATCGCGAACGACAGCTCGCGCTGCACGCGGTCCTCAAGACGGAACGCCAGGTTGTCGCGCAGGTAGTCGAAGCCGAGCTCGTTGTTCGTGGCGTAGGTGATGTCGCACTCGTAAGCCGCACGCTTTTCTTCGGTGCTCATGCCACTGCGAACGACACCCACGGTGAGGCCGAGCAACTCGTAGACGGGACGCATCCACTCGGCATCGCGGCTGGCGAGGTATTCGTTGACCGTAACGATGTGCACGCCTTTGCCATCGAGCGCATTGAGGTAGGCCGCCGAGGTGGCCATGAGGGTCTTGCCCTCACCCGTGCGCATCTCAGAGATATCGCCGTTGTGCAGCACCATCGCGCCGATGTGCTGGACGTCGTAGTGACGCATGCCGAGCGTGCGGTTGGCCGCCTCGCGAACGAGCGCAAAGGCTTCCACGAGCAGGTCGTCGAGCGTCTCGCCGTTATCGTGGCGTTCACGAAGCGTCGTGGAGCGCTCGGTCAGGCGCTCATCGCTCAGCGACTTGAGCTCGTCCTCGAGTCCGCTGATGCGCTTCGCGACCTTGTTGTACCGGCCGATGATCCGCTGGTTGCGGCTACCGAAAATACGAGAGAAAACGGCCAAAACTGGCTCCCTGTGCTGTAGCGGGCGCGTTGAGTCGGTGGCGCGCCGTGGTCTTCACGGCCGCACCGTGGCAGCCCGTCATTTTAAGCGTTGCCGGGCGGCTTGGGTATCACCGATAGATCACTACAGGGATGGCGGGCGAAGCCGGGATTTCAAGGGTGAGCCTGCGCTCAGTTGCCGATGGCGTCGCGAATGTAGTTCACGGGGTTTTGCGGGGCCCCGTCTTTCAGCACTTCAAAGTGCATGTTCGGGCCTGTGGCGCGACCCGTAGAGCCCATGTAGCCGATGAGCTGGCCCTTTTGGACCTCCTGGCCCACCACGACCGTGTTCTCGGCGTTGTGGGCGTACCGGGTTACGAAGCCGTCACCGTGATCGATCTCGACCATGAGGCCGTAGCCATAGCGGTTGCCCGAGTAGGTCACGACGCCCGAGCCAACGGCGTGGATATCCGCGCCAGCCTTGCCCGCGAAGTCGATGCCCTTGTGGCGCGCCTTTTTACCCGTGAAAGGGTCAGTGCGCATGCCAAAGTAGGACGAGATCCAGCCGCCATCCACGGGCCGGCCCTGCGGGCGCGTTTGCTCACCCAGATTGCGCGAGAGCATGACGCTCTCGAGAACGCCGAGCTGGCGGGCGCGGTCTTCGATCTGCAGGTCGAGGCTGTCGAGCTGGGTGCGCAGACCCGCCTCATCCATGTCCAGGAAGAGTTCGGTCTCTTCGGGACCACCAATGGGGGGCTGGGACTGAAAATCGAATTCGCCGTCTTCGAGGTCGGCCATTTCGGTTAGGCGCTGACCCAGGGCATCGAGCCGGACGATGTGTGCGTTCATGCGGCCAATTCGAATGGCCAGGGCGTCGAGCGTGTCCTGAGCGCGGCGCTTGGCGGCTTCCAGCGCGGCTCGCTGGGCCTCGAGGTCCTCGGCCATGGCGCGCATTTCGTTGGTGTCCGCAACGTCATTTTTCTGCAGCGCGAGCGTGTAACCGGCCCCAAAAACGAGCGCGGTCACGGCTGCGAATACGGCAACGGCCGCCGTAATGAACCCCGGCGAGGTCAGGCTGAATTGGCGCGGTCCGTGGCTACCGTTGCGGAAAATGACGACGTTCATGCAGAGAGTATTCGCGTGCGGGGGTTCGGGCCAGCCCGTTGTTTTACCAGAAAGTGCGGGGCGCTACAGCCCTGCGTCATAATGTGCCGCTGCCGGCGCGGCAATTCCATCGACGGGTTCTCACTAGTGCTAGCATCACAGCCGATATTGAGAACCGCGTCACGGATTCACACCGAAACGGGCCAGATATGGACTCCAAAACGGACTCCAAGTCCCTGAAAAACCTGTTGACCGACGCCGATTCACCCCTGGGTGCCTTGGCCGACCGTGCCGCCTCAATGGTGGCGCTGCGTGACCAGCTCGCGGCCAGCCTGCCCGATGGGCTTGGTGGCCACATTACGGGCGCTGCAGTCGATTCGGACCGCGTCCTCGTCGTCGTATGTGCCAGCGCCGCCTGGGCGGCGCGGCTGCGCTTCCATGCCGATGATCTGTTGGCCTGCGCCCGCCGAAACGGCGTGCAGGCCGCGCGTTGTCGCGTCCGGGCGCGCCCCGTCAGGCAGTAGTAGTCAGGCAGTTTTGTCAGGCCGTAACCGGCGCCGGGTACTGGACGGGCGCCGTCGTGCCTTCGTCGTAACTGACGATGTCGTGGCAGCCCGCATCTTCGAGTACTGCGCGGACCAGCTTGTTGTTCAGGTCGTGCCCGGACTTGTAAGCCGTGTACTCGCCGATGAGCCCGTAGCCCAGCAGGAACAGGTCGCCGACGGCGTCGAGCACCTTGTGGCGCACAAACTCGTCTTCGTAACGCAGGCCGTCCTCGTTGAGGATCCGGTAGTCGTCGAGCACGATGGCATTGTCCATGCTGCCGCCGAGCGTCAGGCCGCGTTCGCGCAGCGCCTCAATGTCACGCATGAAACCAAACGTACGAGCCCGGCTCACCTCGCGAAGAAACGCACTCGATGACAAATCGAGAGACAGCTGCTGGCGCTGGTCTGCGAACACCGGGTGGTTGAAGTTGATCGCGAAATTGATGCGGAAGCCGTCATGAGGCACGAGCTCGGCCCACTTGTCGCCGTCTTCGACGCGAATCTTGCGGCGGATCCGGAGCAGTTTCTTGGCTACGTCCTGCTCTTCGATGCCCGCTGACTGGAGCAGGAAGACGAAGGGTGCGGCGCTGCCGTCCATGATCGGTACTTCGGGGGCCGTGATATCGACGTAAAGGTTGTCGATGCCCAGTGCGGACACGGCCGAGAGCAGGTGCTCTACGGTCCCAACCTTGTGTTCGCCCTCGAACAGGTTGGTGCCCAGCATGGTTTCGCGCACGCGGCGGCCGTCTGCGGGAATATCGACCGGGGTCTCGAGGTCGATCCGGCGGAACACGACGCCCGTGTTCGGGGCCGCCGGACGCAGGGTCATGTAGACCTTCTCGCCCGTGTGCAGGCCCACGCCCGTGGCGCGGATCGTCGTTTTGAGTGTTCTTTGTCGCAGCATCACAACAATCTCTTGGGCGCACTCAACGCTGGCTGCGAGCCACCGAAGGCTGCGCTGCAGGGTCTCTAACGTTTTGTGTTGCCTTAAAAAAACTGCACTCAGCGGTGCAGAACCCCATTTTGCGTTCGTGGTCTTGCCGGCTCCGGCGGGTTCTTCCGCAGGCGCGTGTTGCGTCCATGCCAGCGTTTTTCAGGCCGCTACGGCTGCCGAAATACGCAAAATCAATAACTTGGGCTCGGATAGTAACCGAAAGTTCACAATTCGCAAAGGAATTGTCCCACGGCTGGCGGGCGCCAGCGGGGCCCCGTGCGTTGCACACGGAACCCTGCGCGACGGGCGCACGACGCGCGCCGGGTGAGTATCGGCGCGCGTCGTGCGGGTCGCGGTCGGCGTCAGTCGGCCTGGCGGCGGAGGAACGCAGGGATGTCGAGCAGCTCCTCTTGCAACATGCCGTCACCGAGACCATCGCCTACGGCGCGCTTGCGCGCGATGGTCGGCTTTTCGAGGTCCTGGTAGTTGGGTTCGTTGTTCGAGACCGCCTTGGACGGCGCCGCCGTGACGGGCTCTTCACGCTGTTGCTGCTGCTGACGCACCACGCGCATCGGCGGCTGCTGCGCCTGGCGTGCAGACTGGCCCAGACCCGTAGCCACGACCGTGACGCGGATCGTGTTGCTCAAGTCCGGATCGATCACCGTGCCAACCACGACCGTGGCGTCGTCCGACGCAAACTCGCGAATCGTCTCGCCCACTTCCTGGAACTCGCCAATCGACAGGTCCATGCCGGCCGTGACATTGACCAGGATGCCGTTGGCACCCGCCAGGTTGATGTCCTCGAGCAGCGGGCTCGACGCGGCGGCTTCGGCCGCCGCGCGGGCGCGGTCCTCGCCCGACGCGACACCCGAACCCATCATCGCCATGCCCATCTCGGCCATGACCGTGCGCACGTCGGCGAAGTCGACGTTGATGAGGCCCGGACGCGTGATGAGTTCGGCAATACCCTGCACCGCACCCTGCAGCACCTGGTTGGCGGAACCGAACGCGTCCAGCAGCGTGGTCTCGGCACCCAATACGCTCAGCAGCTTCTCGTTGGGAATCGTGATCAGCGAGTCGACGTACTTGCCGAGTTCGGCGATGCCCTGATCGGCGATCGAGGCGCGCTTGGCACCTTCCATCATGAACGGCCGCGTGACGACGGCCACCGTCAAAATGCCCATCTCCTTGGCGACCTGGGCCACGATCGGTGCGGCACCGGTGCCGGTACCACCACCCATGCCGGCCGTGATGAACAGCATGTCGGCGCCTTCGATCACTTCCTGAATCCGGTCGCGGTCTTCCATCGCGGCCTGGCGGCCGACGTCGGGGTTGGCGCCCGCGCCGAGGCCCTTTGTGATGTTGCAGCCGATCTGCAGGCTCGTGCGCACCTCGATGTTCTTGAGCGCCTGCGCATCCGTGTTGGCGCAGATGAAATCGACGCCTTCGATTCCGGACTCGACCATGTAGGACACGGCGTTGCCGCCGCCCCCGCCGACCCCGATGACTTTGATGACAGCCGTCTGGCTGTGTGCATCCATCAGTTCAAACATTGTGACTCACCTCGTCTTTAGACTTTTCATTGCTCTCAATGGCCACTCGGTCAATCCGAGCCGCCGAACCCATCCCGGTCGCACCTAAAAGTGCCCCTGGAACCATTTCTTCATTTGCTCAAGTACGCCCGGGCCGCGTCGCTTGTCGCGGTTCAACGGATCGCCCTGCTCGAGGCTCTTCTGGCCGTAGAGCAACAGGCCGACGCCCGTGGCGTGAATCGGGTTGCGCACCACGTCGGACAGCCCCGTCACGTGCTGCGGCACGCCGAGCCGCACGGGCAGGTGGAACACCTCCTCGGCAAGCTCGACGGCGCCTTCCATCTTGGCGCTGCCACCCGTGATCACGAGGCCCGCCGCAATGAGCTCTTCGAAGCCCGAGCGGCGCAGCTCGTCGCGGATAAGCGCGAACAGCTCCTCGTAACGCGGCTCGACGATCTCGGCCAGCGTCTGTCGCGCCAGACGGCGCGGCGGGCGATCGCCCACGCTGGGCACTTCGATCGTTTCGTCGGGATTGGCAAGCTGCGACAGCGCGCAGGCGTACTTGATCTTGATGTCTTCGGCGTACTGCGTCGGCGTGCGCATCGACACAGCGATGTCGTTGGTGACCTGGTCACCGGCAATGGGAATGACCGCCGTGTGCTGAATGGCACCGCCCAGGAACACGGCGATGTCCGTGGTCCCGCCACCGATATCGACGAGGCAGGAGCCGAGCTCTTTCTCGTCTTCGGTCAGCACCGCGAAACTCGAGGCAAGCTGCTCGAGCACGATGCCGTCGACCTCGAGACCACAGCGCTGCACACACTTGACGATGTTCTGCGCGGCGCTCTCGGCGCCCGTGACCATGTGCACCTTGGCCTCGAGGCGCACCCCCGACATCCCGACAGGCACGCGAATGCCCTCCTGATTATCGATGATGAATTCCTGGGGCAGGATGTGCAGGATCTTCTGGTCGGCCGGAATCGCCACGGCGCGGGCCGCATCGATGACGCGATCCACATCGCTCTGGCTCACTTCCTTGTCACCGATCGCGACGATGCCGTGCGAGTTGAGGCTTCTGATATGGCTCCCGGCGATACCCGTGTAGACGGCCTCGATGTCGCAGCCCGCCATGCGCTCAGCTTCAACAACGGCGCGCAGGATCGAGTGGACGGTCGACTCGATGATGACGACGACGCCCTTCTTCAGGCCACGTGACGGGTGGGAGCCGATGCCGATGACCTCGATGCCGCCGTCCTCGGCGAGCTCACCTACGATGGCGACCACCTTGGAGGTGCCGATATCGAGGCCGACGATCAGGTTCTGGTCCGGTCTGCGAGACATCTAGCGATTCCCCTGCAACGCAGCTGCACGCGCCGCCGCTTCGGCGTGCACATCGCGTCGGTATTCAGGCTTTTTCCAGCCGATTGAAAAGCCATTGCTGTAACGCATGTCGACGTAGCGAATGCGTGACTCGTGGCGCGCAACAACGGGCGCTGCCACGGTAAGAAAACGATCGACGCGGTCGTCGGTCTGCTGCCGGCCCAGGCGCACTTCGATGCCGTTGCCCAGCACCACTTTCCAGGCACCGCGTTCGCTGAGCGTCACCGCGCTCAGGCCAAGCCCCGCCTCGATGAGCGGGCCGCGCAGTGCGAGGTATTGCGCAGCCACGGTGTGCACCTCGTTGGCCGGGCCCGCCAGGCGCGGCAACTCTTCGAGCTGGTGACGCGCCGACTCGACGAACAGCTCGCCGCGCGTGTTCAGCAGTCCTCCGTCGCCCCAGCGTGCCGCAGGCTTTTGCTCGAGTACGACGATGTGCAGCTGATCGGGCCATACACGCCGGACGCTGACGGTATCGACCCACTCGAGCGCCTCGATGGACTCGCGAATGCGGTCGAGCCGCACGGTCAGGAATCCGCCGTCAATGGCGTCGCTTGCCGCTTCTGTGAGCTGCAGCGAACTCACGCGCTGATACTCCGCATCGATCGTCAAGCCCGTGATCGGCACATCGAAGGCCGCGCGCGTCAGGGCGCCGGCCGCGGTCAGCGTGACGGCGACAATGACCGCCGTGGTCATGACGCGAACGGCACGACGCGGCAACTGCAGCACCACGTTTGGCGTCTTGCGCCGCGGCTTGCGACGACGGGCTTGCTTAGCCGCCATGCGTCACGTCCTCCGCAAAACTGGTTTCGAGCACGCGCCAGCAGAGCTCGGGGAAGTCGATGCCCGCCGCCGCGGCCGCACAGGGCACGAGGCTGTGGCTCGTCATGCCGGGCACGGTGTTGACCTCGAGTACCTGCGGAACGCCTGCGGCGTCGAGCATGAGGTCGGCGCGGCCCCAGCCGCTGCAACCCAGCACTTCAAAACTGCGGAGTGCGGCCGTGGCCAGCGCCGCGGCCAGCGGATCGTCGTCGGCCAGTGCGGGGCAGTCGAAGCGCGTGTCATCGGCGACGTACTTGGCGTCGTAGTCGTAGAACCGCCCGGCTGACTCAATGCGGATGGAGGGCAAGGCACGCCCTGCCAAAACACCGACCGTGTACTCGGGCCCCGGCAGCAAGGGTTCGATGAGCGCCGTATCGTCCTGTGTCCAGGCCTTCTTAAGTGAAGGCTCGAGATCGGCCGCGTCGTGCACGGGGTTGGCGCCCAGGCTCGACCCCCCCGACACGGGCTTCACAAAGACAGGAAACGTCACAGCACCGGGAACGGGTTCGCCGCGTCGCAGCGCGAGGCTCGTCGGCACGGCCACACCGCTGGCCGCCAGCAGCTGCTTACTGCGAATCTTGTCCATCGCAAGTGCGCTGCCCAGCACGCCGCTGCCGGTGTAGGGCACGCCCAGCACCGACAAGGCACCCTGCAGTCGGCCGTCTTCGCCGGCGCCGCCGTGCAGTGCATTCCAGGCGCGCTCGAAGCCCGCGCTCACGAGCTCGGCCAACGCGCGTTTGGCCGGATCGAACAACTCGGCATCCACGCCGCGCGCCACGAGTGCCTCGTGAACGGCCGCGCCGCTGTCGAGTGACACGTCGCGTTCGGCGGAGTCGCCGCCGTAAAGCACGGCGACGCGGCCAAAGGCTTGTGCGGTTTCGACGCGCATCAGCCGGCCTCCCCAAGAAAGCGTACTTCGTGGCGCAGCGTCACACCGTGCTCGCGCGCCACGGTGTCGGCGACGTGACTGATGAGCTGCTCGATGTCCGCAGCGCTCGCTTCACCCGTGTTGATGATGAAGTTGGCGTGCTTGGTCGACACCTCGGCGCCGCCAATGCGCGTGCCCTTGAGGCCCGCCGCTTCGATGAGCCGTGCCGAGTGGTCTCCCTCGGGATTCGCGAATACGGAACCGCAGCTCGGCAGGCCCAGGGGCTGCGTGTCACGACGCTTGTCCTGGAGTGCCTGCATGTGCTCGCGGCTCGGCGTGTAGTCCTCGGGGAAGCGCAGCGTGGCGCCAATGAACCAGGCACCGTTCTGGCCCGTAACCCGGCGGTAACCGACATTGAAGGCGTCAGCATCACGCGTCTCAATGCCGCCATCGCGATGCATGAGCCGAACTGACACCACGGCGTCCCAGGTTTCACTGCCGTGCGCGCCCGCATTCATGGTCAGGGCGCCGCCCAGAGAGCCCGGGATTCCCGCGAAAAACTCACTCGGCCCGAGCCCCCAGCGCACGAGCTGGCGCGCCAGCGTGGTACAGGGGATGCCGGCCGTGGCGCTCACGGTCTGCTCGTCGAGCCGCGCCAAGTCGTTGGGCAGCTTCTTGCTCGAAATTACGGCGCCGGGTACACCCGCATCGCGCACGAGCAGGTTGCTGCCGAGCCCGACCCAGTGCACGGGTACCTCGACGGGCAACGCGCGCAGGAATGCGGACAGCGACTCGAAGTCGCGCGGTTGGAACAGCACGGCGGCCGGCCCGCCGACGCGCCACGAGGTGTGCTTCGCCATGGGCTCGTCGAAGCGCAGGTCGTCACCAAAGCGTGACGCCAACGCCGTCTTGAGCGTGGTCGGCAGGCTTTGGTCGTGGGCGGCCGTCATGCCGACGCCTCCTCGAGCGCTACAACGGCCTCGGCCAGCGCATCAGGCAGACCGCGTGCGATCGCACCCACATCGCCGGCGCCCATCGTCAATACGAGGTCGCGGTCTTCGAGCACGCGTGCCAGTGTTTCCGGCAGCGCGGCCGTCTCCTCGACGAAAACGGGCTCCACGGCACCGCGCTGGCGCACGGCGCGCGCCAGCGCCCGCCCATCGGCCCCCGCAATGGGCGCCTCACCTGCGGCGTAGACGTCGAGCAGCACGAGCACGTCGACTTCGGACAACACGGCCGCAAAGTCGTCGAGCAACGCATTCGTGCGCGTGTAGCGGTGCGGCTGGAAGACCAGTACAAGGCGACGTTCGGGCCAGCCACGCCGCGCCGCGGCCACGGTCGCCGCGATTTCCGTGGGATGGTGGCCGTAGTCGTCAACCAGCGTCGCCTCACCGCCAGCCACCGTGACCGAACCCAGCGCCTGGAAGCGCCGGTCGATGCCGCCGAAGTTGGCGAGCGCAGCCTGGATCGCCGTGTCGGCCACATCGAAGTCTGTGGCCACGGCAATCGCGGCCAGTGCGTTGCGCACGTTGTGTTCGCCCGGCAGCCCCAACGTCACATCCATAGGGTCGCGCCCCGAGCGGTGCACCGTGAACCGGCTCGCATCACGCTCGAACGATACGTCGCTGGCCTGTACATCGGCGCCGGGCTCGAGCCCGTAGGTCACCGTTGGGCGTCCGAGCTCGGGCAGCACCGCGCGCACGCCGGCGTCGTCCGTGCAGACCACAGCCAGCCCGTAGAACGGCAGGTTGTGCAGAAACTCCAGGAACGCGTGGCGCAGGCGACCGATGTCGTTGCCGTAGGTGCTCAGGTGATCCGCGTCGATGTTGGTCACAATCGCAACGAGCGGCTGCAGATGGTGGAACGAGGCGTCACTTTCGTCGGCCTCGGCCACGAGGTAGTCGCTCGCGCCCAGGCGCGCGTTGCTGTCGGCGCCCTTGAGTCGGCCACCGATGATGAAGGTCGGGTCGAGCTCCGCTTCGGCAAGGATCGCAGCGACGAGACTCGTCGTCGTCGTTTTGCCGTGGGTCCCCGCGACTGCGACAGAGCGGCGCGAAAAGCGCATGAGCTCGCCGAGCATCTCGGCACGGGCCACGATGGGCATACGCACGGCTTGTGCCGCCTTGAGTTCGACGTTGTCTTCGTCGATGGCACTCGATGCGACCAGCACGTCGGCGTCCGCCACATTGCTGGCGTCGTGGCCGATGCGAATGTCCACGCCCAGCCCCGCCAGGCGTTCTGTAGCCGGCGACGGCTTCAGGTCCGAGCCCTGCACGTCGTAGCCCTGGTTCGCCAGCACCTCGGCGCTGCCGCACATCCCCGAGCCGCCGATGCCGACGAAGTGGATGCGGTGGATCCGTCGCATGCGCAGATTCATGACGCGTCCTCCGCCAGCGCCGGCTCGCCGAGCACGTCGGCGCACTGGGCAAGCACGGCATCAATGGCATCGCCGCGGCGCAGCGCGCGGGCGCGCCGCGCGCGCTCGAGCAGCGCCGGACGATCCGGGCCCAACATCGTCATGGCCTCGGCCAGAGACGCCGCCGTCAGCGAGTCCTGCGACAGCAACAGCGCCGCGCCTGCCTCAACCAGGGCTTGCGCGTTGGCCGTCTGATGGTCGTCAACGGCTGCCGGGTACGGCACGAAGATGGCGCCCACGCCCGCGTGAATGACTTCGGCCACGGTCAGCGCACCCGCACGACAGACGATGAGGTCGGCCCAACCGAGGGCCTCGGCCATGTCTTCGATGAACGGCGTGACTTCACCGAGCACACCGGCCACGGCATAGGCGTCTTGCGCAGCCTCGAGGGTGCCGGAGCCAGCCTGGTGGCGCACCGTGGGTCGCGCCGGTGCCTCAAGCGTCGCCAATGCAGCGGGCACGCCACGATTGAGCGCCAGCGCGCCCTGGCTGCCGCCGATGACGAGCAACCGAAGCGGTCCTTCGCGGCCTTCAAAGCGTTGCTCGGGCTTTGGCAGGTCGCGGATGTCTCCGCGTACGGGGTTGCCGACAGTCACAGGCTTCAGGGACTTCGGGAATGCGCCGTCAAAGGCCTGCATCACGCGTGTGGCCACGCGCGCGAGCATGCGGTTCGTGAGACCCGCCACGGCATTTTGTTCGTGGATCAGCAGCGGCCGACCCGACAGGCGCGCGGCGACGCCACCCGGGCCACTGACGAAGCCGCCCATACCAATCACGAGCCGTGGCCGATTGCGCCGCAGGATCATGAAAGCCTGGACAAGCGCGTAGGCGAGCCGGAACGGTGCCAGCAGCCAGGAGGCGGCGCCTTTGCGACGCAAACCCGTGACCGACAACCACTCGATGGGAATACTCGCCGCCACCACCACGCGGGCCTCGAGTCCGCGCTCCGTGCCGAGCCAGATCACGGGCTGACCGCGGTCCTCAAGCGCATTGGCAATGGCCAGCGCGGGGTACACGTGCCCGCCTGTACCACCGGCCATGATCATGACGGGTGCACGCGTCATCGCCGCGCCCCCTTGGTCTGTCCATCGGCCTGCTGGGTCTCATGGTGGATACGCAGCGCGAGACCAATCGCCGCGAGCACGATGATGATACTGCTGCGCCCGTAGCTCACGAGCGGCAAAGTCAGGCCTTTGGTGGGCAAGGCACCGTTGTTGACACCGATGTTGATGAAGCCCTGCATGCCCAGCCACGCGGCGATGCCAACGGCAACATAGGCCTGGAACCAGAGACCACAATCCGCGGCGCGGCGCGCAATCGTGCCGATGCGCCAGACGAGCGCGAGCACGAGCCCAATGAGCACCGTGGCACCGAGCAGACCGAACTCTTCGGAGAACACGGCGAACACAAAGTCCGTGTGCGCCTCGGGCAGGTAAAAGAGCTTCTGCACGCTGTCGCCGAGACCGACGCCGAACCACTCGCCGCGGCCCACAGCAATCAGGGACTGGATGAGCTGCAGGTCGGAGTCGTAGGGATCGTCGAAAGGGTCGAGGAACGACAGGAAACGCTTGAGCCGGTACTTGGCTGTGACGAGCAGGACCACAAAAGCAACGGCACCTATGGCAACCCAGACCGCGAAGTCGCGCAGCCGTGCGCCGGCTGTGAACAGGATGACAAAGCCCGTCGCGACGAGCACCACGGCGGCGCCGAAGTCAGGTTCCGCAAGCAACAGCGCAGCTGCTACGGACAACACGAGGATCGGACGCGCCAGACCCGCAAAGCCGCTCTGCAACGCCTCCTGCTGACGGACAGCATAGCCGGCCACATAGAAGATCAGCGCCAGCCGCGCGGGTTCCGACACCTGCGCCCGGACCCCGGCGATGAGCACCCAGCGTTGTGCGCCGTTCACCTCGTGGCCAATCCCCGGAATCAATACCAGTACGAGCAACGCCAACGCGAACACCAGCAACAGCGGACTCAGGTGCTGCCAGGCACTCGTTGGCAGGTACATCAGAACGCCTGCGGCGACCAAACCCATAGCGATGGCCTGCAGCTGGCGGAAGACATAAAAGAACGGCGCATCGTGACGCGCCTCGGCGATGCCGAGCGACGCCGAGGCCAGCACGGCAATGCCGCAGCAGAGCAGCGCCACGGCCAGCAGCAGCAGGACGTGGTCGATCTTGAGCGACGGCGCCGCGCGCAACGGCAACCGAATCTGCATCATGCGGTCGACGGCTGAGTTCATGCGTCGAGCCCCTCGACGGCGGCAGCGAACGCGCGGCCCCGCGCGCGGTAATCCGCGAACTGATCCTGGCTTGCCGCTGCAGGAGCCAACAAAACCGTGTCACCCGGCCCGGCAAGCGTGGCGGCAATCGCCACAGCCTCATTGAGCGTCTCGGTGACCGTGCAGGACAGGCCGGCATCGCGCAGCCGATCTGCGAGCCCCTCGCGGTTCTCGCCGTAAACGACGCAGGCCGTGACGTGCCGTGGCAGTGCTTGTGCAAACGCTGCCAGGTCTTCGCCCTTGCCACGTCCACCGGCGAGCAGGACGAGGGGACCCGCCACGGCCCCGACAGATGCGAGCGCCGAGGCGCTGTTGGTCGCCTTGGAGTCATCGATCCAGTCCACGTCGCGGCGCCGTGCGACGCACTGGTGGCGGTGCGGCAGACCGGAGAAGACACGCAAGCCATCGAGCATGGCCGACATGGGCAGGTCCATGGCGCTGCCGATCGCCAGCGCCGCCAATGCATTGACGTGGTTGTGGCGGCCCGCAAGCGCGCACTCCGATACCGGCATGAGGTCGCGGTCGCCAAATGCGAACATGGTGTCGGCGCCGCGGCCGCGCAGTCCAAACTGGCGCAAACCCGGCTGGCCGGCCGTGACAGACAACATCGTGGCGCGGTCGTCGATGAGCCCGCGCGGTGGCGGCGCATCAGCATTGACGACGGCGTACTCGCAGCGGGCGTAGATGCGGTACTTCGCGGCGGCGTAGGCTTCAAAGTCACCGTGCCAGTCGAGATGGTCAGGCGTCACGTTGAGCACGCTGGCGCAGTACGCATCCAGAGACGATGTGCGCTGCAGCTGGAAGCTCGACAGCTCGAGCACGTAAAACGCCGGAACGGGACCGTCGATGAGGTCCAGCGCCGGTGTACCCAGGTTGCCCCCGGCCGCCGCGGCAACACCGGCGTGTTCGCAAAGCGCGGCGACGAGGCTGACCACAGTGCTTTTGCCATTCGAGCCCGTCACCGCCACGATCGGCGCGCGCGCCGCGTCGCAGAACAGATCGATGTCGCTGACCACGGGCACGCCTGCCGCTTCGGCGCGCTTCAGGAATGGCTCGTGGGGTGCCACACCCGGTGATGCGACGATGCAGCCCACGCCCTCAAGATCGACGCCCGACAAGTCGCCGAGGTGCGTCGCCGAACCCGGCAAGGCCTCGAGCACGGCACGCGTGTCGGCATCGGCGCGCGTATCTGCAAACACGGCCTCGCGACCCTGTCGCGCAAGATGGCGCGCCACGGATGCACCCGTGGCGCCGACGCCCAGTATGAGCGTGTCGCCTGCCATGTCTCTGGCCAGTTGGTCGCGCATGTCGTCCTCGGCCACCATCAACGGATCTTCAGGCTCGCCAGGCCGACGAGGACCAGGATCACCGTGATGATCCAGAACCGCACGATGACCTTGGGCTCGGGCCAGCCTTTGAGCTCGTAGTGATGGTGCAGCGGGGCCATGCGGAACACGCGCTTGCCCGTGAGCTTGAATGAGGCCACCTGGATCATTACCGAGAGCGTTTCGACCACGAACACGCCACCCATGATGACGAGCACGAGTTCCTGTCGAACGATGACCGACACGACGCCGAGTGCTGCGCCCAGCGCGAGCGCGCCGACATCGCCCATGAACACCTGCGCGGGATACGTGTTGAACCAGAGAAAGCCCAGGCCGGCGCCTGCGATGGCCGCGCAGAACACGAGTACTTCTCCCGCGCCCGCGACATAGGGCACCCCGAGGTACCCCGAGAAGTTGATGTTGCCCGCGACATAGGCGAAGACACCCAGCGCGCCGCCGACAAGCACGGTCGGCATGATGGCGAGCCCGTCGAGACCATCGGTCAGGTTCACAGCGTTGGAGAAGCCGACGACGATGAACGTCGTGAACAGCACCTGCGCGATCCCGAGCGGCAGGAACACGTCCTTGAAGAACGGGATCAATAGCTGCGACTCGATGGGCGAGGTTGCCGTGCGATAAAGCGCGATGGCCGCGATGAGCCCGAACAGCGTCTGCCAGGTCAGCTTCCAGCGACCGGCCAGGCCCGCGCTGTCGCGCAGCACGAGCTTCTTCCAGTCGTCGTAGAAGCCAATCGCGCCAAAGCTCAGCAACACGCCGACGACGACCCAGGTAAAGCGACTGCCAAGATCGGCCCAGAGCAGCGTCGACACGGCGACGGCCGTGAGAATGAGCGCGCCACCCATGGTCGGCGTTCCGGCCTTTTCCAGGTGCGACTCCGGACCGTCGTCGCGCACGGTCTGCCCGATCTGACGCAGAGTCAGTCGGTTGATCATCATCGGTCCGATCACGAACGAGATGACGAGCGCCGTCAGCGCACCCAGGATGGCGCGCATCGTCAGGTAGCTGAAGACATTGAAGCCGCTCTCGAAGCGGGTCAGGTATTCGGCAAGCCAGAGCAACATGGTCAGGCGGTCTCCTCGACAGCGCGGAGGCGCTCGACAATGTGCTCCATGCGCATCGAACGCGACCCTTTTACGAGCACGCGCACGTCCGGTGCCAGCCCTTGCGCAACGCGCTCGGCGAGGGCGTCGTGATCTTCGAAGTGTTCAGCAAGCTCACCGAACGCCTGTGCGGTCGCGGCCGACAACGGGCCCAGCGCGAACAGTCGCTCTACGCCTGCGGCAGCCAGGTCACGGCCCAGGGCTGCGTGCAGGGACTCTGTGTCGTCACCGAGCTCACCCATGTCACCGACCACCATCCAGGCGCGGCCACCTGCGGCCACAAGGCTCGCGGCACCCGCCCGCATCGATGCGGGATTGGCGTTGTAACTATCGTCAACAAGCTGCGCGCCCTCACGGCCCGCGACCACGCGCTGACGCCCGGGCTCGGCCATGACCGTTGAGAGCCGAGCCACGATCTGCGCGAGTGGCACACCCGCAGCCAGCGCCGCAGCTGCCGCGCCGGCCGCGTTCATCGCGTTGTGACGCCCGTCGAGTGCGAGAGAAACGTCGGCCGACTCGCCGGCCACGTTGAGCCGGAAGTCCAGGCCGCCGCCTTCGCGAACGCGCACGTCATCGAACCAGACATCCGCGTCAGGGGTGCTGCCGAACGTGCGCACCGTGGCTGGCGCTGCTAACTCCCGCCAGAGCGGCGCGTACACGTCGTCGGCGTTGATCACGGCCACGTCACCACGATCCAGCGCCTTGAACAGCTCGCCCTTGCCCTGCGCAACACCATCGATGCCGCCGAAACCTTCGAGGTGGGCGGGCCCCGCGTTGGTCACGATGCCAATAGAAGGTTCAGCGATAGCCGCCAGTGCAGCGATTTCGCCCTGGTGGTTGGCGCCCATCTCGATGACGGCGCGCCGGTGCGAGGCATCGAGTCGAAACAGCGTCAATGGCACGCCGATGTCGTTGTTGAGGTTGCCCACGGTGGCCAGCGTCTCTGGGCCGCAGCAGGCCGCGATCAGCGAGCGTGTCGTGGTCTTGCCGTTGCTACCCGTGATGCCGATGACCTGAGGCGAAAAGCGACGGCGCCAGTCACGCGCCAGCGCGCCAATGGCGTCGCGGGTGTCATCGACGACGAGCTGCGGCAGCACGTCGTCTACCTGACGGTCCGTAATAGCGGCCGCCGCGCCGGCCTCACGCGCCACACTCACGAAGTCAGCGCCCGTGTAGTTGGGGCCGTTGAGCGCCACAAAGAGGTTGTCCTGCGCGAGCGTGCGCGTATCGGTCGACACACCGCGAAACGACGCATTGACCGTGGGCGCGGGCACGCCGAGTACGCGTGCGCTGTCTGCGAGGCTGCCGTGCATCACCGTCTCGCTTCCTCACGCCGCGCCAGCGCGATGCGGGCTTCGGCGACATCATCAAACGGCAGAGCGCTGGCGCCGATGCGCTGCGTGGTCTCATGACCCTTGCCCGCGATGAGCACGGTGTCGCCTTCGGCGGCGCCAGCCACGGCGTGCGCGATGGCCTCGCGTCGATCGACGAATACCTCGTACGACTGCTCACCGAGACCAGCAACGACGTCCGCGATGATGGCCTCGGGCGCCTCGCCGCGCGGGTTGTCGCTGGTCACGATGATGTGATCGGCGCCGGTCGCCGCCGCGCGCGCCATGGGGGCGCGCTTGCCGCGATCACGGTCGCCACCGCAGCCAAATACGCACCAGAGCGCGCCGCGGCTGTGCGGGCGCAACGCCGACAACGCGGCGGCCAGGGCATCGGGCGTGTGGGCGTAGTCGACGTACACAGCGGGAGCCTGCGCGCCCGCACGCTGCAACCGCCCGGGCGGCGCTGCGACCTGCGACAAGGCATTTGCGGCGCGGCCGAGCCCGACGCCGAGCGCTTGCAACGTGGCGAGCGCCAGCATGAGGTTCTGCGCGTTGAAGCGACCCATGAGCGTTGAGGTGAGCTGGCCGGTCAGACCGCCGCTCTGCCAGGCAATGGACAAGCCGGACGCGTTTGCCTGGATGTCCGTGGCAAACAGGTGCGGCGCGTTTGAATCGCCGCGCGCATCGCCCGCCGCCACCCAGATGGCGTCGGTTGCATGGCGTTCGTGCAGCCTGCGACCGGCCGCGTCGTCGATGCAGATGACACGCGCACGCAGTTCTTTGCGGGCGAACAGCGCGGCCTTGGCCTCAAAGTAGTGCTGCATGTCACCGTGATAGTCGAGGTGGTCACGTGACAGGTTGCTGAACACGGCAACGTCGATGTCGGCGCCTGCAATGCGGGCCTGGTCAATGGCGTGAGACGATGCCTCCATAGCCAGCGCGGTGACGCCCTCGTCAACAAGGCGCGCGGCGAACGCGTGCAGGCTCACGGCGTCGGGTGTGGTCAGGGCCTGGTGGACGCGCTGTTGCGGTCGGCCGCCACCCAGCGTACCCAGAATCGCGGCGTCGCGCCCCAGCGCCTCGAGCGCGCTCGCAACGAGCCAGCTGATGCTCGACTTGCCATTGGTGCCCGTTATCGCGACGAGTTGGAGCGCCTCGGTCGGCGCACCAAAGAACCGTGCCGCGATCGCGCCCACGGTCTCGCGGTTGGTGCCAATGTGCACCACCGCGGTCGTCTCGGGCACGTCCTTGAGTCGCGCGTCGCCAGCTTCGAGATCCGTGAGCACAGCGACTGCGCCGTTGGCAACGGCATCGGCGGCGAAGGCGATGCCGTGCCGGGTGACGCCCTGCACGGCAAAGAACGCATCACCCGGTCGGGCGCGACGACTGTCGAGCGCCAGGCCCGTCACCGTGATCGACGGCGCCTGAACGTCATCGCCCACAAGCGTCGCCAGGTTCCAGGCTGCGCGGTGTTCAGAAGCCATCATCAGCGCGCCGCCTGCATGGCGCCGGCGCCGATCGCCGGCGAATCGTCGGGTGCAACGGCAAACAGACGCAGCGCCTCGCGCATCACAACCGAAAACACGGGCGCAGCCACGTCACCACCGTAGTAGGCATCGCCTGACGGCTCGTCGAGTATGACGATCGCCGCGAACCGCGGTTCGGATACGGGAACCAGACCTGCGAATACGGACAGGTAACGGTCGTCAGCGTAGCCGCCGACGGCCGACTTCTTGGAGGTGCCCGTCTTGCCGGCCACGCGATAGCCGGGAATGGCCGCCTTGCGCGCCGTGCCGCCCGGGCCTACGACCTGCTCCATCATGCCCAGCACGGCCTCGGCCACCTCGGCATCAATAACGCGCACGCCGGCTTCGGGCGGCGGGTTCGCCAGCAGCGAGATCTGTGGCAGCACCCCACCGTTGCCGAGCGCCGCGTAGGAACGCGCCAATTGCAGCGGCGTGACGGTGAGGCCGTAGCCGTAGCTGATCGTGGCCTGACTGATATCGCGCCAGTAGGAGTGATGACTGAGCAGGCCCGATGACTCGGCCAGGAATCCGCCGCCCGTGGGCTGGCCAAAGCCGAACCGGTCGAGCACGCGCCACATCTGCTCGGGCTCCATGCGCAACGCCACCTTCGTCATGCCAACATTGCTCGAGCGCGACAGGATCGTGGCCAGGCTTATCGGGCCCAGGTTGTTCTTGTCCTCGATGGACTTGGCGCCCACCTGGATCTTGCCCGGCGAGGTATCGATGATCGCAGCGGCGTCGGCCACGCCTGTCGATAACGCCGCAGCAACGATCAGCGGCTTAATGGCCGATCCCGGCTCGTGGTTGTCGAGCACGGCCCGGTTCTTGATCGCATCAAGTTTTAGCGCAGCACGGTTGTTGGGGTTGGTCGCCGGCCAGTTGACCATGGCGAGCACTTCACCCGTCTTGACGTCGAGTACGACAACCGAACCGGACCGTGCGCGGTGCGCCATTGCGGCGCGCTTGAGCTCGCGGTGCGCGAAATACTGCAGTCGCAAGTCGATGCTGCTCACCAGGGTCTGGCCATGGCGCACCGACCGAATGCTCTCCACTTCCTCGATGACATGGCCCTTGCGGTCGCGGAGCACGCGCTTGGCACCGGGCTCACCCGCCAGCACGGCATTAAAGGCCTTCTCAAGCCCTTCCTGCCCGATGTCTTCGATATCCGTCATACCGACGAGGTGCACGGCCACCTCACCCGCGGGGTAGTAGCGCTTGTACTCACGACGAACGTCGATGCCTGGCAACTGCAAGGCGTTGACGGCCTCGACCTGGCTCGGCCGGAGACGTCGCGCAAGGAACACGAACTCCTTGTCCATGTTGCGCGACACTCGGCGCATGAGCTGTTCGGCATTGGCACCGAGCGCCTCGGCCAGTGGCTGGAATTCGTCGATGGCGGGCGCCAGTGTTTTCGGAATGGCGCCGATGCTGTCAACGGGCGTCGACACCGCCATGGGTTCACCGTTGCGGTCGACGATGCTGCCGCGGCTGGGGTTGATCGTGATCGTGCGCAGGTGACGCGCCTCGGCCAGCAGCATGATGTCATCGCGATCGACGACCACCACCCAGATGCTCTTGCCCACAAGCCCAATGGCCGCAACGGCAAACGCGCTCAGCATGAGCGCGCTGCGAATGCGGAACCGGCGCAGCGCCTGCGCCTTGCGTTCAGCCGCGCGTTTCATGGCGCCGCCTCAGTCTCTTCGTCAATCGACGCGCGCGTACCGTCACCCACGGCCGGCTCGAGCACGAAGAAGCGGTAGTCGCCGTCGTCGCCGATGAGCAGCAGGTCTTCGGAGTCGGGGCGCTTCAGGGACAGCGACTCACTGGCCTTTTCTTCGATGAGCGTGTGCGCGGCGTAGGCGGCCTGCTCAATCTGCAGCCGCGTCCACTCGATATTGATGGCGTCGCGCTCGCGGGACAGTCGCTGCAACTCGATGAAGTTCTTACGCGACTCGTGCTTGGTGAACGCCAGCGCTACCGCGGCAGCCGTCGCTGCGAACAAGGCCACGATCGCAAGCGTCGGGCTCTCGTACCAGGCCGTTCGTGTCTCAGGCAATACGCTCATCGCAGTCGCTCCCCAACGCGTAAACGCGCGCTGCGCGAGCGCGGGTTGTCCTCAATTTCTTCTGGCCCCGCCTTGCGGTCGCGACCGACGATGCGCATGCGCGCACGCGCGTGCTCCGGCATGTCCGGCAAGCCGCGCCATGCCGGATCCTCGGCGGCCATCGCACGCAGAAAGCGCTTTACGGGCCGGTCCTCGAGCGAATGAAAGGTGAGAAAAGCCACACGGCCGCCTACGGCAAGCACGTCGGGCACAGCGTCAAGCGCCGCCTCGAGCTCACCGAGCTCGTCGTTGATGCGCATGCGAATCGCCTGGAATACACGCGTGGCCGGGTGGCGGTTCGAGCGTCGGCGGACACGAGCCGGCGTGACCGACTCGATGAGATCGGCGAGCTGCACCGTGCGCGTGATGGGTGCATCAGCTCGCGCAGCGACGATGGCGCGAGCGTAGGCGCGCGCCAGAGGTTCTTCACCGAGCTGTTTGAGGTCGCGCGCGAGCGTCTGCTCGTCGACCTCGGCCAGGTAGTCGGCAGCCGTCAGTGTCTGGCGCCGGTCCATACGCATGTCGAGCGGGCCATCATTAAGGAAGCTGAATCCGCGCTCACCTTCATCGAGCTGCGGCGACGACACGCCGAAGTCGAACAGCAGCCCATCGACGCGGCCCAGGATGTCGTGCGCCTCGCACACCTCCCTGATTGCCGCGAATGACCGATGCGCGATCGCAAAGCGTGGATCGCCTTCAAACTTCGCCCGTGCTTCCGTCACTGCCGTGTCATCCCGGTCCAGAGCGACGAGCCTGCCCGCGGCCGACAATCGCTCGAGAATGGCCGCGCTGTGCCCACCGCGACCAAAAGTTGCATCGACGTAGACGCCGTCGTCGCGAAGCGCGAGACCCTCGAGGACCTCGGTGAGCAGAACCGGGACGTGCGCCATGGCTTACAGCGACAACGTTTCGAGTTCTGCCGGTAGCTCCAGGCCCGCCTCGTCTTCGGCCAGCCAGTCTTCTCGCCTCTCGTTCCAGCGCGTCTCGTCCCAGAGTTCGAACTTGCGGCCCTGCCCTACGAGGACCGCGTGCTTCTCAATGCCTGCGAACTCCCGCAATGCGGCGTGCAACAGCACGCGCCCGTGGCCGTCGAGCTCCATCTCGCTGGCGTGACCGAGCATGAGCCGCTGCAGCCGTCGGGTTTGCGGATTGAAACTGGGCAGACGTTCGAGCTTGCGTTCGATATCCTCCCAGTCAGGCATCGGATAAATGAGGAGACAGTGATCCCGGTCAACCGTGGCGACGAGCTGGTTCGCGCAGCGCTGTGAAATGCGCTCACGAACACGCGTGGGGAACGCAAAGCGCCCCTTCGCATCGACCGTTACCTTGTTGAGACCCCGAAACATGTGTCAAAAAAGACGGGAAACCCCATCAATCCCCACTAATACCCACTTTTTGCCACTATAGAAACGGGCCTCGGGAGCGTCAACCGAAAACAGTAAAACTGTGAGCTTGCACAGTCACTTAGGCGCGATTTGAAAGAACTTGTCGGCGATCAGACCAACGACAAGGAACGGTAATTCAGCGCCTTACGTCGTTTTCTTACATAAGCGGACAGATTACGGTCGCCACAAAGCGACAGCGCCTCGCGGGCGGGATGCCGGGCCAGGTTTGCGCAAACGCCTGTCCGGCCCTGTCATTCAGATCGCAGGCTAACGGGGAAATCGGGCAAAAAAAGGCCGCGCCCGGGGCAAATCCGGGCACGGCGGGATGATGGGGAGCCGGCCTGTAAGCCGGGTTCTGTCGAGGGTAACCATTCATCTGCGCGTCACGTCGCCGTGACGCTGTAGCGACCTACCCGGGAGCGCGCTCGGAACCGGCGCTGCAGCCCGAGGGCCGCTGCTCCCCTATTTGGTCTTGCTCCGGGCGGGGTTTACCTTGCCGCCGCTGTTACCAGCGACGCGGTGCGCTCTTACCGCACCATTTCACCCTTACCACGCGAACGTGGCGGTATCTTTTCTGTTGCACTTTCCGTGGGCTCGCGCCCCCCAGGCGTTACCTGGCGCCCTGTCCGAAGGAGCCCGGACTTTCCTCCACGCACAAGGCGCAGCGGTCACCCGGCCGGCTCCGCGGGCAACGATAGGTCAGCCGGTGAGGCGCGGCAAGCGCAACGTCAGTCGTCGACGGTGGCCGCGTAGAGATCGTTGCGCGACAGTCCCGAGACGCCGGCGACGAGCCGGGCAGCATCGCCACGCGACAGGCCGGCCGCCAGCAAGCGGCGCATGAGCTCGCTGGCGCCCACCTGAACGTGCTCTGCGTCACCCGCTGTGGGATTGCCGGCAACGGCAAGTACGAACTCGCCCTTTGCAGTGACCCGTCCCGTTGCCACGGCTTCGAGCAAGCCACCCAGCGAGTCGCTGACACATTGCTCGTGCATCTTGGTCAGCTCGCGCGCGAGGAACGCGGGTCGCTCTGCGCCAAACGCGGTGACCGCGTCGCGCAGGCTGGCCTCAATACGGTGCACGGCTTCATAGAACACGAGCGTGCGCGGCTCATTGGCCAGCGCCTGAAACGACGCCAGTCGCGCCTTGGCCTTGGCGGGTGGGAAGCCCTCGAAGGCGAAGCGGTCTGTGGGCAGCCCGGACACCGACAGGGCCGCGATGAGCGCCACGGCGCCCGGTATGGGAGTCACGCGCAGACCCTCTGCCAGCGCGGCACGAACCAGCCGAAAGCCCGGGTCGCTGATGGCGGGCGTTCCCGCGTCCGAGACCAGTGCCAGGCGTGCACCGTCACGCATCCGCGCAACGAGCCCCGGAACCACCTCGGACTCGTTGTGGTCATGTAATGCAAATAGCGGGCGATCGACGCCAAACTGCGTCAACAGGCGACCCGTGCGCCGCGTATCTTCAGCAACCACGAGATCCGCTGCAGCCAGCGCCTCGCGCATGCGGGTACTGGCGTCACCAAGGTTGCCGATCGGCGTGGCCACGACTTCAAGCCGACCTTGGGCCGCGTTGTCGACGTCCAGGCTCACGGCGCAGGCCCGCGGCGCGCGGTATCATTGACTGTCAGCATGACCTTAACCGGTCCCCTGCGGGAGAACCCCCATCATGACCCAACGGTCGCTCATTCGCACACGCCTCTCGGCCCTCGCACTGCTGCTCGCACTCGTTGCGGGCTGCGCAAGCCTGCCCGGCGGTAGCGTCAGTGAATCGCGGGCACAACGCCTGCTGGACGCGGGCGAGCCTGAGCGCGCCGCAACCGTGTACCTCGAGCTCGCAGGCCTGACCGAAGGCGGTGAGCGCGATCGTCTGCTGTTACGCGCCGCGCGCGCCTTCACAGCCGCGGGCGATGCCTCGCGTGCCGGTGTCGCGATCAGTCGCGTGGCGGAGCCCCGGGCGGCCGATCGGGTCACTGACTGGCTCGTCGCCCGCGCCGCGCTGGCCAACCTGCAGGACAACGGCGTCGAGTCACTCTCGCTGCTCGACGAAGTCGACATGCGCGGGGTCACACTGAACCAGCGCATCGACCTCGAGGGGGAACGCGGCACGGCGCTATTCCTCACGGGCCAACCACTCGAGGCCGTAAGCACGCTCAATCGCCGCGAGCTTTGGCTCGGCACGTCGGAAGAAATCAAAGCCAACCACACGCGCATCTGGGACGGTCTGTTGCGCGCAGACCCGGCGCGACTCCGGGACGCCGCGACGCGCGCCGGCGACCGCGTCGTCGCAGGCTGGATCGCATTGGGGCTGATCTTCGACGGCTCCGGGGAAGCCGGCCCGCGCGCAGGCATCGCCGGCTGGACCCGCCAGTACCCGGGGCATCCCGCCATCGACACCATCGTTCGGGAATGGGGCGAGCCTGTTGAGCCGACGCAGTTCGAGCCACGCCAGGTGGCGCTGCTCGCCACACTGTCGGGTCGCGCCGCGCCCATCGGCGAGGCGGTTCGCGACGGCTTCCTGGGTCACTACGCCGCAGCCCAACAGGGCCGCGTTGACGCCCCCATTGTTCGGGTCTACGACATCGCCGAAATGGGCGCCACACTCGCCTGGCAACAGGCCGTCGCAGACGGTGCCGAACTCATCGTGGGCCCGATCCTGCCGGCAGCGGTCGAAGAGCTCGCCATGAACAGCGAGCTCACGGTGCCGACGCTGACGCTCAACTACCTGCGCGAACCCACCGGGCAGCCGTTGCTCTTCCAGTTCGGGCTCGCACCCGAGGACGAGGCAGCCGCCGCCGCACTGCGCGCGATCGGCGACGGCCACCGTCGCGCTGTTGCCTTTGTGCCCGCATCCAACTGGGGCGAACGCGTGCTGCAGGCTTTCGCCGACACCTTCTCTGCCTACGGCGGCGTGGTGGTCGACTACGCGACCTACATTGCCGAAGACACGGATTACTCCAGCGAGATTCAGGCGGCGATGCTGCTCGACGACAGCGTGACGCGCTACCGCCGGATGCGCTCGCTGGTGGGCCAGCCGCTGCAGTTCGAGCCACGACGCCGGGCCGACGTCGACTTCATCTTCATGGCCGCAGCATCTGCCAGCGCCGAACGCCTGCGTCCGCAGTTCCGGTTCCACTATTCCGGTGACCTGCCCGTGTACGCCACGAGCGCCGTAAACGCACCGGGCCGCGACGTCCGGGCACGCGACCTCGAGGGTGTGCGCTTCACGGAGATCCCCTGGCTTACTGCCGACATGCGCGGCGAGCAAACACCGCTGACGGTGGCCAGCGCAGCACTGGCCTCGGCGAGGCGCCAGCCGCGCCTGTTTGCGCTGGGGTACGACGCCTACGGCGCCGTGTCGCAGGTGGCCGCCGCACTCGGCGGCACATTGCCGCCGCAGCGCTGGCAGGGCGCCACGGGTGGGCTTGAGCTTCGCGTGACAGGCGACATCCGACGCAGCACGGAGTGGGCCGTGTTCCAACGCGGTCAGACGGTCGCGCTTCCCGCGCTGGACCCGCGCGTCGACCCCATGGCGCCCGCTGAACGCGACAACCCCGACGCGCCCTTTGGCGACGATGCCGAAGACGCATTCGAATCGGGCGGTGACGAGCCCCGGCAGCCCACAATCATCACGCTGGACTAGCACGGTGAGCCGGCGTGCCGCGGGCACGCTCTGGGAAGACCGTGCCGCAAGCCATCTCTGCGATCATGGCCTCGAACCCGTTGCGCGCAACTTTCACAGTCGCTTTGGTGAGATCGATCTGATCATGTGCGACGACGCGACGCTGGTGTTCATTGAGGTCCGTTACCGCAGTGCACGGGCACGTGTCGGCGCGGCTGCGTCCGTGAACCCCGGCAAGCAGCATCGGCTCATTCAGGCAGCACAGTTCTTTCTGCTGCGCCAGCCACAATGGGCCCAGGCCCGAATGCGGTTCGACGTCGTCGCCTTCGATGCCAGTGAGGACGGTAGCACCACTATCGCCTGGCACCGGGACGCATTTCGTGCCGGCTGACGCGCTCCGGACTGGGGTTAAGCCTTGGAATCCGCTAGAATTTCGGGCTCAGTCAATTGGGAGCGAATGCCGCCGTGGCATACCTGGAACGCGTTCAAAAACAGTTTGAGGAAAGCCTCGCTGTAAAGCAGGCCGCAGCCGATGTGCTGCCCGAGCTGCTCGTCGCAGCGGCCGACCTCATGAGCCGCAGCATCCTCGCAGGCGGCAAGATCCTGTCCTGCGGCAACGGCGGCTCAGCCGGCGACGCGCAGCACTTCTCGTCGGAGCTCCTGAACCGCTTCGAGATGGAACGGCCAGGCTTGCCGGGCATGGCGTTGACAACAGACGCGTCGACACTGACCTCGATCGCCAACGACTACGCCTACGAAGAGGTGTTTTCGAAGCAGGTTCGCGCACTGCTGAACACGGGCGATGTGCTGCTGGCCATCTCGACGTCGGGCAATTCGGAGAACGTCTGCCGCGCCATGACGGCCTGCCACGAACGGGGCGGCCACATCGTAGCGCTCACAGGGCGCGATGGCGGCCGCATGGCCGGCATGTTGCGCGAGGATGATATCGAGATTCGGGTGCCGTCACCGCGGACCGCGCGGATTCAGGAGATTCACCTGGTCGCGATTCACTGCCTGTGCGATCTCATCGACCAGCAGGTCATCGTCGCCGCAGGCTGACTGAGCGAACGCCCCGGCGTTACTTGACGACCTTGAGGTGCGACGGCCGAGTGTTGTCGTCGCCGTTGTCGTCAGGTTCGGGCTCAGGCTTTTCGGGCCCGCCATCTGAGAACACCATGCCCTGCCCTGTCTCGCGGGCGTAGATGCCCAGGATGCTCGGTACCGGGACGCGGACGTCGAAGGGACTGCCACCGAAGCGCGCCCGAAACGACACCGCGTCATTGTCGAGCTGCAACGCATGCGCTGCCGAGTAGCTGATGTTAAGCACGATACGTCCGTCCTGGATGTGTTCCGTCGGCACGACGACACCCGCCATCTCGGCGTCTACGACGAGATGCGGTGTATGGCCGTTGTCGCTCATCCACTCGTGCATGGCCCGAATCAGGTAGGGCCGTTTTGAGGAGATGCGCCGCTCACCGTCACTCACGGTCGGCACCGGGGCGGCCTACAGCCGCATCTCCTGCTCGAGTTCGGTCAGGCTGGCGCGGAACGAGGGCCGCGCGAACATGCGTTCCATGTAGGCCTCGATGGGGGCGCCACCTTTGCCCAGGTCGATATTGTAACTCGATAACCGCCAGAGCAGCGGCGCGACACTCGCGTCAACAAGCGAAAACTCATCGCCCAGGAAGAATTCTTTGGCCGCAAACACTTCGGCGCTGGCCAGCACGCTTTCCTTCAGGATCTTGCGGGCTCGCGTGTTGGCTTTCTTCTCGGCCGCGTCTTCGATCTGTTCGGCGAGCTTGTACCAGTCATTCTCGATGCGGAACAGCGCCAGGCGGAACTGAGCGCGCGTCACGGGATCGACGGGCATGAGCGGCGGATGCGGGAAGCGCTCATCGAGGTATTCGATGATGACGCGCGAATCGTAAAGGACGAGGTCGCGGTCTACGAGTGTCGGCACCGTGTGGTAGGGGTTCAGATCGAGCAGGTCTTCGGGCAGGTCGTCCCCTTCGACCGTCACGATATCGATGTTGATGCTCTTCTCAGCCAGCACGAGGCGCGTGCGGTGACTGTGAATGCACGTGGGCCGAGAAAAAAGGCTCATGATCGAGCGCCGGTTAGCGATTGCTCCCATTTGGAGTCTCCGTATCTGTCTTGTTGTGTAGTCGACGGTGACGTCCGGTGCACCCGAGCGTCACTGGCGACGTGTCCCCACACGCCGCCGCGCGAACCGGTGTTTACTTCACGTCCTTCCAGATTTCCTTCTTAAGGAACAGGGACAAGAAGAAGAAGATCACGAGAAAAGCCATGATCCAGATGCCGATCTGGGTGCGCTCGAGCTGCATGGGCTCTGAGATGAAGTCCAGGAAGTTGACAATGTCACGAACGACGTCGTCGTATTCCTCAGCCGACATCGTACCCGCCGCCAAAACGTCGAACGCGGGCTTGTCGGCGGCGCTGTGGCCGTCGGCCGCTGCACCCTCGTCGCTGTGCGACTCAGCCTTGGCCTTGACGCCCTCCATTTCCCAGAGCACGTGCGGCATGCTGACATTTTTGACCACCGTGTTGTTCCAGCCTGTTGCGGACTTGTCGTCGCGGTAGTAGCCGCGCAGGAACGAGTAGATGTGGTCGACGCCTTTCGAACGTGCGATCAGCGACATGTCGGGTGGCACCTGGCCGAGCCACGCCGTCGCGTCCTCAGTGCGCATCGAGATATTAATCGTCTCGAAGGTGCGCTCAGCATTGAACATGAGGTTCTGCTCAAGCTCTGCATCGCTAATCTCAAGTGCCGCGCCGATCGTGTTGTAACGCACGTATTCGGCACTGTGGCAGCCCGAGCAGTAGTTCATGAAGTACTTGAAGCCGCGCTGCAGCGACTTGGTGTTACCCACGTCGTTATTGGCGGCATCGAGTGCCGCGCCGCCGCCCGCGGCGAACGCAGCACCAGAAGCCGACAACGCCAGGCAAAGGGCTGCTGCGCGCAAAAGCGTTGCCCTACGCATGCTCCGCCCCCTTCATCACGACACGCTCGGGTACCGGCTTGGTCTGGTCGATCTTGCTGTACCAAGGCATCAGTGCAAAAAACGCAAAGTAGATCACCGTGAACACGCGCGCGAGGTTCGTGTAGAGATCCGTCGCGGGCTGCAGACCCAGCCAGCCGAGGAACAGGAACGCGACCACGAACAGGCCCAGTGCCGACTTTGTGATGACGCCCTTGTAGCGAATCGACTTCACAGGCGAGCGGTCCAGCCAGGGCAGGAACATCGGAATCACGACGGCCGCGCCCATGAGGATGACCCCCAGCAGCTTGTCCGGCACGGCGCGCAAAATCGCGTAGAACGGCGTGAAGTACCAGACCGGTGCGATGTGCTCCGGCGTCTTGAGACGGTTGGCCGGCTCGAAGTTGGCGTGCTCCAGGAAGTAGCCACCCATTTCAGGCGCAAAGAACACGACTGCGAAGAACGCTGCCATGAACACCACGATGGCCACGAGGTCTTTCGACGTGTGGTAGGGGTGGAATGCGATGCCATCGAGCGGCACGCCGTTCGCGTCCTTCTTTTTCTTGATTTCGATGCCGTCGGGGTTGTTCGAACCCACTTCGTGCAGCGCAAGGATGTGCACGACAACAAGCATGACGAGTGCCAGCGGCAGCGCGATCACATGCAGCGCGAAGAAGCGGTTCAACGTGATGTCCGAAATCGAGTAGTCACCGCGGATGACGTCCACAAGGCCTTCACCGATACCCGGGATCGCCCCGAACAGCGACACGATCACCTGCGCACCCCAATAGGACATCTGACCCCAGGGCAGGAGGTAACCCATAAACGCTTCCGCCATGAGCACGATGAAGATGATCATGCCGATGAGCCAGATGAGCTCGCGTGGCTTGCGGTAGCTGCCATACAGCATGGCGCGGAACATGTGTAGGTAAACCACAATGAAGAACGCCGACGCACCCGTCGAGTGCATGTAACGAATGATGTAGCCGTACTTCACGTCGCGCATGATGTACTCGACCGAGGCGAACGCCTCTGCCGCGCTGGGCTTGTAGTTCATCGTCAGGAAGATGCCCGTGAGCAGCTGGATCACGAGCACGACCATCGATAACACGCCGAAAACGTACCAGAGGTTCAGATTCTTGGAGGCGTAATACTCAGTCACGTGCTCCTTCATCATCTTGTCGAAGGGGAAGCGGTCGTTGATCCACTTCATCAACCCTCCGTCTTTCTGACCGATCTGCAGTTCCGATTCTGCGCGTGCCATCAGGCTGCTCCTGTTTCCGTGCCGATTTCGATGACGTCCTCACCGATAAAGCGGTAAGGCGGTACCGGCAAGTTGAGGGGCGCCGGAACCCCCTTGAAGACGCGGCCGGCCATGTCGAATTTCGAACCGTGGCAGGCGCAGAAAAAGCCGCCCAGCCAGTCCTGGCCGAGATCCGGTGGGGCCACCTCGAAGCGCTGCGAGGGCGCGCAGCCCAAATGGGTGCACTGGCCGAAGACCACGAGAAACTCGGGCTTCAGCGAGCGAAAACCGTTGCTGGCGTAATCGGGCTGCTCTGATTCTGCTGAATCCGGGTCGGCGACTTGCGGCGTCGTGTTCTCGATACGCTTCAGCATCTCTTCGTCGCGACGCACCACGTAGACCGTGCGGCCACGCCATTGCTTGCGCGCCATCTGGCCGGTTTCGAGGTTTCCGATGTTGATTTCAACAGGTGCGCCCAGCGCCTGCGCCCGTTTGCTCGGTACCAGCGATCCCAGGAAGGGCACTACGAACATGGCACCCGCGACAGCGCCCGTGGCGCCCGTGGCGATGCCGAGGAACCGGCGTCTGCTGTCGTCAAGGTTGTCAGGATTGTCAGCCATCAGGTCGACTCCGAATCACGATCAATTGTTACTAAGCCTGGCGGGCGCGCGGCTGGGCCGGCACCTCACGAATGTTGTGGCGAACCCTATCGCCCTTCGCTGCCCCGGCACCCTGCGTTTTCGACAGGTGGGCCGACCCAGACGCACCAGACCCACTCTGTCGAAGCGCTGTCGACTCACCAATTTTTGCGGTGTCGAACCTGGCCTTCCTACGCGTCCTGCGAGTTGCGATTGCACGCCGCAGTCGAGGTCTTGCGCACCGTCGGCCGGCCTCGAAATGGCCGCGAATGCACCAGTTTTCAGTCGGGGAAGTTGGCTCGAGTGTCGTCGGGCTGTGGCAGGGCGCGCTGGTCTCAGCCCGCCATTATACAGGCCTCGACGCAGCCTTGCCTACCGCTATGCGCTGGCCTGCGTCACAATAGTGGCCACAAAAGAGCCGGTGCGGGGCAGTGTCTCCGCGGTGTCGATGTCTGGATTGAGCCAAACCCTCCAATTCCTGTTTCGCTGTGTCGTGGGCGGCCTCGCGCTGGCCTGCGTGGTCATCCTGCTGAGGCCCGATCTGCTGGGGCCGCGCGAGCAGGCGCGCGTCAGCTACGCCGATGCCGTGGCCGCCAGTGCCGACGCTGTGGTCAACATCTACACAACCCGGCTCGTGCCCAGCGACGACCCCAGCGCCGAGTCACCCGTGGCCGTGCAGACCAACCTCGGCTCGGGCGTCATCATCGATGCCCAGGGCTACATCGTCACCAACTTCCACGTCATCCGGGGTGCGCGCTCGGGACGCGTGCAGCTGGCCGACGGGCGCGAGGCCATCCCCACCGTCGTTGGCACAGACGCAGACACGGACCTGGCGCTGCTCAAAATCGAGCTCGACGACCTGACCCCGATCCGCGTCGGTCGGTCCGACACGCTACAGATTGGTGACGTGGTGCTGGCCATCGGCAACCCGTACGGCCTGAGTCAGACCGTGACCCAGGGCATCGTCAGTGCCACGGGACGGGGACTGCTTGGGCTGACGACGTTCGAGAACTACATCCAGACCGATGCGGCCATTAACTCGGGCAATTCAGGCGGCGCGCTCATCAACGTGCGCGGCGAACTGATCGGTATCAACACGGCCGTGGTGTCGCGCGAAGTCGATATCGAGGGCATCAGCTTCGCCATCCCCGCCAATCTCGTCAGTGGCGTGGTGCGCGCGCTGCGCGAGGACGGACGCGTGCGACGCGGCTGGCTTGGTCTGGAAATGCAGCAGCTCACGGCTGACGAATGGGCGCGGATTGGGCTGGAGCCCGGCTCTGGCATCGTGCTGACGGCGGTGCTGCGTGACGGTCCGGCCTGGGACGCGGGCATTCGCAGCGGCGACGTGCTGCTTTCGATCAACGGCGAGCCCATGCGTGAGAACCAGCAGGCGCTGCTCACCGTGGCCGGCTACGCGCCCGGCGCGCGGCTGCGGCTTGAGTACCTGCGCAATGGAGAGCGGCGCAGCACCGAAGCTGTGGCCGGCGATCGTACGCTTGCGACCACGCGGCCGTAGCGCCTAAGTCTGGCGCTCGACGGCAGCGCCCAGCCGACGCAGCTTGTCCTCGATCTGCTCGTAGCCCCGATCGAGGTGGTAGATACGATCCACAGTCGTGGTGCCCTCCGCCACCAGAGCCGCCAGCACCAGCCCGGCTGAAGCGCGCAAGTCCGTGGCCATGACGGGCGCGGCAGTCAGACGCTCGACACCCTGCGTCACCACGGTTCTTCCGCGAATCTTGAAATCCGCACCCATGCGCTGCAGTTCGGGGATGTGCATAAACCGGTTTTCAAAGATGGTCTCGGTGACCGCACCCGAACCCTCGGCGATGGCGTTGAGCGCGCAGAATTGGGCCTGCATATCGGTCGGGAAGCCGGGGTACGGGGTGGTCTGCACGTCCACGGCGCGCGGACCACGGCCACGCATGTCGATTTCGATCCAGTCTTCGCCCGTCGAGATGTCAGCGCCCGCTTCCGTGAGCTTGGACAGCACCGCCTCGAGGTGGTCCGGCCGCACGTCGCGCAGGGTCACGTGACCGCGCGTCATGGCCGCGGCCGTCAGGTAGGTCCCCGTTTCGATGCGATCGGGCAGTACGCGGTAGCGCGCGCTTGCGAGCGAATCCACACCCTGAATGCGGATCGTCGGGCTGCCCGCTCCTTCAATCTGCGCGCCAAGCGCAATGAGGTACTGGGCGAGATCGACCACCTCGGGCTCGCGCGCCGCATTCTCGAGCACGGTTTCGCCCTCGGCCAGCGCCGCCGCCATCATGAGATTCTCGGTGCCGGTTACGGACACCGTATCAAAGACGAAGTGGCCACCGCGCAGCCGGTCGGCACGCGCACGAATGTAGCCGTTCTCGACGCGCACGTCGGCGCCCAGCGCCTGCAGTCCCGACACGTGCAGGTCGACAGGTCGGGCACCAATCGCACAGCCACCGGGCAGCGACACGTCAGCGCGACCGAAGCGCGCCACAAGCGGGCCCAGCACGAGCACGGAGGCGCGCATCGTCTTGACGAGCTCATAGGGCGCGACGGGGTCGACCTCACCGCCTGTATCGACGGTCACAGACATGCGCTCATCGATCGTGGTTACGGCACCCATGCGCTGCAGCAGCGCAATCATCGTGGTGACATCGCGCAGGTGCGGCACGTTGTCGATGGTGACGGGTTCGCTCGCGAGTAGCGTGCCCGCAAGAATCGGCAGCGCTGCGTTCTTGGCGCCCGACATGTGCACGGTACCCTCGAGCGGCGCGCCGCCCGTGATCAGCAACTTGTCCAAGACCTAGCCCTGCGCCGCAAGCTCGGCGGGCGTCAACGCGCGGATCGACAGCGCATGGATGTCTGCGCGCATGCGGTCGCCGAGTGCCGCGTAGACCATCTGGTGGCGGGCCACGGCCCGCTTGCCCTCGAACGCGCTCGAGACGATCTGCGCCTCAAAGTGCACGTTGTCGTCGCTCTGCACGACAATCTCGGACACGTCGAGCGCCTCTCGGATCAGGCTTTCAATCTCACTGGGGGTCACGGGATTCGGTCTCCGGGCGGCCTGTTCGGGGGTCGAAGAGTCTAGTACAAAGCGCCCGGCCCGGCACCGTGCCGGGGCCATGTCCGACATGGGCAAATGGCGGTTTTGTGTATTATTAAGGGCTGGCCACGAGCCCTGCGGGCGTTGTGGCCTCGTCTTATGTTGCCGCCGCTTCGGGTGCCTGAGCCCGGGAACGGCCTGCGCAGGCGGTGCGAGTGCGCCGCGGAGATCGCTGCTTGGAGTCAATGCTCGTCAACGTGGCCATGGTGATCGTGGGTCTTCTGGCCCTGATCTGGGGGGCCGATCGATTCGTTATCGGCGCCGGCGCCATGGCGCGCAACCTGGGCGTGCCCACGTTGCTCATCGGCCTGACCGTCGTCGGCATCGCGACCTCCGCGCCCGAGATCCTCGTGTCGATCGTAGCGGCCATGAAAGGACAACCCGACCTCGCCATCGGTAACGCTGTCGGCTCCAACATCGCCAACATCGCGCTCGTGCTGGGTGCCACGGCGCTGCTGCGACCCATCCAGGTCCTCTCGCGCACACTGCAGCAGGAGATGCCCGCGTTGCTGGCCGTCACCCTGCTGGCCGTAGCGCTCTGCCTCGATCTCAACCTGTCGCGCATCGACGGACTCGTCATGCTCACGGCGCTCGTGGTCGTTATGTACTGGATTGTGCGCCTGGGCTACCGCAGCAACGTCAACGATCCGATCGAAGCTGAATACGAAGCCGAGATCCCCAAGGACATGGCCATGAACGTGGCCGCGGGCTGGTTCCTGCTGGGTCTGCTCGTGTTGCTCGCGGGCGCACAGTTGCTCGTCAACGGCGCGACGACGATTGCCGAAGGTCTGGGCGTCAGTCAGCTGGTCATCGGCGTCACGCTGGTGGCCATCGGCACGAGTCTGCCCGAGCTGGCCGTATCCATCATGTCGGCGCTCAAGGGCGAACAAGGTCTCGCCATCGGCAACATCATCGGCTCCAACATGTTCAACCTGCTGGCGGTCATCGGCGCGGCTGTCGTCATCGAGCCCACGGGGCTGAGCGCCGAGGTTCTGTCGCTGCATTTCTTCGTGATGATCGCATTGACGCTCGTGTTGTTCGCAATGGCCTACAATTACTCGGGCGCCGGGCGCATCAACCGCATCGAGGGCTCTGCTTTGCTGATCGCGTTCTTCTCCTACCACGTCTATGTGCTGACGCAGAGCATGACGAATGGGGTCTGACGCGAAACGGCGCCTGGAGCAGGCGCAGCGCGTTCTGCGTATCGAAGCCGACGCCGTCCAGGCACTCGCGGCTCGGATTGACGACGACTTTGAAGCGGCCTGTCAGCTGTGTCTCGAATGCCGGGGCCGTGTCGTGGTTACCGGCATGGGCAAATCAGGTCATGTGGCGAGCAAGATCGCCGCGACGCTGGCCAGCACAGGCAGTCCCGCGTTTTATCTGCACCCCGGTGAAGCGAGCCATGGCGACCTGGGGATGATCACGCCCGACGACGTCGTACTCGCGATTTCCTACTCGGGTGAGACCGAAGAGGTGCTGACGATCCTCCCGCTCATCAAACGGCTGGGCGCGCCGCTCATCAGCATGACGGGCAACGCCAGGTCGACGCTGGCGCGGCAAGCCGATGTGCACCTCAACGTGGGTGTCGCCGAGGAGGCCTGCCCACTCAACCTGGCGCCAACAGCCAGCACCACGGCAACGCTCGCGTTTGGCGACGCCCTGGCCGTCGCGCTCCTCGACAGCCGCGAATTCACGGCCGAGGATTTCGCGCGGTCGCACCCGGGCGGCAGCCTGGGCAAACGCCTGTTGCTCACGGTCGCCGACATCATGCACACAGGCGACGCCGTACCCGTCGTCGATATCGGCGCCACGCTCAGTGATGCACTCATCGAAATGACCCGCAAGGGTTTGGGTTTCGCCGCGGTCACGGATGGCGTGCGCCTGGCGGGCGTGTTCACCGACGGCGACCTGCGCCGGCTGCTCGACGAACAGCTCGACCTCACGGGCCTCAACGTGCGCGACGCGATGACGCAGGGCGGCCACCACATCCGGTCCAACGCGCTCGCGGCCGAGGCCGTTCACATGCTCGAGACCTACGCGATCACGGCACTGCCCGTCACTGATGGCGACGAACAACTCATCGGCGCCTTCAACATCCACGACCTGTTTCGCGCGGGTGTCATGTAGTGGCGGTCCTCATCGAAATGGCGTCACCCGAGCTCGTTGCGGCCGCGGCCGACATCGGGCTCGTGGTGTTTGACGTCGATGGCGTCATGACCGACGGCAAGTTCACGCTTGACGATGCTGGCAACGAGAGCAAGACCTTCAACACGCAGGACGGCTATGGCCTGCGCCACCTCATCGAGTGCGGAATCCGTGTTGCCGTGATTACGGGGCGCTCGAGCGGTGCCGTCACGGCTCGCACTGCGGAGCTCGGCATCGAGCACGTATTCCAGGGTTGTCGTGACAAACACGCCGCGATCACGGGACTCCTATCCAAGCTGAGCGTGGAACAGAAGCAGGCGGCGGCAGTCGGAGACGATATGCCTGATCTGCCCATGTTCGAGGCAACGGGGATCGCATTTGCTCCGGCCAATGCCGTCGTCGCCGTCGCCAGCCGCGCCGACCTCATCACACGCCGCCCGGGTGGTGATGGCGCCGTACGCGAGATCGCCGACTTCATACTTGCCGCTCGCGAGGCGCGATCCACGTGAACACGCGCGGCTGGATAGCACTGCTCGCACTGGCCGCCACCGCCATGGCGACCTGGTTGCTGCGCGGCGACCGCGACACCAACGATGAAACGCCCGTGGCCAACACCCCCGTCGAGCGCGGCTACTACATGATCGACGCGCACATCTTTGGCACCGATGACGACGGCGAGCTGCTCTACGAGCTCATGGCGCAACGTGCGCTGCAAACGGCGAGCCGCGAGCCCATCGAGTTGTCTGGCATTCGCGTCGACTACGCGGCCGGCAACGGACGCTGGCAGATCGAGGCCAATTCGGCCACGCTCGAGTTTGGCGGCTCGCAACTCGCATTGTCGGGCCAGGTCGTGGCCCGGCGCGCCGACGACGGCACCGTCGGCGCGGTCGCGGTGCACACCGAAACGCTGGCCTTCAACCCGGAGGCACGGACCGTCGAGACCGACGACACGGTCCGGTTTGAAATTGGCGAAGGTACGCTCGTGGCAACGGGTATGCTGGCACTACTCGACGAAGACCGGATTGAACTGAGGTCGAATATCCGTGGCCAATTCACACCCTGATCTCACGCGTTGGCTGTTGACTGCGCTGCTCTCGCTGCTGGCGGCCGGCGCTTCGGCACAGCTCGCGGTCGAGCCCGGCCTGCCCATCGTCATGGACGCCGACAACTCCGAGCTCAATCTTGCCGACAATACGACCGTGTTTTACGGCTTGCGCATCACGCAGGGCGCCACCCGCATCGAAGCGCGCCGCGCGGAAACCACGGCGGGCACCAACTTCGCAGACTCCAGCTGGCAGTTTTCGGGCAACGTTGAAATCGACGTCGACGGCGCCAGCATTCGCGCCGAGAATGCCGAGCTCCGTTTTATGTCGCACCGGCTCGTCCGCGCGCGTGTGACCGGCGAGCCGGCGCGTTTCATCGACCAGCGCACGGGCGTCGCCGCGATCACCGAGGGCCAGGCCGAGCGCTTCGACTACGACCTTGACGCCGGTGTCGTGCGGTTCGAGGGCAATGCGCGGATTTCCGACGACGCCAATGAAGTCACGGGCGCGCTGCTCGTCTACGACGTCAAAGGACAACAGGTCGCTTTCGAGGGTGACGCCAACACAGGCGAGCGGGTGAAAATCGTCGTGCAGCCGCCTGAAGATGCGGCTGACGCTGCACAGGACGCCGCCGAGGATGCGGCCGCCGACGCCATCGACGAGGATCGCGACGCGCCGTGAGCATCCTGAGCGTCCAGGATATCGCCAAACGCTACAAGTTTCGCGAGGTGGTGCGTGGCATCTCGCTCGAGATCAAGAGCGGTGAGGTCGTGGGCCTGCTTGGCCCCAACGGCGCCGGCAAGACCACGGCCTTCTACATGATCGTGGGCCTGGTCCGCTGCGACCGCGGCCGGATCCTGCTCGACGGCAATGACCTCACGCACGACCCCATGCACCGGCGCTCGGCCATGGGTCTCGGCTACCTGCCGCAGGAAGCGTCGATTTTTCGCAAGCTGTCCGTCGAACAGAACATCATGGCCATCCTCGAGGCGCGGCGTGACCTGAACCGCACCGAACGCGACGCACGACTCGAACAGTTGCTCGACGAACTGCACATCGGCCACGTGCGCACGAGCCTCGGGATGAGCCTGTCGGGGGGTGAGCGCCGTCGCGTCGAGATTGCGCGCGCACTGGCGGCCGAGCCGCGCTTCATTCTGCTCGACGAGCCGTTCGCGGGCGTCGATCCCATCTCGGTCATAGACATTCAGCGGACGATTCGCCACCTCACCGAACGCGGCATCGGTGTGCTCATTACGGACCACAACGTGCGCGAAACACTGGGCATCTGCGGCCACGCCTACATCCTGAGCGACGGCGGCCTGATCGCCAGCGGCACGCCAGAGGAGATCGTCACGGACCGCCACGTGCGCGAGGTCTACCTGGGCGACGACTTCCGACTGTAACGCCGGATCGACACCGCCGTGACCGCGGTCACGGCGAATCAGCGAGCGTTTGTTACGGTATCATTCAGCAAACGACGGGACACGCTTTGCTGAAACCATCCCTACAACTCAAGCTTGGTCAGACGCTGACCATGACGCCCCAGCTGCAGCAGGCGATCAAACTGCTGCAACTGCCCGTCATGGACCTCAATCAGCAGATTGCCGAAGCGCTCGAGTCCAATGTCATGCTCGACATGGAGGACCTGCCCGACGCGCCCAAAGTGGATGCCGCGTCGACGGCTGAGGTCCGTGCGCTGACGCCCGAGCCCACAGCGGCGCCCGCCGAAGACTCCTGGCGCGACGTGGGTCGCGGCGGTGACACGTCGTTCTCGGGCAATGACGGCCGGTCGATGGCGGACTTCGCTGATGACCGCGAGGAGACCCTGCGCGAGCACCTGCTGCACCAGCTCGAGACAGAGAACTTCACCGATGAAGAACGCATCATCGGCGAGGCGATCATCGACGCCATTGACGACGATGGCTACCTCTTCGAGAGCCTTGAGGAAATCCGCGAGGTTCTGGACGAGCCCTCATTGAGCGAGAGCCGCATCGAGCGCGTCCTCGTCAAGATCCAGCGCTTCGACCCGTTGGGCGTGGGTGCCCGGTCACTGGGCGAGTGCCTGTCACTACAACTCGCGCCCTACCCCGAAGGCACGCCGGGGCTGACCACGGCGCGGCGCATTGTCGAGAACTTCCTGCCGCTCGTTGCCGAACAAAACTACACCCAGTTGCGCCGCCGGCTCGCCGTCGACAATGACGACCTCGAGCACGCGCTGTCGCTCGTACGCAGCTGCCACCCCAAACCCGGCCAGGCCGTCAGTGGCGGCCGCACCGAATACGTCATTCCCGACGTGTTCGTGCGCAAGGTCGACGGACAGTGGATCGTGGAAATCAGCCCGTCGGGCGTGCCGCGGCTCAAGGTCAATCAACAGTACGCAGCACTGCTTCGCGGTAACGGCGAACACACCGTCCTGCGCGCCCAGCTCCAGGAAGCGCGCTGGCTTGTGCGCAGCCTCGAAATCCGCAACGAGACGCTCTACAAGGTGGCCAGCACCATCGTCGAGCGCCAGGTCGAGTTCTTCGAGCACGGCGAAGAGGCCATGAAGCCGATGATCCTCAAGGACATCGCCGAGGCCATCGATATGCACGAATCGACGGTGTCACGCGTAACCAGCCACAAGTACATGCACACCCCGCGCGGCGTGCTCGAGTTTCGCTATTTCTTCTCTTCGCACGTATCGACCACGGACGGCGACGAGCAGAGCTCCGTGGCCGTTCGCGCCAAAATCAAGAAGCTCGTTGGCGCCGAAGACCCCGCGAAACCCCTGTCCGACAGCAAGATCACGGCACTGCTCAAGGAAGACGGCGTCCAGGTCGCCCGTCGCACCGTCGCCAAGTACCGCGAGGCCATGAATATCGCTTCGTCAAGCGAACGCAGGGTCCGCGCACCCCGCTAATCCCACGGGCTTGCAGCCCACCCCCGATCGGCGCATGATCAAGTGGCGTTGCGCCTGTGCGCTGCGTCGGCGCCGTAAGGCTGTGATTTGGCCAAGCGGCTGTTTTGAAAGACTTTTCTGCCGGTGACTAGGAGAAACGCCGACACCCAATCAAACACATGCCATGACACAGATAGGAGCCAGATATGCAGCTGAATGTTACCGGCCATCACGTCGACGTGACTGACGCCCTTCGAGATTACGTCAGCGCCAAGATGCAACGGATCGAGAAGCACTACGATCACGTAACCGACGTGCACTGCATCCTCACGGTGGAGAAACTCCGCCATCGTGCCGAGGCGACCGCGAACCTGCGCGGCAAGCGCCTGCACGTCGAGGCGACCGAAGAGAACATGTACGCTGCGATCGACGGCCTGGCCGACAAGCTTGACCGTCGCATCTTGAAGCACAAGGAAAAACAGTGCGACCACCACGCCAGGGAAGTGCAAAAGCACGCCTGAGCCGGCTTAAGGGCCGCACCTGACCCGCTTCAGGTGGCATAATCGCATGTAGCGCGCGCCGACCGGGTGCATCCTTTGTGGATCCACCCGGTCGGCGCGTTCGACTCAAGAACCGCCGAAACAAAAAATAATACGATGCCGTTCACGATCGATTCGCTTCTGACCCGGGACCGCGTTCACCTCGATATAGAGGCGACGAGCAAGAAGCAGGTGTTGCAGTTGCTGAGCCACCACCTCGCCCAAAGCGCCGATGACGCCAGTGCCGACGAGATTTTCGAGGCACTGTTCGAACGTGAGCGCCTGGGCTGCACCGCAGCCGATTGCGGCCTCGCCATTCCCCACGCGCGAATGCCCGAAGTGCGCACCGTGCGGGGCGTCTTGCTGCGACTCGCCAAGCCCATCGACTTCGACTCCAGCGACAACCGCGACGTCGACCTGATCTTCGGCTTCGTCATACCGTCTGCTGACGACGAGGCTCGCGCCGACGCGCTGCGCCGTCTCATGCAACACCTCGTCGATCCCGCCCTGGCCCGGCGGCTTCGCAATGCGCGTGACGAGAACGAGGTGCTCGCCGCGGTAACGGGCATCGAGGCACCGGCAGACATGGCGGCTGGTCAAGACTAGCGCCATGCGCATCATCATCGTCAGCGGCCTCTCGGGTTCGGGTAAGTCAGTGGCGCTGCATGTGCTCGAGGACCTCGGCTACTACTCGGTCGACAACATCCCCGTTGCCCTGCTGCCCCAGCTCACGGATTACCTGCTCGCCGACGAAGCCGGCGGCGACCGCGTGGCGATCGGCATCGATGCCCGCAATCGCGCCGACGATCTGCAGATGCTGGACCGACAGGTCGCGCACTTGCGCAATCAGGGCGCCCAGGTCGAAGTGCTCTTTCTGCAGGCTGAGGAAGCCATGCTCATCAAACGTTTTGGTGAGACCCGACGACGCCATCCGCTCGCACAATCGGGCGACGGACTGCGGGAGGCCATTGCAACCGAACGCAGCATCCTGACGCCCGTGGTTAACGTGGCTGATCTCATCATCGACACCACCCGCACGAGCGTCTACGAGCTTCGTGACCTCGTGCGCGAGCGCATCGCCTCGCGCGACGTTCACAAACTGTCGATCCTGATCCAAAGCTTCGGTTTCAAGCACGGCATCCCCGCTGATGCCGACTACGTGTTCGACCTGCGCTGCCTGCCCAACCCTTACTGGCAGCCCGAACTGCGCCAGGAAACCGGGCTCGACAAGCCCGTCATCGACTACCTCGACTCCGAGCCGCTGGCCGACGACATGCATGACGCCATCATCGCGTTCCTGCGTGACTGGCTGCCGCGTTACGAGAACTTCAGCCGCAGCTATCTGACGATTGCCGTCGGTTGCACAGGCGGACAACATCGGTCTGTTTACATGGCTGAACGTATCGCGCGCACGCTGCGCAGCGACGGGCGCGACATCAGCGTGCGCCACCACGAACTCGTTCGCGGCGCCGTCGGCCACTGAGCCGCGCGCCTTTCGACGCCAACACCGCGCTCCGCTACACTCCCCGGCGACGGCCACCCGGCTGTCGTTGCGTCAGCGGTGTGTCATGGACCAGCCGGTAAGCGAACAAAGCGTACTCGGCGCGTTACGAGAAGCGCTCGAATCGGGAACCATGCGCGCGGCACGGCGCATGGTAGCGGGTCTGCGCCCGGGTGAGATCGCCCGGCTGCTCGAATCCCTGCCCTACACCGAACGCCGTGTCGTCTGGGAACTCGTTGACCGCGACTTCGAGGGCGAGGTGCTCGTGGAGCTCGCCGACGACGTTCGCGACAGCCTCATTCGCGAGATGGATGTCGATCAGGTCGTGGCTGCCACGGAAGGGATGGCCGTCGACGATCTCGCCGACCTCGTCGTCGATCTGCCCGAGGCCATCACGCAACAGGTTCTGCGCTCGCTGGACCGCGAGGACCGCGAAGAGCTGCGCGAGGTTCTGGCCTACCCCGAGGACAGTGCCGGCGGTCTCATGGATACGGACACCATGTCCGTCCGCCCCGATGTCTCCGTCGAGGTCGTGCTCCGCTACCTGCGCGCCCACGACGAGCTGCCGGACCGCACGGACCTCCTGTTTGTCGTCGACCGCGACAACCACTTTCTCGGGACCGTGGCGCTCACGAGCCTGCTCGTGGCAGATCCTGACGCGATTATCGAAGACCTTGTGACGCCTGAAGCCATGAGCGTTAATGCGCTGACCGATGCGCTTGAGGTCGCGCGCGTCTTCGAGGACCGCGACCTGCTCTCGATCGCCGTCGTCGACGACGACAACCTGCTCGTGGGCCGCATCACCGTCGATGACGTCATCGACGTTATCCGTGACGAAGCCGAGCACTCACTCATGGGCGCCGCCGGTCTCGATGAAGACCACGATCTCTTTGCACCCGTGTTCCAGAGTTCGCGCCGGCGCGCCTTCTGGCTCGGCATCAACCTGCTTACCGCCTTCGTGGCGGCCAGCGTCGTCGACCTGTTCCAGACCACAATCGACAAGGTCGTACTGCTCGCGGTACTCATGCCGATCGTACCCAGCATGGGTGGCGTCGCGGGCACGCAGACACTGACGATCATTACGCGCGCGATTGCGCTGGGCCAGATCGAGGCCTCAAACGCGCTCTACGTCTTGCGCCACGAAGTGCTCGTCGGTGTGATCAACGGCTTCTTCTGGGCCGGGCTTGTGGCTGTCGTGACAGCCGTGTGGTTTGGGACCTGGGACATCGGACTGCTCATTGCTGTGGCGCTCGCGACCAACCTCGTCGTCGCGGCTGTGTGCGGCTATGCCATTCCGCTGATCCTCGGGCGGCTGCGTGTCGACCCGGCGCTTGCGGGTGGCGTCATCCTCACGACCATCACCGACGTGGTCGGCTACGGCGTGTTTCTGGGGCTTGGCGCCGCGTTTCTGCTCTAGAGCCCGGGCATCGCGCCCATGTCGAGCGCGTGAAAACGCCCCGAAAGGTCGTCGACGACGGGCTCGGGACCCGAGAGTGGCGGTACGTCCTCACCCATCACGAACGCGCGCAGGCGATCCGCCTGGCGCATGGCGTCGGCGTAGCCGAGGTCAATAAGCGCGCGTGTGTAGCCCGCTTCGAACAGCAGGAAGCTGAGCAGCCGGCCCTCGCTGCCCCCGACGCCACGCAAGAGCAGCCGTATCGGCAACGGCAAGTCGCGCAGGTATTCGATGGCGAGCACGCGCAAATCCACGCTGGGCAGCACGACCATCGTGTCGATGGGTCGCATCTGCGCGGCAAAGCCCGTGCGGTGCTCGGGCGGCACGGATTCAAGCATGCGGTTGATGCGCGCGAGCCGCTCGAGGTCGGAGTACAGGCCATCGAGAAACAGCGTGTCGAGCATGTAGCCCGCGATGCGGCCGAAGCCCGGGTACTCGGGCTCGCGGCTGTCGTCATCGCGCACGGGGTCCGCGAGCTCATCGCGGACCCCCACCACGAGGATGCGGCTGGCGCCCAGGTGCACGGCGGGTGACAGCGGCGTCGCCTGGCGCATGGCACCATCGCCGAAGTACTCACCGTGCATCGCCACGGGCGGGAAGATCATGGGCACGGCGATGCTTGCCATGAGGTGATCGATGTTGAGGTCTTCGGCCTTGCCGACCCGGCGCGTGCGGCTCCAGGGCTTCAGGCTGTCGACACCCTCGTAGAACGTCACGGAGCGCGCAGAATTGTAGCCCGCGGCCGTCACGGCCACCGCATCGACGAAGCCGCGCTCGACGTTGGCGCGGATGCGCTGGAAGCGGATGTTGCGTGCCAGCAGCGCGCGCAGCGGTGCGTTGTCGAGCAGCGACTTGGGATTTCGCACGCCGAGCCCGCCGAATACGATCGCAGCCAGCCAGTGCATGCTCGTCTTGAACATGGTCATGGCATCGGCGCGGTAGACCATCTCGGTCTCGAAGTTGCCCCACACGCGCTCAAGTTCGCGCACCGCGAAATGAAAGCGCTGGGCCTTGCTCGCCAACACGACCGAGTTGATCGCCCCGGCCGAGGTGCCGCTCAGGATGCGAAACGGGTTGCGAGCGCGCGGCGGCAGCAGCTCGGACACCGCTTTGAGGACGCCCACCTGGAAGGCGCAGCGCGCGCCGCCGCCCGGCAGCACGAGCGCCAGCTGTTGCGGTGCTTCTGGGGTGTTGGCCATGACTCGCCGACCGCGGTGCTTAGCGCAGCCGCTTGATCCCCTCGTCAAGGCCGCGCACGGTCAACGGGAACATGCGTTCCTCCATGATCTCGCGCGTGATCTTCACGGACGGCGTGTGCGGCCAGCGTTGCTCGGGCTCGGGATTGAGCCAGATCGACTTCGGGAAATGGTTGAGCAGGCGCTGGATCCATGCCGCGCCAGGCTCCTCGTTCCAATGCTCGACGCTGCCCCCCGGGTAGACGATCTCGTAGGGGCTCATCGTGGCATCACCGACGAACACGAGTTTGTAGTCAGGCCCGTACTTGTGAATGACCTCCTGCACACCGATGCGCTCGGAGTGTCTGCGCCGGTTGTCCTTCCACAACGACTCGTAAACGAAGTTGTGGAAGTAGAAATACTCGAGGTGCTTGAACTCGCTGCTGGCTGCCGAGAACAGCTCTTCGCACACACGCACGTGATCGTCCATCGAGCCGCCGATATCGAGGCACAGCAGTACCTTGATGGCATTGTGACGCTCGGGAACCATCTTGAGGTCGAGGTAACCCGCATTGCGGGCCGTGCTGCGAATCGTGTCGGGCAGGTCGAGCTGGTCGGCCGCACCCTCGCGCGCGAAGCGTCGCAGCTTGCGCAGTGCGAGCTTGATGTTGCGTGTGCCGAGCTCCACCGAGTCGTCAAGATTGCGGTACTCGCGCTGCTCCCAGACTTTCACGCCACGTCGGCTGCCGCCACCCTGCTGCTTGCCGATGCGCACGCCTTCGGGGTTGAACCCGCCGACGCCGAACGGTGAGGTGCCTGCCGTGCCGATCCACTTGTTGCCGCCCTCGTGGCGCTCGTCCTGTTCAGCGAGTCGCTCCTCGAGCGCTTTCATGATCTCGTCGAAACCGCCCAGTGATTCGATTTCGGCGCGCTCTTCGTCGGTGAGGTCGAGCGTGCCAAGCTGGCGGATCCAGTCCTCTGGCACGTCGGCGATGAGACTACGAAATGCATCTTCGATGCCACGGAAATGCGCGGCGAAGATCTTGTCGTAGCGATCGAACTGCGTCTCGTCCTTAACGAGGCAGGACCGGGACAGGTAGTAGAAGTCGTCGACGCTCGTGCCCGCAAGGCCCTGCTTCATGGCCCCAAGCAGCGTGAGCAGCTCTGTGACCGAAGTCTTCATGCCACCCTCGCGCAGCATGTAGAAAAAGCGCGTCAGCATGGCGGCCCCGCGTTACTGGCGCCCGCCACGATTCATGAACACCAGCTGCTCGAACAGGTGGACGTCCTGTTCGTTCTTGAGCAGGGCACCGTAAAGCGGCGGAATCGCCTTGCGGTTGTCCTCTGCGCGCAGCGCCTCGGGCGGAATATCCTCGGCAAGCAACAGCTTGATCCAGTCGAGCAGCTCCGACGTCGAGGGCTTTTTCTTGAGCCCCGGCATTTCGCGCACCTTGAAGAACGCCGCTAGCGCCTCGCGCAGCAGGTCCTTCTTGAGGCCCGGGTAGTGCACGTCGACGATGCGCTGCATCGTGTCTTCATCGGGGAAGCGGATGTAGTGGAAGAAGCAGCGGCGCAGGAACGCGTCGGGCAGCTCCTTCTCGTTGTTCGAGGTGATGATGATCACGGGACGGTGTCGCGCCTGGATCGTCTCGCCCGTTTCGAACACCGTGAATTCCATGCGATCAAGCTCGCGCAACAGGTCGTTCGGAAACTCGATGTCGGCCTTGTCGATTTCGTCGATGAGCAGCACGGGCCGCTGCTCGGATTCAAAGGCCTGCCAGAGGCTGCCTTTCAGGATGTAGTTGCCGATATCGTGCACGCGGTCTTCGCCAAGCTGCGAGTCGCGGAGCCGCGCCACAGCGTCGTACTCGTAGAGGCCCTGCTGTGCTTTTGTCGTCGACTTGATGTGCCAATCGAACAGCGGCATGCCCAGCGCTGCGGCGACCTCCTCGGCAAGCATCGTCTTGCCCGTACCTGGCTCTCCCTTGACGAGGATCGGCCGTTCGAGCGTGACGCCGGCGTTAACCGCCATCATGAGGTCCTCGGTGGCGATGTAGGAGTCGGTGCCTTTAAATCGGTTGTCGGTCATACCTGTGCTGTCCTGCTGGTTCAGTCGGCGGCGCGTGCGGCCTGCATGATTTCGGCGTCGGGCACGCTGATGATCTTCATCGCATTGGTGCCGCCCGCAACCCCGCTCAGATCACCCTTGGTGAAGATGACGCGGTCGCCGGGGTCCACGAGCCCGAGCTCGAAGAGCAAGGCGCAAACGTCGTTGTAGACGCGCACCGAGTTGGTCTGCGTGATGTCGAAAGCGACGGGATAGACGCCGCGGTACAAGGTAACACGGCGGCTCGTGCGCTCGTTGCGCGTAAACGCAAAGATCGGAATGTCGGAGCGAATACGCGACATCCACTGCGTCGTCGTCCCCGACTCCGTAAGCGCGATGATGGCGCGCACGTTCAGGTGGTTAGCCGTGTACATCGTGGCCATGGCGATGGCTTCGTCGACGTGCTGGAACGTGTCGTCCATGCGGTGCGATGCGCGGTATCGGTGCGTCTGGTACTTCTCTGCACCCAGGCACACCTCGGCCATGGCTTCGATGACCGTCGCCGGGTGTTTGCCCACCGCCGTCTCGGCCGACAACATCACGGCGTCCGTGCCGTCCATGACGGCATTGGCGACGTCCGACACTTCGGCACGCGTCGGTAGCGGACTCGCGATCATCGACTCCATCATCTGCGTGGCAGTGATCGCGATCTTATTGCCGTAGCGCGTGCTGCGGATGATGCGTTTCTGCAGCCCCGTCAGCCCGGCGTAGCCCATCTCCACACCCAAGTCACCGCGCGCCACCATGATGGCGTCGGACGCTTCAATGATGCTTTCAATGTTGTCCACCGCTTCGGTGCGCTCGATCTTCGCCACGATGCGACCGTGCCCGCCCGCGGACTCGAACAGTGCACGCGCCTGGCGGATATCCGTCGCACTGCGCACGAAGCTCACGGCCAGGTAGTCGAAATTGAGGTCGGCTGCGGTCTGAATGTCGGCCTCGTCCTTGCGCGTCAGCGCAGGCGCCGACAGACCGCCGCCCTGAAGGTTGATCCCCTTCTTGTTCGAAAGCGCGCCGCCCGTCAGCACCGTAGTCGATACCCGGTTGCCGTCGATACTGGCAACGGTCAACGCGATCTGCCCGTCGTCGAGCAGCAGCGTGTCGCCGGGCTCGACGTCATCGGCCAGCGTCTTGTACGCAATCGACACGCCTTCGGCCGTGCCCGCCTCCTCGTCCATGTCGGGGTCGAGCAGGAAGGGTGCGCCCTCAGCCAGCATGATCTTGCCGTCAACAAAACTGCCGATGCGAATCTTGGGGCCCTGCAGATCGCCGAGGATAGCGACGGTGCGCCCCACCTCGGCCGCCAGTCGCGCAACCTGCTGGCTGCGCTGCTCGAGGATCTCACCACTGCCGTGGGAGAAGTTGAGTCGCGCCACGTCCAGCCCGTTCTCGATCATGCGCCGCAGTACGGCGTCATCGTCGGTTGCGGGGCCCAGCGTTGCGATGATCTTGGTGCGTCGAAGCGCTACCTTGCCTGCCATTGCAGCGTACCTCCCGCGCCGTGCGCGGTATTCAGGGTGTTCCGGCGCCTGCAGCGTCGGTCTCAGCCGTGACGCGCGAGCGCCGCGACCGCGGGCAGTGTCTTGCCCTCAACAAACTCAAGGAAGGCGCCACCGCCCGTCGAAATGTAGCTGATCCCGTCAGCCACTGCGTATTTCTCAATGGCAGCCTGCGTGTCTCCGCCGCCCGCGACCGAAAAGGCGGCGCTATCGGCGATGGCGCACGCCATTGCAGCCGTACCCGCACCAAACTGGTCGAACTCGAACACGCCCGCGGGACCATTCCAGATCACCGTGCCGGCGCCAGCGATGATCTCCGCGTACCGTGCGGCCGTTTCCGGCCCGATATCGAGGATCAGGTCCTCGTCACCAACAGCATCCGCAGCGACGACCCGGGCGTCGGCATCCGGCGAAAACGCGTCGCCCACCGTCACGTCGGTGGGCAACGGTATCTGCGTGTTATCCATCAGCCGCCGGGCTGTATCGAGCATATCGTGTTCGGCCAGGGACTTGCCGATGGGCAGGCCCGCAGCCGCGAGGCAGGTGTTGGCAATGCCACCGCCAACGATCAGCTGGTCGACCTTGTCACTGAGTGCTTCGAGCACGGACAACTTGGTCGAAACCTTGGAGCCCCCGATGATGGCCACGAACGGCCGCGCGGGTTCTTGCATAGCCCGACCCAGTGCATCGAGCTCGCGCGCGAGCAACGGGCCGGCGCAGGCAACGGGCGCGAACTCGGCCACGCCGCTCGTGCTGGCCTGGGCGCGATGCGCGGTGCCGAACGCATCCATGACGAAGACGTCTGCCAGCGCGGCCATACGCTTCGACAGCGCCGCATCGCCGGCCTTCTCGCCCACGTTGAACCGGACATTCTCGGCCAGCACGATGTCGCCGGGTGCCACGTCGATGCCGTCGAGCCAGTCCTTGACCAACGGCACGGGTCGATCCAGCAATTCAGACAGGCGCGCCGCAACGGGCGCCAGTGACGCGGCCGGGTCGTATTCGCCCTCATTGGGCCGCCCGAGGTGCGACATGACGATGACCGCAGCACCGCGCTCGAGCGCCTGCTCAAGCGTTGGTACCGCAGCGCGGATCCGCGTGTCCGACGTAATCCGACCGTTATCAAGCGGCACGTTGAGGTCCTCGCGGACCAACACGCGCTTGCCCGCGATATCGACCGCGTCGAGGGTCAGGTAGTCAGCCATGTGGCGCGCCCCGAGGTGCGTCGAGCCTGAGGTTCGTCAGCCCGCTGCCCGGATCAACGCCTGAGCCGTGTCCAGCATGCGGTTCGAGAAGCCCCATTCATTGTCGTACCAGGCGCAGACCTTCACGAGCGTGCCTTCCATCACTTTCGTAAGCGTCGCGTCGTACGTCGACGAGGCCGGATCATGATTGAAATCGATCGATACGAGCGGGCCGTCGCTGTAGGCCAGGATGCCCTTGAGCGGGCCTTCGCTCGCGGCGCGCAGCACGTCGTTGATCTCGTCGATGGTCGTTTCACGCTTGGCGACGAATGAGAGGTCCACCATCGAGACGTTGATGGTCGGCACACGAACGGCGAAGCCGTCGAGCTTGCCTGCCAGCTCCGGCAGCACGAGACCCACAGCCGCAGCCGCGCCCGTTTTGGTCGGGATCATCGACATCGTGGCCGAACGCGCACGACGCAGGTCCGAATGGTAGACGTCAGTGAGCACCTGGTCGTTCGTGTAGGCGTGGATCGTCGTCATGATGCCGTGCTCGACACCGATGGCATCGTTCAGCGGCTTGACGAGCGGTGCCAGGCAGTTGGTCGTGCACGACGCGTTGGAGATCACGACGTCGTCCGCAGTCAGCGTGTCGTGGTTGACGCCGTAGACGATCGTCGCGTCCACGTTCGTGCCCGACGGCGCCGAAACGACCACCTTACTGGCGCCTGCCTCGATGTGGCCCATGGCCTTTTCCTTGGTGCGGAAAATGCCCGTGCACTCCATCACCACGTCAACGCCCAGCTCACCCCAGGGCAGCTTGGCGGGGTCGCGCTCGGCCATGACACGGATACGGTCACCGTTGACGACCATGTGATTCCCGTCGACCGCCACATCACCCGGAAACTTGCCGTGCGCGGTATCGAAGCGGGTCAGGTAGGCATTGGTTTCAGCGTCGCCCAGGTCATTGACGCCCACCACCTGCAGTTCGCTGCGGCGGTTACTTTCGTAGATGGCTCTGAGCACGTTGCGGCCGATGCGGCCATAGCCATTGATGCCGACTTTGATGGTCATCGATTGTTTACTCCGTCCAGATGTTTTCGTTGTCCCAGTGGCTGCGCTCAGTCGTCCAACAGCGCGCGCGCCCGGGCCGCCACGGCGTCCGCCGTGAAGCCATATTTTTCAAACAGCTTACCCGCCGGCGCGGACTCGCCAAAGCGGTCAAGGCCAACGACCCCGCCGCGATCACCCACGTAGCGCCACCAACCGCCCGTGGCGCCGGCCTCGACGGCCAGTCGCGGCGTCCCGGCCGGGCCCAGCACGCCGCGCCGGTAGGCGTCAGTTTGCGCATCAAACGCTTCCGTGCACGGCATTGACACAACCCGGACAGCGACGCCCGAAGCGGCCAACGTGTCCGCAGCGCCCTGCACGACGGCGAGTTCGGAGCCTGTGCCAATGAGCACGATGTCGGGCGCGCCGCCGGGCTCGCGCAGCACGTAGCCGCCGCGTCGAATCGCGGCCACCTGTTCGGGGGTGCGATCCACAAACGGCAATCCCTGTCGCGTTAACACCAGTGCCGACGGACCATCACGACGCTCGATCGCGTCGACCCAGGCCACGAGCGTCTCGACCGTGTCCGCCGGGCGCCACAAGGTCAGATTGGGCATGAGCCGCAGGCTGGCCGTGTGCTCGACAGGCTGGTGCGTCGGGCCGTCCTCACCCAGACCGATTGAGTCGTGCGTGTAGACAAGGATGTTCTGCGCTTCCATGAGGGCGGCGAGTCGCACGGCGTTGCGGGCGTAGTCCGAGAACACCAGAAACGTGCCCGAGTAAGGCACGACGCCACCGTGCAGCACCAGGCCATTACCGATCGCCGTCATGGCGAATTCGCGGACACCGAAATTGACGTAGTTGCCTGATGGGTCTTCCGCGCTGAGCACCGTCGAACCCGAGTGCAGCGTGCAGTTCGACCCCGTGAGGTCCGCCGAGCCGCCAATGAGCTCGGGCAAGGCACCTGCCAGGTGCTCGAGCGCGCCTAGTGACGCCTTACGCGTGGCCATGGTCTCGCCAGCCTCGACCGTCGCGTTGATCGCGGCGTCGACCGTCCGGCTCCAGCCGTCGGGCAGCTCACCGTTCATGCGCCGCGTGAGGTCAGCCGCAAGTTCCGGGTGCGCTTTGGCGTAGGAGGCGAAGCGCTGCTTCCAGTCCGACTCGGCGCTGCCGCCGCGCGGGCGTGCGTCCCAATCGGCGTAAATGTCGTCAGGGATTTCAAACGGTGCGTGTGACCAGTCCAGGGCCTCGCGCGTCGCGGCGATCTCGTCATCACCGAGCGGCGCACCGTGCGTGGCCGCGGTGCCCTGCTTGTTGGGAGACCCAAAGCCGATCACGGTCCGACAGGCGATCAGCGTCGGCTTATCGGTTTCGGACTTGGCCGACTTGATGGCCTTGGCGATGGCGGCCGAATCGTGGCCGTCGACACCCTCGATGACCTGCCAGCCGTAGGCGCGGAAGCGCGCGGCTGTGTCGTCGGTAAACCAGCCTTTGACGTCACCGTCGATGGAGATGCCGTTGTCATCGTAGACTGCGATGAGCTTGCCCAGCTTAAGCGTGCCCGCCAGCGAACAGGCCTCGTGCGAGATACCCTCCATGAGGCAGCCGTCGCCCGTGAACACCCAGGTGTGGTGGTCGATGATGTCGAAACCCGGGCGGTTGAAGGTGGCGGCCAGATGGCGCTCGGCGATAGCCATGCCCACGGCATTCGTGATGCCCTGGCCCAGCGGCCCGGTGGTGGTTTCGATGCCGAGGTCGAGGTCGCGTTCGGGGTGGCCGGCCGTGTGTGCACCGAGCTGCCGAAAGTCCCGAAGGTCGTTCATCGTCAGCGGGTAGCCCGACAAGTGCAGCAGCGAATACAGCAACATCGAGCCGTGGCCGTTCGAGAGCACGAAGCGGTCGCGGTCCCACCAGGCCGGGTTGGCCGGGTTGTGCTTCAGGTGGTCGTTCCAGAGCACCTCGGCAATATCGGCCATGCCCATGGGCGCACCCGGGTGGCCTGAATTGGCGGCCTGCACCGCGTCCATTGAAAGTGCGCGTATCGCATTCGCCAGCCGGCGGCGCTTGGCGGCCGCTTCGGCCTTGTTGCTCGTGGGCATCCGGTCATTCCGCAATTCGGGGCGCGCATTGTCGCGCGAGAGCCCGCAACGGGCAAGCAAGGCCAAAGCTGCTTTTAGGTACGCGCTGGCCTGTCCGTTGGCGTGGCCAACCGCTATAATGCCGGGCCAATTGGTCATCACGTCAGGCGATTCCACGCCCGGACCTCGGCTGGCCTGCCAGGACACCATAAGACTCAACACTCAAATATGGCGACCCGGTGCTCGCAACGCCGGCGGCTGCCGCACACCCTCAAGGTTCCACGCTATGAGCGACGCATACCTGTTTACCTCCGAATCCGTGTCGGAGGGCCATCCCGACAAGATGGCCGACCAGATCTCCGATGCCATCCTGGATGCCATCCTCGAGAAGGATGCGCATGCCCGCGTGGCCTGCGAGACACTGGTCAAGACAGGGCTTGTAATCGTCGCCGGCGAGATCACGACGAATGCGTGGGTCGACGTCGAAGACCTCGTGCGCGACGTGGTCGTGGATATCGGTTACACGGGCTCGGACGTGGGCTTTGACGGCCGCACCTGCGCGGTTCTCAACGCCATCGGCAAGCAGTCCGGCGATATCGCCCAGGGTGTGGACCGTGAAGCACCGGAAAGCCAGGGCGCCGGCGACCAGGGCCTCATGTTCGGCTACGCCACCAACGAGACCGACGTGCTCATGCCCGGCCCGATCACCTACGCGCACCGGCTCGTGCAGCGTCAGGCCGAGCTGCGCAAGGCCGGCGGCGACTTCTCATGGCTGCGCCCTGATGCCAAGAGCCAGGTGACCTTCCGTTATGAGGACGGCAAGCCGGCTGGCATCGACGCCGTGGTGCTCTCGACGCAGCACGACCCCGACATCGAATTGCCCGAGCTCCAGGCCGCCGTTCGCGAGCACATCATCGAAGACGTGTTGCCCGGCGAGTGGCTCAATGACGACACGATCTACCACATCAACCCGACGGGCCAGTTCATTATCGGCGGCCCCATGGGCGACGCGGGCCTGACGGGCCGCAAGATCATCGTCGACACCTACGGCGGTGCCGCGCGCCATGGCGGCGGCGCGTTCTCGGGCAAGGACCCGTCCAAGGTCGACCGCTCGGCGGCTTACGCCGCGCGCTACGTTGCCAAGAACATCGTTGCGGCCGGGCTCGCAGACCGCTGCGAGGTGCAGATTTCCTATGCCATTGGGGTCGCGGAGCCCACCTCCATCACCGTGCAGACCTTTGGCACGGGTAAGATCAGCGAGTCGGCGCTCACGCGGCTGGTTCGCGACCACTTTGACCTGACGCCGCACGGCATCCTCACGATGCTCGACCTCGTTCGCCCCATTTACCGGGCAACGGCGGCTTACGGACACTTCGGCCGCACCGACGCCGACTTCACCTGGGAGCGCACAGATCGCGCCGACGCGCTGCGCGCCGACGGCGAACGCGCGGCCTGAGTCCGCACCGCACCCATCCCCCCCAGAGAGATTTTTCAAGGAACTTCCGACATGAGCAGCACCGCTGACCAACTGCACACGACCGATTACAAGGTCGCCGACATCACGCTGGCCGAATGGGGCCGCAAGGAAATCTCGATCGCAGAGTCCGAGATGCCGGGCCTCATGGCGCTACGCGCCGAGTACGGCAGCGAACAGCCGCTCGCGGGCGCACGCATCGCGGGCTGCCTGCACATGACGATCCAGACGGCCGTCCTGATCGAAACACTGACCGCACTGGGCGCCGAAGTGCGCTGGTCGTCGTGCAACATCTTCTCGACCCAGGACCAGGCTGCAGCAGCCATCGCGGCGACGGGCGTGCCCGTGTTCGCCTGGCGCGGTGAAACCGAAGACGAATACTGGTGGTGCGTCGAGCAGACGATCCACGGCCCGGACGGCTGGACGCCGAACATGATCCTCGACGACGGCGGCGACCTGACCGTGCTCATGCACGACAAGTACCCCGAGCTGCTCGAGCAGGTCCGCGGGATTTCCGAAGAAACGACGACGGGCGTCAAGCGCCTCTACGAAATGGCGGCCAACGGCCGACTGGCCTGCCCCGCCATCAACGTCAACGACTCGGTCACCAAGTCCAAGTTCGACAACCTCTACGGTTGCCGAGAGTCGCTCGTGGACGGCATCAAGCGCGCCACGGACGTGATGATTGCGGGCAAGATCGCGATCGTCTGCGGCTACGGCGACGTGGGCAAAGGCAGCGCGCAGAGCCTGCGCGGCCTCGGTGCGACGGTCTGGATCACTGAAATCGACCCGATCTGCGCGCTGCAGGCGGCGATGGAAGGCTACCGCGTCGTGCGTCTCGAAGAAGTCATCGACCAGGCCGACATCGTGGTCACGGCCACGGGCAACTACAACATCCTGAGCGGCTCGATGCTCGACAAGCTCAAGAATGAAGCCATCGTCTGCAACATCGGCCACTTCGATAACGAGATCGACGTCGCCTACCTGCGCAAGTACGAGTGGGAGAACATCAAGCCGCAGGTTGACCACGTGATCTACCCCGACGGGCGCAAGATCATCCTGCTCGCCGAAGGCCGGCTCGTGAACCTCGGCTGCGCCACGGGCCACCCGAGTTTCGTCATGTCGGCGTCGTTCACCAACCAGGTGCTCGCGCAGATCGACCTCTGGAACCACCCGGGCAAGTATGAGCGGCAGGTCTATGTGCTGCCGAAGAACCTGGACGAGAAAGTGGCGGAGCTGCACCTCGAGCGCATCGGCGCCAAGCTGACCAAACTGACGCAGGAACAGGCCGATTACTTTGGCGTTTCTGTCGACGGCCCGTTCAAGCCCGACACCTACCGCTATTGATCGCCGGCAGGCGCTCTGGCACAAAAGGCCCCGTTCGGGGCCTTTTTTGTTTGTGCGCACCTGTCGCCGGAGGGAAACAGGATGTTTCGCCTGTTGCACCTGACCGATACCCATCTCTATGCGGACGCCGCGAGCGCCCAGCGTGGCGTGGTGACGCGGGCCAGTCTCGAGCACGTGCTCGACGCCGCCCTGCCCGGGCAGCCGGATGCCGTGCTCGTATCGGGTGATCTTTGCCAGGACGAATCCCGCGAGGGCTACCGGCAGCTGCGCGGCCTGTTCGACCCTATTGCAGTCCCCGTCATCTGCCTGCCCGGCAACCACGACGACCTGGCGCTCATGCAGGCCGAGATGACCAGCGACCACATCGCGGTTCTGGGCGACCATTCACTGGGACACTGGCGGCTGCTGGCCACGGACTGCACCATTCCGGGCGCCGTCCACGGCGAGTACGGCGAGGCCCGCATCGCGGCGCTGGACCGTGCGCTGGCCGAGCTGCCCACCCAGCCAACCATCGTGGCGCTGCACCACCCGCCTGTTCCCTGCGGGTCACGCTGGCTCGACCAGAGCCGCCTCCAGGACGGCGACGCGTTCATGAGCATGCTCGCGCGCCACGCCCAGGTTCTGGCTGTGCTCTGCGGGCACATCCACCAGCCGCTCGACGAAACCGTTGGGCACATTCGGGTGATGGCCACGCCGTCGACGTGCCGACAGTTCGCCAGTGGCAGCGAGGGCTATGCGGTGGATGAGCTGGCGCCGGGCTGGCGCTGGCTGGAACTAGGGGACCGCGCGCTAGAGACACGCATCGATCGCCTGGACGCGGCGGTTTTTGCCGCTGTGCGGGACTGAGGCGCGCTCAGACCTCGACCATCTCGAAGTCTTCCTTGCCGGCTCCGCAATCGGGGCAGCGCCACGACAGCGGCACGTCGTCCCAGCGCGTGCCTGACGGGATGCCTGCTTCGGGGTCGCCCGTCTCTTCGTCGTAGACGTAGCCGCAAATCAGGCACATGTAAGTTTTCATCGGTTCTCTATCGCTCCGCGGCCTGTCACGGCCATGACCATGATACCAGCGGCCCCCGTGCGGCGTTACAATTGCAACGGTCAAACCAAAGCAGGCAGAGCAGTCGTGGGACTTTTCGCAGAAGCACAGAAGTACATTCCCGGTGGCGTGAATTCACCCGTCCGTGCCTTCAACGGCGTCGGTGGTGAGCCGCTGTTTTTCAAACGCGCCAAAGGCGCCCGCGTCTGGACCGAAGACGGTCGCGAACTCATCGACTACATCGGCTCCTGGGGTCCCATGATCCTGGGCCACGCCCATCCTGACGTCATCGAGGCCGTGCAGAAAACCGCTGCCGATGGGCTGAGCTTCGGCGCGCCCTGTGCGCTCGAGACGGCCATCGCGAAAAAAATCTGCGCCATGCTGCCCTCGATCGAAAAAGTACGCATGGTGAGCTCGGGCACGGAATCGACGATGAGCGCACTGCGCCTCGCGCGTGGATTCACAGGCCGCGACACCATCGTCAAGTTTGAGGGTTGCTACCACGGGCACTCGGACTCGCTGCTCATCAAGGCGGGCTCGGGCATGTTGACCATGGGTGTTCCCAGTTCACCGGGCGTCCCTGCGGCGCTGGCCGAACACACGATCACGCTGGACTTCAATGCCGCCGACCAGGTGCGCGAGCTCTTCGCGAAACGCGGCGAGGAGATCGCCTGCATCATCGTGGAGCCGATCGCGGGCAACATGAACTTCATCAAACCCGAGCCCGGCTTCCTGGAGACGCTGCGCGAGTTCTGCACCGAGTACGGCAGCGTGCTCATCTTTGACGAAGTCATGACGGGCTTCCGCGTCGCACGCGGCAGCGCCCAGGAGCTGTTCGGCGTTCGGCCCGACCTCACGACGCTGGGCAAGGTCATTGGCGGCGGCATGCCTGCGGCCGCGTTCGGCGGCCGCGAAGACATCATGGCGCACATCGCCCCGCTGGGCCCCGTCTACCAGGCCGGCACGCTTTCGGGTAACCCCGTCGCCATGGCCGCGGGTCTCGCCACGCTGGAGCGTGTGGACGTCGATGGTTTCCACGAGGCGCTGGGCGCGTCCAGCGAGCGCCTGCTTGCGGGCCTGCGCGACGCCGCAGCGGACGCGGGCGTTCCTATACACACGGACCACGCGGGCGGCATGTTCGGCTTCGTGTTTTCGGACTCAGATCGCGTGACGACATTCCAGGACATCTGCAACGCGGACGTCGAGTACTTCAAGCGCTTCTTCCACGCCATGTTGTCGCGTGACGTGTATCTCGCGCCCTCGGCCTTTGAAGCTGGATTCATCTCGGCCGCGCACACGACCGCAGACATCAACGCGACAATCGACCGCGCCCGCGACGCCATGCGCGAACTCGCCGGTACGGCGGCGGCTTAAGCGCTTACTGGCTGCGGTTGCTGGGCACGCGGCTCAGTACCGCGGCAATCAGCTCGAGCCGCGCCAGCGCGTCCTCGATCTCGAGGCACTGCTGCTTTTGCGGCAGGCGGATGGGCAGGATCTCGCAGTAGCGGTAGCCGACCCAGCTCGCGTCGTCGAGCTTGCGCGGCCGGTCCTCGTAGAGCTTGCCCAGGTCGTCAAGCACGCTGTCGAGCATCTCCGCCAGGGCGGCATAGCCTTCAGGTAAGGCGACCACCGGTTCATCGGGCAGCAGCTCGATCTCGCCAATGCGCAAGCCATCGCTGGCCTCGTGCTCGGACACGAGCCGGAATCGCTCATGGCCGATGGCCGTGATGCCGAGCAGCCCGTCACTGCCCTGGTAGAAGTCCGTGATGCGCGCGAGCGTGCCTTGTTCGTAAATCACCGACGGTCCCACCTCGCGGCCCTCGCGGATGGCGACGACACCAAACGGTGCCTGCTCGCGCATGCACTGGCTGACCATGTCGATGTAGCGCGCCTCGAACAGTCGCAACGGCAGGGGGCCCTCGGGGTACAGCACGGTACCCAGTGGAAACAGCGGTACGGTCATTGTCCTCATGCCGCTGCCGCTCCGATACTTGTGACCAGCCGTTCACGCAGACCGCCAAACCCACCGTTGCTCATGAGCACCAGACGATCGCCCGGGCGTAGCGCTGCCATGATGGACTCGTGCAATGCGGCCACGCCGTCGTGCACCGTGACGTCGTCGGCGCCACCCGCCAATGCGCCCACCAGGTCCCAGTCGAGCGCCGCGGGCGCGAGCACAAACAAGCCGTCCACACCCGCAAAAGCCGGCCCCAGCGCGTCGCGGTGAACACCGAGTTTCATCGTGTTCGAGCGTGGCTCAAAGGCCACCAGAAGACGTCCGCCCTCGTCGGCTTCGCGCATCGCACCCACCGTCAAGCGGATAGCCGTTGGGTGATGGGCAAAATCATCATAGACCGTCACCTGCCCGCCGGTCGCGACCACCTCGAGCCGGCGCTTGACCCCCCGGAAGGTGGCGAGACCCTCGAGCACCGTGTCGGCCGGCACGCCCAGCGCCAGGCAGGCGGCGACGGCTGCGGCCGCGTTCTGGCGGTTGTGGGCGCCCGGCATGGTCCACGACGCCTCATGGTCAGCACCGTCGATCGTTGCCGCGAGTCGCGCCCCGCCGGCGTGGGCCAGCGCGACGTCGGCGTCACGACCGCCCTCACCGTCAAAACTCAGGGTCGGTGTCCAGCAGCCGCGCGCCAGCACACGCATGAGGTTGTCGTCGCGCGCATTGAAAACCACACGGCCTTTGCGCGGCACGATGCGCAGCAACTGGTGGAACTGCCATTCGATGGCCGCAAGGTCCGCATAGATGTCGGCGTGATCGAACTCGAGATTGTTAAGCACGGCGATCTCGGGCGCGTAGTGCACAAACTTCGCACGCTTGTCGAAAAAGGCCGTGTCGTATTCATCCGCCTCGACCACAAACGGCGCGCCCGTGCCGAGGCGCGCGCTCACGCCAAAATCCGCAGGCACACCGCCCACGAGAAAGCCAGGCTCAAGGCCTGCGTGCTCAAGCAGGTGGGCCACAAGACTTGTCGTCGTGGTCTTGCCGTGTGTGCCCGCGACGGCCACGACGCGACGACCGCGCAAGACGTGCGCGGCCAACCACTGTGGCCCCGAGGCATAAGCCAGGCCCGCGTCGAGAATGGCTTCCATGAGTGGGTTACCGCGACTGACGACATTGCCGACAACAAACACGTCCGGCGCGAGCTCGATCTGCTCGGCATCGAAACCCTCGATGGGTGTGATACCCAACGCCGCGAGCTGGTCGGACATCGGTGGGTACACGTTCTGGTCGCAGCCCGTCACCGTGTGGCCGTGCGCCTTGGCCAGCGCCGCGATGCCGCCCATGAAGGTGCCACAAATACCCAGGATGTGAAGGTGCATCAGGCGCCGCCTCCACCACCGATGGCCGTGATCAATGCCACCTGCGGCAACAGGATCGAGAAAGACAACAGGCAGCCCAGCGACAAGCTGATGTTGAGCGCGCCGCTGATGATGAAACCGTCCACAAGAATGGCCCAGAGTTGCAGCGCCAGCGCGGCGACGGCGATGAGTCCTTCATCGACGCCCGACCCTGCCATGAACAACAGGAACAGCTCGACCACACCAAACACGACGCCGACACCAAAAGCAGCCGTCAGCGTTTGCAGGGCGCGATTGCGCAAGCCGTACAGCGTGAGCAAAAACAGAATGGCGCCCGCGTAAAACGTCGCCAACGCGGCGAACGTCAGCACCGCCATGCCGACGGGACGCTCCGCCATAGATGCCGCGGTGATCGTGAGCAACGTGCACAGCGCTATGCCCATGACGAGCAGTGACTGCGAGTACGGGATGCGTTCGGGACCGCGACGCAACAACGTCACAGGCACCATGAGTCGAAAAAAATCCAGCACCGTCGTCTCCTCTGCTACATTGTTCCACACTCCCCGACACCTGTCTTGAACCGCGCAACACCCGCCATCGAATACATCGACTCACAATCGACACTGGACGCCGTAACGGCCCGAGTCGCGGCGGCATCACACGCCGGTTTCGACTCCGAGTTTCTGCGCGAGAAAACCTACTACCCCGAACTCTGCCTGGTGCAACTCGCCGTTGGAGGCGAGATCTTCATCGTCGATCCGCTCGCGCGCATGGAGTTCGATGCCTTCTGGGCGGCCATGCTCGACACGCCGTTGACACTGCATTCGGGGCGACAGGATCTCGAAGTGTTGCGCGTGACCACGGACACAATGCCGAGCACCCTCATGGACACGCAGGTTATGGCCGGCATGGCAGGCTGGTCGCCGCAGGTGGGCTACGCGACGCTCGTGAAGGAGATCGTCGACGTCACGCTCGACAAGGCGCACACACGCACGAACTGGAAACGCAGGCCGCTCTCAGTCGCCGTGCTCGACTACGCCGCTGATGACGTCAAACACCTCGCTGAGATCACGGCGCACCTCGAAGACAAGCTCTCGTCGCTGGGCCGTCTCGAGTGGGCGCGCGCCGACAGCGCCGCATTGCTCGACCCCACGCTCTACGAAAACCCGCCGGCCGCCGCCTGGCAACGCGTGAAAGGCATCGGCCGCCTGCCCGCCCGCGTGCAGCAACGTATCGTCTCGCTCGCGGCCTGGCGCGAAGCGCTGGCCCAGCAACGCAATCTGCCGCGCCAGTGGCTCGTGCGCGACGACGCGCTCATCGCCATCGCCTTCGACAACCCCGAACACGCTGACGACGTCGTGGACGTCCAGGGCGTCCCGGCCAAATTCGCGGCCCGCCATGGCAAAGCTGTGGTCCAGGCTCTGCGAGAACCCCTGCCGCCGACGCCGGTCACTGGCGGCCCACCCGACGACGAGGAAAAACGCCGCGCCAAAGCCATGGCCGCGACACTGCGCGCCCTGGCCAAAGACATGGAACTGGAAGCCGAAGTGCTGGCGCCGCAACGCGAAGTCCGCAGGCTGGCCGCAGGCGATCTCGACGTTAGAGCATTAACAGGCTGGCGCAAAGACGTGGTCGGGCCAGCGATCGCCGACTTGATGCCGTGACCTCCTCGTCATTGCGAGCCGCTTCCGTCCGTCATTGCGAGGAACGCAGTGACGAAGCAATCTCTAAACAACTGCGATTCGCCGACCCTCGCGACAGCGTCATGAGATTGCCGCGCCCGCTACGCGGGCTCGCAATGACGAGCGGCGGGTTTTACGGGCGCGCGCGCCGCCACCACAACCCTAGAGGGTGAGTGTCGGGGCGAAGCAGGAGGAAGGGAGTAAAGCGGAGCCGCGCGAGGCGTGGAGCAGAGGGGCAGAGGGCAGACCCAGACCCACCGCCCC
>CALBPI010000059.1 GCA_937899415.1 uncultured Gammaproteobacteria bacterium | reverse complement strand
CCCGTGCCCTACATCCTGGCGGGGTTCATGCTCATCATGTCGGTGCTCACGAACGTCGTCTCGAACAATGCCGCCGCCGTCATCGGAACCCCCATTGCGATCAGTGTTGCCACGCAGCTCGGTGCCGACCCGCGACCGTTCGTGCTGGCCGTCCTGTTTGGCGCCAACATGAGCTACGCCACGCCCATCGGTTATCAGACCAACCTCCTCATCCTGAGCGCGGGCGGCTACCGCTTCTCGGACTTCGCCCGGGTCGGTGTGCCGCTGACCATCATCATGTGGCTGGGCTTCTCGTTCGTTCTGCCCTGGCGCTACGTGCTCTAGCGTGACAGGGCGGGTTGACGACCAGCCGGTGCTTGTCGATACTCAAGCTATGACGTATCGAGTGGCATTCGAAGGACGCGGCAACGCGTGGTGGTGGCGCCTCCGCTAGGCGGGTGGTGCTTCCGTACGTTCGAACTCGAATCGATCCAGTAACAAGCAAGACCCGTCTCCGCAGGTGCGCAGACGGGTCTTTTTGTGTCTGCGTCCGGAACCGGGACCTGGACAACGTATAGGCAGACAACATGCAGGCGCCTTTTGACATCCTGGCCGATCTCGATACCCCCGTATCGGCCTACATGAAGCTCGCGGACCTGAAACCGCGCTATTTGCTGGAGAGTGTCGAGCAGGGGCAGCGGCTCTCTCGCTACTCCTTCCTGGGTTTTGGCGCGGCTGAAGAAATTCGCATCGCTGAGGGCACGATGCACCGCGGGGACCAGGCGTCGCCCGCGCCCGCCGACCAGGCCGCCTACCTCGACGCGCTGCGCGGCGCACTTGCCGACGCACCGCGGCTCGCGCCCGAAATTCCCGACCTGCCGTTCGCGGGCGGGCTCGTGGGCGTGGCCGGCTATGACGTCGTGCGCCGCTTTGAACACCTGCCCGACCAGCCCGAGCCGGCCGCCGGCGTGCCCGAGGCCGCCTATCTCGCGACCGAATCGTTGCTCGTCTTCGACCACCTGACGCGCCGCATCGCGTTGCTGCACGCGGGTACGGACGCCGAGCGCGAGTTGCTGCGCGGTGACATCGTGCGCCGGTTGCGCGGCGCGCTGCCCGAGCCCGAGACGGGCGGCCCAGTGGCCGCGGCCAAGGCGAGCCTGTCGCGCGATGCCTTCTGCGGTCATGTCGAGGCGGCGCGTGAGTACATCGCTGCGGGCGATATCTACCAGATCGTCTTGTCAGTGTGCTTCGAGGGCGCCACGGAGGTGTCGCCGTTCGAGGTCTACCGGGCGCTGCGACTGCTCAATCCGTCGCCCTATCTCTACTACTGCGACTTCGGTGATCTGCAGGTTGCGGGGTCCTCACCCGAGGCACTTGTGCGGCTCAACGGTCGCGACGCCGCGCTGCGACCGATTGCGGGTACGCTGCCGCGCGGCGCCGATGCGGCCGAGGACGATAACAACGCGCGGCGCCTGCTCGCAGACCCCAAGGAGCGCGCCGAGCACGTCATGCTCGTCGATCTCGCGCGCAACGACCTCGGTCGGGTCGCGGCTGCAGGCAGCGTCGGCGTCGACCCCTATATGTCCATCGAGCGCTACAGCCACGTCATGCACATCGTGAGCGGCGTACAGGGGCAACTCGCCGAGGACAAGGACGCGTTCGATCTGTTCGCGGCGACATTCCCGGCGGGGACGCTCGTGGGTGCACCCAAGGTGCGCGCCATGCAACTCATCGACGGCTTCGAGCCCGTCGGGCGCGGCCTCTACGCGGGCACGGTCGGTTACTTCGGGCAGGGCGGCGACATGGATCAGGCCATCACGATTCGAACGGTCGTTTTTCGTGACGGCAAGTACAGTTTCCAGGCAGGCGCGGGTATCGTGGCCGACTCTGACCCGTCGCGGGAATACGAAGAGGTGCTGGCCAAGAGCGCCATTATCCGGCGCGCGCTGCAGCTGGCGGGAGAAGGGCTATGAGCGAGACGACACCGCGCGTGCTCATGATCGACAACTACGATTCGTTCACCTACAACCTCGTGCAGGCGTTCGCGGCGCAGGGCGCGGATATGCATGTCTACCGCAACGACGCGATCGATGTTGCGGCGGCGCGCGAGCTTGCGCCCACGCATGTCGTCATCTCGCCAGGGCCCGGGCGTCCCGAGGGCGCGGGCCAGTCGCTGGCCATGATCGAAGCCTTTGCGGGCCGGGTGCCGCTGCTGGGTGTGTGCCTGGGGCACCAGAGCATCGTGCAGCATTTCGGTGGCAACATCGTGCGCGAGCAGCGGCTCATGCACGGCAAGACCTCGGACATCAGCCACGATCGCGTCGGGGTGTTCGAGGGCCTGCCCGACCCCATGGCCGTGGGCCGTTACCACTCGCTGGCGGCGCAGGCCGAGAGCGTGCCCGACTGCCTCGTGGTGACCTCGCGCACGGACCGCGGCGAGATCATGGGCGTGCGCCACCGCGACTGGCAGGTCGAGGGCGTGCAGTTCCACCCGGAAAGCGTGCTCACACCCGAAGGCGATACGCTCATGAACAATTTCCTGCGTCAGGAGGCAGCCTCGTGAGCCGCCCCGAATTGGCACCGCTGCTCGAAACGCTGCTCGCCGGGCAGGACCTGAGTGAGGCAGAGGCTTCGCAAATCATGACGGCGCTTGCCGACGACGCACTGGCGCCCGCGATGGCGGGCGCGTTGCTTACGGCATTGCGTGCCAAGGGCGAAACCGCTGACGAGATTCGCGGCTTCGCGGCGGTCATGCGCGAGCGCGCGTTGCGCCCCGACATTGACCCCAACCTGCCCACAGTCGACACCGTCGGGACGGGCGGCGACGGTTCAGGCAGCTACAACCTGTCGACGGGCACAGCCCTGCTCGCGGCAGCGGCAGGTGCGCGCGTGGTGAAGCACGGCAACCGCTCGGTTTCGAGCAAGTCGGGCAGTGCTGATGTGCTCGAGTCAATGGGGCTTGGTCTGCCGCTCGACGCGGCGGCCGCCGGGCGCTGTCTCGAGGCCACAAATTTCACGTTCCTGTTCGCACCCGCCTACCACCCGGCCATGAAGTCGGTGGTTCCCGTGCGCCAGGCTATGGGCGTGCGCACCGTGTTCAATGTGCTCGGCCCGCTGACGAATCCCGCGCAGACGCCTTACCAGGTCATCGGCGCGTTCTCGAAAGACGTGGCGGCCCTCATGGCCGATGCGCTGTCGGGGCTGGCCATCGAACGTGCGTTCGTCGTGCACGGCGACAATGGCTGGGATGAGGCCACGCCCGTATCTCCGTTCACGCTGTTCGATGTCACGCCGGGGCAGGTCCTGCGGCACACGCGCACACCCGAGGACTACGGCATCGCCCGCTGCACGGCGACGGACCTCGCGGGCGGCGACGCCGAAGTCAACGCGCGCGCCATGGCCGACGTCTTGCGAGGCACGGACACAGGCGCGCACCGCGATGCCTTGCTCATGGGCACCTCGCTGGTACTCGAGGTGGCGGGACTCGTCGATGACGCGCGCGCGGGCGTGGCCCAAGCACAAGCCGCCATCGACTCGGGCGACGCGGCCCGTTTGCTCGACGGGCTCGCTGAGTTTGGTCGTGGCTGATTTTCTCGCCACCATGGCCGCGGGCAGCCTGCGCAGACTCGAGGCCGCGCGCGCTGCGCGCAGCATGGACCGGCTCATGCGGCTTGTTGAGGACGCGAGCCCGGCGCCCCGGTTGTCGCTGGCCGGTGGCTTCGACGTCATTGCCGAGATCAAGGCGACGTCGCCTGCTGAGGGCGCGCTGGCTGACGCGACCGACTTCGATCCCACGGCACGGGCGACGGCCTATGCCACGGGCGGTGCGGCCGCGGTTTCGGTGCTCACGGAGCCTGACCGGTTTTCGGGCACACTCGAGCACCTCGCGGCGGCGGCACGCGTGCTCGCGGGCCATGACGTCCCCGCGATGCGTAAGGACTTTCTCGTCGACGACTACCAGGTCGTCGAAGCCCGGCTCGCGGGTGCAGGCGGCGTGCTTGCCATCGTCGCCATGCTCGACGATGCCGCGCTGGCCAACCTCACCGCGCGTGCGGCCGAGCTCGGTTTGTTCGTGCTCGTCGAGTGTTTTGATGCCGAGGACACGTCGCGCGCGTCGCGCCTCGTGGATACGCGCGCGGGCACCGAACTCGCAAAGGCAGGCCAGTTGCTCGTGGGCGTCAACACGCGCGACCTGCGAACGCTCGCGGTCGACAACGAACGCCTCGAACGCCTCGTCGATTATCTGCCGCGTGAGCTGCCGCGTGTTGCCGAGAGCGGGCTCAAAGTGCCCGTGGATGCGGCGCGCGCCGTGGGCATGGGCTACGACGTGGCGCTGATTGGCACGGCACTCATGCGCCGAGAAGACGCCACAGAGGCCGTCGTCGAGTTCGTCGAGGCCGGCCGTGCTGCAGCCGGAGTGGGCGCATGACCGGCTGGATCAAGGTGTGCGGACTCACCACGCCTGAAGCGGTGTCGGCGGCGATTGAGGCTGGCGTCGACGCCGTGGGCTTCGTGTTCGCCGAGTCGCCGCGCGCTGTGTCGGTGGACGCGGCCGTATTGCTTGCGGGCCTCGCGCGCGGGCATGCGCGGGTCGTTGCCGTGATGCGTCATCCGGCGCCCGAACTTGCGCACGAGGTGCAGGCCCGGGTTGCGCCCGATGTGCTGCAGACGGACGTTGGCGACTACGACAGCTTTGATCTGTTGCCCGGCGTGACGGGGCTGCCCGTCTACCGAGACCACGACGTCACGGATGCCGATGACCTGCCGCAGCGGCTCCTCTTTGAAGGCCGCAACAGCGGCAGTGGTGAGACCGCGGACTGGGGGCTGGCCGCGCGTGTGGCGCGCGGGCGCGAGCTCGTGCTGGCAGGCGGGCTTAACCCGGAAAACGTCGGCCAGGCCATCGCCGATGTGGCCCCCTGGGGCGTCGATGTTTCAAGCGGCGTCGAGGTGACCCCCGGGCAGAAAGACGCGGAAAAAATCATGACGTTTGTGCGCACGGCGCGCGCAGCGTTTGCGTAAGGGAAGGGATCAGGATGCAAGCGAAACCTAAGGAGCAAGACGACGCGGCATTGCTGGCGGCGTTGCTGGCGGGCGAGTTGCCCGACGCACGCGGTCGCTTTGGTGCATTCGGCGGGCGCTACGTGCCCGAAACACTCGTACCGGCACTCGAGCGCCTTGAAGCCGGCGTGCGCGACTACCTGCGCGAGCCCGGTTTTCAGGAAGAATTCTGCCACGAGCTGTTCGAGTGGGTGGGGCGCCCGACGGCGCTGACACCGGCACGTGGATTGTCGCGGGCCTGGGGCGCTGACGTGTGGCTCAAGCGCGAAGACCTGGCCCACACAGGCGCGCACAAGATCAACAACGCCATCGGCCAGGCGCTGCTCGCCAAGCGTCTGGGTGCCAAGCGCGTTATCGCGGAAACGGGTGCGGGCCAGCACGGCGTCGCATCGGCTGCGGCCTGCGCGCGCATTGGTTTGCCGTGTCGCGTGTACATGGGTGCTGTCGACATCTCGCGCCAGGCACCTAACGTGGATCGCATGCGTCGCCTGGGTGCGGAGGTGGTTGCCGTTGAGTCGGGTGACAAAACGCTGCGCGCCGCCATCGACGAAGCCCTGCGCGACTGGGTGTCGGACCCCGATGGCACGTATTACCTGCTGGGCTCGGCCGTGGGGCCACATCCGTACCCCTACCTCGTACGCGAGATGCACCGCTGCATCGGCGACGAGGCGCGGGCGCAGATGCTCAAACAGGCCGGAAAGCTCCCCGACGCGGTGTTCGCCTGCGTCGGCGGTGGCTCGAACGCCATCGGCCTGTTTCACGCGTTTCTCGGTGATCCCGATGTCGAGATCGTGGGCGTCGAGGCCGGCGGTATTGGCAGCGGGCTGGGCCAAAACGCGGCGACGCTCGCGACCGGCACACCGGGCGTGCTGCAAGGCAGCTACACGATGATCCTGCAGGACCCCAATGGTCAGGTGCAGGAAACGCAGTCCGTATCGGCAGGTCTCGACTATTCGGGTGTCGGTCCCGAGCACGCCTTCCTGCAGTCTATCGGACGCGTGCGTTACGAAGCGGCCGGCGATGCCGACGTGCTCGATGCGCTCGATGAGGTGTGCGCCGAGGAGGGTATCCTGACGGCACTCGAGACCGCGCACGCATTTGTCGGTGCCCGTGAATGGGCACGCAAAAACCCCGGGAAGACGATGCTCATCGGCAACTCGGGCCGCGGCGACAAGGACATGTCGACGCTGGTTCAGCATCCCACCACGAGGGCCCGCCATGCAGGCGCATGAACGCATCACGGAGGCACTGCAGAGGGGTGCCGCAGAGGGCGGCGCACTCGTGCCGTTCATGACGGCCGGCTACCCCGAGCCGGACACGTTCATCGAAACGCTGCATGCCGTTGCCGAGCACGCCGACGTCGTCGAGATCGGGGTCCCGTTCTCGGATCCGATGGCGGACGGCATGACGATTCAACGTTCCAGTTTCGCGGCCATTGAGAAAGGCGTAAGCCTGCGGTGGATTCTCGAGACGCTCACGGAGCATCGCGAGGACATCGACACGCCGCTCGTGCTCATGTCCTACCTGAACCCCTTGCTGGCCTACGGCTACGACGAACTGGGCGCGGCCGCGCTCAAGGCCGGCGTTTGCGGCTTCATCGTGCCCGACCTGCCCTTCGAGGAATCAGCAGCGTTCCGTGAGGCCATGCAGGCCCACGGCATCGGGCTGGTGCAGCTTGTGACACCCGCCACGCCGGCCGACAGGCTGGAAACGTTGTGCAGAGAGAGCCGGGGCTTCGTCTACGCCGTCACGATCACAGGAATTACGGGTGGCGGCGCCGAGTTGCCTGCCGAAGTCACGGACTACCTCGAGAACGTGAGCGAGGTCTCGAGCCTGCCGGTCTGCGCCGGGTTTGGGATTCGCTCTCGCGCCGACGTCGAGCGGCTGGCGGGGGCGGCGGCCGGTGTCATCGTCGGTTCGGCGCTCGTAGAGGTGCTCGAGCGCGGCGACGATCCGCGTGCATTTCTGGCCGCGCTGCGGACGCCGTGAAAAAGGTCTTCACGGCTGACAACCTCGTGACGGTGGCGCACTACCGCAACGTGCTCGAAGCCGAAGGCATACGCGCCGAAATCCGCAACCAGAGTCTTGGTGGCGTGCTCGGCGAAGTGCCGTTCACGGAAGTCTGGCCGCAGCTCTGGGTCAAGCCGCTCGACGCCCAGCGGGCGCTCGAGATCATCGAGGAGGCCCGCGCGGCACCCGTGGCCGGCGACCCCTGGCATTGCAGCAATTGCAGCGCAGAGAATGAGCCGCAGTTTGCCGCCTGCTGGCAGTGCGGCCGACCCGATAGCCGCTGAGGCGCCCCGCGGCGCAGCGATCGGCTACAATAGCGGCCCTTTTGCGCAGCGCTAAGGCCCCCCGAATGGGCAGGCCGGCGGCCCGGAGCCAAAGCCCTCGGGCGTGCGCGCATCACGAAGACTGGAGTCAACGCCGTGCGTTGGGTAATGCGTTCCAAAATCCACAAGGCCCGGGTCACCGAGGCCGACGTGAACTACGTGGGTAGTATCACGATTGACCGTGCCCTCATCGAACGCGCGGGTATGTGGGAAAACGAAAAGGTGCTCGTCGTGTCGAACACGTCGGGCGCGCGCCTTGAAACCTACATCATTGCCGGCGAGCGGGACTCGGGCGTGATCTGCATGAACGGTGCCGCCGCGCACCTGATCAGCGAAGGTGAAGAGCTCATCATCATGGCCTTCGAACTCACGGACCGGCCGCTCGATCCGTGCGCCATTCTCGTGGATGAGCGCAATCGCTTCGTGCGTTACCTGACCGAGATGCCGCGCACCGTCGTCTGACGGCTCAGGCGACCTGTTCCCGCGCGACGGCGTCGCGCAACTCATCCACGAGCACGCGCATGCTCTCCGAGGAGTCGGGTTCCCCAACGTAGACGGGCGGCTGGCGGCGCAGGCCTGCCCAGTTACCCGTGTCGATCACACACTGCAGGTAACGCATGTTGCGATTGATGGACTCGATGTAGGGGTTGCGGCCGTCGTACAGCGGTTCGATGAAGCGGTAGGTACGGTCGAATTCGGCGTCGAGCCTGCGCTGGGCGCCGTCCTTGAAAAAGCCCGGCGTCTTGCGCAGCAGGTCTTCACCCGATTCGTAGCGGACGTCAGGGTCACCGTCGTCGCCGATGGGCATGGCGATGCCGCCGATGACGAATTCCTCGTACAAGCGGTCGCGACACTTCTCGAGGTAGCAGCGATCGGCCATCTGCGCGAGCAAGTCGCCCGTGCCGATAATGCAGCCCAGCCGGATATCGCGCGGGTCGGGCACGTTGAGCCGCTTGAGGTCGATCTCGTAGCCCGTGAAGTGCACGATCTCGGCGGCCCGGTCGGCGCTGTGACCGAGTCCAATACGGTTCAGGTAGCTGCGCAAAAACTCGGCGCTGCGCGAGACGTGAATTCGCGTGTAGTGCGCGCCGTTGCGAACGTCGGAGTCGCGCTGCATGTGGCGGATGTAACCCGCGTCGTGAAACAGCGAGATGATCAGCGCGAGTTCCGCGCGTGCGGGGCCCAGTGAGCGATCGGCACCGACGCTGCGCTCGTAGCCGGCAACAAGCCGGGCCACGGCCAGCGTCATATCGAGCGTGTGCTGGACGTCGTGGTAGGTTGTGTCGCAGCCGTGGTAGTCGGGCATGCGGCCCGTGAACAGGCGCTCGAAATCGTGGAAGGCGAGCCAGATCCGGTCGTAGGCGGCCTCGGGATAGCTCTCGAGGAACAAGGCCCCGACGGCGTCGCGAACGGCCGCCATGGACGACACGTCCACCTCGTCGGTGACGTCGTAATTGTTGCGGCGGTCCCGCAACGGGCGCATGCGCGGTGCGCTGTTGTCGAGTTCTTTAGGCACGTATCGGGTCGAACCTGAACTTCTGTCGAATCGACCCAGTGTACGGCAGCGTCCCGGCCCGGCGCCAGCCGGGAGGGTGCGCGTCAGGCGGCTTCGATGCCGTGTTGCTGCAACAACGCGTCGATGCGCGGCGTTCGGCCGCGGAATGCGACATAAGCGTGGTGAATGTCGCGGCTGCCGCCGACCTCGAGGATGTGCTGGCGGAATCGCCCAGCCGTGCCCGGATCGAACACGTCGCCCGCCTCATCAAATGCGGCGAAGGCATCGGCTGCGAGTACCTCGGCCCACTTGTAGCTGTAGTAACCCGCCGCATACCCGCCCGCGAAGATGTGCGCGAAGCCGTTCTCGAAGCGCACCCACTCGGGCGGCGGCACCAGCGCGACGTCGGCACGCGTCCCATCTCGTACGGCTTCCAACACGCCAGGCTCGGCCGCGTCGCTGCGCGCGTGTAGCTGGAAATCGAACAGTGAGAATTCGAGCTGGCGCAGCATGCGGAGACCCGCGCCGGCATTACGTGCAGCGGCGAGCCGGTCGAAGATAACGCGGGGTAGTGGTGTGTCGTCCTGATAGTGGCCGGAGCACTGGCGCAACACATCGTATTGCCAGGCAAAGTTCTCGAGAAACTGGCTGGGCAGCTCGACGGCGTCCCAGGGCACGCCGTTGATGCCCGCGATACTCGGGTAGCCGACCCTGGTGAGCAGGTGGTGCAGCATGTGCCCGAACTCGTGGAACAGCGTTACCACTTCATCGTGCGTCAGCAGCGAGGGCGCATCGGGCTGCTCGGGCGGGAAATTGCAGACGAGGTAACCGACGGGCAGTGCGCTGCTGTCGGGCAGGGCCTTTCTCACGATGCACTCGTCGATCCAGGCGCCTGCGCGTTTCCCGGCGCGCGCATAGAGGTCGGTGTAAAAGCTGCCCATGATCTCGCCGCCGGCATCCCGCACGACGATGAACTCAACACTGTCGTGCCAGACCGAAGGTGCTTCACTGCGTTCGAGCGAGAGTCCGAACAGGCGCTCGGCAAGGCCGAATAAGCCGTCCATGACACGACCGGCGGGGAAGTAGGGGCGAACCTGCTCTTCGGAGATCGCGTAGTGCTGCTCGCGCAGGCGCTCGCTGTAGAAGGCGAGGTCCCAGGGCGCAAGCTCGTGACCGGCCAGCAGTTGAAGCTCGGCGAGCTCGCGGTGCGCTGTCGGCATGCTGCGTTGTGCGAGGTCCTTCAGGAAGCCGACGACCTCATCGACGCTGCCGGCCATTTTCGGTGCCAGTGAGTATTCGGCGTAATTGTCGAAGCCAAGCAGCTGCGCCATTTCGGTGCGGTGGCCCAGGATGCGCGACATCAGGGCCGCGTTGTTCCACTTCGCATCGTGCGGGCCGGTATCGGCGGCACGCGTCAGCCAGGCCGTGTAGAAGCGCTTGCGCGTGTCGCGCGAGCGGGCATGGGTCATGACGGCCATGTAGGTGGGCTGTGCCAGGTCGAAGACCCAGCCGTCGCGCCCGGCTTGCTCAGCGGCGCGTGCCGCGGCTGCCAGGAACGTATCGGGGATGCTGGCAACGTCATCGGCGTCGTTGGTGTGCCAGTGCCAGGCATCGCCGCTTTGCTGCAGGTTGCTGGAGAAACTGGCCTGGTCTTCGGACAGCGCTTGCGACAGCGCCCGAAAGCGCGCCTTGTCGTCGTCACTGAGCGCCACGCCGGCAAGCCTGAAGTCGCGCAACGCGTGTTCGAGCAACGCGCGCTGCTCGTGGTCGGCGTCCGCTTCAAGCGCGTTATGCAGTGTCTCGAAAGTCGTGAACAACCGGGTGTTCTGGGCCAGCTCGGACTGGAAGGCCGCCAACAGGCCGAGCGCCTCGAGGTAATGGGTCTGCCAGATCTCGCTGTTGCGCACCATCTGCAGGTGCGACACGGGCGACCAGGTGCGCGACACGTCGTGGCGTAGCTCTTCAAAGGGCACGACGAAGCTGTCGAAGTCCGGGGAGTCGAGTGCCTCGAGTGCCGCTACGCGCTCACGGCTGCGCGCGATGAGGGCTTCGGTCAAAGGCACGATATCCGTCGCGGTGATCGAGTCGAAATCTGGCAGGCCCGGGAACGCGTCCTGCGTTGTGGAAGGCGGCATGTGACGACGGATTTAAGCTAAAACGCTTCGGAGTGTAGCATGCGTTCTCGGCGCTTCAGCCGGGTTCGAAAAAGACGAATGATGAGTTACGACTACGACCTGATTGTTATCGGTGGCGGCAGCGGCGGCCTGGCCCACGCACAACGTGCAGCGCAGCACGGCGCCCGGGTTCTTGTCTTTGAATCGGGACCTCTGGGCGGTACTTGCGTGAACGTGGGCTGCGTGCCCAAGAAGGTCATGTGGTATGCGGCCAGCATCGTCCACGAAGGCGCGCTGGCACCGTCGTATGGGTTCGCGCCACACGCGTCCGATCACGACTGGTCGACGCTCAAGACGGCGCGCGACGCCTACGTGCGCCGCCTCAATGACATCTACGCCCGCAACTTATCAAGCAAGGACATTGAGGTCATTGACGGCCGCGCGCACTTCGTCGACCCCAACACGGTCGAAGCCAATGGTCGCCGCTACACGGCCGAGCGCATCACGATCGCGACGGGCGGTTTTCCGCGCTGGCCCGACCTGCCGGGTGCCGCGCTCGGCATCACCTCCGACGGATTCTTTGAGCTCGAGCACATGCCCAAGCGCATCGCTATCGCCGGCAGCGGCTACGTGGCCGTCGAGCTTGGTGGTGTCCTGCAGGCCCTGGGGGCCGAGGTGACGATCCTCACGCGCTTCGACGGGGTGCTGCGAAGCTTCGACGAGATGCTGCGTGAAGAGGTGGCCGGTGCGCTGGCGGCGGACGGCATAACCGTCGAGCAGCACGCGGTACCCACATCGTTAAAGAAGACATCTGACGGGCTGACCCTCGAGACCGAGGATGGTCGTGCCTTCGAGCGACTCGACTGCGTCATCTGGGCCATTGGCCGCGCCGCAGCGACCGACGATCTGAATCTGGCGGCGGCCGGCCTGGAGGCCGATGCAGACGGTTTCGTGCCCGCCGACGCCTGGCAGCAAACCACGGTGCCGCACATCTTCGCGCTGGGCGACGTCACGGGTGCCGTCGCGCTCACGCCCGTCGCGATCGCGGCGGGTCGCCGGCTTTCTGATCGGCTCTGGGGCGGCATGGCCGACCGCCGCCTCGACTACGAGAACATCGCCACCGTGGTCTTCACGCATCCGGCCACGGGCACGGTGGGCATGACCGAAGCCGAAGCGCGCGCCGAACACGGTGACGCCGTGCGCATCTACACCTCGGGCTTCACGCCCATGCGCTATGCGCTGGGCTCCGAGAAGCGCCACGCTGCCATGAAACTGGTCTGCGTGGGTGAGGACGAGCGCATCGTGGGCTGCCACGTGTTTGGCGACGGTGCCGACGAGATGCTGCAGGGATTTGCGGTGGCGCTGCGCATGGGTGCGACCAAGCGCGACTTTGACGACACGGTAGCCATTCACCCGACGAGCGCCGAAGAATTCGTCACGATGCGCTAGCGCACAAAAAAGGCCTCCCCGCCGGAGCGAAGAGGCCTGTACGACCGTGCCGGCAGCGAGGCCGGCACCACGACCTTAGTCGTTGAAGTCGTCGAGCAGGATCAGCCCGAGGTCCGTCGAGCCCGGCAGCGGGTCACGGGCAATAGCCGTGTAGACGCCGCCGTCGGCGATCGTGATGTCGATCGGGCCGATGGCTGCCGTCGTCGTGCCCGCGGGTACGACCGTTACCGTGTACGTGCCACCGGCCAGCGGGGTGTAGCCCGTCTCAGCCTGGAACGGTACGTCGGGGAATGTCGGATCGACCGTCGCGATGTCCGTGCCCGGCGCCGTGACGTAGATGTCTACGTTCTGTGCCGTGGGCGAGGCGTGCACGATGCGTACGCGCGCTTCCGTGGCGATCGCACGCGGGTCGTCAACGAGGACGAGGGGCGCGATGTTGGCCAGGAAGTCGACGGCGTAGACCGAGTAGTTCACACCAGCGTCGAGCGTCAGGTCAGCGTCGATGGCGATAACGCCCGGGTCGTTGGCAACCGTGACTTTGACGTTGTAATCCGCAGCCGGTACTTCGACGTAGTCGACGGCGTTCGGTGCGGGGTTCGGGAACTCGAGGTCCTCGATCAGCGGTGCTGCGAAGCCGTCGTTGACGACGACGTCGACAGCCGGTGCGTCGGGCGACGCGTGGATGACGCGAAGCGCGGCCGGCGTGTTGGTGTCGAGGATTTCGCTGGCACCAGCGCCGTCGAGTACGACGAGGCTGATGGGCGAGGCACCCGGGCCCGTGTTTTCAACTGCAGCAAGCAGCAGGTTGGCGCCGTCGGGAATGGTTATCGTGCCACTGTCGAAGACGACGGCGGTGGCATCGCCAGCCACCGTGACGCTGATCTGGTAGTCACCAGCGGCCACATCAACGGGGCCCAGCGAGCCCTCGAATGAGAAGCTGCCCAGCGGTGCGCTGGCCGAGAGGTCCGCACCAGGTGCTGTGACGTAAACGTCGACAGCCGGTGCGTTGGGTGCGGCGTGCACCACCGTAGCGCGGAAGTTGCCACCTGCGACCGCGCTGCGCTCATTCGTGACGAGCAGCGGTGCAATGTTGGCGACGCCGCCCACGGCGATGACCGTGGTTTCGGTGTCGGCGTCGAGCGTGATGTCCGCCGAGATGACCGTCGCCGTGCCGCCGGGCGTGATGCCGTCGACCTGGACGCTGTAGTTGCCCGGGCGGACAACACTGAAGCCCGTGCCGGCCTTGAAGGGGGCACCGGCTACGAACGTGTCGCCGTCGATCAGGACGTTGACGTCCGGCGCGTCGGGCGATGCGTGCAGGACGCGGATCGTTGCTGACTCGAGTACGACGTTGTCGTCATCGTCGTCAAACACGTCACAGCCAGCTACTGCCAGCAGACCCAGCGCGAGCACTGGGGCTAAAAACTTCCTCATCATTGGGTCGCTCCTTAAATTCTGACAACCAGAGTTTGGGTTGCCAGCGCGGATTCGACGTCAGGTTGAGGGTGGATGCACAGATTTTGTCGCATTGTCGCGACAGCTCTGTCGAACTATCTGTCTAGGGCCCGAGAACCGGGCCCGGTGCTCAGGTGACGGGCAGTTGCTTGAGGACGGGGCCCGTGTCCGGCATGACGCCACGCCAGAGCCTGAAAGACTCTGCCGCCTGTTCGATGAGCATGCCCCAGCCGCTGCGGGTGCGTGCGGCATCCATCTGCTGGGCCCAGGCGATGAACGGTGTCGTTCGGAGGGCGTAAGCCAGGTCGTAGCACGCTGTCGAACGTCTGTCGATGGCGTTGCGTGGGAACGGCGGTGTATCGCCCTGCAACCCGGCCGAGGTGGCATTGATGATCAGGTCGTAGGTGTCGCCGTCACGCAGCTCGCCAAATTTCAGGGCACGGACTTCACCCAGTGTGCCGAAATGGTCGGCCAGCGCCTTGGCCTTGTCGACATTCCGATTGGCGATGACGAGCTCTTCAGGTGACAGCTCGAGCAGCGGGCCCAGGATGCCCTGCGTGGCACCTCCGGCACCCAGTACCAGGATGCGCTTGCCGCCAACGGAGTAGTCCCAGTTGCTGATGAGGTCGCGTACAAGTCCGACACCGTCGGTGTTGTGACCAACAATACGTTCCGGCTCGATGACGAGTGTGTTCACGGCGCCCGCGATACTGGCTTCCTCGGAGAGCTCGTCGACGAGACGCACCACGCGAGCCTTGTGGGGCACGGTGATGTTGAGGCCGCGGCCGCCGCTGCGCTGAAACTGGCGCACGGCCGTGTCCAGCTTGTCGCGCGGGACGTCGAGCAATTCATACTTCAGGTGCTGGTCCGTCTGCTCGGCGAAGAGCGTGTGGATGACGGGCGATTTGCTGTGCGAAACGGGATGGCCCATGACGCCGTATCGGTCCAGGATCGCGGTTTCGTCAGTCACAACCTTTGTGCTCCTCGTCCCTGCCAGTACCTAGTCGTTGAGCCAGCCTACCGCATCAAGTGCGTAATAGGTCAGGATCGCCCGGGCGCCGGCGCGCTTGATCGACAACAGGGCCTCCAGTGCGGCCTGGCGTTCATCGAGCCAGCCGTTGGCGCCGGCGGCTTTGATCTGAGCGTATTCGCCACTGACCTGATAGGCCGTGACGGGTGTCTCGAACTCGGCCGCGATGCGACGAATGACATCGAGATAGGGCAGCGCCGGCTTGACCATGACGATGTCGGCGCCCTCGTCGATGTCCAGGCTGACCTCGTGCATGGCCTCGCGCCCGTTGGCCGGGTCCATCTGGTAGCTGTGCTTGCCGCCGCCGCCCAGGTTGCCCGCCGAGCCCACGGCATCGCGGAATGGCCCGTAGTAACACGAGGCGTACTTGGCCGCGTAGGACAAGACGAGCGTGTTGATGTGGCCGTTGACCTCGAGCGCGCGGCGGATGGCACCAATGCGGCCGTCCATCATGTCGGAGGGCGCCACGATGTCGGCGCCTGCATCGGCGTGAGATACGGCCTGGCGTTCGAGCATCGAAACCGTGACGTCATTCAGCACGTAGCCCGTCTCGTCGATGATCCCGTCCTGACCGTGCGTGGTGTAAGGGTCGAGTGCGACATCGGTAATAACGCCGAGGTCCGGGTAAGCCTGCTTGATGGCGCGAATCGTGCGCGGCACGAGCCCGTCCGGGTTGTGGCACTCGACGCCGTCTTCGCTCTTGAGCCCGGCCCCGATGACCGGGAACAGGACGACGGCCGGAATGCCTGCCGCCGCAACGTCGCCCAGGTGTTCCACGAGCACGTCGATGCTGCGCCGCGAGACGCCGGGCATCGAGGGCACGGCCTCGGTGACGCCCTCACCGTCAGTGACGAATACGGGGTAGATGAAGTCGCTGGCGTCGAGCCGATGCTCGGCGAGCATTTCCCGGAGCCAGCCATGGCGTCTGCGGCGACGCATACGCGTCAGGGGGAAACCGGGTGTCTTGTCGTTATGCATGCGGGTTTGGGCACCGTTTTCTCTTTAGATTGTGGCTGTTATCACTCGGCGTGTCCAAGTAAAGTAAAGTGCGCCGGCGAAGGACGGCACCGGGCCTCGACCATTGTTTCGAATTTCCGGTAATGAATTGGCCCGAGAGCAGGTCTAGAGATGTCACAAGCCGCCGAGGCTGATTTAGAACGGAAACGCCGCTACGACCGATTGGTCGGTGCGCACAGGGCAGACCTGTTTCGTTATGCCTATTGGCTCAACGGAGACGCGGCACTGGCCGAAGACGTGGTGCAAGACGCCATGATCCGGGCCTGGCGTTCGTTGGACAATCTGCGCGAGGACGCCGCCGCCAAGCCGTGGCTGCTGACCATCGTGCGGCGCGAGAACGCGCGGTTCTTTGAGCGCAAGCGTCACGAAACCGTGGATATCGACGAGCTGGTAGGTGCGCCCACGCTGCAGATCTCGAGCGAGGACTCCACGGACCAGGACGACTTGCACAAGGCCATTGGCGAACTGGAACCCGATTACCGCGAGCCGCTGGTGCTGCAAGTGGTTTTGGGGCATTCGACGAAAGAAATTGCCGACATCATGGGTCTTACTAATGGTGCCGTGCTGACCCGGCTGCACCGGGCGAGGAAAAAACTGATTGAGAACTTCGACCTCGGCGAGCCCGAGGCGGAGTAGCAAAAGCGAACGAGATGAATTTCGAAGAGTTCAAAGAGGCCGTACTCGCGGAGCCTAACAGCGAGGCGCCCGAGATTATGGCAAAGGCCGCCTCAGACCCTGAGTGCGCGGCCTTTCTCGCGCGCGTGCAAGCTATGGAGCGCAAGCTCTCTGCAGCCATGTCGGTGCCGGTCCCATCGTCGCTGACGGGTGAGATGCCGGACATCGAGGCGCTTGCCGAGGCCCGGGAAGTCGGTCTCATGAACACCGACGCATTCAAGGAGGCCGTGCTTGCGGAACCTCACCGTGAGACGCCCGAGATTCTGGAGAAGGTCGCCTCGGATCCTGAGTGCGCAGCGTTTCTGGCGCGCGTGAGGGCCATGGAGCTCAAACTGTCGGCCGCCATGTCCGTACCCGTGCCGCCGTCGTTGTCGGGTGAGATGCCGGACATCGAGGTGCTGGCCGAAGCCCGTGAAGTCGGTCGCGAGGGTAACGTCGTCGCGTTCCCGGGTAAGCCGTCTGAATCGCGTGGCCGCAGCACGAACCGCTGGCCAGCGTTTGCGAGCCTGGCCGCCGCCGTGGCGCTCGTGGCCGTATTCGTCCTGCGCCCGCCCGCCGAGATCATTGACCCTGATGGCGAGGCGCTCGCCGCCGAGGTGTTCGATCACATCGAGCACGAACTCGGCTTCATGAGTCCGGCCAGCGTTGCCGTCGACGACGGCATGTTCTCAGCGGCGCTGCAGCCGGCAGGCGTCAACATGACGCGCAACGACGCGCCCGGCATCGTGAGCTACGCCAAGAACTGTGTGATCGACGGCGAGAGCGTGCCGCACCTCGTGGTGCAGGGTAAGAACGGTCCGGTCACGGTGCTGATTCTGCCGCACAAGGACTTGAAGGCACCCGTGTCCTACTCACGTGACGGCCTTGAGGGCGTGCTACTGCCCGTCGGTGAATCGGGCAGCATCGCGATCATCGGTCGTGACGCGGCCAGTGTCGAGGCCGTCCGCGAGATGGCGGACAGCAACCTGCGCTTTTCGACCTAGGCTGAGTGACCCGGACGCGTGCTGCGCGTCGACTCTCTAAGATCACGTTTCATTGCTGTCAGGCTCCGTTCTGCGCGTGCGTGTGGCTCCGGACTCGGCGAGAATTCTGCCATCCGGTAATGCCGATAGCCTTGAGAGTCCGCCATGCGCAGTAGCCCTCCCGAATCGCGTCACGAACCACATCCCGGTACCTGCCCCTGGGCGCTGGGTGTCAACGATGCCTACCTGGCCTATCACGACGAGGAATGGGGCGTGCCCGTGCGTGATGACGCGGTCCTGTTCGAGTTCCTTGTGCTTGAGACGGCTCAGGCCGGGCTGTCGTGGGCCACGATCCTGAACAAGCGCGCGGGTTATCGGCGCGCGTTTGCAGACTTCGACGCACTCCGAATCGCGGGCTTCGATGACGACGACGTGGCGCGCTTGCGCGAGGACGCGGGCATCGTCCGCAATCGCGCCAAGATCGAATCGACGATCGGCAATGCGCGTGCGTTTCTGGAGGTGCAGGCCACGATGGGCAGCTTCGCCAACTATGTCTGGGACTTCGTCGATGGCCGTCCTGTGCAAAATGCCTGGCGCATCCAGTCGGATTGCCCCGCGACCTCGCCCCTGTCGGACGCCTTCTCGAAAGATCTCAAGCGACGCGGCTTCAAGTTTGTCGGGTCGACCACGATGTACGCATTCATGCAGGCCGTGGGCATGGTCAACGACCACGTCGTGGATTGCCCGCGCTACGCCGTGTGCGCCGAAATGGGCGAGGCGTTAAGAACCTAGTTCGTGACCTGGATGCGAGTCAGCGCAACGGCCTCGTCGTTGGCTTCGTGGACCACGATGCCGAAGTAACGATTGCCGGAGACCAGTGTCTGCCAGTCGGCGCTGAAGGTCTCCGTCGTGCCCCGACTGACGAGGCTGGGCCCGTTGATGGTCAGGTTGCCGGGTTGGTCGGTGTTGGTCACAAGCCACGTCGACAACGTGAAGTTCGCGCCGGGCCCGCCGCTGACCTCATCCGTCTCGAACCCGTGCACATACACCTCGTAAGCGCCGGGCGCTGGCCCCGCAACGTCGATCTGCTCCGCAGAGGTGGCGCTGCCACTCTCGTCGACGCGCTCGCAATTGCCGGGCGTGGGGCAGAAGAAGAGGTACAGGTCGAGGTCGTCGTCGCCATCGGTGTCGCTGTCGAACAAGCCCAGCCGCAGGTACAGCGAGCCAACAGGGACATTCAGCGAGTAGCCAACGACACCACTGCCGTTACGCGGCGTGAACGTGCGCGTGGGGTCATTGGCCACACTGTCGGTGGTCAACGTCGCCGGTTTGAGCCCGAATACGCTGGCGGAATAGCCACCAGAGAAACCAAACGAGAGGTCGAAGTCGACACTGCCGCTGCCACCGGCGCCACTCAGTTCGCGCGGTGCAGAGATCTCAACAGGCCTCGCGACGAGCGGAATCCGTGTCAGGGCATCGTCGCTGTCGATCCACTCGACGGCGCCCGCATACCAGGGGCCCGGTGCCGCGTCGACAGCCGTCAGTGTGACGTTGTACTGCGCGGATTCACCCGCGGCCAGGTTCAAGGTGCCCGGGGTTACGCTGGCCGTGAAGCCGATCGGGACAAGCAGCCGGGCGCGCCAGTTGCCAGCGCGTGTGGCGGTTACCGTCCGCGTAATGGTCCGCGAGCCCGTCAGTTCCGGGATCGCAACAGCAGGCTGGTTGAGCGCCTGCGGATCGAAGCTCGCCCCCGCGTCTGCCAGCACGTCACAGCGCGCTGCATCGATCGGGTAGTCCTCGATGCCGCACACAAAGGCGTCGTAGTCTGCGCCGGTCGCCGCGTAGACAAGCCCCGGCGTGCGCGCCGCGTTGGGCACGATGTGACCGGCGCCAATGTCGAACGCCGTGGCTTCGCTCAGGCCATCGGCCGTCATGATGTCCTGGCGTGCCGTGGTCATGAGGGCGGAACGCAGCATGTCCGGCGTCCACTCGGGGTTCGCCTCGGCGAGCAGTGCGGCGACGCCTGCCACGTGCGGTGCCGCCATGGACGTACCCGAGAGGTAACCATAGCGCTGGCCCGCGGTGCCGTTGGCAACGTCAGGCGAAAACGCTGAGAGGATGTCCACGCCCGGTGCGGCCACATCCGGCTTGAGCACGGCTTGCGCTGCCAGTGACGGCCCCCGTGACGAGAAATTGGCCACGCGATTGCCGGGGTCGGCTTCCGAGAGGAACAGGCCGGCGGCCAGCGTCGCCTGTACGACCTCACCGTCGGCGAGTGCGTCGACGATCAGTGTCGCGTCGGCGGCGCCGATGGATACTGCGGGGATGTTGATGTCGGTGCCGTCCCCGACCATGAGTACGGGGTCGCCCGTGGTATTGAAGACGATGGCGGCGACGGCGCCCGCCGCTTCCGCGTTCGTGATTTTCTCGTCGAACGTACAGGCGCCACGTGCGATCAGTGCGATGCGACCGTCGACCTCGTTGGCGTTCGTCAGGGCCTGACAGCCGTCGCGAATGCTGCCTGCCTCACCCGCGGGTGAACTCGTGTCACCGTCGTCGACGCGCACGACGTTGGCCGTGATACTTCCCGTGTCGGCCAGTTGCGGCGTGAACTGCGCTTCGAGGCTCGCGTAACGGCCCGCGAGCGAGAGCGGCGTGAGGACTTCGCTGGCTTCGCGAAAGCGCGAGCCCGTGCGGCTGGTTGCGGCGACAGAGATCACCCAGGGCGACGCCGCCGGCGAACCCACGGTGCCCAGCAATGGTCCGTTGTTGCCGGCAGCCACGACGACGAGTACGCCGGCGCGCGTAGCCTCGAGCAAGGCGACGTCATCGGCATTGGCGAGAGTTTCCGTGTTGGTCCCGATCGAGTAGTTGATGATGTCGACGCCGTCGGCCACAGCGTCGTCGATCGCGCGCACGAGGTCGGACACCTGGCAACTGGCGCGCGTGGCACCGGGGCGCAGCCAGCAGGCCTTGTACGCTGCAATCCGCGCGCGGGGTGCGATGCCGCGGATGCCGTCGACGTCGCTGCCGTTGAGAATCGCGCGCACGGGGTTGCCCGCAGCTGTGGCGGCGATATGGGTGCCGTGGCCATCGGCATCGCGCGCCGAGAGAATCTCGCCGGCATCGAGCTGTCCCGTGGCTTGTGCACCTTCGGGGTAGAACCGCGCGCCAATGAGCTTGTTGTTGCAGTTGTCGGCCGTGAATCGCTCGCCGGCAATGCAGGCGCCACCCCAGTTCTCGGGCGGTTCGAAAAAGAGCACGGGAGGACGGCGGCGGTAACGGGCGCAGAGCCATTGGCCCAGCAACGAGGCGCGCGCCCACTCAGACCGGCAGGCGCGGGGTCGGTCGGCCTCACGCGTATCTCTGAAGCTCTCGGCATCAGGTGTGATGCCGGAATCCACGATGCCAATAACGACGCCTTCGCCCGTGAGCCCGTTGGCACCCGACAAGCCGTCCGTGTTGTCGAACAAGCCGAGCCACGACGGGCTAGCGTTGGTTGCCACGGGGCGCGAGGCATCGGCGAACACGGCCGTAACGCCCGCTTGTCCGCGCAGCCGCGCCGCTTCGCCCGGTGTCAGGCGGACCGCGAAGCCGTTGAACACGTAGCGGTAGTGATGCAGCGTCGTGCTCGTGATGCCCGCGCTGCGCAGTAGCGCCTGCTGCTCCGACTCGACCGCTGCGGCGGCGCTGGCGACGCGGCCGTCCTTGCGCGGTTCAGGCGCATCAGCACCGGGCTTGAGGGGCAGCTGGCCGTCACGCGGGGCCCGACCCGACCGTGCAAGTGCGGCGGGGGCCGCGAGCTGCACGATGTACATGGCGCGCCCGTCGGCGCCCACGGCCGTGGCCTGGGGGCCCAGGGCGGAGATTTCTGCCGCGGCCGGCGCTGCAAAAAGCAGCGACACGAGGGCGATGCACGCGAGACGTCGCATGGGGCAATTATTCCACAGCGAACTGTAAAGAAATGTCCTAGTCGTCGCGGGCCAGTGTCTCCGCGATGATCCGCCACACGGCGCCATTGAAGCCCAGCCCGAAATGCGATGACGCGACCTCGATGTTGCGGGCCTGCGGGTTGTAGACATCGACACTGGCCTGCCAGCCGACAACGCCGTCGAAGCGGCTGTAGATCGAGGTGACGGGTTGATCAAAGCCCAGGCTGTTGCGCTCGTGGATCTGGTGTTCGAAAGCGTCGAGGTCCAGCGCATTGCTGTCGGCAAAGCGACGGCCGACAGCTGTGTACTTCGGACCACCGACAATGGGCGACCCCATCGTGATGACCTCGCGCACGCGCTCAGGCTCAAGGCGGGCCAGCTCGCGGGCCACAATACCGCCCAGGCTCCAGCCGATGAGCGTGATCGAATCACCACCGCGTTCTTCGAACAGGGCATCGACGACCTCGCGCATTCGCGCCGTGAGCTTGTCGACATTGCCCGTGTTGCGCCCAAGCTCCCAGTCACGGGCGTCATAGCCCAGCCGACGCAGGAAGCCGCGCAGTGGCAGCATCGAATTGGCGTCTGCGCGGTAGCCCGGCAACAGCAGAATGGGGCGACCGTCGCCACGCGGTGCGTGCACGAGGCGCGGGAAGTTGAGCGCCAGCGTGATGGCGTCGAGCGGGGCGCGAAGCTCGGCCATCGTGGCCAGTCGCGACGGGGCTTCAAGTTGCGGCGGTGCGGTGGGTTTCATGCGCTGGCCTCCGTGGCGAAAATCTGGGCGTCGTCGGCGAAGCTCTTAAACTCAAGCGCGTTGCCGGACGGGTCCCGCACGAATAGCGTGGATTGTTCACCCGGGCTGCCCGCAAAGCGGGTGCGCGGCCGAATGATGAAATCGGCGTTCTGCGCCTCGAGCCGATGCGCCAGCGTCTGCCAGTCGGCCGGTTCGAGAATGATGCCGAAGTGCCGCGCGGGTACGGCGTCTCCATCCACGGGGTTCGTCGTCGCCGGTCCATCGGACGCGTCGACGAGATGCAGTGTCACCTGGTGGCCGTAGAAATCGAGATCGACCCAGCGTGTGTCCTCGCGGCCCGTGGCACAACCCAGCAGCTCTGTGTAGAACACCCGCGTCGGACCGAGGTCGTCGACAGGCAGTGCCAGGTGGAAGGGGCGCGGCATGCGATCAGCCCGCGGCGGGCGCAAGCTCCACGAGCCACTCGTGCGGCTTGAGCCAGTAGTCGGTGAGCTCGGCCTCGCGTGTGCCAGCCCCGGGGGTGAAGCCGTACTCCCAGCGCACCTGTGGTGGCAGCGACATGAGAATGGACTCGGTGCGGCCGCCCGACTGCAAGCCGAACAACGTGCCGCGGTCATAGACCAGATTGAACTCGACGTAGCGACCGCGACGGTACAGCTGGAACTGGCGTTGGGCGTCCGTGTAGGCGTCGTTGCGGCGGCGCTCGACGATCGGCTCGTAGGCCTTCATGAAGTGGTTGCCGACGCTTTGCATGAACGCGAAGCACCGCTCGAAACCCCAGTCGTTGAGGTCGTCGAAAAACAAGCCACCCACGCCGCGGGTCTCGCCGCGGTGGGGCAGGAAAAAATACTCATCGCACCACTGCTTGTAGCGCGTGTAGACGTCGTCGCCAAAGTCAGCACAGGCGGCGTGTGCCGTCTCGTGCCAGGTGAGCACGTCCTCGGCCACCGGGTAGAACGGCGTCAGGTCGAAGCCGCCGCCAAACCACCACACAGGCGGCGCCTCGTCGGAGAGCGCGGCAAACACGCGGACGTTGGCGTGCGTTGTCGGTATGTGCGGATTCCGGGGGTGAAAGACCAGCGACACGCCCATGGCTTCGAACCGGCGCCCCGCGAGTTCCGGGCGCGCCTTGGTGGCGGAGGGCGGCAGGCCGTCGCCCATGACGTGTGAAAAGCCGACGCCGGCCTGCTCCATGAGTGCACCGTCCGACAGCACCATCGAGGTGCCACCACCGCCGCCTTCGCGCGCCCAGCTGTCAGCGCCAAAACTGGCCTTGCCGTCGAGTTCCGCAATGCGATCCGTGATGCCGCGCTGCAGTCCGCGCAGGTAATCACCAACGGCGCCAAGCTGGTCGCCGAAGTCCGCTGTGTCCGTCATGGTCTGACCTTGTTATTCGTCCCCGGCGCTATTGTAGCGCGCTGCGGCGGGCCTGATCGGCCCGCCACAACGTGATTCAGGGCTTCACAAACTTGAGCGTCATCCGGTTCGACTCACCGATGGCGACCATGGCGTCGCGCAGCTCGGGGTTGTCGCGGGCACCGTTGAGCGTGGGCGGCAGTCGCCAGACAAACTCTTCGGCCGTCGGCTGGTCTGCCGGGTTGGCGTTGATGTCGCTGGCCTCGACAAACTCGAAACCTGCGGCTTCTGCGGCCGCAATCACAAAGTCACGCTTCAGGTAGCCATTCTGTCCGCCGGCCCATTCATCGGCCATTTCCGCGCGTGCTTCGTGCTGCACGACGCCGAGCACGCCGCCACTCTTGAGCACGGCGTGCGCATCGGCCATGGCGGCCGTCAGATAGCCGCCTTCGCTCTCGAAACGCGCGAGGTTGTGCAGGGCGCGCACCATGAGGACGGCATCGGCGCGGCCATCGAACTGCCCGGCGTCGCGCGAGCCGAAGACGAAGGCTTCGACGCTTGCGTCATGGTCGCCACGCCAACCCTCGGCCTGGGCCACCCAGTCCGTCGTCCAGGTCTTCTTCGCTTCGAGTCGCTCTTCGGAGAAAAAACCGAACAGTGGGAACATGTCGAGCGCGTAGTCGACACCGATGACCGTGCCGTCACTGCCCAGGTAGGGCAGCAGAATCTTCGTGTACCAGCCGCCGCCAGGCAGGCCTTCCATAACCGTCATGCCAGGCTCGATGCCGAAGAACTCGAGCGTCTCGCCCGGGTGGCGCTGGTCGTATCGGGCCTGCGCTTCTTCGGGCTGCGCGTCGAGAGCCGCCTGCAACGGTGACATGGCGTCAGCGCTGGCTGCATCGTCGGCGGGCGCTGAGGCTTGCGCCTCGGGTTCAGTGGTGGTTTCGGCCGCATCCGTGGCCGTTTTGTCGCCACAGCCTGCAACGAGCAGCAGTGTGGCCAGAGTGATCCAGTACTTCATTCGCGGGTCTCCCTCTGCGAGCCGGCCTGCGGCCGGCGGAAACCCCGGATTCTACGCCCTCTGGATGCGGGCGGCGACGCGCTTAGGCGTCGTCTGTGCCCGTTTTCTTCTTGGCCACCTTTTTCTTGGTGGTCTTTTTCTTGGTCACTTTCTTTTTGGCGGCTTTTTTCTTGGTTTTCTTCTTGGTCGTCTTTTTCTTCGCGGCCTTCTTTGCAGGCGCCTTTTTCTCAGCCGTCTTCTTGGCGGCTTTTTTCTTGCCCCGGCGCCCGCGTTCGGGTGCGGCGGCAATGAGGGCTTCGCATTCTTCCTGCGTCAGCGACTTCGGATCGCGGTCCTTGGGCACCTTGGCGTTTTTCTGCTTGTTGGTGATGTAGGGACCATAGCGGCCGTTGAGTACCTGGATGCCCACGTCCGGGAAATCGAGGATGAGCCGGTTGGCGTCGGCGATCTTCTTCTCGGCGATCACTTCGAGCGCGCGTTCGAGCGTGATTGTGTAGGGATCATCGTCGCCGCGAATGGAGACAAACTTGTCGCCGTAGCGCACGTACGGCCCAAACCGGCCAACGCTCGCGGAGACGGGTTCGCCCTCGGGCGTTTCGCCGAGTTTGCGCGGCAGCTTGAACAGCTCGAGCGCGGCTTCGAGGTCGATGTCGCCCATCTTCTGGCCAGGGCGCAAGCCGGCGAACTTGGGCTTCTCTTCGTCGTCCTTGCTGCCGATCTGTACAAAGGGACCGAAGCGGCCCATGCGCACGATCACGGGCTTGCCCGATTTCGGGTCGGTGCCGAGCTCGCGTGCCTGTGCGACCTGCTCGCGCGTGACCGATTTGTCTTTCTCTTCGACCTGCTGCGAAAACGGCTGCCAGAACTCATCGAGCAGCGGCACCCAGTCACGGTCGCCGCGCGAGACGGCGTCCAGGTCGTCTTCCATGCGTGCCGTGAATTCGTAGTCCACGTACTGCGTGAAGTGGTCGGTCAGGAAGCCGTTGACGATGCGGCCCACATCCGTCGGGATGAAACGCTTGCCGTCCATTTCGACGTACTCGCGGTTTTTGAGTGTCGAGATAATGCTCGCGTAGGTCGACGGGCGGCCGATGCCGTATTCCTCGAGCGTTTTGACGAGGCTCGCTTCCGAGTAGCGCGGCGGTGGCTCCGTGAAGTGCTGGTCGGCACGCAGCTCAGTGAGCTCAATGATGTCGCCTTCGTCCATCTCGGGCAGGCGGCGGTCGTTGTCGTCGTTGCCCTTCTTGTCGTCACGGCCTTCCTTGTAGACGGCCATGAATCCCGGGTGCACGAGGATGGAACCGTTGGCGCGGAAGCGACCCGTCGCGGCCAGCTCGCCGTCGGCGGTGCCGGGCGCCAGGTCGGCGGCAACTGTGTCGAACACAGCGGGCACCATCTGCGAGGCGATGCTGCGCTGCCAGATCAGGTTGTAGAGCTTGTACTGATCTTCCTCGAGCGAGCTCTTGAGGTCGTCGGGATGGCGCATGGACGACGTGGTGCGAATGGCCTCGTGCGCTTCCTGTGCGTTCTTGGACTTTGTCTTGTACTCGCGCTGCTGCTCCGGAAGGTTGTCGCGCCCGAAGCGTTCGACGATGACCTCGCGGATCTCATCGATGGCGACCTGCGCAATCGAGGTCGAGTCCGTACGCATGTAGGTGATGAGGCCCACGGTGCCTTCGCCCGGGATCTCGATACCCTCATAGAGCTTCTGCGCCGTGCGCATTGTGCGTTGCGTGTTGAAGCCGAGCTTGCGCGAGGCTTCCTGCTGCAGCGTCGATGTTGTGAACGGTGCGGCCGGATTACGGCGACGCTGCTTGCGCGTAATCGAGGTGACGTGCAGCTTGCCGCCCGCAGCGTTGATCAGCGCCTGCTGCGCGGCCGTGGCTGTCGTTTCGTTCTCAAAGGAGAACTGCTCGACTTTCTCGCCCGCGTATTCTGTAAGACGCGCCATGAACGGCTGCTCGGAACGCGTGACGTCGGCTTCGAGTGTCCAGTATTCACGCGGCTTGAACGCCTCGATCTCGAGTTCGCGCTCCACGATCATGCGCAGCGCCGGGCTTTGCACGCGACCGGCGGACAGGCCGGGCTGCACTTTGCGCCACAGCAGCGGCGACAGGTTGAAGCCCACGAGGTAGTCGAGCGCGCGACGCGCCTGCTGCGCGTTGACGAGTTCATTGGACAGCGGCCGCGGTTGCTCGATGGCGTCCTTCACGGCCTGCTTGGTGATCTCGTAGAAGACGATGCGGTGCACGGGCTTGGTGTCGAGCACGCCACGCTCGCGCAGCAACTCGTACAAGTGCCACGAAATGGCCTCGCCCTCGCGGTCGGGGTCAGTCGCGAGGTACAGCGCGTCGGCCTTCTTGAGTGCGCGCACAATCGCGTTGACATGTTTTTCGTTGCGGTCGATGACCTGGTAGTCCATCCGGTAGCCGTGCGTGGGGTCAACGGCGCCTTCCTTGGGGATCAGGTCGCGGACGTGGCCATAGGACGCCAGCACCGAGAAATCCTTGCCCAGGTATTTCTCGATGGTCTTGGCCTTGGCCGGCGATTCAACGATGACGAGGTTTTGTGACATGTCGTCCGTCAGGTTTCGGGACACCCGCAAGCTTCCGCAGAAGCGGTGCGGGACCCATGGTTGTCTTTGGTGACGCCGTGACTGGCGCAGTGATCAGTGCAGCGCGCCTTCGCATTCCTCGAACACGAGGTCTTCCATGCGCGAAAACGCCTGTTCCTGACCGGGCTGACTGAACAGCACCATCATGACCACCCATTTGATCTGCTCAATGTCGATCTCGGGGGCCTCGAGTGCCAGCAGTCGGTCTACGACCAGCTCGCGTTGCTCGGGCAGGAGGATGCCGATTTGTTCCAGGTACAGCAAGTAGCCTCGGCCATCTACGTCGATGCGTGCGCACTCGAGATCGGTGAAGACCCGGGTGCCACGCTCTGTCTGTGCGTTGTGCGAAATGAGGTCGTTGTTGGCCGATAAGCCGTCGAGCCAGCTCAGGGCGTGTTCGATTTCGGTGTCGTGGAATCCGGCGCGAGAGAGTTCTTCGCGCAGTTCGGCCTCGTCAGAATCGGCCTGATCTTCCGCGTCAACGTAGGTCTCGAACAGGTACATGAGTACGTCGAGCACGTTCTCTTTCATGGCTTGTCCTCAACGCCTGCCGCGGATGTAGCCGCCGCCTGGCGCCTTTGCGACCAGGCCGTCCAGCTCCATGATCAGGAGCATGGAGGAAAGCTCTGCAGGCGTCAATGCAGTCCGTTCAGCCAGGATATCAATGCCCTGCGGGTCCCAGCCCAGAGCGTCGAGTACGCGCTGGTAGTCTGCGTCAGGTGCCTGATCCGCCTTGCTTTCTGGCTTCCCGGGGGCGTTCTTCGCGGCGGCCGACACCTGGCTCAGGCGCGGACCGATGTCCGAGAATATGTCATCCGCTGACTCCACAAGCAGCGCGCCTTGTCGAATCAACTGATGGCACCCACGGGACAGTGGGTTGTGGATCGAGCCCGGGATCGCGAACACCGAGCGGCCCTGCTCACCGGCCAGTCGGGCAGTGATCAAAGAGCCCGAACGGCGCGTCGCCTCGACGACGAGCGTGCCGAGCGCCAGCCCGCTGATGATGCGATTGCGGGCTGGAAACTGTCCGGCGACGGCGGGGCGACCCGGCGCGTATTCGCTGACCACGCAACCGGCACGAGCGATCTCGGTCTGCAAGTCTCGATTGGCCGGGGGATAGCACTGGTCGATGCCCGTGCCCAGCACGGCGACGGTGGCGCCGTTGGCTGCGAGCGCGCCGCGGTGGGCGCTCGCATCGATGCCTGTCGCAAGACCACTGACGATGGCGAGGCCGTGTCCTGCGAGATAGCGCGCGAACTGTTGTGCGTTGTCTGCACCTTGCGGCGTCGGGTTGCGGCTGCCGACGATGGCTAGCGCGGGCATGGCCAGCAGGCCCGGGTCGCCGTCGACAAACAGCGCCACGGGTGCGTCCGGGATGTTGCGAAGCGCTTCGGGCCAGAATGGTCCGTTGCAGGTCAGCAGGTGGTGATTGGGTGCTGCGAGCCAGGCGGTTGCGTTGCGAACGCGGACATCGTCGATCTGCGACAGGGCATCGAGATCAGCAGGTTGGGCGCCGGCCCCGCGCAACGTCGCCGGGCTGGCGCTCAGAATGTGCTCGGGTGCGCCGAGTGCGCTGAGCAGTTTCGAGCGCGCAGCATTGCCAAGGTCGGCGCAAATCAAGCGCAGCCATTCGTCGCTGCCGGTGTCGGCGGTGGCCGGTTGTGGGTCGGACATGTCTCTTACCCGCGTGCCGCAACAGACAGCGGCACGGTCGGGTACAAACGACAAGGCGCCCGTGAAGGGCGCCCGCGTCGCGACAGATTCGTCGCGAATGACTCTGGATTTACTCCGGGTTCGTGACGAGGTCGCCGACGCGAATGTCGCTCTGCGCCGTCATGATCAGGCCGTAGGCGATGCGGTCATAGGTTTTAAACAGCATCAGGTTACCCGACTTTTCAGACGGCAACTGCACGCTTTCCGCGCCAATCAGCTTGTTATCCGAGAAGTAGTCGAGCACGACATCACCCGCGCGTTCGACGTCGAGGACGTCGCCTGTTGCGAGGCCGTCGCGTTCGCCGCGGTTGATGACCACGACCTGGAACTGACCGATGCGCGATACGCCATCGACCACCGAAATGATGCGGCCGTCGACCTGGCGGGCCGGTGCTTTCGGGAAGAAGTTGAGCGGGATCACCACGTCCTGGCTCAGCAGGCGGTCACCGTTCAGGATCTCGCGCGACGACTGGTTGATGAACAGCGTCGACGGGTCACCTTCGCGGCGGACGGTGCCGTCACCCACGTAGAGCGCTTCGTAACCCACGACTTTGTTGTCGTCGGGGTCGCGCAGCGGACCGCCGATGTGCACGACGCTGTAGCGGGCGCCGATACCGTCGATGTCGCCGCGGGCGTACAGCGAGACGCCCGCACTTGAGATCAGGTGGTCACCGCGCGACTTGAGCACGTAGGGCAGGCCATCGACCTGTTCCCGCTCAAGCACGGCGGCGCGCGTCAGGAACGCAGCAATCTGTTCGTAGGGGATCGTCGTGATCGCGTCTTCGAGCGGAATCACGCGGACACCCGGAGACATACGCGCCATGCTCGAGCCGCGCTCGAGGATGAGCTGGGGCCGGCCGTCGACATAGATGAGCGACAGGCGGTCACCGGGGAAAATGAGGTGCGGGTTCTCGACCTGCGGGTTCACCTGCCAGATTTCGGGCCAGAACCACGGGTCGCGCAGGAACATCGCCGAGATGTCCCAGAGCGTGTCGCCACGCTTGACGATGTAGGTGTCCGGCGCGTTGTCCGCGATCGGGACTTCCTCGGTCGTCGTGATGATCGGGCCCGACTGGACGGGCTGGCGCGACGAGCGCGCGATCGAAACGGGCTGCGTGGCCTCCTGACCGGCACGGGTCACGGGCACGGGCTCCTCGTCGGAACCGCCGAAGGGATTCAGACTGCAGCCGGCAGTCAGTGCAGCCAGCGCGCCGGCCAGGGCCAGCTTCGCTGTGCGGGTGTGCGCTCTCGGAAGCATGATCGAGCAGACTCCGTACGGGTTGTGAATGGCCTGAAGGGCCTTATATTTGTCATATACTATGACGGCGTGGCGGTGCACTAACTGCCAAGTGCGTCACAATATGGCCCCCGGACGGTTTTTCCGCCCCCAATGGGCAGGCATTGTGTGCATCGTCCCGTGTCAAGTCAAAACTTTACACCTCTTTTATAAGGGGAACTGTGAACGCTGGCACGGGCTGGGCCCCTGGCCCGCCACAGGCCCCGGAACGGTAATCATGGCCCTGCTCAAGATCCTCGAATTCCCGGACCCCCGTCTGCGCACCAAGGCGACACCCGTCGCTGAGGTCGACGACGAAATCCGTACGCTCATCGATAACCTGCTAGAGACGATGTACGCGGCCCCGGGCATCGGGCTGGCGGCCACGCAGGTCGACGTGCACCGGCGCGTGCTGGTGACGGACGTGTCTGAGGACAAATCCCAGCCGCTGGCGCTCGTGAACCCCGAGATTCTGAGCAAAGACGGCGTCGAGGTCATGGAAGAGGGCTGCCTGTCGGTGCCCGGGTACTACGAGAAGGTGGCGCGGGCCGATTCGATCGTCGTCCGCTTCCTCGACCGCGACGGCAACGAGCAGACGCTCGAGACCGACGGCCTGCTGGCCGTGTGCATCCAGCACGAAATCGACCACCTCGACGGCAAGCTGTTCGTTGACTACCTGTCGCAGCTTAAGCGTCAGCGCATCCGGAAGCGGCTGCTCAAGGACCAGAAGCAGCGCCAGTCCGAGCCCGAGGCCCAAGCTGCCGGACACTGACTTGGGCCTGCGCCTGGGCTTCGCGGGCACGCCTGAATTCGCCGCAACCATCCTGCGTCACTTGCTTGCAGCGGGTTACCGGCCTGAGCTCGTGCTCACGCAACCCGATCGCCCCGCCGGTCGCGGCCGCAAACTGACAGCAAGCCCCGTGAAGACGCTGGCCCTCGATGAGGGTCTGCGCGTCGAGCAACCCGTGTCGCTCAAACGCGCAGAGACCGTCGATCCATTGGGCCTTGCTGAGCTCGATACGCTCATCGTTGCAGCCTACGGCCTCATCCTGCCGCAGGCCGTACTCGACGCGCCGCGCGCGGGCTGCCTCAACGTGCATGCGTCGCTATTGCCCCGCTGGCGTGGTGCCGCACCGATCCCCTGGGCCATCGCCTCGGGCGACGCGCAGTCCGGCGTCTGCCTCATGCAGATGGAGGCCGGGCTGGATACGGGCCCGGTGCTGGCCAGCCAGGCGACGCCCATCGAGTCCCGCGAAACCGCCGTTGAGCTGCACAACCGGCTCGCGCAGCTGGGCGGTGACCTGCTCGTGCAGGAACTCGGTCCGATCCTCGCGGGCGAGCGCGATGCTCAGATGCAGGACGACACGCTTGCTACCTACGCCCGCAAATTGTCACGTGACGACGGCCGCATTGAATGGGAGTGGCCGGCCGAAGACATCGACCGCAGGATTCGTGCTTTCAATCCCTACCCGGGATGCGTGGCCACGCTCGGCGACGAGCCGCTCAAGCTTTGGCGTTCTCGGCTTGCCGCCGATGTCGACGCGAACGATGCCGCACCGGGCACGGTGCTGTCCGTCGACGACAGCGGCATGTACGTTGCTGCAGGCGAGGGCGTCGTCTGTGTGACCGAAGTGCAGCGCCCAGGTCGCGGACGCATCACACCCGAGGCGCTATCGCGTCAACAGGCGCTCGCAGGCGAACGTCTCGGCGACGCGCCGTGACCGCGAGTTCTGCTGCGGCACGCGCCGCCGCGGCACGCGCCATTGACGGCGTTCGCCGCCACGGTCGTTCGCTGGATGACAGCCTGGCCCAGGCCACGAGTGACCTGACGGAGTCGGCACGGCCGCTTGCGGCGGCACTCGCGTACGGTGCCTTGCGCTACTACCGCCAGCTCGATGGCCTGCTGGATCAACTGCTCGACCGACCGCTGCCGAAGCGTGAGTCGCTGGTGCACGCGCTGCTCATGGCCGCTCTGCTCGATCGCTGGCAACACGACACACCCGCGCATGCCGCCGTCGCAGAGGCCGTCAACGCCTGTGTGGCGCTCGGCAAGTCGCGGCTCAAAGGCCTTGTGAATGCCGTGCTTCGTCGATTCGGCCGCGAACGCGAAACGCTCATCGCAGCGCTGAGTGACTCGCGATCCGTACGCCACAACTACCCCGACTGGTTCGTCGAGGTTGTGGCTGCGGACTGGCCCGACGACGCAGACGACGTGCTGGCCGCCGGAAATGCGCGCGCGCCCATGTGGCTGCGGGTCAATCTTGACCGGACGACACGCGAGGCCTACACGGCAGAGCTCGAGGCGCTCGGGCTCGAGTCGAGCCCGTCGCCTGACTGCCCGTCGGCGCTGCGGCTGCACGCGCCGGTTCCTGTGACCCGACTGCCGGGCTTCGATGCTGGCGCCGTGTCCGTCCAGGACGTGGCCGCACAAGCTGTTGCGGCGGCCGTCGATGTGGCGCCCGGCATGCGTGTGCTGGACGCCTGTGCCGCACCCGGCGGCAAGACAGGCCACCTGCTCGAGTGCGCCGGCGGTGCGCTTGATCTCGTGGCGCTCGACAGCGATGCAGACCGTCTTGCGCGCGTCCGTGAAACCCTGGACCGGCTCGATTATGTCGCGCAATGCGTCGCGGCCGACGCCGGCCGGCCCGACGATTGGTGGGACGGCAAGCCGTTTGACCGCATCCTCATTGACGCCCCGTGTTCGGGGTCGGGAGTCGTGCGGCGCCACCCCGACATCAAGGTGTTGCGGCGTCGCGATGACCTCGAAGCATTTGCCCGCCGGCAAAGCGATTTGCTGCAGGGGCTGTGGCCGCTGCTGGCGCCAGGTGGTTGTTTGGTTTATGCAACATGCTCGATTTTTCGCATCGAGAATCACAATGTGGTGTCCGCTTTCTGCGACAAACAGGCGGGTGTACGCGGGAATAACGAGTTGCGCGTTGGCAACATAAACGGTGTAATGCGAACCGAGTCGCTGGGCCTCCAGCGCTTGCCCGGCGGCGATGACGGCGACGGGTTTTTCTTTTCCATCCTGCACAAGGACGGAGGCTGACCTTGCACCCGTTGGGCGCATGACACGGCAAGGGCATGGGACTGACGGGATCACTTAAACGCGCATCGGCCATGGCTGCTTTCGCGTGTGCCCTGGTGCTCTTCAGCCCGAACGCTGCGGCCGACGGTCGCGTCGAGATTCGCTCGGCCGAGAGCCAGCTCGTCGACGGTGTGCACCAGGCATCGGTTCGCGTGCAGTACCAGCTCTCGAGCCGCGTCGAGGAGGCGCTGGCCAACGGTATCGCGCTGCAGATTGCGCTCGACTTCGAAATCTATCGGACCCGACGGTTTCTGCCCGATCCACGCGAAGCTGCCGTGAGCCTGACCTACACGCTGCGCTACAACACGGTCACCGAGCGCTACACGCTGCGCAACATCAACACGGGCCAGCAAATCTCGTTCGCGACGATCTTCGCAGCGCTCAACGCGCTGGGCCGCATCGACGCCGTGCCTCTGGTTGATGCCTCGCTGTTGCGCGAGGACGCGGACCACACCGTGCGACTGCGTGCACAGGTCAGCATCGCGGACTATCCCCTGTCATTGAAGTACCTGCTGTTCTGGCGCGATGACTGGCGCGTCGCCAGCAACTGGTACACATGGCCGCTCGTCCGCTAAGAAATCTCTTCTACACGGGCCTGGCCGCGGTCGGGCTCGTGCTGGCGCTCAGTGCGCTGGTGCTGCTCGCCAAAACCTCAAACAACTCCGAGGAGCTGGCGCGGCTGTCGCAGCTCACGCTTGTGATCAATGGCGCGGGCATCGCGATCCTGTTCGTGCTGCTCATGGGCAACATCATTCGCCTGATCCGCGATCTGCGGCGCGGCGTGCCCGGCGCGCGTCTCAAGGGCCGCATGGTGGCCGCGTTTGTCGGTCTCGCCCTGTTACCGCTGTCTGTCGTCTACTACTTCTCGCTGCAGTTTCTGAACCGGGGCATCGACAGCTGGTTCAGCGTGCAGGTTGAGGAAGGCCTGAGTGATGCGCTCGAGCTGTCGCGCGCCGCGCTCGAGATTCAAATGCGCAACGGCCTGATTCGAACGGAAGCCATGGCACGGCGCCTGGCACGTGGCGATGATTCCGATCTGCTCCCGCGTCTTGCCGACGAGCGGCGCAATGCGGGTGCCCTCGAAGTCGTCGTGTTCGCGCCCAACAGCCGCATCCTTGCGCTCAGTTCGTCGCGCGCCATGGACGAGGTGCCCATCGCGCCTACTGAAGAGGTCATGCTGCAGCTTCGTGCGGGGCGGCCCTACGTGAGTCTCGATACGATCGATGCCGAGCGCTTCGAGGTGCGCACGGTGGTGGTCCTGGCCAACACCACGGCCACACCCTCGCTGCGCATGCTGCAGGTCGTCTACCCCGTGACACAGCGCCTGGCGGGCATGGCGGCCAACGTCGACCAGTCCTACACCGACTACCAGCGGCTCGTGCTGCTGCGCGGACCGCTCAAGAGCACGTTCACGTTGTCACTGACGGTGGTCCTGCTCGTGTCGGCACTCGGTGCGGTTTACGGTGCGTTCTTTTTCTCGCGCAGGCTTGTCGCGCCCATCCAGCAGCTCGTTGCGGGTACGGTGGCGGTCGCGCGCGGCGACCTCGAAACCGAGCTGGCGCCGCCACCTCGGGATGAGATTGGGGTCCTGGTCAGTTCATTTAATGACATGACGCGGCGCTTGCGCTCTGCGCGTGACGAGGCGCAGCAGATTCGCGCGCAGGTGGAGGCCGAACGCGGCAACCTCGAGACCATCCTCGCGCGCCTGTCGACGGGCGTCATTGCGCTCACGGCCGAGCGCGACATCCGCACGGCCAACACGGCGGCAGCCGATATCCTGGGCGCCGACCTCGACGAGCGCACAGGCGAGTCGCTCGCGGATGTTGCCCTTGGACAGCCGCTTCTGGAGCAACTTGTGGACGTCGCGGAGGCCCACTTTGCGGCAGGGCAGACCGAGTGGCGTGAGCAGGTCATGCTGCGCGAAGAGGTGGGTCGGCGCGTGTTGACTTGCGCCTGCACCTCGTTGCCCGGCGAGGATCCCGAGGCACCCGGCTACGTCATCGTGTTTGACGACATCACCACCTTGCTCGAGGCGCAACGCGACGCGGCCTGGGGTGAAGTGGCACGTCGTCTCGCGCACGAGATCAAGAACCCGCTGACGCCGATCCAGCTCTCGGCGGAGCGACTGCGACGGCGTTACCTCGACAGCCTGCCGCCCGAAGACGCGCAGGTGCTCGACCGCGCCACACACACCATCGTCACGCAGGTCGAGGCGATGAAGGAGATGGTCAACGCCTTCTCGGACTACGCACGTGCGCCCGACATGCAGATCACCCAGTTCCCCATCAACCGACTCGTCACCGAGGTCGTCGAGCTCTATCGTGCGGAGGGGCACCATCTCGCGATTACCGTGGACCTCGCCGACGCTGACCCCATCCTCGAAGCCGACAACGGCCGCGTGCGTCAGCTGCTACACAACCTGCTGCGCAACGCCGTCGAAGCCCTGGCCGATCGCGATGAGGGTGAGATCGACGTCGGGGTCTCGCAGCACGAGCGATTCGGCGCCGATTTCATTCGCATCACGGTCGAAGACAACGGGCCCGGTTTTCAGGCGGGCCGGCTCGAACAGGTGTTTGATCCCTACGTAACCTCGAAGCCCAAGGGCACCGGACTGGGTCTCGCCATCGTGCGAAAACTCGTCGAGGAACATGCTGGTACGATAGACGCGGGCAACCGCAACGAAGGGGGCGCGCGGGTGACCGTCACGCTGCCGCTCGATGAACACGCGCGTGAACTCATGCTCACGCGCGAGCACCGCCGACTCGAAACACGGAGGGAGAGGGCATGACAGCGCCCCGGATTTTGGTCGTCGACGATGAGTCCGACATCCGCACACTGATCCAGGAAATCTTGTCGGAAGAGGGCTACGACGTCACCGTGGCGGCGGACGCGGCCGCGGCAAGAGAAGCACGCGACGCCGTGGATCCCGACCTCGTGCTGCTCGATATCTGGATGCCCGATACGGACGGTATCAGCCTGTTGCGCGAGTGGTCCGCCGAGGGTCGCTCCTTGTGTCCCGTCGTCATGATGTCGGGCCACGGCACCGTCGACACGGCCGTTGAGGCGACGCGACTCGGCGCCATCGACTTCATCGAAAAACCGATTTCGCTCGCCAAGCTGCTGCGCTCTGTTGAGGGGGCACTCGCCGGCGCCCGTCACCGGCCGCGGCAAGACGGTGCCGCGACCTTGCGCTCGGCCATCGAGCCCGTGGGTCGCAGCCCACTGACGCGCCAGCTGCGCGAGCGCGCGGCGCAGATCGCACAAAACAGCGCCAACCTGCTTATTGCGGGTGAGGCCGGCTCGGGCCGTGAGGCCGTGGCGCGATTCGTACACGCTCGGGGTCCCGGCGACTCGGCGCCATTCGTCGCTATTGCGGGTGGCTTGCTCAGCGACGACGCGGCACCTGCGCGTCTGTTCGGCGAAGGCGACAGCGCCGGTCTGCTCGAACAAGCATCGGGCGGCACGCTGTTCGTCTCTGAACTGGCCGATCTCGGCGCCGAGGCACAGAAGCTGCTCGCGGGCTCCTTGCAGCAAGGCGCGTTCCGGCGTCTCGGTGACACACGCGACCAGCCGTTGTCGATACGCGTCGTGGCCTCGGTGCGCGCCGACTACGAGCGTCTCGTGAACGACGGCATCTTGCGCCGCGACCTCGTGTCGACCATCAATGTGCTGGGTCTCAAGGTGCCCGCGCTGCGCGAGTACGCCGAGGACGTGCCGGACCTGTTGCGCTACTACGTCGACGTGCTCGTCGATGCTGAGGACCTGCCGTTCCGGCGTTTCGGCATTGCTTCGCAGAACCGGCTCCGCAACTACCCCTGGCCCAACAATCTGCGCGGCCTGCGTAACCTCGTGCAGCGTTGCCTGCTCGCGGGAGGCGACGAAGAGGTCTCGCTCGAGGAGATCGAGGCTGAGTTGGCCGAAGCCGCCGCGCCCGCCGAGCCGCTCGTGAAACAGGATCTGCTGGCGCTGCCGCTGCGCGAGGCGCGCGAACAATTCGAGCGCGCCTACCTGACACAGCAGCTCATGCTCTGCGACGGCAAGGTTGGCAAACTCTCGAAACGCGTCGGCATGGAGCGCACGCACCTCTACCGCAAGCTGCGGTCGCTGGGCGTCGACTTTCGCCAGGCGCAATCGGGCGACGACTGAGCGCGGTGCCCGAGCGCGAACTTGCGACGCTGCTGGCGAACATGTCGCCGGCCGCGGACCCCGTCGACTACGTTTTTGAAACGGCGGCGAAAGGCACGGCCGTGCCAGAGAATGCGCTCATGATGTTTCGTGAGTCTGAGGCGACGACATTCATCCGACCGGCGCGCGATGACGACGCCTCACCCAGGTTTCGTCGCATCACCCTGCGGGTGCACTCGGACCTCGAGGCGGTTGGCTTTACGGCGGCATTCAGCCGCGCCCTGACGGACACGGGTGTCTCGGCCAACGTTGTCGCGGCCGCCCACCATGATCACGTATTTGTGCCCGCGGCTGACGTGGCGCGGGCGATGCAGGCGCTTGAGGCCTTGAGCGCGGGCGGCTAGGGCCGCGCCCGGAATACGCTTACATCGATGCCGGCGTTGCGCACACGGCGCAGGTAGTCATTCGCGGTGTCGCGATCCACAGGCCCGACACGAACCTGGTGCAGCGTGCCTCTGTCGCTCGGGACAGGCCGCACGCGCGCCACGATGCCCTGCAGCGCCAGCTGCGCCTTGATGCGCTCGGCGCCGTCGGCGTTGCGAAACGAACCGGCCTGCAGCATGTACAGGCCTTCTTCCACGAGCGCGTCGCGGGACGCGCGTGGCGAACTGCCGGTCCCGGTCGTCTCGGTCGCTTCGCCCTCGTCGATCAGCACTTCCTGCTCGGGCAACATGTCGTAGAAATCGTAGCCCTTGCCGCTGGGTTCGATGGGCTCGGGCGGTTTCTTGTCGGGCGCCTTGGCCTCGGGTTCGGCTTGCGGCGCCTCGCGCTCGGCCACGGGCAGCGCGGGCCGTTCACCGGCCGGCGTCAGGAACCACAAGGCCGTGGCCGCAATCGCGATGCCGACGAAGACACCAAACAGCATGGCGCCAAGCTTGCCGCTGTCCTGCTTCTTGCGCCGCGTGCTGCGCCGTTTGCGCCGCTTGGCCACCTACATGTGCTCCGGTGCACTGACACCGAGAATGGCCAAGCCATTGCGCAGCACCTGGCCCGTGGCCGCGGCCAGGGTGAGGCGGGCGTTGCGTGAGTCAGTGTCGTCTACGAGAAACTTGTACTCGTTATAGAAGCGGTGCAAATCGGTCGCGAGGTCCCGCAGGTAGTTGACGATCACGTTGGGCGCGCGCCGTTCTGCCGCATTGCGCACGGTTTCCGGAAACCGGTCCAGGCGAGTCATGAGTGCTGCGGCATGCTCATTGTCGAGCGTGCCCAACGCGCCACGTCCCGCGGCGGGGTCCCAGGTGAGCCCCTGCCCGGCAAGCTGCTTGAACACACCTGCGATGCGCGCGTGCGCGTACTGGATGTAGTAGACGGGATTCTCGTTGGACGTCGACGTCGCCAGCTCAAGATCGAAATCGAGGTGCTGATCATTACTGCGCATGATGTAGAACAAGCGCGCCGCGTCGTTACCGACCTCGTCGCGCAGCTCGCGCAACGACACAAAGTTGCCCGAGCGCGTGCCCATGGCGACTTTCTCGCCACCGCGGAACAGTGATACGAACTGCACGAGCCGAACCTCGAGTGATTCGGGTGGCTCGCCCATGGCCTCGAGGCCTGCGCGTATGCGTGCCACGTAGCCGTGGTGATCGGCGCCCAGCACATCGAGCAGCAGGTCAAACCCCCGCCGACGCTTGTCGAGGTGGTAGGCGATGTCGGAGGCGAAGTAGGTCTTCTTGCCGTTGTCGCGAACGACGACGCGGTCCTTCTCGTCACCGAAGTCCGTGGCGCGAAACCAGAGTGTGCCGTCGCGGTCGTCGACGACGCCGTTGTCGCGCAGTACATTGAGCGCGTCATCAATACGGCCCTCGGTCGCGAGCGAGGCCTCTGAGTAGAAGCGGTCGAACGTCACACCCATGCCGCCCAGGTCGTCGCGAATATCGTCGAGGATCGCCGTCGTCGAGAACTGCTTGAGTACGAGGAACGCCCCGCCCATGAGTGTTTCGGCGCGCGCGATCATGGCGTCGATGTAGGCGTCGCCGGCATCGGGACCGTCTTCGGGCAGGCCGTCGAACAGGTCGCCCGGGTCGGGCAACGTGTCTGCGTTGTCTTTGCGCCAGTCGGTCGCGATGTCGCGGATGTAGTCGCCGCGGTAGCCCGCCGAGGGCAGCGGCAGTGCGCCGTTATCAACCTGCAGCGCACGCACGAGCACGCTGGCGGCAAGGATCTCCATCTGCCGGCCCGCGTCGTTGACGTAGTACTCGGCCGTTACGTCATCGCCAGCGGCGCGCAGCAGGTTGGCCAGGCTCGCGCCGTAGGCGGCGTGGCGTCCATGGCCCACGTGCAGCGGGCCCGTCGGGTTGGCTGACACGAATTCGACGAGCACCTTGCGGCCCGTCGGTGCCTCGGCATGGCCGTAGCGCTCGCCTGCGTCGAGCACGCGGCCGACAACGGCCGTTGTCGAGGCATCGCTCAAAAAGAAGTTGATGAAACCCGGGCCGGCGATGTCGGTGCGCTCGATCAGCGCGTTCTCGGGCAGCGCCGCGACGATGGCCGCGGCAATGTCCCGGGGCGATTGACGCAGCGGGCGCGCGAGCTGCATCGCGATGTTGCTCGCGTAGTCGCCGTGCGCGGCATCGCGCGTGCGCTCAATCTCGGGCGCGGGCAATGCAGCGCGATCTTCAACGCCTTCGAGCGCGTCGAGCGCGCGTTCGAGCAGTTCAACAATCTGGTCTTTCAACGGGGATACCGGCGGGTGTCAGAGGCAGGCGCGGGATTCTAACCTGTGCGACGCGCGCGGTCAGCGCGCTCAAAGCTCGGCCTGCGGGTCGACATCGATCGACCAGCGCAGACCTTTGGGCGTCTTCGCCGCTTCTAGTACGGGTGCGAGGCGGTGCAAGAGTCCGTGCAGCGGGCCGCGCTCAGGCGACTGCAGCAGCAGCTGGAAGCGGTGTAGCCCCGCGCGACGCTGCATGTTGGCCGGGGCTGGTCCCAACACGGTAACGCCGGGCGCCTGTGCCGCAGGCTTCAGCCGCTCCAGGAACGCCTGCGCCGTCGCGGGTTCGCGGGCCGCGGCATGCACCACGGCCAGGTGGCTGTAGGGTGGCCAGCCGGCCTGCGAGCGCTCCTCGAGCGCGGCGTCTGCAAACGCGCCGTAGCCCGCATTGACGAGTGTTGTGAGCAGCGGATGCTGGGGGAAATGGCTCTGGATGAGGACTTCGCCGGGCACCTCGGCGCGACCCGCGCGACCGGCGACCTGCAACACGGACTGCGCGAGGCGCTCCGCGGCACGGAAGTCGCTCGCGAAAAACCCCTGGTCCGCATTGACGATGACGACGAGCGTGAGGTCGGGCAGGTGGTGCCCCTTGGCGAGCATCTGGGTGCCAACGAGCAGCCGGGCGTCACCGCGGCGCGCCGATTCGAGCAGCGCGTCGCGGCTGCCCTTGGCCTGGGTCGTGTCACTGTCTATGCGCGCGATCCCCACGCCCGGGAAGGCAGTCGCCAGAGCCTGCTCGACACGCTCCGTACCTTCGCCCAGCGCACGGTAGGGTTCGCCACAGGCATCGCACACCTTGGGTACCGCCTGGACGGCGCCGCAGTGGTGACATTGCATGATGTTGCGGCCCAGGTGCAGCGTGACACGGGCATCGCAGTAATTGCACTCGGCCATCTTGCCGCAGCCCGTGCAGATCAGCGTCGGCGCGAAGCCGCGGCGGTTGATGTAGACGAGGACCTGCTGGCCGGCATCGAGGTGTGCCGCGACGGCGGTGCGCGCGGGATGACTCAAGCCGTCATCGACCACGTGGCGGTTCAGGTCGACCACGCGAATTGCGGGCGCCTGCGCACCGCCCGCACGATCGGCCATGACCGCCCGGTGGTAACGGCCCGCGCGCGCGTTATCGAGCGATTCGAGCGAGGGCGTTGCACTGCCCAATACGGCCGGCACGTCGAGACGGCGCGCGCGCCAGACGGCGAGATCGCGCGCGTGGTAGCGGAAGCCCTCGTGCTGCTTGAGTGAGGCGTCGTGCTCCTCGTCGACGATGATAAGGCCCGGGCGCATCAGCGGTGCGAACACAGCCGAGCGTGTGCCCAGGACAACGTCGGCTGCGCCGCTGCGTGCGGCGAGCCAGTTGCGGGTGCGTTCGCCGTCGCTGAGCTCGCTGTGTAGCAGCGCCACATGGCGACCCAGTCGGCGCTCGAAGCGCCGCGCCAGCTGCGGCGTGAGGCCGATCTCGGGCACGAGCACGAGCGCCTGTTGTCCGCGCGCGAGGCACTCGCGGATCGCGTGAAGGTAAACCTCGGTCTTGCCGCTGCCCGTGACGCCATCGATGAGGGTGACCCCAAAGCCGCGCTGTGCCGTGATGTTGGCCAGCGCCTCGCGTTGCGCATCGCCGAGTTCGGGGCCCGGGGTGGCGTCGAACGGTTCGGGCCAGTGGCCATCCGTGTCTCGTTCCTCGACGTTGATCCAGCCGCGTTCGACGAGGGTGCCTGCCACGCGACGCCAGTCCTTGAGCGCCGCATTGAGGGCCGCCGCATCGAGCGCGCCGCGCTCGGCCAGCGCGTCGATAAGCGCCACCTGTTTCTTCGCGCGCCGCGCGAGCGCATCGCGATCGACTTCGCGGCCCGCGTCCGTGAGCGACCAATAGGGCTGAGCGGCGCGCGCGTCGCCGCCGGCTCGCATGCCGGGCGCCAGCGCCGCGGCGACCACCTCACCCTGCGGATGGTGGTAGTAGTCCGCGGCGAACTGAATGAGCGCCAGGTCGTCGCGCGAAAACAACGGCGCGCTGTCGAGCACCGCGATGACATCGCGCAGTCTGGCGGGTGCATCGGTGTCTGCGGCCGGGTGTGACCAGACCAGCCCCGTGAGCGTGCGCCGACCGAAGGGAACCTGCACGCGTGAACCCGATTCCGGCAGCGGAAATGCGTCCGGTACTCGGTATTCAAACAGCCTTCTGAGCGGCACATCGACGGCCACCGCGACACGCCTCAAATCGGTATCTCTTTGTTTTTGTGCGGTTTGCGGCACGGCTGTGGATAAGTTTGTGGATTATTTCGACGCGCGGCCGGTCATTTTGCACGTCCAACGGACCGCTTGCAGTGCATTATCGAAGCCGGGGCCCTGAATCTCTATTATAAACAGAGGCTTACACGCATTATCGTAGCGGGCGGGGCGCTGTGACGCTTGTCACAACACCGTGATCCTCGGTGTGTATAAGTGCTGCTGACAGCGGGGCGTAGCCCTCAGCCAGGGTGGAGATCGAAGGGACCGGAGACCTTCCACAACGTGCGCCGAACCGGGCTCGCGGGCCGGTAATCATGCCGGTCCCGGTGGCGCACTTGCAAGGCGTTGATTTTCGGTCCGCGTTCTGCAAGATTTCGACCGACAGCGGGTCGCCGCGATCCGCAGCATAAACGGGGGACTGCATGGTTGACCTGGGCGTTCGGATTTCCCAACAAGTACTCCGAACGGATGTCGCGGGCATGCCACTCGAGTGGATCGACTACCGCGAAGCTGTCCGTCTCTATCACGCTGAGCAAGTCGCTTATGCGTGCGGCACGCCGCTGTTTCGCGTTCGTGGCGGCTACAGCGCGCTAACCGGTCTGCGCAGCGTCATCGAGGTCAACTCGATCATCGCCACCCACGGCACCCACCAGGGCCTCGCCGAACTGCGCGACGCCTACGTGCCACCCCTGAACAACCGCACGCTGTTCAAGCGTGACGCCAATATCTGTCTCTACTGCGGCAACCGCTTTTTGAACTCGGAGCTCACGCGCGATCACATCACACCGATCTCGCAGCAGGGTGAGGACCGCTGGACCAACGTTGCAACGGCATGTCGACGCTGCAATAACCACAAGGGCGGCAGAACGCCCGAGCAGGCCGGCATGGAGCTCATCGCCGTGCCGTTCACACCCACCTACGCCGAATACATCTACCTCAAAGGTCGTCGCGTGCTCGCCGACCAGATGGAATACCTGCTCGCACACTTCCCGCGAAAGAGCCCGTTGCACAAACGCCTGCGCATCCACCTCGAGAGCAACACCGCCGCAACGGCTGCCGACCTCTGCTAGCACGCGCTGTTAGAATTCGGGGCATGGTTTACCTCATAGACGCCAGCGTCTACGTGTTCCGCGCGTGGTTCTCGGTGCCCGACGACATGACGGACGGCGACGGCAACCCGACCAATGCGCTTTACGGCTTCACGCGCTTTCTCGCGGACTTCCTGGAGTACGTGTCGCCGGACCAGATCGCCGTGGCCTTCGATGAAAGCCTCGCGAGTTCCTACCGCAACGAAATCTACCCCGACTACAAGGCCAATCGCGACCCGGCACCACCCGAGCTCGACCGCCAGTTCAAGCAGTGCCGGCGCATGGCACGCGCGCTGGGGCTGCGCGAAGCCGCCAGCGACCTGTATGAGGCCGATGACATCATTGGCACGCTCGCGGTCGACGCGCGCAGCCACGGTGTGCCCTGCACGATCGTGAGCCGCGACAAGGACCTCATGCAGCTCTTGACGCCCGTCGATACGTTCTGGGATTTCGCAGGCAACAAGAAACTCGGCTACGACGACATCCCCGGTGCCTTCGGCGTGTTTCCTGAACAAATCGCCGACCTGCTGGCGCTCGCGGGCGACGCCGTCGACAACATTCCGGGCGTGCCGGGGGTGGGTCGCAAGACGGCGGCTGCGCTGCTCAACCACTTTGGCAGTCTTGATGTCGTTTATGCGAACCTCGACCAGGTGGCCGAGGTCAACGTGCGTGGTGCTGCGAAGCTCGGCGAGAAGCTCGAGACGCACCGCGACATCGCCATGATTTCACGCGAGCTCACACGCATCCCGACCGACGTGCCACTCGACTTCGATGCCACGGACCTGCACCGGCGCGCGCCCGACCTTGGTGCGCTGAATCATCTGTGCGATGAAGCCGGCTTCGGGCCGTCATTCCGGCGGCAGGGCGAGCGGCTCTGCGATCTTGTGGGCGTTGACGCGTGACGCTCGCTCGTGCGCTGCCGTTCTTTCTGGGCGTCATTGTCGGCGGCCTGTTGTACCGCGTGTTTCTAGCGACACCCCAGGCACCTCCGGCGGAAATACGGGTGCCGTCGGCGGCGACCGAAGCACCGGCGAGTGCCATTCCCGACGAGGTTCCCGCTCTCGAGGCCTCCGTTGCGGCGGCCGAGCGCGCCATGGTCAGCGACGATTGCGGGCAGGGTACCGATTGCTCGGTCGACACCGATGCGCTTGCCAAGCAGGGACTGCGCCAGTGGGAGGAGGCGATGATCGCGCGCGCCGTAATGGCCGACCCCAACAGGAACACCACGCGAACGGTCACCGAGGCCGAGCGCCTGGCGACGTATCAGAAGTTTTCGTCTGAAGCCGTGGATCCGGCCTGGCGTTCCGATATGGAACAGCGCATGACGGGTGCTATGGCGCAGCTGGCCGGTGCGGGCGTTGAGATCGAGCCCGCGCTCATCGATTGTCGCAGCGGCAACTGCCTTATCCGCTTCACGCTCGAGGAAGGTGGTGATTTCCACCCGACACTCGAAGACTTGGCGACGCTCCTGCCCGTGTCAGGCATTCAGGCGCAAATCACGGTGCAGGCGGATGAGGCTGTCGTCGACGCTTACCTCTCGAACGTCTCGTTTTACGAAAAGAAGCTGGGCGCGCCTTAGGTTTCAGGCGCGTCGCTAGTCAGCGAAGTCCACGCCGAAGACAGAGAACCCCAATCCCTCGGGCGTGGTGACGAGCCCGTAGCAGCCGTCGATGCCGATGCCGCAGCGTTGCAGCGGGTGGCCGATGCGGTTGAGTGTGACGCCCAGCGTTGCGAGGTCATCGACACGCCAGGACAACATGGGGTCGCGCCCGCGCGCCTGCTCGGACAGGCCGACCGGCAGGCTGTCGATGGCCAGGCGCATATGCATGCTCGGGCGCTCAATGACGGCCAGCGAGGCATTGGAGTAGGGCGCCCAGAATTGTGCACTGGCCAGCGCGTCGCGCACCGGCAGGGTCCACTCGAGCACGGAACCCAGCTGTGAGCGCGGGGGCGTTTCGCTTGCGGGCGAGTAGGTGCGCGCCTCAAGCAGCCAGAGCGCGTGGTGGTCCTCGTCAGCGAGTAGCACCTCGTGAAAGCTCTCGGGATCGATGCGCATCGACTGCAGCCTGGGGTTGTCACCAAGCTGGAGCGCGGTGCGCTGCAGGTCGGGCAGGGACAGCGCGATACGCGGCGCTTCGAAGGCGTGCCCGTGCAGGCCAATCGTGACCTGGCCGTCGGTGACGACGGCATAGGGGTGCGGCCAGGTATCGGCCGTCGTGAGCTCGGTGAAGCCCAGGGACCGGTAGAAGTTCAGTGACGCAGGGAGATCATGAGACGTGACACTGATCTCGAGAAACCGGGCGCTCATGATGCCGCCGCGTGTTGCTCCAGCGCCTCGGCACGGCGAGCACTGTCGCCGATCTGCGCGTTGTCGGTTTTCAAGGCGTCATGCCAACCGGCCGTTTGCTCAAGCACAAGGTCTGACAAGGTGGCGACCTGGTCGTCACCGTCGTTGAGTGAGGGGATGTATCGAAGCGCGCCGCCGCCGGCCTCGACAAAGGCTTCGCCATTCTCGAGCGCAATCTCCTCGAGCGTCTCGAGACAGTCTGCGGCAAAGCCTGGGCAGATCACGTCCACATTGCCGAGCTTCTCGGCGCCCCAGTCTTCGAGCGTGTAGTCGGTGTAGGGCATGAGCCAGGGTTCGCGGCCGACGCGGGACTGGAAGCTGACCTGCCAGCTGCCCTTCTCGAGGCTCAGTGCGTCGGCAACGAGTCGCGCCGTTTTCTGGCACTGGCAGTGGTAGGGGTCGCCGGCGCGGAAGTAGCGCTGCGGGATACCGTGGAACGAAAACAGAAGACGCTCGCCGCGGCCGTGTTCCTGCCAGTGCGCGCGCACGCTGTCGGCCAGTGCCGTGATGAAGCGCGGGCGGTCATGGTACTGATTGATGAACCGCAGCTCGGGTACCCAACGCTGACGACGCAGCGTTTCGGTCACCTGGTCGAACACCGTGGCCGTGGTCGTAGCCGAGTACTGCGGGTAGAGCGGCAGCACGACGAGTCGGCGCGCATTCTTGGCACGCAGCCGCTCAATTGCGTCGGGTATCGACGGCGAGCCGTAAGACATGCCGAGCTCGGTCACAACGGGGCTGCCCGTGGCTTCAGCCAAAGCGGCGCCCACCTTGTCGGCAATCGACTGGCTGTAGAGCAACAGCGGTGAGCCTTTATCGGTCCAGATTTTCTGGTAAGCCGCGGCTGAGCGAGACGGCCGAATACGCAAGATGATCAGGTTGAGGATCAGCCACCAGAGCCAGCGCGGCTGCTCGACGACGCGCGGGTCCCAGAGAAACTGTTTCAGGTAGCGGCGTACAGCACCTGTCGAAGGATCGTCAGGTGTGCCGAGATTGACCACAAGCAGCCCAATCGTCTGGGGCTTGCCGTGGTCGAAGTCTGCATCGCCGGAATAGCGCGCCATCGCTGTTACTGTCTGCCCAAAGAATTCGTTACAGTATCAGTGACATCCACGACAGGCCAGCAAGCACCCCCCATGTCTGATTCCGTCGAAAATGCCACAGCCGAAGAAGCCACAGTTGACGTCACCAAGAGCGAGATGGTGCGCGATGCGATCGTGTTCCAGATCAAGCTCATCGTTGACGGACTGCGCGACTTCATCCTCATACCGGTCTCGTTAATTGCGACGGGGATCAGCCTCTTCAAGCCCGGCGCGAAGTCAGGCAGCGAGTTCTACGAGGTCGTTGCCTTCGGCCGGCGCACCGAGAAGGCCATCAACCTGTTCGGTGCTGCCGATCGTCTGGGCCGCGACGACGACCACGACGATCCCGATCTCGACAGTCTCGTCAGCGACGTTGAAAGCTACGTGCGGCGCGAAGCGCAGGGCGAGCGGTTCGAGGCGGCGCGTGATCGAATTGAACGCGCGTTGGGACTGCGCGGTGCGCGCGGCAAGAACGGCAAGAACGCGCCCGCCGACACCGACAAAACGGATGCCTGATCGCCGAGCACCTGACTGGATCCTGGCCGCACGGCGCGCCTGGGAACGGTCTCCGCGTCCCGACCACATCGAGGTGCCCGGTCCGGGCCAGGAATCGGTCTGGGACTACCCGCGACCACCGCGCCTGGAGACAGTGTCCCGGCGTATTCGCGTCGAGCACGCGGGCGCACAGATTGCCGATTCGCTGCGTGCGCAGCGTGTGTGCGAAACGGCCAGCGCGCCGACCTACTACCTGCCCACCGACGATGTCGACATGGACCTGCTCTTGCCCCTGAACCAGTCGAGCCACTGCGAGTGGAAGGGCGAGGCCGCGTACTTCGATGTGGTGGTTGGTGGTGCGCGTTCGGCGGCTGCGGCGTGGTGCTACCCGAAGCCCTACCCCGAGTTCGATCGCATCGCGGGCTGGATTGCCTTCATGCCGCAGCGCGTCGACGCCTGCTGGGTGGGTGAGTATCGGGTGACACCGCAGCCCGGCGGATTCTACGGTGGCTGGGTCACGCCCGAGCTTACGGGCCCGATCAAAGGCGCGCCCGGCACGGGGCACTGGTAGTGGCTGACGCGGATTGGCACGCGCGCTGGCGCGACGACCGCATCGGCTTCCACCGCTCCGACATCCACCCCATGCTCGCGGCGCACTGGCCGACGGCCGGCGTCGCGGCGGGCGCGACGGTATTCGTGCCCCTTGCGGGCAAAAGTCTCGACATGCACTGGCTTGCCGCGCAGGGGCATCGCGTCGTCGGCATCGAGCTGAGCCGTGTCGCTGTCGAGGCGTTCTTCGAGGAAGCAGGGCTCGAGGCCACGACAGGCTGCGAAGCCGGTATCGACTACCTCGAACACGGCAACATTCGCTTGTATTGCGGCGACGTCTTCGCACTGCATACAGAGCATCTTCAAGGCGTCACGACCTGCTACGACCGTGCGGCGCTGGTCGCGCTCGACGCCGAGACGCGCCGGCGTTATGCAGCGACACTCGCGGCCCTGCTGCCCGCGGGCAGTAGCACGTTGCTGGTCACCGTCGAGTACGCGCAGCTGGAAATGTCGGGACCGCCATTCGCCGTGATGAGCGACGAGGTCGAGAGGCTGTTCGCGGCCGACTTCGCGATCACGGACTTGCAGAAGACGGATGTTCTCGACGAAGAGCCCAAGTTTCGCTCGCGCGGCGTCACCGCCATGCGCGAGTGCGCCTGGCAGCTCGTTCGGTCCGATCAGAAGTAACGCGTCAGCGACAGTCGCCAGTAGTCCTCGCGCGCGAGGATCGTCAGCAGGTCGGCCTCATCGCCGGCTGAGAAATGCTGCCCCTCGAGCGCCAGCCGCCACCGCGAACCCAATCGCCGCGACGCCTCCACGGTAACGACTCGGCCAGCGTTGTCGCGGTCGCGCGTGGCGAGCAGCAACAGTTCGCTGCCCGCGAAGTCGTTGAGCCCAAGCCGCGCGCCCACAACAAAGTCGTCATTGAAGAGGCCCGCGTTGTCGAACGCGAGCACCTCGCCGGGGTTGCGGCTGTCGTACTGGTACTCGGTGATCAGGCCGAGGTCGGCGTTGCCGAACACGCTCGACCACGTGTACTCGAAGCCGCCGGTGGCCGCGTGGTAGCGCTGCGCGGGGTCGCGCGCCGAGACGGCTTCGAGCTTCCAGAGCCAGTTGCCCTGCACGTAGGTCAGTTCGAGCCCCGTCTGGTCGGTCTGGAAGTAAACGGGCGCGATTTGCGGCACCGGTGCAAGGCCGATGAGTTCGAAGGCGGGTGTGCGCGCTGTGCCCGTGAATTGCGACAGCGCAAACTCGACGGGCCCCAGGTAGTGGCTGTAGCGCAGCGCGAAGTCGACATGGCTACGGCCATCGCCGGATTCGAACCGGGCTGCATCCGTCACGATTTCGACAGGGCCGCGCAGTCGACCTGCGGTACCCGGAAACCGCCGTTCGCGAAATCGCGGCAGCACGTACGCGTCGATCGTGCCCCAGCGCGGCCGCAGCGTAAGGCGCAACATAGGCTGTCCGAGTTTGTCTTCGGTGTCGGGGCTGGCCGCGAGGTCCGTCTGGTTAATGATGTCGACGAGGTGCAGCGCCTCAGTGACGCCCCAGAACACGCGGTCGACGCCGACGGCGACTTCGGCGCGCGCCCAGCGATAACGCCAATACAGCTCCTGCACATCGAAGCGGCTGCGTTCGCCGTCGTCGGAATCGCCGCGCGCGTTGACCGACACGGCGAACCGTTGGCGGCCCTGGTCCCAGTCGCGGAAGGCATCAACCTGTCCGTAGAGGTCAGCTGCGAACTGGTCCTGGCGCGGATCGTCGGTCTCCTGCAGGAAGTAGCGCGCCGAGAGTTCGACTTTCGCGTCGACTTCCCAGTCACTGCCCGCCGCGGTGCCCGCGACGACGAGCAGGCTAGCGAATGTCGCGCAGCGCATCGCGCTCGAAATCGCGCGCGGGCAGTTCGAGCCCGAACACATAGTCGGCCCACTCGAGCACGGTGCGGCGTCCGTTTTGGTGGTTGATCATTTCCATGGTCAGCGGGCGCCAGAAACGCTCGAGGTATTGCTCGTAGTTGCTCGGGTAGAGTGTCTTGAGCAGCCGGCCGCCGCGATCGTAGTACTCGATGCGCCAGGCGCGCAGCTCGGCCTGGTCGAGCCAGACGATCTGCTTCGAGTAGCCAGACTTCAGCCTGGGCGTGCGTTCGAGCTGGTAGGTGGCGACGCCGTCAATGTCTGCCTCACCCAGGTAGCGGTGGTTGTACTTCTCGACGTCGTCGTTGCCCAGGTCCTCGTAGGAAAACTCACTGCCCATAAATGCGCCCGAGCGGTTGCTCGAGGCGATGCGCTTGATGCGCTTGAGTGCAGGCAGGTAGAGCCACTGGTCGTCGTCGCGCTCGCCGTGGCTGTGCGTGAGAAACGCGGTGCCCGCGACATCGCGCGGATTCTCGAAGAACAACAGCGTGCGGTCGCCGTCTTCGGGCATCTCGAGTGTCTTGCCTGACATCTCGCGCGTCGCCGAGTTACCACGGCCGTCGTAGAGTGTCATGGTCAGTGTTGAGCGCGAGTCGCCGAAGCCCTGGCCGCGACGGTCGGCCTCCTGGGCGATGGCGAGGCCATTGGCCTCGGCCGTGTTGTCGGGCGCGAAGCCCGGGATATCGGCGCGCGCCGTGACTGAGCACAGCAGCGCGAGCAGCAGCGTGGGGGTGGTCCGTCTCATGCGTGCAATAGTGCGGTCGCGCGCGCCAATAAAAAAGGCCCGACCGAGGCCGGGCCTTTCTGTCGACGCTGCGACGAGGCTACTTGCCGGCATTGACCTCGGCCGCCTCGGCGTCGAACTCGCCGCCCTTGAGGCGCGCGATGTAAGCCTTGTAGGCACGCATGGCCTGGTAACCCATGATCCACATGATGGGCACGTTGGCGAACAGCATCACACCCGTGCCGACGCCCGTCATGTTGTCGAGATCAGTGTCCGTCTCGATGAGCCCGAACGTGGCCAGGATGATGAGCCCGCAGAACACGAGCTTGTAAGGCAGCACGGACTTCTCGCCCGCGAGATAGACCATGCCCTGCTCACCGTAGTAGCTCCACGAGATCATCGTTGAGATCGCGAACAGCCAGGACGCCAGCGTGACGAGCCACATCCCGAGCCCGGGTTGCACACTGTCGAACGCCTTGGCCGTCATCGTCGCGCCCACGTAGTTCGGGTAGACCCCAAGATCGGTCATGGCCGGCCCGCCCGAGGTGACGAGCGGCGACCACTGGATCTGCTTGGTACCGTCCTCTGCCGCAATCACCGTGCCATTGAGCTTGTGCAAGTTGTTGCCAGTGTTTTCGTTCGGATCGGCCTCAACGATGAGGTAGACGCTCTCGCCGATAGGCAATTCGTCCGACTCGGGCGCGTTAACCGTTTCGACCTGCCAGCTGCCATCAGCCAGCTTCGTGATGTTGGGCTCGACGTCGAGCACCGCCGTCGCGTCGCGGTTCCAAACGCCCGTAGACAGGATGATGAGTGCCGTAAACGTGCACACCACAATCGTGTCGATAAAGGGCTCAAGACCGGCGACGATGCCCTCACGCACGGGCTCTTTGGTGCGTGCCGCCGAGTGGGCGATGGGCGAGCTGCCCTGGCCGGCTTCGTTCGAGAACAGCGCGCGCTTCATGCCGATGAGAAAGGCATAGCCGACGGTGCCGCCGATAAAGGCGCCCGTCGCGTTCTGCGGGCTGATGGCCCCCTTGACGATGAGCGCAAACATCTCCGGAATCTTGTCGTAGTTCACAACCAGCACGTAAATGCCCGCGATCAGGTAGAGCGCCACCATGAACGGCACGAGCGTGCCGGCCACGCGGCCGATGCGCTTGATGCCGCCGATGATGACGGCGCCCACGATCACGGCCAGCACGATGCCTGTGACGATGCTCGGCACACCGAAATAGGCGTGCGTGATTTCGCCGACGTTCCAGGCCTGGAACATGTTGCCGCCCGTGGCCGTTGAGATAAGCAGCGTCAGGCAGAAGATGACGCCGATCGTTTTGCCGACGCCGGCAAGCTTCGGCGCGATGCCGGGCAGGCCTTTGCTGATGACCCACATGGGACCGCCGTGCGGGTTGTCGGGGTCGTCCGTGTTGCGGTAGAGCATCGACAGCGTGACTTCGGTGATCTTGATCGCCATGCCGATGAGGCCCACGACCCACATCCAGAACACGGCGCCCGGGCCGCCCAGCGCAATGGCCAGGGCAACACCCCCGATGTTGCCAAGCCCGACCGTGGCTGAGAGCGCGGCGGAAAGCGCCTGAAAGTGGCTGATGGCACCGGGATCGTCCTCGTGGTCGAATTTGCCGCGAACCACGCTGACGCCATGCGTCAGTGCGCGGTACTGGGCAAAGCCACTCCAGATCGTGAACAGCACGCCTGTCAGGAGCAGCGTGATGAGCACAGGCTCTGCCCAAAGAACCGCGTTCGACGCAGCCAGGAAATTGCTCAGACCTTCCATACGGATCCCCGTGATTCAGTTTTGATCAGCACACAGGGCTGCTTCTCTCGCGCCCCCCGGCGTCGTGCGGCAGCCTTGTCATAACGTGTGCGCAGGCTGGGCCGGCGCGACAAAGCGCCAGACTATAGCAGACCGCCGGCGCCGCTCTGTCACGGCAGCGCCGTGGCCCGCTTCGTCAGGTGGCGGACAGAATCGCTGTGACGCCCATGCCGCCGGCGGTGCAAATCGAGATCAGGCCGCGCCCGCTGCCGCGTTCGTGCAGCATCTTGGCCAGCGTTGCGACGATACGCCCACCCGTGGCCGCGAACGGGTGGCCCGCGGCGAGGCTGCCGCCCTTGAGGTTGAGTTTTTCGCGCGGCACCTCGCCCAACGCTGCGTCGCGGCCCAGCCGGTCGCGGCAAAACTCTGGGTCGGCCCAGGCTTTCATTGTGGCCAGTGCCTGGGCGGCAAAGGCTTCATGGATCTCGAACAGGTCAATGTCGTCGAAGCTCAAGCCCGCGTCCTTGAGCATGTCGGAAACGGCGTATACGGGCGCCATGAGCAATCCCTCGTCGTCGATGAAGTCGACGGCGGCGGCCTTGCAGAAGTCGAGGTAGGCGAGCACGGGCAGGCCGCGTTCGCGGGCCCAGTCTTCGGACGCCAGCAGCACCGATGAGGCGCCGTCCGTGAGCGGCGTCGAGTTGCCCGCTGTCATCGTGCCTGTGGGGCTCCGGTCAAACGCGGGCTTCAACTTGGCGAGTTTCTCCATCGAGGAGTCGGCGCGCATATTGTTGTCGCGCTCCAGACCGGCGAACGGCACCACGAGGTCGTCATAGAAGCCGGCCTCCCACGCCACGTGCGCATTCTGGTGGCTGGCCAGCGCGAGCGCGTCCTGCGACTCACGATCGATGTTCCAGGCCTTGGCCGTGAGCTCGGTGCTCTGCCCCATAGACAGGCCGGTTCGCGGTTCTTCCACACCTGGCAGAACGGGTTTGAAGTGGCGGGGCCGAAGTCCGAGCCAGGGCTTCGCGCGCTGACCGAAGCTCCGCCCGCGGTAGCTCGCCATCATGAGCTTGCGGTAGTCGTCGGGGTAGACGATCGGCGGATCGCTGACCGTGTCCGTGCCCGCGCCGATGCCCGCGTCGATCTGACCCAGTGCGATCTTGTTGGCGACCATCACGCAGCCCGAGAGGCTCGTGCCGCAGGCGCGTTGTAGATCGAACGCCGGCGTCTGCCGCGAGAGCCCGCTGCCGAGCACGGCCTCGCGGGCGAGGTTCCAGTCGCGCGAGTGCTTGATGACCGCGCCCAGGGAGACGTCACCAAGCGTCTGGCCGCTAAGGTCGTAACGCTCGACGAGTGCCTTGAGGGTGGCCGTCATCATGTCGAGGTTGGAAGCATCACGGTAAGCCGTGTGCGAGCGTGCGAACGGGATGCGCACGCCGCCGACGATGGCGACGCGGCGCGAGGTGCCGTTGTGAAGCATGAGGCAAACACTCCAGGGTGTGCGGTGGTGCCGCGAGCGTACCAAATCCCACGGCTGTTCACGCGCGCGTGATACGCTCGCCTGCTGCCATTTGGTGGCGCCAGCCGGAACTGCCATGACCACGGACGTCCTCGACATCCCGAAGCCCGGACTCAAGTCCGAGTTTGTCGGGCTGGTACGCCTGGCGTCGCCGCTCATCGTCAACAACCTCGCGATCGCCGGGATGGGTCTGGCCGATACCGTCATGTCGGGCAAGATCTCCGCACCGGCGCTGGCCGCAGTCGCTGTGGGCAGCAGTGCCTGGATGTTGTTCTTTCTGTTTGCCCTGGGCGTGCTCATGGCGATCTCGCCCATCGGGTCGCGCTACGTGGGGCGTGGTGAAGGTCATCTCATGGGCCGCTATGCCCGCCAGGGCTTCTGGCTGAGCCTGATCATCTCGGCCGCAGTTCTGGCGACGATCCGCCTGGGCGCTCAGGGTGCACTCGAGGCCATTGGCATCGACGAGGAGTTTCGGCAGATCACCGTCGATTACATGCGCGTCATCGTGTGGGGTGCGCCGGCCGCGTTTGCCTATCTGGTGCTGCGCTACACGACGGAAGGCATCGGTTGGACGCGGCCCGTGATGTACGTGTCGATTGGCGCGCTCGTCGTCAACGTGTTCGGCAACTGGGTGTTCATGTTCGGCAACCTGGGGGCGCCGGAAATGGGCGCCGTCGGTGCGGGCGTCGCCAGTGCCATCACGATGTACTTCATGTTCGCGAGCCTGCTCACCTACATGCTCGTGAATCCACGCTACAAGCCTTACGAAATATTCAGGCTGGGCCGCGGTCCGCAGTGGGCCGAGATGCGGGAGATTCTCGCGCTTGGCTTGCCCATCATGGTGTCGATTATTGCCGAGGCCGGTCTGTTCAGCGCGGTGTCACTGCTCATGGGCAAGCTGTCGGCCAACATTGCGGCAGCTCACCAGGTGGCGCTCAGTTACGCCTCGACCATGTTCATGATTCCCATGGGGCTCAACTCGGCAACCACCGTTCTTGTGAGCCGTTCTCTGGGCGCCGGTGATGTGGCGCTGGCGCGCATACGCGGCTGGCTCGGTATTGGGGCCTGCGCGATCTTTATGACCGTGTCGGCCGTGGCCTTGCTGCTGTTCCGCGACCAGATCGTGGGCTTCTACACGGACGACACGAGCGTTCAGGCAATTGCACTGTCGCTGCTGTTCGTCGCCGCCATCTTCCAGGTCTCCGATGGCATCCAGGTGGGTGCGTCGGGCGCGCTGCGCGGTTTGCATGACACGCGCGTGCCGATGTTCCTGACCACGTTCTCCTATTGGGTGATTGCCTTTCCGCTGGCCTATGCCGCGGCGCTGCACTTCAAGCTGTCGCCCGCGATGATCTGGGGTGGATTCGTGGTCGGTCTGACCATCTCGGCGGTGTTGCTCGTTTCGCGCTTCGCGTGGTCGTCGCGCCAGACCGCGCGCTTGCAGCGCTTCTCGAGAGCCTGAGCCTCAGCCCTGCCCGAAACTGGGCGCGTCGTCGGACAGATACTCGGCTTCGAGCGCCGTGTTCTCCCGGCCCAGGATCGCATTGCGGTGCGGGAAGCGACCAAACTGCTCGACGATGTCACGGTGCAGTTCTGCGAAGTGCGCGAAGGTCTCGAACGTGCTGCGTTCGGCCTCGCTCGCCTTCTTGATAAGCCCCTGATATACGGCAACCGATTTGTTCTGCACCTTGCGCGACTCGACGTGCTGCATCGGCATGAAGAAAAACGCGCGCTGCACCAGGTCCAGTGACTTGTCGTGCTTGGCGATGGCGCCCTCAACGGTCAGCTTGAGCGCGGCGCGATCGTGGCTGAAGGCCTCGGGTTTACCGCGGTAGACGTTGCGGCGGAACTGGTCGATGACAATGATCAGCGCAAGACGACCCAGCGGAATCGTGGCCCAGTGCTCGAGCTCGGCGGCAGCGGCACGTTTGATGAGGCCGCCAAATCGGTGGCGGAGCTGGATGTCGAGCTCCCGGTCTTCCCCGAACCAGAAGTCCATTCGCGCATCGACGCCGGGCATGTCATGGGCACGCGGTTTGAACCACAGGTCGAGTACGGCCTGGATGTCTTTGTTGTCTTCGGGACTCAGCTCAGCCGCCACGGCGCGCTCCGTTTTGCACTTCCTTTGCCGAGGGATTCTGACAGATCGGTGCGGCGGTGGGATACTGTGCGCATGCGTTTCGTGACGGCGTTGACCTTGGCCCTGTGTTTCGTGCTGGCTGCCTGCGGCGGCAGCGAAGGTCCCGAGGAGAAGATCCGCGCCCAGATCGCAGCACTCGCCGAGGCGGCCGAGGACGGCGCGATCGCGCCGTTCGGCGACGCGATCGCGGATGACTACGCCGATCTCCGGGGCAACGACCGGCGCCAGGCGCTCATGATCGTGCGGGGTGTCATGTTGCGCACGGGGGGCAGTCTGGGCGTGTTCCCCGACGTACAGCAGGTCACGCTGATCACCGACGACCTCGCCGAGGCCCGTGTCAGAACCCGGTTTGCAGGTGCCAGCCTGGAGCGGTTTGCGCTGGAAACCGCCGTCTACACCTTCCTGGTTACCTTCGAGCGCGACGGTGGTGACTGGCGCATCGTCAGTGCACGCTGGGCGCCGGGGGACGATGAGCCGCGTTAGATCGCGGGCTTAACCACGCAGTTAGTTACGCGCGCAACCGAGCCCGCACCGGCTCGTCGAGACTGTGTCGCAAATCGCGTCTGTTCGCCGCGTTTTAGCGCGAAAGCCATTACTTTCATGGGATTTCGGGTCATTTCGAAGCTTCGGGCTGCTCCCGACACGCGATCAGGGCCCCGGACGTTTGTCGCACCGCATCATTTGATGGCATAAAGCTCTGACGCTAACGCACCGGCGCCCCCTCTAAACGAGGCTTCGGCAGCCACAATCCGCGACCGGCGTACCCGCGTAGTACCGCGACACCGCGGCGCCGAGTCCCTCGGCCTGCCGCGTTCGTGACGGCCACACAAAACGCAACGCACCACGCCCGCGGCAAGCGGCGACCAGAAACGGGGGAGACACTCGGACAACATGCGCGCGCCTGATCACACCAGCCTGTATCGGCCGTCGTTCGAACGGGCGAGCTGCGGCTTTGGCCTCATTGCCAACATCGACGACCAGCCCAGCCAGTGGCTTGTCGCCACGGCGATTGGTGCATTGGCGCGCCTGACCCACCGTGGCGCCGTGGCGTCTGATGGCAAGACGGGCGATGGCTGTGGCCTGCTCATCAAGACGCCTGATGGATTCTTACGCGCGGTTGCCGAGGAGTCCGGTTTTACGCTGGCCAAACGATTCGCGGCCGGCAATGTGTTTCTGAATGGTCACGACCTGCTCGCGGGGCGCTGCCGCACGCAGCTCGAGCAGGAGCTCGAGGCGGTGGGCCTCGAAGTGGCCGGCTGGCGCGAAGTGCCAACGGACCCGAGCGCCTGCGGCGAGGAGGCCCTGCGCACGCTGCCGCGCATCGAGCAGCTATTCGTGAACGCGCCCGACACGATGCCGCGTGCGACCTTCAATCGGCAGCTCTTCATCGCACGTCGCCGTGCCGAATTGGCGCTGGCCGAAGTCGACGCGTCGTTCTATGTCGCGAGCCTTTGCGCCAACACCATCGCCTACAAGGGCATGGTCATGCCGGGTGTGCTGGCCGACTTCTATCCCGATCTCAAGGACTCGCGCCTCATGAGTTCGGTGGCGGTATTCCACCAGCGCTTCTCGACCAACACCTGGCCGCAGTGGCGCCTGGCGCAGCCGTTTCGCTTGCTCGCGCACAACGGGGAGATCAACACGATTTCGGGTAACCGCAACTGGGCCATGGCGCGCTCGCGCAATTTCCAGTCCGACCTGTTGCCGGATGTCTCGTCGTTGACACCGCTCGTGTCGATGGACGGCTCTGACTCGTCCTCGCTCGACAACATGCTCGAGGTCATGCTGGCGGGTGGCATGGACGTGCTGCAGGCCATGCGTATTCTCGTGCCGCCGGCCTGGCAGGCCGATGACCGCATGGACGCCGAGACCAAGGCGTTCTACGAGTTCTTCGGCTGCCACATTGAGCCCTGGGACGGTCCGGCCGGCATCGTCATGACGGACGGCCGTTACGCAGCCTGCACGCTCGACCGCAATGGCCTGCGTCCCGCGCGTTACGTGCTCACCGACGACCGTCACCTGACGGTCGCCTCGGAGATCGGCGTCTACGACTACGACCCGGCCACGGTGATCGAAAAGGGCCGCCTTGGTCCGGGCCAGATGCTGGCCGTCGATCTGGAGACGGGCACGCTGCTCGACACGGCGGCCGTGCACGACCAGATCAAGGCGCGCGCACCGTACCGGCGCTGGCTCAAGAAGGGCATCCGCTACCTCGAGACGGAACTCGTCGACGAGCGTATGGCGGCCGAGCCCATGGAGCGCGACGAGCTCGCGGCTTACCAGAAGATGTTTAACCTGTCGGCCGAGGAGCGTAACGAAGTGTTGCGTGTGCTCGCCGAAGCCTCGCAAGAGGCCGTGGGTTCTATGGGCGATGACACGCCCATGTCCGTGCTCTCGAAGGAAGTGCGGCCGCTTTACGATTACTTCCGCCAGCAGTTTGCGCAGGTCACCAACCCGCCCATCGACTCGCTGCGCGAACGCATTGTCATGTCGCTGCAGACGAACATTGGGCGCGAGTGCAATTTGTTCGAGCTGTCCGCGTCTGATGCCGAGCACATCATCATCAACTCGCCCGTGTTGTCGCAGCGCAAATGGCGTCAGCTCGTGGGGCCGGAGCTGTTTGCCGACCGGCACACCGTCATTGACCTGAACTACCCGACGGACGTGCCGCTGACCGAGGCGCTCGACGACATCTGCGCCAAGGCCGAGGCCGCGGTGCGCGACGGCATGCTGCTGATCTGTCTCAGCGACCGCTACATCGATGCGGCGCAGCTGCCCGTGCACGCGCTGCTCGCCACCGGCGCCGTCCATCACCACCTCGTGAAGACGGGGCTGCGCTGTGACTGCAACATCCTTGTTGAGACGGGTTACGCCCGTGACCCCCACCATTTCGCCTGCCTCATTGGTTACGGCGCCACGGCCGTTTACCCCTACCTGGCCTACCAGGTGCTCTACGACCTCGCGCGCCAGGGCAAGGTCTCGGGAACGGTGGATGGTGCACGCCAGTATGGCCGCGCGTTCCGCCGCGGCATCCGCAAGGGCCTGTTCAAGATCATGTCCAAGATGGGCATCTCGACGATCGCGAGCTACCGCGGCTCGCAGCTGTTCGAAATCGTGGGCCTGTCCAATGAGGTCGTCGAACGCTGCTTCCGTGGCACCGTGAGCCGCATTTCGGGCGCCACCTTCGACCACCTCGAAGAGGACCAGCGCGCGCTGGCGCGCATCGCGTTCGCCAGGCGCGTGCCCGTGAACCAGGGTGGCCTGCTGCGTTACGTGCACGGCGGCGAGTACCACTGCTACAACCCCGACGTGATCGCGACGCTGCAGGCGTCTGTGCGTTCGGGCGACTACGATGTGTATCGCCAGTACGCATCGCTCGTGAACGACCGCCCTGTGGCAACGCTGCGCGACCTGCTCGAGCTCGCGCCCAAGGGCGAGCCCGTACCGCTCGATGAGGTGGAGCCCGTCTCGGATATCGTGCGCCGCTTCGACAGCGCAGGTATGTCGCTGGGCGCCTTGTCGCCGGAAGCCCACGAGGCGCTGGCAATCGCCATGAACCGCCTCGGTGCGCGTTCGAATTCGGGCGAGGGCGGCGAAGACCCTGCGCGCTACGGCACCGAGCGCATGTCGCGTATCAAGCAGGTTGCGAGTGGTCGCTTTGGCGTTACCGCCGAATACCTCGTCAATGCCGACGTACTGCAGATCAAGATCGCACAGGGCGCCAAGCCCGGCGAGGGCGGCCAGCTGCCCGGGCACAAGGTCGACGAGACCATCGCACGCTTGCGATACGCCAATCCGGGCGTCGGCCTGATTTCGCCGCCGCCGCACCATGATATCTACTCGATTGAAGACCTGGCGCAGCTCATCTTCGATCTGAAGCAGGTCAACCCGGCCGCGCTCGTGAGCGTGAAGCTCGTGTCCGAACCGGGTGTCGGCACGATCGCGGCGGGTGTCGCCAAGGCCTACGCCGACCTCATCACCGTGTCGGGCTACGACGGTGGCACGGGTGCGAGCCCGCTGACCTCGGTGAAGTACGCGGGCAGCCCCTGGGAACTGGGCCTGACCGAAACGCATCAGGTGCTGCGAGCCAACGATTTGCGCCACAAGGTGCGCCTGCAGACCGACGGCGGCCTCAAGACGGGGCTCGACGTCATCAAGGCGGCCATGCTGGGCGCCGAGAGCTTCGGCTTCGGTACGGCGCCCATGGTCGCGCTGGGTTGCAAGTACCTGCGCATCTGTCATTTGAACAATTGCGCCACGGGCGTGGCGACGCAGAACAAGGTGCTGCGCAGCAAACACTTCGTCGGGCTGCCCGACATGGTCGTGAACTTTTTCCGCTTTGTGGCCGAGGAAACGCGTGAGTACATGGCCGCACTGGGTGTGCGCACGCTCGACGAACTCGTCGGCCGCACCGATCTGCTGCGCGCCGTACAGGGACAGACCGAACGTCAGCAGGCACTCGACCTGTCACCGATCCTCTCCGACGGGGGGCTGGCCGCCGACAAGCCGCGCCATTGCACCGAAGTCAGTAACCCGCCCTTTGACCGTGGCGAGCTGGCCGAACAGATGGTCGTCGATACGGCCGAGGCCATCGCCAAGCGCGAGTCGGCACGTTTCGGTTACGAGGTGCGCAATTTCAACCGCTCGATCGGTGCCCGAGTGTCCGGCGAGATCGCGCGGGCACACGGCAACTTAGGGATGGGTGACGCGGTGATCGACCTCAAGCTGCGCGGCACGGCCGGGCAGAGCTTTGGGGCCTGGAACGTCGCCGGTCTGCACATGACGCTCGAGGGCGATGCCAACGACTACGTCGGCAAGGGCATGACCGCGGGTCGCCTCGTGATTCGGCCGCCGGCGGCGGCGCGCTACGTACCCCGCGACACGGCCATCATCGGCAACACCTGCCTCTACGGGGCGACAGGCGGTGAGCTGTTCGCGGCGGGTCGCGCGGGCGAGCGCTTCGCCGTGCGTAACTCGGGGGCGACGGCCGTCATCGAAGGCTCAGGCGATCACTGCTGCGAATACATGACAGGCGGCGTGGTTTGCGTGCTTGGGGACACGGGCGTGAATTTCGGCGCGGGTATGACAGGCGGCTTTGCCTACGTGCTCGACATGCAGCGCGACTTTGTCGACCGTTACAACCACGAGCTCATCGATATCCAGCGCGTGTCGCCCGAGTCGATGGAGGCTTACCTGCACCACTTGCGCAGCCTGCTCGAGCAGCACGTGGCGCTCACGGACAGCGCCTGGGGCGCGGAAATTCTCGAGGACTACCGCGACTACCTGTCCCGCTTCTGGCTCGTGAAACCCAAGGCGTCCGAGCTCGGAACGCTGATCACCTCACTGCGACAGGCTGCCTGATATGGCTGCAAACGAATTTCCGCTGCAGTTCCTCGAGATCCCGCGCCGCGACCCGGACAAGGCGCCGGCCGAGGTGCGCGTGCACCACTACAAAGAAATCTACGGCGAGTTCTCAGCCGAGGAAGCCGCCGACCAGGCCGGACGCTGCCTCAACTGCGGCAACCCTTACTGCGAGTGGAAGTGCCCCGTGCACAACTACATTCCGAATTGGCTCAACCTGATTCGCGAGGGCAACATCCTCGAAGCCGCGGAGCTCTCGCACCAGACAAACTCGCTGCCCGAAGTGTGCGGCCGCGTGTGCCCGCAAGACCGGCTCTGCGAGGGTGCGTGCACGCTCAACGACGGCTTGGGCGCCGTCAGCATCGGCAACATCGAAAAATACATCACGGACGAGGCGCTTAAGCTCGGCTGGCGCCCCGACCTCTCACACGTCGTGCCCACGGACAAGCGTGTGGCCATCGTCGGCGCGGGCCCGGCCGGCCTGGCCGCTGCTGATGTGCTCGCGCGCAATGGCGTCAAGCCTGTGGTCTACGACGCCTACTCGCAGATCGGCGGCCTGCTGACATTTGGCATCCCGCCGTTCAAGCTTGAGAAGCGCATCATCGAGACGCGCCGCGAGATCCTCGAAGGCATGGGCGTGGAGTTTGTGCTCAACACCCGTATCGGTGATGACATCTCGTTCGATGATCTGACGGAGGAGTACGACGCCGTGTTCCTGGGGATGGGCACCTACACCTACGTGCGCGGCGGCTTCCAGGGCGAAGACCTGCCAGGCGTCTACGACGCGCTGCCGTTCCTGATTTCGAACGCCTACAAGACACTCGGCGAGCACGACAAGGTCGACCCCGAGATGAACCTCTCGGGTAAGCGCGTCGTGGTACTCGGCGGCGGCGACACGGGTATGGACTGCAACCGCACGTCGATCCGTCAGGGCGCAACGAGCGTGACCTGCGCCTACCGCCGTGACGAGGCCAACATGCCGGGTTCGCGCCGTGAAGTCGCGAACGCCAGGGAAGAGGGCGTCGAGTTCCTCTTCAACCGACAGCCCGTCGAAATCATCGGCACGGACCGTGTCACGGGCGTGAAAGTCGTGACGACCGAGCTCGGTGCGCCGGGCCCCGACGGTCGTCGTCGGCCTGAGCCTGTGCCCGGCAGTGAAGAAGTGCTGCCGGCCGACGCGGTCATCATCGCGTTCGGTTTCCGGCCCAACCCGGCCGACTGGTTCGAGAAGCACCGCGTCGAGACAAGCCCCGACGGTCGTGTGCGCGTCAGCACCGATCCCGTGCGCCCGTTCCAGACGTCGAACCCCAAGGTCTTCGCGGGCGGTGACATGGTGCGCGGCAGCGATCTCGTGGTGACGGCTGTGTTCGAGGGCCGCGAGGCTGCCAAGGGCATCTGCGACTTCCTCGACGTGTAGTCCGTAGAACGCCGCCGGGAACGTCGGGCGCCGCGCAAGGTCACACAGCATCAGGACCTGGTGGAGATGACCTGATGCTGCAGTCGCGACTCGTTACCGTTCTGGCTATCGTTTTTCTGGTGTCGTTCACATCCGCGTGCGCCGTGGCACAGTCGGCGCCGGAAGCGCCCTCGAGCGCGACGAAGGAATCGCGCCAGACAGCCACCACACAAGGCAAGACGCGTTCCGCGCGACTGCGCCGCACGACACCGATCACAAGTGTGATCAAAGAGGTAACCGCTAACAGCGGCCAGCGCTTCCTGCTCGACTATCGCGTACCTAACGGCATCGTCGTGGGGCCGACGGGCTTCGCGGATATGGAATACGACGCGTTTCTGAGCGTCCTCGACAACAACGACTTGGCGGCTGTGACTACTGGCGACTACGTTACGGTTTTACCCAAAAAGGGCGTGCGGCAAGCCGCAATCCCGGTGCTCAAGGACGGTGAGACCGCTGCGCCCGGCGCATGGGTTACTCGGGTGTTCGCATTGCAGCACCTACCGGCGCCGCAGCTGGTACCGGTTCTGCGGCCGCTCATGCCCACGAGTGCGCACCTGGCTGCACAAGGTAATGCCAATGCGCTGATCGTCGTGGACCGCTATGCGAATACAGAGCGGCTTCGACAGGTGATCGAGCAGCTCGACACGCCCGCCGCGAAGCGGTGATGAGCGCCGGAGCTAGAGCTGACTCTCGGGCGCGATCCGCAGCACCCAGGCCTTGAAGCGCCGCCAGCGTGAGCTCAGCGGTTCGTTGTGCTCGACGATGGTCTGGCCGTCGATCCGGGTGTGCCACTCCATGAAGCGTCCATCGCGCGCAACAACCTGGTAGGTGGCCTCGGGCAGTGCCGCATCGAGACCGTCCACAATTCGAGTCGCGAGCCCGGGCGAGTCGATGAGCAAGCCCATCTCTGCATTGATGTCGATCGAGCGCGGATCGAGGTTTAGAGAGCCCACGAACACGTAGCGCCGGTCGATCACGATCAGCTTGGTATGCATGGTCAGGGCCGACGGCGCGTCGGGGCCAGCTGTCGTCTTGCCCGCGTCGGCGCGCGCCTCAAAGAGCTCGGCGCCGGCGTCGAGCACGCGGCGCCGGTAGCTCGCGTAAGCCGAGTGCACGGGGATGTGGTTGTTCGAGGCCAGCGAATTGGTCAGGACGCGTACGCGAACGCCCCTTGCGACGCGGTCGCGCACGAACTGGATTCCGTCCTTGCCGGGCACGTAGTAGGGCGTGATGAATACAAGCTCTTCTTCTGCCGCGAGCAGCAGTTGCCCGAGATCGGTGATCAGTGGCCGGTTGTCTTTGCTAACCCTGCGTTCCAGCTTCCCGGGATCATCGGAGATCACCCGTGCCTTGGCCACGTACATCTTCGTGTCGCCCGACGCGAGCTCACGCACGAGTGCGGCATCTCTCGCGCGGTGGTAAATCGCCTGGAGTTCGGGCGGCGATTGCCAGTTGCCCAGGCGCTCGCGCGCTTCGGCCTTCTCGCGTTCCGAGAGTAGCTGGTCGATGGGCACTGCAAGCTCGTGACTCCAGTAGCTGTCGAACGACGCCGACACCTCACGAATCACGGGGCCGAATGCGACCACATCGAAGTCGGCAAAGACCGCGTCATCGCGAAGCGCGAAGTACTCGTCGGCGATATTGCGCCCGCCGACGATGCCCACAGCGTTGTCGACCGTAAACGACTTGTTGTGCATGCGCCGGTTCGCGCGCCGAAAGTGTCCCAGGAAATTGAGCGCGTGAAGGCCGCGCCGCGAGATCGGGTTGAACAGCCGAACCTCGATATTGGGGTGGCTGTCGAGTGCGTGCAGGCCACTGTCGGGTGCGGAGGTAAACACGTCATCAAGTAGAAAGCGTACGCGCACGCCGCGATCCGCCGCCTTCCAGAGCGCGTCTGCCAAAAGCGCGCCAGCGGTATCGCCCTTCATGAGAAAGTACTGCAGATCGATGGTGGCTTCGGCGCGTTCGACCAGCTCAAGCCGCACGCCGAGTGCGTCGATGCCGTTGACGAGTGGGTAGAAGCCAGAGGCATCGCCGTTGATGGCCATCCACCCCTGCTCGAGCTGTCCGAGCTCCGTATGCGTGTTGTCGGCAAGCGCCATGGTTTGCGTCTTCGGTTGGTCTAGCGGGACCGAGACGCAGCCCGCGAGGGAGAGCAGTGCCGTTGCAATCACGGCATGACGCAACCGCGAACGATTGCGCCGCCCGGCGTGTTCCAGAGACTTACAGCGCCCGGTCATGGCCCGAGCGTAACCGGCTGGTCGCGCCGTGTCGAAAGACGTCTCTACGCAGGTTCGAGACTGATGAACTGCGCGTCGGGCAACAGGTTGAAGCGCGTCCGTGTGGCCGCTGTGTAGGCGCCCATCTCATGGCCGATCACGAGATCACCAGGCTCGAGCTCGGGCAAGGCGATCTGCTCGGCCACGATGTCGATGGAGTCGCAGGTCGGGCCTGCGAGGATACTGGGCTCGACGGGTCCTTCGCGCAGCACCTGCAACGGGTAGACGGCATGGTCGAAGAGCTGTCCTGAGAAGGAGCCGTAGACGCCGTCGTCGAGGTAGTACCAGCGAACGCCGTCACGACGGGATGTGCCCACGACGGTTGTGACGCAGGTGACGGCGGGGGCCACGAGCACGCGACCGGGCTCGGCGATGCACTGCCAGTCGTCGGGCACGCGGCCCAGCGCCGCGCGAACCGGGGCGCACCAGGCCTCAAGGTCTAGCCCCGTGCGGTGGTAGGCGGCCGGGAAGCCACCGCCGATATCGAGCACACTCATGGGCGTGGGGTCGGTTTCGGCGCGCGCCTGCATGAGTGCAGCGCACTGCTCGATGGCCTCGACGTGTTTCGCGGCGTCCGCGCACTGCGAGCCTACGTGGAAGCTCAGACCCTTCACATGGATGCCGAGTGCCGCGGCGCGGTCGAGCAGGCCTGGCAGCTCATCGAACGCGCAGCCAAATTTTCGTGACAGATCGACGGCGGCGCCGCTGGCGCGAAAGCTCACGCGCAGCAGGATGCCAACACGGCTTCGGTAGGGCACGAACTTCGTGAGCTCGTAGTCATTGTCAACGACAAAGGTCGTGGCGCCGTAGCGCAGCGCACTGCGGATCTCGGCGTCTTTTTTGATCGGATGCGTGTGGATCGTGCGGCGGCCAAACACGTCTTCGCGTAACAGCAGCTCGGTCTCGCCGCCCGAGGCGATATCAAAACCGCCGCCCAGCGCGTCGATGGTGCGAATGACGTGCGCGCTGGGCAGCGCCTTGACGGCGTAGTAGAGCGACACGCCAGGCAGTGCGCGTTGCAGTTCGGCGTAGCGCTGTCGCACGACTGCGGGGTCGTAGACGAGCAGCGGTGAGCCGTGGCGGTTTACGAGGTCCTCGTAATGCGCGGCCGTCTCGGCCGGCGCGCCGATCGTGACGTGGCGTTGGGTCATTCGCCCTGCATGGCCGCGCGCACGTACTGCGGCAGTGCAAACGCGGCGCCATGCATGTCGGCGTTGTAATAGCGCGTATTGAGCTCGGCCCGCTCGACGCGATCACGGATGATGGCGGGCGCCAGACCACGCAGCTCCGTGGCATCGGTCGCCCAGCCAAAGGTCATGAAGCCGCCGTAGTAGGTGGGCACAGGTGCGCAGTAGAACGTGGCGTCGGCGAAGTGGCGCGCCAGACGTCGGTGCGTGGTTGTCACTTCATCGGGCTGGAAGAACGGCACGCCATTCTGGGTGACGACGACGCCGCCGGGCGCGAGCCGCGTCTTGGCGTGCGCGTAAAAGTCCTCGCTGAAGAGCACCTCGCCGGGTCCGATCGGGTCCGTGCTGTCGACGATGATGACATCGTAGTGGCGCGTGTCGTCGCGTACGAAGGCAAAGCCGTCATCGATGACGAGCTGCAGCCGCGGATCGTCGTAAGCGCCCGCCGAGTGGTTGGGCAGATAGGTCTTAGCCATCTCGACCACAGCCGCGTCGATCTCAACCTGGGTTATGGATTCGACGGCGTGTTTTGCCACCTCACGCAACATGCCGCCGTCGCCGCCGCCGATGATCAGAACGTGCTGAGGCGCACCATGCGCCACCAGCGGCACATGCGCCATCATCTCGTGGTAGACGAACTCGTCGGCTTCCGTGGTCTGTACAATGCCGTCGAGCGTCATGACCCGACCCAGTGCCGCGTTGTGGAAGATCATGAGGTGCTGGTGGTCGGTTTTGTTTTCGAAGTAGAGCTTGTCGATTCGAAACTTCTGGGCGACGGCGTCGTAGAGGGTCTCTTCGAAATCAGCCATGACGAATCAGCCCCCGGTCCGGGGCGTCACGGTGCCGCGCCGCAAGTCGTGCACCTCGAGTCGACCCGGTGCGAAGTGGCGGGCCAGCACGTCGGCTGCAAGCTCCGGGCGGGCATCGCCACACATGAACACGTCGAAGGCCGCGAAGCCGCGCTCGGGCCAGGTGTGGACGCTGATGTGTGACTCGGCGAGTACGGCCACGCCCGAGATGCCGTCGTTGGGCGTGAAGTGGTGCAGGTGGATGTGCAGCAGCGTTGCGCCGCAGGTTTCTATGACCTCGTGGAACGCCCGCTCCATGCGCTCGAGATCGTCGAGCCGCGCCGCGTCCCAGAGATCGATAATCACGTGCGTGCCCGCAAACTCGACACCGTCACGGACGACGAAGTGGTCCTGGGTGACGCCGTCCTGGGGGACGCGATCGGGAGATGAAGCCTGGTCGTGAACGGGCCACTCGGGGCCTGGGTTCAGGGCAACGGCATCGAAAGGCATGGCAACAACCTTCGCAAGCAGTGGAACACGTTGTGGCTAACGCGCTGTACCGCCGGGGCTGGCCAACGCGCCGTTAGCTGGAGGACATACAGGCCTCTGAATTTCGGGTGCGCGCGATTGTAGTGGCTTCGCGCGAGAACACAAGCGGTCGGCCGGCGCTCAGTGCAATTTCACTGAGGCGCGCGTGGCTTTGTAGATGCGGTCGCCGAGCATGATCAGCAGGGTGGAGAACCGACCGTGCACCGTGGCCTGGTGCATACGGTAGAGCGACAGGTAGACGAGCCGCGCAATCCAGCCCTCGACGAAGATCGTCCCGCGCACGAGGTTGCCCATGAGATTGCCGACGGTTGAGTACTTGCTGAGGCTCACGAGGCTGCCGAAATCGCGGTACTTGAAGGCACGCGTGCGCTTGCCGCGGCGCTGCGCCACGATGTTCTTGGCCGCGACCGTGGCCATCTGATGGGCTGCCTGCGCGCGGGGCGGGATCTCGCTGCCATCCGCGTTGCGGGCCGCCGCGCAGTCACCGATCGCGTAGACACTCGGGCAATCCTTGACGGTCAGGTCGTCGTTCACCTCGATGCGGCCGAGATTGTCAACGGGCAAGCCGCAGGTCTCGAGCCACTCGGGCGCGCGCACGCCCGCGGCCCAGACACTGATCTGCGCCGGAATCGCTTCCCCGTCGCTGGTGACAACGCAATGCTTGCGAACTTCAGACACGCGCGTGTCGACGCGCACGGCAACACCAATGCGCCCCAGCTCCTCGCGTACGGACACGCCGATACGTTCAGGCAGGCGGGGTAGCAGCTCGGGGGCGGCCTCAACCAACGTGACGCTGAGTCGCTCCTTGCCGAAATGCTCGAAACCATACTCACGGAGCCGCTGCACCACGTTGTGCATATCGGCTGCGAGCTCGACGCCTGTGGCGCCACCGCCGACGATGCCGACCGTCAGCGTTTCCGAGGTGCTGGAGAGGTTGGTGCGCTGCAGCTGTGTTGCGAAGTGCTTGTGAAAGCGTTCGGCCTGTTCGCGCGAGTCGAGGTAGCGACTGAATTCGCGAACGCCGGGAATACCAAAGTCGTTCGACAACGCGCCGACGGCGACCACGAGTGTGTCGAAGTGAAATTCTCGCTCGGGCACGATCTCAAGGTCGTCGTCCTTAAGCGCGTCGATGGTCACTGTGCGCGCGTTACTGTCGATCGTCGTGACCCGACCCAAGGTGAAGTTGAACTTGTGCTTTCGCGCCAGCATCAGGTAGCTGGCCTCGTCGTGATAACTGTTCAGAGAACCCGTCGCCACCTCGTGGAAGAGCGGCTTCCAGATGTGCGTGGGATTCTTGTCGATGAGCATGACTTCGACGTTCTTGCGGCGCTTGTACTTGCGGCCCAGGCGGACAGCGAGTTCCAGGCCGCCGGCGCCGCCGCCGACCACGATGATGCGTTCGTTCATGGGTGAGTCTGTGCGTGTGGCTCAGAGAGCGAGGGCGTCCAGGTCGAGCGCCGCGCGTTCCTCGTTGATGCGCCGAATGTTGTTTGCCATAAGCTCCTCGAAGCCGGGATGGCCGCCGAGCAGCGTGTTCAGATAGTCATTCAGCAGACGGGCTTCGAGCAATCCACGACCGTGCCCCGCTGCACGCTCAAGATACGCGACCGCGTCCTCGGTTTCACCTTTGATTGCGTACCATTGCGCCTCGTTGAGATCGACGTCGTAGTTGTCGGCGCCATTGGCTCTGGCGATGTCGATCGCCTGCCGCCAGCGTGTCATCACGGTGTCTAATTCTGCGTCTGCGCCAGAACGGTGCATGGCATAGGCGAGCGCCCAGAAAGGCGGCATCACAGGATCGAACGCCCAGAACAAGCTTCGCTCGTACGCTTCGATGTTGCCGAACGTGTCCTGGTAATAGGCGATCAGTCGTTCGTCCAAACCCGCGTCGGCGAGGGTGCGAATGTACTCGACCTGGAAGACATAGTAGTCGTCGCTGCGCGCAAGGATCGTCGCTGCGCGTGCGGCTGCGTCCTCGCCGCGCCCCTCGAGAAGCGCAGTACGAATCGGTACGAACGGCAAGGCCTGAAAGCGCGTGCTGGTGACGTCGCCCAGGCGCAATTGCATGAGTGCGGTCGGTGCCGCGGCGCTCGTGGTTGGGCTGTCCTCCATGCTGCGCTGCATGCGGCGAATGGCGCTCGCGAGATTGCCCGTCCCTTCATCGTAGCGTGACCGCGCCCCAGCGATATTCGCAGCGGACGCCTCAATGCGCTGCAGGCGCTCAAAAACTTGCCGTGCTCGCTCCAGATCACCGATACCAATAGAGACACTGACCAGATTGCCGGCAACCGGGGGGAACAGTGGGTCGACCTCAAACAGTGCCTGCATTTCATTGGCCGCGTCGCGGTAACGCGTGGCTGCGTTGAGACACAACCCGAGCCACAGTCGCGCATTGGTATGTGCGGGGTTGATCTCCAGGGCGCGTCGCAGCGCGGCTTCCGCCTGCGGCAGATCTTTGTCATCGAGGTACAGCAGACCGCGCACCGCGTGCGCGTCGGCAAGCCCGCTGTCCAGCTCCAGCGCTCGCTCGACATAGTTGATCGCTCTGCCGTAGCTCTCCTCGATCGGCCGCGTACCCCCGCCACCCGGTGCGAGCGACAGGAGCCGTTCGCTCAGTGCCAACTGGGCCCAGAGCGCCGCATAATCAGGCTCGATGGCCACCACGCTCAGGAGGAGATCCTGAGCCTCCTCGATACTATCGACCTGCCTCGAGGTAATGAGCTCCCGCGCACGCAGGTAGCGATCGTAGACTTCAAACGACGGCGCCTGTGCGTCTGTCGTGCCGTCATCATCGAGCTGCGTCGCCATGGCAGCGAACACCGCTTCGGCGATGCGGTCCTGCACGGCGAAGATGTCTACAAGCTCGGCTTCGTAGGTCTCGTTCCAGAGTGTCGATCCGTCATTCGCCATGACGAGTCGCGCCAGAATGCGAACCTGGTTGCCCTGTTTGCGAACAGACCCCTCGAGGATGGCGGACACGCCCAGCGCGTTGCCAATGTCTCTTAGCGTCTTGTCGCTGCCGCGGAATGAGAATGACGAGGTACGGCCTGTGACGCGAAGGTCGGGTTGGCGCGCGAGCAGATTGAGAATCTCCTCAGAGACGCCGTCCGCGAAGTACTGTTGGTCACCTTGTGGTGACAGGTCTTCGAAAGGCAGCACCGCGATGTCGGGCGCCAACGACAGGCGCGGGTCGTCTGCGGGACGAAGTTGCTGCCAGACAATGAGGCCGGCGACGAGCACGAGGCCGATCACGATGGTGAGGTCAAGTCGACGGCTCGCGTGTTGCCGGGCCGCGGCGTCGGCGGGCTCGGCATCGGTGCGTACAATGCCTTCGGGTGTGATGTCGAAGATCCAGGCCAGGACCATGGCGATGGGGAAGCCGATCAACAGCACTACGGCAAACAGCCGCGCGATCCACTCAGGCAGCAGCAGGGCCGGTTGCATGACGTCGACCACCTGCATGATGAGCCAGCTCACGATGATGTAGGCCGTCGCGACGCGGTAGACGTTGCGTCGTCGCAGCTCTGAGAAAAAGCTCATGCGGTCATCTCGCTAGTCATCACGGCAGTCGGTCGCCTCGGGCAGCACAAACAGGCAGTCAGGCAGTGTCTCGTTGATGGCGTAGGCCGTCCAGATGACTTCGTTGGCCTTGACGCCATCGTAATAAAGCCGCACCCGTGCGGGCTGGCGCCAGCGCTCACCCTCGTTCGAGAAGAAGTCGGAGTAAATGCGCTCGTGCCAGCCGCGTGGTGTGTCAAAACCGACGCGGAGGATGGCGTAGTCGTCGTACGCGATGGCGAATCGCGTCTCGCCGGCGTAGGGGTCGAGAACATTGATGACGTAGGTCGCGCGGCCGTCGACGAGGTCGTCGGGCAGGCGTTGCAGGAGGTAACCCTCGTCGAGGGCGTGCCGGATGACGCCGAAGCCGAAGCTCGACGACCAGCGCGAATCGCCGATGGTCGGCTCCGAGCGCCCTGCGTGCGTGTAGGTGTAGGTGCCGTCGAAGCTCAAGTCGATGACGGCGGTGTCCTCGCGGATCGACTCAATGCGGACCTTGCCGTCGGCGCGATGCGCCTGGCGTTTACCCGAGTCGTAGATGCGCCACATGTTGTGCCGCTCGTGTCGCGTGGCGACGCCGTCGCGGTAGAACACGGCGTAGCCCGAGAGTGAGAGTGATACGGGTCGCACCCACTGCGCGCCGCCCGCCGCATCGTGCGCGCGCTGCACGATGGTGCTCGCGTCGAGCGCTGGCTCCGTTGGCATGAGTGTGGGCAGTGCGTCACCGTGTGCGACACCGGCCAGCAATGCCGTGGCGACGATCAGCGTGTGTCTCATGCCATCAACTCCGTGTAGAGGGCCAGGTAGCGGTCTGCCATGCGCGACGCCGAGTAATCGCCGATGGCCTCGCGGTTGGCCTGGGCGAACCGCGTCTGCAGTTCCGCGTCGCCGAGTAGTCGGTCGATGGCGGCTCCGAGTGCCGGGGCATCGTCGGTCGGTACCAGCAAGCCATTGTTATCATGCTTAATGATGTCAGGAATGCCACCCGTGCGCGCGGCGACGATCGGCAGCTCGAGGAACATGGCGTCGAGCAGGATGGACCCGAGACCCTCGAACAGCGAGGGAAAGGCGAACAGGTCAAAACTCGCGAGGTGACTCGCGACATCGTCGACCTGCCCCGTGAAGTGCACGTTGTCGAGACCCGCTGCCTGCGCGCGCAGGTCGTCTTCGTCGGGCCCCGAGCCGACGAACACGAAAGCGACTCCGGGTCGGGTACGTGCGGCCTCGATGAGCAGCGGCTGACCTTTCTGGTAGCCGATGAGTGCGCCGACATGGCCGACGACCGGCTTTGTGCCCCAGCGCTCGCGCAGTGCCCGAACGTGGGTTTTGTCTGGCGCCACGGGTGTCACCGCGCTCGGAATCACGTGCGGCTTTGGCCCGGGCACATAGGCCTCCATGGCATCGGCAATGCTCGAGGAAATACCCACGCGCGCAGCTGCCTTGCCGTAGACGCGTCGCATGATGAGGTTGTCGCTGATGGGGCGCACGACACGCCGGGTGATGATGTAGGGCACGCCCGATAGCCACCGCGCCAGGGCCGTGGCCTGCACGCAGCGGCCTTCGTGCGCGTGCGCGAGGCTCGCGCCCTTGAGCGCCCGTGCCGCGCCGACGATGCCACCGACGGCACGTCGATCCAGCGTCGCTTCGTCGGCCAGCCGCACAATGAGTGGTTCCCCCGTGCGCGCGACGAGCCGTTGGCGCACGCCGCGCTTCGCGAGCTCACGAATGAGCAGCTCCGTCTGGCGTTCGCCGCCACGGTAGCCGCGGGCGAGGTTGACGTGTGCGATCACGCCATTGAGTTGGGACGCGCTGTTACTCACCTTGCGTTGTCGTTGCGTGTCGGCACCGTGCCCAAACCATAGCGCGGCCGCCGCGCAGCGTCAGCTTTCGACAAGCGGCAGGCGCAGCGTGACCACCACGCCCGATGCGGCATCGTCGTGCCAGTCAGCGGCTGCTGCACCGCCACCATGCGCCTCGACGATGAGTCGTGCGATGTACAGGCCGAACCCGAGGTGGGAGCTGCCTGTGCCCCCCGTCGACACGAAGGAGTCGAACAGCCGTGCCGGGTCGCCCTCGGGCAGCGCCGGTCCCTGGTTGCGAACCTGCACGACCGCGTGGGCGTCGTGCGTCTCCAGTTCGAGCTGGATGGCGGAGCCCTCGGGGGCGAAGCGCACGGCGTTTTCGACGAGCTTGTCGAGCGCCTGCACGAGGAGTTCGGCCGTACCATTGACGGTCGGTGTCGCATTGCTCAGGAGTTCGAAGGCGTGGCTCGGGAACGTCGCCGCATAGGCGTCCCTGAGCTGAGCGACAAGCGGTGCGAGTGCAACGGACGCCGTGTCGGCCGTTCGCGCCGCCTGTTCGGCGCGGCTCGCGTTGGAAACCGCATTCAGGATCGCCCGCAGGCGCAGGACGCCGTCGGCGGCGCGATCAGTGAGCTGCTTCTGATCGGCATCCAGTGATCCCTGCTCAAGATTGTCGAGCGAAGACTGCACGACGGCCAGCGGCGTGCGCAGCTCGTGCGACAACGTGTCGGCCATGGCGGCGAGCCACCGTTGCTGTTCGGCGGTACGCCGCAGCATCTGGCGCATGTCGCGTGCGAGGTCGCCGATCTCGTCGCCGGCCGCCGTATCCGGCGGTACGTCCTGGATCTGGCCGTGCGCGTCGACCGCACGGCTCGCGTGTCGGGCCAGTCGCCGCACGCGCCACGACAACCAGCTCGCATAAGCCAGCAGCAACAGCACGACGGCCAGCGTCGTGACGATGATCGCCGTGGTCAGTCGCTGCAACGACGGATTGGCGAGTGTGAGGATGGCTTCGGCGTCCTGCACGAGCACCAGCGCGCCGCCGGCGAGTGGTCGTGCGTCGACGAGCAGCAAACCGCCGCCCGGTGCCGCGTAGCGTGCCGCCACCGTGTTGCCCGCCAGCGCGCCATCGAGCGCACCGGCCACGGGTCGATGCGCCTGCGCTTCGAAGACCGCCCTGTCCGCGTCCGCATCGCCGCCCATGAGGCCGGCGATGAGCCGTTGCGCGAAGCCTTTGCGCGGCGCCTCGGCCCCGCCCGCGCGTGAACCGATGACGGGCGTGATGCGGTAACCGAACTGGTTGATGGCGAAGGTCTCGATGCCCGGCAGTGCGTTCTTCGCCAAGGTGTCGCGCAACTTCGCGTTAATGCGAATCAGCGCACCGGGGATGCTGTCTCGGTACGTGCGGGCGCTGCGGTCGCCGGACCGAACCGCGAGGCCCAGTCGATTATGGCAAAGGCCGGCAGGTAGTCGCAGCTCGAGCCGCGAGCCGTCAGCGGTCGGTTGCCAGTCACCGCGAATACGTCCGCCGAAGCCCGACGCGGTGGTCGCGGGCAGCACGGCACCCGGCGCAATCGGCGCGATCGTCGTGAGCACGAGGCCGCCCTGGTCGTCGCCGCAGGCGACATCGAAACGTGGTGCGTCCGTCGCTGCGTGTTGCGCCTCGGCCGCAAGCCATAGTGTGCCGTCGCGCTCGCCGACGAGCACGCCGAGCTGGTCGCCACCGACCGCCGCGGGCACGGGTGCGACGCGCAGGCGCCAGTCCGCGCTGAAGCCATCGAGCGTTGGCGTCACAGACAGCGGGTGCGCGTACAGCGCCTCATCGGCGCGCCCGGGCGGGGACAGGTTGTCCACGGCGGGCATAAGCGGCGCGAGCCCGCGCGCCAGGTCATTGAGAAAGCCGGCCTGTGCGCTGCGCAACGCCTGTTCGGTTTCGCGCAGGTACAGTGCGCTTGCGATCGGCAACGCGAGCGTGACGAGCCCGATGGCGAGCAGCTGCCGTCGCAGTCCGAATCGCACGTCGTGCGCGCTAGTGCGCCCGCCAGCGGTAACCCATGCCGTACACCGTCTCGATGGCATCAAAGTTGGCGTCGATACCGACGAATTTTCGGCGGATGCGTTTGACGTGTGAGGTGATTGTGTTGTCGTCGAGCACCGTGTTCGCGGCATCCATGAGTTGCTGGCGGCTCTTCACATGCCCCGGGTGGCGCGCGAGTGCATGCACCAGCCAGTACTCCGTGAGCGTGAGCTCGACGGGCTGCTCCTGCCAGGTCACAGCAAACCGGTCTTCGTCGACGGCCAGTGCGCCGCGCGTGAAGCGGCGTTCGGCGCCGCCGCCCGCCAGTGCCGCCTGGCGTCGGAACAGCGCCGCGACGCGGGCCATCAAGTGCTCAAGGCTCACGTCCTTGCTCAGGTAGTCGTCGGCACCGAGTCGCAGGCCTGAGACCGCGTCGAACTCGCTGTCGCGTGCGGTCAGGAACATGATCGGCAGGACGGCCGACTGCGCGCGCAGCTCCCGGCACAGCTCGAAGCCACCCTCGATGTCGGTGCCCAGGTTGACGTCGATGATCACAAGGTCGGGCGGCGTGTGGGCCATACCGTCGCGCGCGCTTGCGCGGTCGACATACAGCGACACGGCGTAGCCCTGGCGTGTGAGTGCCTCTCGATAGTTGGCGCCGAGTGCGGCGTCGTCCTCGACGATAACGACGTGTTGTGCGTCAGCCAATGGAGCCACCGCCACAATTCGCCATGATTGTTCTTGATTCGGCCATCGCTGTCGCACGTGGCCGCCATGGCCCGGCGGCCTAATCGTTCCCAGGTTGAGAGGGAGCACAACGATGCAGGACTGGCTGAGGCAACGCAACACGGCGCGCAAAGCACGGGCGCTGACATTCTGGACACCATCGACGGTGCCCGGTGCGCGGTTTCGGGCGCGACTACGCGCGCTGGCGCGCGGTTCGGTTGCACTCCTTGTGGTTGCTGCGGGTGTGGCGACACCCGTGCCCGACGCCCGGGCGTCAGACACGCCCACGACGGGGTCGCTCATGATGCGTACCGAGTCGGGCGAGCAGCCGCTGCCGCATCTGGATGCCACCTTCGACATCACGGTGTCCGGACCCATCGCGCGCACGACGCTCAAGCAGCGCTTTCGGAATACGAGCGCGGACTTCATCGAGGCCGTGTACCGGTTTCCGTTGCCCGATGACGCGGCGGTCGATCACCTGACGGTCGAAGCGGGCGGGCGCCGCATCGTCGGCGAGATTCGTGAGCGTGAAAAGGCGCGCAAGGCATACCGCAAGGCCCGCGCCGCCGGCAAACGCGCTGCGCTCGTTTCGACGGTGCGCGCCAATCTGTTCACCACTGCGCTCGCCAATATCGGGCCTGGCGAGGTGGTTACTGTCGAGATCGAGTACCAGCAGCGTATCGCGCGCGAGGGTGAACGTTATCGGCTGCGTGTCCCGACAGCCGTGACACCGCGCTATGAACCGGCACCACGCACGGGCGAATTCAAAGTGCACAAGGTCGCAACTGCCGCAACGACGGCGGTCCCGGCCGCCAACCTGGCGCCGGGCAGCCACGCCTTGTTCGTCAATATCGACCTCGATGTCGGTTTGCCGCTCGCCGATATTGTGAGTCGCCACCACCGCATCGATGTGACGCGCGGCGCAGGCACAGCCCAGCACGTGACCGTCGCGGGTGAGGCGCGGCTCGATGCCGACTTTATTCTGGAGTGGCAGCCGCACGGCGCAGCCGACGCGCAGGTCGCCGCGTTTGGGCATACCACTGGGGAGGCGGGCTACGCGCTCGTTCAACTGGTGCCGCCCATGACGGTGGACGCTAATTTGGCGCCACCGCGCGAACTCATCCTGGTGCTCGACACGTCGGGCAGCATGCAGGGCGCGTCGATCATCGAGGCGGTTGCGGCTGTGACCCACGCCATCGATGCGCTGCGCCCCGTCGACCGCTTCAACCTCATCGCCTTCGATAACGCCACGCAGCAACTGTTCAAGGCGCCGCGCATGGCGACACCCGAGAACCGCACCGAGGCGCTGCGGTGGCTCAAGACGCAGCGCGCTGACGGCGGGACCGAGATGCGGCCCGCGCTCATGGCGGCGTTGCGCGGTGCCCAGCCCGACGGCTACCTGCGCCAAGTAATCTTCGTCACCGATGGCGCTGTCGGCAACGAAGCCGATCTGTTCCGCGACATCGAGGGCTGGATCGGTGCGAGCCGCCTGTTCACGGTCGGGATTGGCGCGGCGCCCAATGGCTGGTTCATGCGCAAGGCCGCCGAGTGCGGCCGCGGCAGCTTCGTGCTCATTGGCAACGCCGGCGGCGTCACCGAAGGCATGGGCGCCTTGTTCGAGCGTATGGCGCAGCCTGTACTGACGGATGTGACATTTGACTGGGGTGGTGCGAGCGTCGAGGCGTATCCCACGCACATAGCGGATCTTTACGCGGGCGAGCCCATTGAGGTCAGCGCCCGTTTCGATGGCGTGGCGCCCGCGCGCGTTTCAGTCTCGGGTACGCAGTGGGCGGGCGGCGTCGGCATGCCCTGGGCGCACGAGATTACGCTCGCGGGTGCCCGGGACCGCAGTCGCCATGGCGTGGCCGTGACCTGGGCGCGCGACAAGCTCGAGGCGCTGGACGATGCGCGCCGTGCGGGGCTACCCGATGAGCTGGCACGAGCGGCCATGCTCGAGGTGGCGCTGTCTCACCACATCGTCAGTGAGGTCACGAGCCTCGTGGCCGTCGAGCAAATGCCCGTGCGCACCGCCGGGCCCGTTCAAAGTAGCGCTGTGCCGGGTCTGGCACCTCGCGGCGCGACGCCGCTGGGTCAGTTCACAGCAACGGGCACCAGCGCGCCCCTGCAGCGGCTGATCGGCGGACTCGCCCTGGCGCTGGCCCTGTGGCTCGCCGTACTCAGGCGCGTGTTTCGACCCCAAGCGGACGTCGCGACGTGTCGCGCCTGATCCGCGGCTGGCCAGGAGTTTTTGCCATGACCGTACTGCTTGCCGTTGGTGCCATCGAACTGGGTGCCGGACTCTATATGCCCGCGAAGGCGGCCTTTGCGCAGCATCTCGTGCAGCGCGCCTGGCAACGCGGCGAACAGCCCGACACCGGCACGCCGGGTCGACCCTGGCCCTGGGCTGATACCTATCCGATCGCGCGCCTCACGACGGACGCCACGGATGAGGAGTTGTTCGTGTTGTCGGGTGCGAGTGGTCGCACGCTGGCGTTTGGTCCGGGCCACCTGGCCTCGAGCGCGCTGCCTGGCGAGGTGGGCAACAGCGTGATCCTCGGGCATCGCGACACGCACTTCCGATTTCTGGCGGAATTGAACACGGGTGACCTGCTGACGATCGACCGCGAGGATGGTCAGCGTCACGCGTTCGCGGTGACCTCTCTCGACGTTGTCGATGTGAGTCGTGCGACCGTCACGCTCGACACGGCGGTGCCGCGGCTGACCTTGATCACCTGCTACCCGTTTGACACGCCGCAGCCTGGCGGGCCGCTGCGCTACGTGGTCAGCGCAGAGCGCGTCACGAGTGCCGCCATGGCGCCCTGATGGCCGTCCGGTGCGGTCAGCGCGCGCCGAGCTGGAACGGGCCGCCGCGCTCAAGCGCGCGCTGGTAGGTGGGCGTGGCGTGGCACTTGGCCAGGAAGGCGGCGAGCTTCGGGAACTGGCTCGCGAGGTCGACGCTGACATTGAGCCCCTCGGCGATAAAGCTCATCTGAATGTCGGCCGCCGTGAACCGGTTGCCCGCAAACCAGGGCTTGCGCGTGAGCTCGGACTCCATAAAGGCCAGATTGTTGCCCAGGTTCGGGTCGAGGTAACCCGAGCGGATCTTGCCCGTGATGCCCTTCGCAATGGGTTTCACAAAAAAGGGCATCTTGGCTTCGTCGACGCGGCGCATGAGCAAGGCGACAATGAGCAGGGGCATGACGGTGCCCTCGGCGTAGTGCATGAAGTAGCGGTAGTCGCGCAGCCCCTGGGCGTCGTCGGGGTCGGGCTGGAGTCGGCCCGTGTCGTCGTAGTTTTCGACGAGGTAGTCGATGATCGCGCCCGACTCGGCCACCGTCACGTCGCCGTCCGTGATGACGGGCGATTTGCCGAGCGGGTGGATGTCCTTGAGCGCCTGCGGTGCGAGGCTCGTCACGGGGTCGCGCTGGTAGCGCTCGATCTCGTACTCGACGCCGAGTTCTTCGAGCAACCACAGGATGCGCTGTGAGCGAGAATTCTCGAGGTGGTGCAGGGTAATCATCGGGGTCTCCGGGCCGTCGCGGGTGGCCCAGTATAGCGGGCACGCTGCGCGCGCGGTCGGGTAGGGGCTTTCCCCGATTGCAACGACGCCCGCCATGCCGCAACCTCACTTGCAGGAACCCTTCGCGAAGAGGTATCGCATGCGTACTGTCCTGATTCCCGTGGCCGATCGACCCGAATGTGCCGTCGCGCTATCCGTGGCGTTCGACCTGGCCGACCGCCTGTCGCTTGATGTCCTGGGTTACCACCTGCGACCGCACAAGCTCGAAAAGAGCAAGGCTGACGGCAAGCGCATGGACATGGCCAGCAAGGCGGCTCATGAGCTGTTCAATCGGACCACGGCCGAGCACGGCATGGAGCTGCACAAACGCCACCGCTACAGCGAAGACGGCGGTCAGGCGCTCTGGCGCGAACTTACGGGCAGCCCGCAAAAATGCTTCCCGTTCATCGGTCCGATGTCAGACCTCATTGTCGTGTCGCGGCCCAAGAACACAAAGTCGGTGACTGCGAGTCAGTTTCAGCAGGCCGCGCTCATGGACACGGGCACGCCCGTACTGATGCTGCCGTCGCGCAAGCCCAAATCCATCGGGCGGCGCGTGCTGATCTGCTGGAACCAGTCCATTGAGGCGGCCACGGCGGTCAAAGCCACCGTGCCGCTGCTCAAGGCGGCGGATGCCGTCACGATCGTCACGTCGGGACCCGAGGATGCGACGGGCTCGAAGAGCACGCACTTGCAGCAGTACCTGCGTCACCACGGCATCAAGGCGAAGCGCATCGCCACACGCGGTCTCGATACGGAGTCGGAGATTCGTCAGGCCTATGAGGAGACCGACAGCGACCTGCTGCTCATGGGTGCCTACAGCCGCCCGCGCTGGCGTGAGCGCGTATTCGGTGGCTTCACCGACTACGTGGTCAACAAGACCTCGGTGCCGGCGATCATGCTCCACCGCTAGGGCCCGCGCCGGCCGGGTCCGGTCATGATCAGCTTCGACATCTCGCTCGTCACGGCCTGGCTGTGGGGTGGCTTTATTGCGCTCGTCTCGATCCTGAGCGCGGGGCATGCGCTGCTCAACAAACGTGATCCGCGCTCGGCCGTCGGCTGGATTGCGGTGTGTCTGTTCGTGCCGCTAGTCGGCGCGTTCTTCTACTTCCTGCTGGGCGTCAATCGCGCGCGGCGCCGTGCGCGCAAGCTCAAGGCGCTGGGCGAGTCACCCGTTGACGACGGGCGTTACCAGGTGCTCGGCGACGCGCCCGTGCACGTAGCGCCCGACCCGCTCGAAGGCAATGCGATCGAGACCTATCTCAATGGCCCCGATGCCTACGAGGCGATGCTTGCGGCGATCGCAGGTGCGCGCGAGACGGTCTGGTTGTCGCAGTACATTTTCGAGAAGCGCGGGGTCGGTACGCAGTTCATCGACGCGCTGGGCGCGGCCGCGGCGCGGGGCGCTCGCGTGCGCGTGCTACTCGACGGCGTGGGTGCCTTGTACGCACGGGGCAGTACGCGCCGTGCGCTGACGGCGCTTGGTGTCGAGGTCGCGATGTTCGCGCCACCCCGGCTGATTCCGTTTCAGTGGGCCGCCAACCTGCGCAACCACCGCAAAATCCTTGTCGTTGACGGTGCGGTGGCATTCACGGGCGGCATGAACATTCGCCCCGGTTACGTGCCTGAGGACGCAGCGGCGCCCGCGAAGATCAAGGACAGTCACTTTCGATTTATGGGGCCTGTCGTGCAGTCACTGGCGGCCGTGTTTCGCGACGACTGGTACCTGACAACGAACACGCTGCTACCGCTGACGCCGGCAACGGCGGACGAGACTGCGGGCGATGCGCGCTGTCGCGTGACCATTGATGGGCCCGACAACCGTGTGGACCTGCTGACCCTTGTGTTGCAGACCGCTATTTCGAGTGCGCGCGAACGCGTTCGCATCATGACGCCGTACTTCCTGCCGCCGCGCGAAATCGTGTCGGCCCTGCAGGCCGCCACGCTGCGCGGCGTCGTCGTGGACATCGTGCTGCCCGCGCGCAATAACCTGCCGTTTGTGCACTGGGCCACGCGGCACCTGCTGCCGCAGTTGTTGCAGTACGGGGTGCGCGTGTCCTACCAGCGCGGCAGTTTCGATCACAGCAAACTGCTGCGCGTGGATGAGCGCTTCAGCGTCGTCGGTTCTGCCAACATTGACCCGCGCAGCCTGCGGCTGAATTTCGAGGTGGTGGTCGAGGCCTGGAGCGAGCACCTCGCTCACGACCTCGACGGCTACTTTGACGCCCGGCTTGCGGACGCGGACGCGCTCGATCCCGCCGAACTCACTGGCGCGTCCTTGCCCGTTCGATTGCGCAACGCCTTTTGCAGCCTGTTTATGCCTTATCTGTAGAGTCTGGGCGCGGCTACTGCGGGTGGAAGCGGTGCCGCGAATCCGCCTTCACGGTGCATTCGAAACTGGCCGGCTTGATGATCAGCAGGTCGCAAGGCATGCGGTCGAGCACTTGCTCTGCGGTGTTGCCGATGAAGGTGCGCTCGAGAAAGCCTCGTGAGACTGCGCCCATGACCATGAGGTCGATCTTCTGCTCAGCCACGAAACCCGGCAGCACCATGCGTGGGTTGCCGGGCAGATGGTGCACATCGGATTTCGCAACGCCGTAGGGCTCGAGCAGCTTGGCGACGGACACCCAGTGTTCGTCACGCACCTGTTCGGCGATTTGCTCGGTGTCGGGAATGATCGGTGTCATGGAGCCTGCCGCCATACCCGCGATGACCGCGGCCGCGTCGTAGCAGTGCACCACCGACACGTCGCCTTCAATCCTGTCGGCGATAGCGATGGCCGTCTTCAGAATTTCGTGGTCGAGCTCGGCGGGCTTGTCATGCGCGTGCATGGGGTCGACCGCTGCGCAGATATTCATGCGCTCGCTGGGGTGCTTACCGTGACGCGTGATCAACAGCGGCGCCGGGCAGGTGCGGATGAGGTTCCAGTCGTCGTTGGAGAACAGGCCGCGCTGCAGCGCATGGTGATAGTGGTTGTTCCGGATCACCATGGCAGGCTTGGTGCGCAGTACCTTGCGCACGACGCCTTCGTAAACGGGCTCGTCCCAGACGACGTCGACGACGACATCGAAGCCGTCATCGCGCAACGGGCGCGCTACGTCCTCGAGTTTCTCGCGCTGCTCTGCCAGGCGCTTTTCCTTGGCCGCGATGAGGTCTTCGGAATCGAACAGACGTTCGCCCGCGATGTAGGGATCAAAGATCGAGGAGAACAGCTCGATCCGGGCACCGCTGCCCTCTGCAAAATAGGCCGCACGCTCGGCTGCCGACAGGTCTTCGGCATCGGCATCGATGACGGCCAGAATGGTGTCTTTATCAGTCATGAATCTGCCCCCCAGATTCACCCTTAGGGCGTGTTAGTGAGCCCCCCAGACTGCGCCTTTCGTCATAGGATTGTCTAATCTTACCGTGACCTATCCGATCCCGCCTTTCTGCAGGGCCACTAAGGCCATCGCCCCGGCGAGAACAAAAAACAGGGCGCCTATCGCATGTTCCATCGTGCGTTGCGAGACCAGCCCCTGTAGGCGCGGCCCGATCTGGCCGCCGATGAGTACGCCGGGGATCGAGTAGCACACGAGATTCCAGGGCACGGCCGACACGCCGCCCTCGCGAATCACCTGGGCGATGAGTGTGAACGAGGCGCAGGCTACCGTGATGATGACGATCGTCACGGAGGCGGCCACGGCCACGGCTACGGGCACACCGCGCTTGGTGAGCTGCGGCACGATCACTTCGCCAATGCCCACCGACAGCATGCCTGTGAGAAAGGACCCGATGACGGTGACTACGCGGTCCATGAATGTCAGCCTAGGGATGGCGTAGTGCCAGGAGCGCCCGCTGGCGTCTGTGAGTGTGCGCGCCTCTGTGCCGGCGGCCACGTCGGCGCGTTCGGGGTCGTGGCTCACGAAGACATGAATAATGGCCAGCACGAGTACGAGCAGCGCGTAACCCGCGATCAGCAAGGCCTCCGCCACATACTGCGCCAGGAAGGCGCCCGCGACGGCGACGGGCACCGACCAGCGGATGAAGCGCTTCACAATATCGAAGTCGATCAGGCGTTTTCGGTAGTAGCCAATAAAGCCCGAGGTGAAACCAAAGGTTTCGGTGAGCAGCGCCGTGCCGATGGCGGCGACGGTGCTTTGCAGCGGGTACTCGGGACCGAGCAACGGCAAAACGAGGATGAAAATCGGCGTGAACAGCGCCGCGCCGCCGATGCCCGACAGCATCGCGCAGGTCGCAACACAGATCGAAACCGGGAACATGAACCAGTAGAGGGTGAAATCCATCGCGAGGATTATGACGCGGCGCCGCGCCGCGGTCGCCCGTCATCGCGAGCTGACCCGCAGGGTCATTGCGAGCCTGCGAACCAGGCGCGGCAATCTCGTAACGACGTCGTACTCGTCACCAGTGCGACAGCGTCGCGAAATCGCCCCAGCGCCACCACCGCCGAATTTTCCTGCATTAGGCGGCTCGGTTCCCGGCATCGGGCAACAAGAAAAGACCCCGCGCCTTGGCTGAGGTCAAACGTTCATCGGAGTACCACCGCCTCAGGACGTGCTTATCAAGCAGATCGTTGTTTTTGGCAAGAAAGGTGTCGAGATCCGCTGCAGGGCACAACGACTTTCTTTCGGCAACCAAACTCATGAAGGCCAATGTGATGGTCACGTTAAATTTTTCGGGGACGCCAACGCGACACGCCATCGTGCGAATGGTCGTGGCGTACCGTGTACTCGCTTCCAAAAAGTCATAGGCCTCGAGCATCTCAAACGCGACTTTGACGTGATCCTCGTGGTGGAAGTCAGGGGCAGGGATTTCCAGATTCTCGAATCTGAGTCGTAGGGAAGCGTGCGTTTTCATTGGGTGCCTCCTTGAATCCTGCGGTTTGGCGAACAGTGTCGACTGAAACGGCGATATTGTTACCCTGGTACCTAGGTGTCAAGTTTTCAGAGCTTTGGTGCGCCGGACTGTGCGGCGGATTGAGTGATCCGGGAGATCGCCACGCCTGCTGCGCAGGCTCGCGATGACGGGCCCGGCCTTTGGCGCCTCACGGTGACGTGCGGCCACTGCGCTGCGTTGCGAGATCGCCACGCCTGCTGCGCAGGCTCGCGATGACGGGCGGCCGCTTTGCGGCGCCGCGTCACTAGACACCTGTGTATGCATCCAATACTGTATATATCCCCATGCTTCCGAGGTTGCACCGTGTCGGCCGTACTCGAGTCCGTCCCCGAACACCTGTCCCTGCTCAATGACGAGCAGCGGGCCGCCGCGGCTTACGGGCACGCGGGCGCCGAGGGCGGTTTCGACAGCGGGCCGTTGCTGGTCATCGCGGGTGCTGGCACGGGCAAAACCATGACGCTGGCGCACCGCGTCGCGCATCTCGTGATTTCCGGCGTCGCGCCCGAGCGCATCCTGCTGCTCACCTTCTCGCGCCGGGCGGCCGCGGAGATGATGCGGCGCGCGGAACGCATCGTGCGTGCGGCGCTTGGCGATGCTGCCCGTGCCCAGGACGTACGGTTTCCGTGGTCGGGCACGTTTCACGCCATTGCCAACCGCCTGCTGCGCGAGTTTGCGGCCAACGCGGGCCTGGATCCGAGCTTCACGGTGCTCGATCGCAGCGACGCGGCGGACCTTATGGACCTCGTGCGTCACGAGCAGGGCCTGGCCGCACTCGACCGTCGCTTCCCGCGCAAGGACACCTGCCTGGCGCTCTACTCGCGCTGCGTCAATGCGACCGAGTCGCTGGCCGAGTGCATTGACGCGCACTACCCCTGGTGCAGCGACTGGAGAGACGAGCTGCGTGAGCTGTTTCGCGGCTATGTCGCCCAAAAGCAGTCGAGCAGCGTGCTCGACTACGACGACCTGTTGCTCTACTGGCACCACCTGGCCGCCGTCCCCGAGATCGCAGCGGCCATGGGCGCGCGCTTCTCACACATCCTCGTCGACGAGTACCAGGACACGAACAAGCTGCAGGCCGGCATCCTGTCTGCACTGCGGCCCGACGGTTCCGGGCTTACGGTGGTCGGCGATGATGCGCAGTCGATCTATGCGTTTCGTGCAGCGGAAGTCGACAACATCCTCGAGTTTCCGGACCGCTTCGTGCCTGCCGCCCAGGTCGTGACGCTGACGCGCAGCTACCGCTCCGTACAACCGATCCTCGATACGGCCAACCGCCTCATCGCGGAGAGTGAACGGCAGTACCGGAAGGACCTCTACTCGGAACGCCCGTCGGCGCAGCAACCGCGCTACGTGACCGTCGAGGACCCCGATGCGGAGGTCGACTACGTCGTCGAAAGCGTACTGGCTGCGCGCGAGGCCGGGACGCCATTGCGCGAGCAGGCCGTTCTGTTTCGCACGGCCCATCACAGCGATCGGCTCGAACTCGAACTGACACGGCGCAACATTCCCTATGTGAAATACGGCGGGCTCAAGTTTCTCGAAGCCGCGCACGTCAAGGACCTGTTATCGGTGCTCAAGTGGGCCGACAACCCGAAGAACCGCGTGGCCGCGTTCCGTGTGTTGCAGCTGCTGCCGGGTGTGGGGCCCGCGCATGCGGGGCGTTGCTATGAATTTGTGGCGGCCAACGACTACATGCTGTCGGCATTGAAGGATTTCGCGCCGCCCGCTGCTGCGTCCGAACACTGGTCGGGTCTCTGCGCCGCCATGGATTCACTGGACCACGCCATGCGCAGCAACGAAGACGGTGCGGGCTGGCAGCGTGACGTCGCCATCGCGCGGCGCTGGTACCAACCTCATTGCAAGGCCCGCTACGACGGCGCCGAACAACGGCTTGCTGACATCGAGCAGCTCGAACAGGTATCCGGTCGCTACCCCACGCGCGAGCGCTTCCTGACCGAGCTCACGCTCGACCCGCCTCGAGCAACGGGCGATCTTGCGGGGCCGCCACTCGTTGACGAGGACTACCTCATTCTGTCCACGGTGCATTCGGCCAAAGGTCAGGAATGGGACGACGTCTACGTGCTCAACGTCACAGACGGCAATTTCCCCAATGAGTTCGCGGCGGGCGACGACCGCGCCATCGACGAAGAACGGCGCCTGCTTTATGTCGCGATGACGCGTGCCAAAAACAACCTGCACCTCATGGCGCCGCTCAAGTTCTTCGTCACGCAGCAGCGCCGACATGGCGACCGGCATGTCTACGGCGCGCGCAGCCGCTTCATGACCGATGCCGTGATGACCACCCTGACGTCGACGCGGCACGGCCGGCCTGAGGCCGTTGGTGACCGCGGCGCACGCCCCGCAGCGACCGTCGACGTCGCTGCGCAGCTTCGCGACATGTGGTGACGCTCTCGGGCGCATACGCATTGCCTCAGGATCCTGCGGTACCATGTCAGACCGCGAAGTTATTCGGATACCTGCCATGCGCCGAAGCGTTCTCTTTACAGCCACCTTGCTGGCTGTTGCTGCCACACCCGTAGCCGCGGACAGCCCGCTCACCGACAAACTGACCGCCGCAGGCGATCAATACGAGTCCCAGGTGATCGAGTGGCGCCGCTGGTTCCATGCGAACCCCGAACTCAGCAACCAGGAATTTGAGACGGCCGAGAAAGTCTCAGCCGAGCTCAAGGCCATGGGTCTCAAGCCCGAGCGCGATTACGGGGGCACGGGCGTCGTAGCCATGATTGAAGGTGGCCTGCCAGGTCCGATCGTCGCGTTGCGCGCAGACATGGACGCGCTACCCGTGAAAGAAGAGGTGGATCTGCCATTCGCTTCGAAGGCCATGGGTGACTACCGAGGCCAGTCGGTACCCGTCATGCACGCTTGCGGGCACGACACACACATGGCCATGCTGCTCGGCGCGGCGCGCGCTCTGGTTGATGTTCGCGAGTCGCTGCCAGGTTCTGTCATGTTGATTTTCCAGCCCGCCGAAGAAGGCGTCGCTGGCGGCGTCGTCGCCGGCGCTGAGCGCATGCTGGCCGAGGGCTTGTTTGAGGGCCGCAAGCCCGCGGCCGTGTTTGGCTTGCACACATTTTCGGGCGTGCCTGCGAAAATGGTTGCGTATCGCTCCGGGCCAGCCATGGCCAGCTCAGATCGCTTTGTGATCAAGGTGCGAGGCAAGCAGACGCATGGTTCACGTCCCTGGGGCGGCATCGATCCCATCGTGGTGGCCTCGCAGATCATCATGGGCGTACAGACCATTGCGAGCCGTCAGGTCGATGTCACGAAAGCGCCGTCGGTCGTGTCGTTTGGCATCGTCAACGGCGGCATCCGCAACAACATCATCCCCGACGAGGTATACCTCGAGGGCACCATCCGAAACTTCGACATGGGCATCCGCGAGCAGATACATGCCAAGGTCCGCAAGACGGCCATTGCTATTGCGGACAGTGCGGGTGCCACCGCCGATGTCACCATCGACCTGGGTTACCCCGTCACGATCAATGACCCGGCATTGACGGAACGGATGCTGCCGACCGTGGCGCGTGTGGTCGGCGAGGGCAATCTGATTGAGTCGCCGCTCATCACGGGTGCGGAAGACTTCAGCTACTACGCACTGCAGACTCCAGGGATGTTCCTGTTCCTCGGCGGCACACCGCCGGATCGTGATCCGTTTTCGGCACCCAGCAACCATTCGCCGCTGTTCTACGTTGACGAATCAACGCTCAAGGTGGGGGTGAATATCTTGACGAACCTTGTGGCTGACTACCTTCACCAGGCACAACAGACACAGTCGCGCGTCACGCGCTGAGGAGCCCCGTTATGAGCACAGCAGAAAGCGCGCTTTCGACAAGAGCCCAGATCAGCGACGAGGAATGGCAGACCCGTGTTGACCTTGCCGCCTGCTACCGACTCATCGCCATGCACGGCTGGGATGACCTCGTCTACACGCACATCTCGGCCTCCGTGCCTGGCGAGGAAGGTCACTTCCTGATCAATCCCTACGGCATGTTCTTCGAGGAGATCACGGCCTCGAGCCTCGTCAAGATCGACCTCGAGGGCAACAAGGTCATGCCGTCCCCTTACGAGATCAACCCCGCGGGTTTTACGATCCACTCGGCGATTCACGAGGCACGCCACGACGTAAAGTGCGTCGTGCACACGCACACCAAGGCCGGCATCGCGCTGTCGACGCAGGAGCAGGGCCTGCTGCCGATCTCCCAACACAGCCTGTTCGTGCTGGCATCGCTGGCCTACCACAACTACGAAGGCGTCGCGCTCAACGAAGAAGAAAAGCCACGCCTCGTTGCCGATTTGGGCACGAACATGGCGATGATCCTGCGCAATCATGGCCTGCTCACAGCGGGTCCGACGATCGCCGACGCCTTCCAGGCGATGTACTTCCTCGAAGTCAGCTGCCAGATTCAGCTCGCGGCGCAGTCCACAGGCAATGCCATCACGATGATTGCGCCTGAGATCCTCGCGGGCATTCGCGCGCAGGCCAGGGAAGTCCAGCGTGGCATGGGCGGACAACTCGTCTGGCCGGGCCTGCTCCGTAAGCTCGACCGCCGGGACCCGTCATACCGGGACTGACGGCGGCGCGCGAAGCTGGCGCGTAGCGTTGTTGCGAGCCTGCGCCGTGGGCGTGGCAATCTGATGCAAAGCGTCATTGCGAGGCCGGGCAGCGGCCGCGGCAATCTCGTAACGAAATCGTGCTGTCGATCAGCACGACCCGCTATCTCTTCCCGCCTGCCCGCACCGCCGATGGGTGTTGTCGGGAACGCTCGAGTCCATCCCTGGATCGCTTGGCGAGCGACATCACGGTCGTAGACATCCCGCCAACACCGATCGGCGGCACAGGCAGGCTGCCTTGGCGACACCCTGTGAGCTCACCGCACTCGGTAAGGCAGCCATCCTGTCGGGGCGGAGGGGTTTGACGGACCGTTGCGCGACAGGACGTCGCCCAGCGAGCGATACAGGGATGTACTTGAGCGCGTCCGGCAAACCCCTACGACCCGGCGGGATGGCGGGTTCGGGGTGCTTGTTTGGCCACGCGATGTCGTTGCGAGGTTGCCGCGCCTGCTTCGCAGGCTCGCAATGACGTGTCACGTTACGAGATCGCCGCGGCGCTGCGCACCTCGCGATGACGGGGCACGTCGTGCCACCGCCTGTTTGCCGCGCCCACTGCGCAGGCTCGCAATGACGGGGCGGCGCTTCGCGCGCCGCCGTCACGTCAGAAAGAGTCGATACGCGGGATTGTCGGTCTCATCCCAGCAGGGGTAGCCCAGCGTTTCGAGGTGGGCATCGAGCTCCGCGCGGTCGTCGTCGTCGACCTGGATGCCGGCCAGCACGCGGCCGTAGTCGGAGCCGTGATTGCGGTAGTGGAACAGGCTGATGTTCCAGCGTTCGCCGACGGCGTCGAGGAACTCACCGAGTGCGCCCGGGCGTTCCGGGAACTCGAAGCGGTAGACGCGTTCATTGCCCTCACCAGGCGCGCGGCCACCGACCAGGTGGCGCACATGTAGCTTTGCGAGCTCGCTGTGGCTCAGGTCTTCGGCGGGGTAGCCTGCGGCGCGAATTTGCTCGAGCACGTCCGCGCCTTCTTCGACACCGCCAGAGAGTTCGATGCCGACAAAGATGCGCGCGTCGCCCGCGCCTGCGTAGCGGTAGTTGAACTCGGTGACGCTGCGGTCGCCAATGCAGTTGCAGAATGCGCGGAAGCTGCCCGGCTCCTCATGAATGCGTACGGCGAAGAGGGCCTCGCGGTGTTCACCAATCGCGGCGCGTTCAGCGATGTGGCGCAGGCGATCGAAGTTCAGGTTGGCGCCGCAGACGATGGCGACGACGTTGTCCGCCCCCAGGTCGCCGCGCTCTGACAGGTGACGAATGCCGGCTACGGCCAGTGCGCCGGCGGGTTCGACGACCGTACGCGTGTCTTCGTAGATGTCGCGGATCGCGGCGCAAGTCTCATCGGTGTCGACGGTCACGATCTCGTCGATGAACTCGCGGCACAGTGTAAAAGTCTGGTCGCCCACGCGGCGCACGGCCACGCCGTCGGCGAACAGGCCGACACGCGGCAACGTGACGGGTGCGCCGTTCTCGAGGGCGGCCAGCATGCTCGCAGACTGCGCGGGCTCCACGCCGATGATTCGAACCTCTGGATTCACAGCCTTGATGGCGAGCGCGACGCCCGCCGCGAGGCCGCCGCCGCCGATGGGCACGACGACGGTGCCGAAGGGCAGACCTGAGTCGAGCAGCTCGCGGCCAATGGTGGCCTGGCCCGCGATGACGCGCACGTCGTCAAACGGGTGAATGAAAGTCCGGCCCAATTGCTCGGCGAGCTCGTGGGCGTGGGTCTGCGCGGCGTCGTAGTTGTCGCCGTGCAGGACCACCTCGGCGCCGTAGTCGCGCACCGCCTCGACCTTGATGGAGGGCGTAGTGCGGGGCATCACAACGGTGGCCGGGATGCCGCGCATGCGGGCTGCTAGAGCCACGCCCTGCGCGTGGTTACCCGCTGAGCTGCAGATCACGCCGGCCGCAGCGGCCGTGTCGTCGAGACAGGCGATGCGGTTGTAGGCGCCGCGCAGCTTGAACGAGAACACGGGCTGCTGGTCCTCGCGCTTGAGCAGGACCGTGGCGCCAAGTCGGCGGCTCAGTCGCGGTGCGGGCGCCAGCGGCGTCACGTGTGCCACGTCGCGAAGCCGGTGGGCGGCTCCGTCGACGAGCACTGGCCTGTCGGTTCCTGTCGTTCCGGTTTGGGGTTCGCCGCCTGCCTTGCGCCGGTTATCGCCGGTTTACCCGGCCCAAAAAAAAGCGGGGCTCTGAGAGCCCCGCTCCTCGCACAGCGTGGGCGTGCGTTTACTCGACGGCGTTGCCGTCGGTATCGATCAGACGAATCTCGTCGAAACCGAGCTCGCCCAGGGTTGCCTCGATCTTGCTGCGGTCGCCGACGACGACCCAGATCATGCTGTCAGGCTGCAGCACGCGCTGCGCCTGCGCCGAAACCGCGTCGAGCTCAAGTGCATTCGTGCGGGCGGCAAAGGTGTTCCAGTAGTCGTCGGGGAACTCGAACCGGACCAGTTCCGCGAGCGAGCCTGATACTGCGCCGATCGTCTCCCAGCGACCCGGAAGTGACCGCGTGTTGCTGTCCCGAACCCGCGCCAGCTCGTCGTCGGTGCCCGGGGCATCGCTCAGGTAGTCGCGGAGTTCACGGCGCAGCTCAGAAACGGAGTCCGCCGTCTTGTCCGTCTGCACGGGTGCCGAAACAATGAACGGACGCTGCGCGGCTGCGTCGACGATGGTGGAGTAGCTGCCGTAGGACCAACCCTTGTCTTCGCGCAGGTTCATGTTCAGGCGGGCCGAGAAGTCACCGCCCAGAATCTGGTTAGCCGCTTCGATGGCGAGGTCGTCACGGTCACCCTTGGACGGTACGACGTGGCCGGCAAGGATCACGGACTGATCCGACGCGGGTCGATCGATGATGTAGAGCGTCTCCCGGGTACCCAACGCCACGTTGTCGAGTGTTTTGGTCGGCACATCAGCGGCCTCCCAGTCGCCGAAGCGCTCCTCGATGACGGGCAGAATTTCCTTGAGCGAGGTGTCGCCCACGACGACGAGCGTCGCGTTGTTGGGGCGGAACCAGGTGTCGTGGAAGGCCACGAGCGTATCGCGGTCGATAGCGTTGACGCTGGCCTCAGTACCGCTACCCGTGAGGGGCTGCGAGTAGGCGTGACCTTCGCCGTACATGAGCTTGGGCAGTACGCGCAGGGCCATGCTCTGCGGCTGCGTACGCTCGTTGGCGATGCCGGCAAGGCGCTGCTTGCGCAGGCGATCGATTTCCTTTTCGGGGAACGCGGGCTGCAGCACGACTTCCGAGAACAGGTCGAGTGCGGGCTCGAGGTTGTCGGTCAGCGTGTTCAGCGACACGGTCACCGTGTCGAGGCCCGCGCCGCCGCCGTAGTTGGCGCCAAGCTTGGCAAAGCCTTCGCTGATCTCCAGCGCGTCCTTACGGCGCGTGCCTTCGTCGAGCATGCTCATCGCGAAGCTCGCCGTGCCCGGCAGCCCGAACTGATCCGCCGCGTAGCCCGCGTCCATGATCAGGCTGAAGTTCACGATGGGCAGGTCGCCGTGGCGCGCCACAATGAGCTTGAGCCCGTTGTCGAGCTCGCCACGTTCGAAGCCTGGGAAGCTCACGTTGGGCTGGTCGTCGGGGTAGGGGAGTCCGCTGCGGTCTGCAGACGTCGTGCCAGCCTTGAGGCCCGCGTCGTAGGGCACTGTCGTGAGCACGTAGAAGTCGTCGGTGATCCAACGCTGCGCCACTTGCTGGATGCTGCGCGTCGTCGCCGCTTCGAGGCGTTCGAGGCCGACTTTGTAGAAGTCAGCGCTGCCGCCGTAAACGCGATTCTCGGCGAGGATGTCCGACTTGCCGCCGAAACCGCCGACGCGTTCCGCGCCGCGCACGAAACCCGAGCGGAACTGCGTCTTCACGCGTTCGAGTTCATCACGCGTCGGGCCGCGCTCGAGGAAGCGCGCAATCTCTTCGTCCATGGCCGCTTCGACAGCCGCGGCGTCACCGCCGGGCTGGACGGTCGCAGAAACGAAGATCATGCCGGCGATCTCAAGCGCCAGTGTGCTGGCGCCCACAGACGTCGCCGTTTGGTCGGTGTAGACGAGGCGCTCGTAGAGACGCGAGTTCTTGCCGCCGCCCAGAATCGCGGTAGCGATCTGCAGGCTGTCGGTGTCCTCGTTTGTCCAGGCCGGTGCAGGCCAGACCTTGTAGATCAGCGTTTGCGGAACGCGGTCCTGGAGCGTCTCGCGGTGCGCACCGTTGAGCTGCGGCACCCATTCATCCTGGCGCGAGATCGGCGGGCCCGGCGGGATGTCGCCGAAGTAGAGTTCAACTTTTTCGCGCGCCTGTTCCGGCGTGATGTCGCCCGCGAGTACGAGCACGGCGTTGTTCGGGCCGTAGTAGGTCTGGAACCACTCTTTGACGTCGTCGAGCGTGGCCGCATTCAGGTCCTCCATGGAGCCGATGGGCAGCCAGGAGTAGGGGTGCTCGTCGGGGAAGACGTTCCCGACGATGTGGCTGAACACGCGACCGTAGGGCTGGTTCTCGCCCTGGCGCTTTTCGTTCTGCACAACACCGCGCTGCTCGTCGAGCTTGTCTTGCGTAATGGCACCAATCAGGTGGCCCATGCGATCGGACTCCATCCAGAGCGCCAGATCGAGCGCTGTCGAGGGCACGGTCTGAAAGTAGTTGGTGCGGTCGAACGACGTCGTGCCGTTAACGCCCGTCGCTCCGACGCGCTCGAATGGACCAAACCACTCGTCATCGTAGTTCTCGGTGCCGTTGAACATGAGGTGCTCGAACAGGTGCGCGAAACCCGTGCGTCCGGGGCGCTCGTCCTTTGAGCCAACGTGGTACCAGATGTTGACGGCCACGATCGGGGCCTTGTGGTCTTCATGCACGATAACGGTCAGGCCGTTGTCGAGCTGAAATTCGGTATAGGGGATGTCCACCGTCTGGGCATGAACGGCTGCGGTTAGGCACAGCGATGCAACGGTAAGCAGGCGCATGAGCAAACGCATGGCGGCTCCTTCAGATAGCAAAGTCGGTTGCGGTGGCGCCGGGATCGGCGCCACCCGCGAGCCCGGCAATCTAACGGTCGCGGCAAGCCCGTTGCAAACCTGGAGTTTGCGAGGCTTGTGCTCGCGGCTCAGCGGTCGGTATTGATAGCCGGGACACCCGGTATTGCACGGTTTTCGCGGGGTGCCCCCCGCAAGCGTCTGACTTGCCGTGGTTTAGGGTGCAGCGTCCAGTGTCAGGTGGCGGGAGTAAATGCGGTCGTTGATGTTCGGCACGAAGTTGCCGACGCGCTCGCTCACAAGATGCTTGCTCACATAAAAATACAGGGGCAAGACCGGATATTCGCGCATCAAAAGGCGTTCTGCGTCGCGCGCAAGTTGCATGCGGCGCGTGGGGTCAAGCTCATTGGCCACGTTGTCGAGCAGCGCGTCGTAGGCCGCGTTGACATAACCCGAGGTATTCTGCGGGTGATCGGCGCGAAACGTCTCTAGAAACGTGTACGGGTCGTTGTAGTCACCCGTCCAGCCCAGGCGCAGCAAGTCCCAGGCGGAGCGATCGCGCCGGTTATCCAGCATGACCTTCCATTCCTGGTTCTCGAGTTCGACGACAGCCTCCAGGTTCTCGCGCAGCATGCCCTGAACTGCGACGGCCAGCTTCTTGTGAATGTCGCTCGTGTTGTAGAGCAGCTTGACCTGAAGCGGCGCGTCTTCGCTGTAGCCGGCTGCGGCGTAGAGCTCGCGAGCCCGTTCGATCTGTTGTTCGCGCGGCAAGGCCTTCCACTCGTAGCTGTACGAGTCATAGCTGTCGACGCCAGGCGGCACGAGACCCCAGGCGCCCGTCTGCCCCGCCTGCAGCACAGCGCCCGCAATCTGGTCGCGGTCCACGGCGATGGCAACGGCTTCGCGAACGCGCGCATCCGAGAAGGGTGGCTGCGTCATATCGAACACGTAGAAATAGACGGTGAGGTTGGGGTGCACGACGAGTTGGTCGCCGTAGGTCTCACGCAGCTGCGGGTAGGCCGTGTTGGGTGTGTTCGACGTGATGTCGAGCTCGCCGGCCCGGAACATGTTCAGCTCCGATACCGTGTCCTCGATGGGCAGGAAGGCCACGCGTTCGACGGCCACGTTGTCTGCGTCACGGTAATTCGGGTTGCGGGCTACCGTCAGTCGATCGCCGATGCGCCATGACTCGATCTGATAGGCGCCATTGGAGACCAGGTTCTCGGGGCGCACAAAGTCGACGCCATATTCGTCGAAGCTCGCGCGGTGCAGTGGGAACGCAAACGAGTTGGTCAGCAGCCCGAGCAGATAGGGTGTGTGGCGCTCGAGCCGCAGCTCCAGTGTGCGGTCGTCGATGGCCTCGACGCCGAGTTCAGTGACGGGTGCATCACCGGCGATGACGGCGTCTGCATTCTCGAGCGGCAACAAAATCTGCGCATAGGAACTTGCGGTCGCCGGGTCGGCCGTGCGGCGCAGACCGGCTTCGAAGTCGGCCGCCACGACGGGGTCACCGTTTGACCAGCGGCCGTTATCACGCAGGTAGAAGCGGTAGGTCAGCCCATCGTCGCTGATGTCCCAGCGTTCCGCGGCACCGGGCTCGAGTGAACCCGTGGGCGTTTCCGCGACGAGCCCTTCGTAGAGGTCGCGCAACACGTTGGCGGCTGATACGCCTTCTGCGCGGTGCGGGTCGAGCGTCGCGACCTCGGCGATGTTGGCGCGTGTCAGCGTCGTGTCCGGGCTTGACGTGGTGTCACCTTGACAGGCGACAACGATGATGGCGATGAGCACCGCAAGAATCAGTAACAGGCGTCGCATGGACCTTACGCCGTGAAGGCGTCCTCAGACGATGTCGGGCGGAGTCTCGCACAGCGTCTGTCGTGCCGTCCATGCGCCGCGTCACAGCCGGCACAGCGTGGCAAAGCCGCTTCCGGCGGCGCATACTCGCGCTATGAGTCAGTCAGATACGCCGTACCGCAAGGTTTATCCGCCTATCGAGCCTTACCAGTCGGACTTCCTGGAAGTGGGCGACGGCCACCGCATCTACTACGAGCAGTCGGGCAATCCCAATGGCAAGCCCGTCGTGGTGTTGCACGGTGGCCCGGGTGGCGGCGCTACGCCAGGTATGCGCCAGTTTTTCAGCCCGGATGTCTACCGCATCATCATGTTTGATCAACGGGGTGCCGGGCGCAGCACGCCGCACGCGGGTCTTGAGCACAACTCCACCTGGGACCTCGTGGGCGACATTGAGATTCTGCGCGAGGCGATGCAGGTGCGGCGCTGGCAGGTATTTGGCGGCTCCTGGGGCAGCACGCTTGCGCTGGCGTACGCGCAACGCTACCCGGACCGCGTGTCCGAGCTCGTGTTGCGAGGCATCTTTATGCTGCGTCGCCAGGAGCTGCACTGGTTCTACCAATTCGGGGCCAGCGAGCTGTATCCGGATCGCTGGCAGCACTTCCTGGCGCCCATCCCCGAGGCGGAACGCAGCAACCTCATGCTGGCTTACTACCGTCGGCTGACCAGCGATGACGAGAACGTGCGTCTCGAGGCGGCACGCGCCTGGTCGATCTGGGAGGGCTCGACGAGTTTCCTGGAGCCCAACGACCTCGCGACCGAACAGTTCGGCGAAGCGCACCACGCGCTGGCCATGGCACGCATCGAATGCCACTACTTCATGAACAACGGTTTCATGGACGAGGGCCAGTTGCTGCGCGACATCGGACGCATCGCGCACATCCCGGGCATCATCGTGCAGGGTCGCTATGACGTCGTGTGCCCCGCGCGTTCGGCCTGGGAGCTGCATCACGCGTGGCCCAACAGCACGCTCGAGATCGTCGCCGATGCGGGGCACTCGGCCTTTGAGCCTGGCAACTCGAGTGCACTCGTCAATGCGACGGATCATTTTGCGGGGCAGCACTGATGCCAACACGCACCATTATCAAGAACGCGACGCTGGTCAGCGATGGCAAGCGCTTCGAAGCCGACCTCGCTATCGAGGGCGAACGTATCGCAAAGATCGACAGCACCATTGCTGCCGAAGCCACGGATACGGTCGTGGACGCGGCCGGCAAGCTGTTGCTGCCGGGCATGATCGACAGCCAGGTGCATTTCCGCGAACCGGGTCTGACCGCCAAGGGCGAGCTCGCCACGGAATCAGCAGCGGCCGTTGCCGGCGGTACGACGAGCTTTTTCGACATGCCCAACGTCAATCCGGCCACGATCACGCACGACGTGCTGGCGGACAAGTACGCGCTGGCCGCAGACAAATGTCACGCCAACTACGCGTTCTACTTCGGCGCGACCAACGACAACCTCGAGGCGATCAAGAGCCTGTCGCCGGAGCAGTGCTGCGGCATCAAGGCGTTCCTGGGCGCCTCGACGGGCAACCTGCTCGTCGACGATCCCGAGGCGATCGACGCGATCTTTCGCGAAGCGCCCGTGCTTGTCGTCACGCACTGCGAGGACTCGCCCACGATCTGGGCGAATGAGACGAAGGCGCGCGAGCGCTGGGGCAACGACGTACCTATCGCCGAGCACCCCAATATCCGCTCGAGCGAGTCCTGCCTGATCTCCTCGACCATGGCCACGGGGCTGGCGCGTCAGCACGACGCACGGCTGCACGTACTGCACCTGACGACGGCCGATGAAATGGTGCTGTTCGAACCTGGCCCCATCGAGGACAAGCGCATCACGGCCGAGGTGTGTATCCACCACCTCTGGTTTGACGAGGGCGACTATGCCGAGCTCGGGACGCGCATCAAGTGCAACCCGGCTATCAAGAAACGCAGCGACCGGGATGCCTTGCGCACCGCATTGCTCGAGGGCCGTCTCGATGTCATCGCCACGGACCACGCACCCCACCTCCTTGAGGAAAAGGAACGGCACTACTTTGCCGCGCCAGCGGGTTTGCCCCTGACCGAGCATGCGCTCGTCGCGGCACTCGACCTGACAGACCAGATGGATATGGATATCGCGTTTGTCGTCAACAAGCTCGCACACGCGCCCGCCAAATTATTTGGAATTGCCGAACGGGGCCATCTTCGCGAGGGGTATTACGCGGATCTTGCACTTGTTGACAGCGATGCGAACTGGCTCGCCGAGGACGCCAATGCCCGGGCCAAGTGCGGCTGGACACCCTTCCAGGGCAACCGGTTCCGGCACCGCGTCGTCAGCACCTGGGTCAACGGCACGCTGGCCTGGGACGGCACGGAGGTTTTGCCGATTCGTGCGGGCCGGCCGCTGCTCTGTAACGCCGCGCGTTAAGCGTGAACCCGTCTGTTCCCTCGGCGCGCCGGGGGCGGTAAGCTTGGGTCATCACAATAAGCGGGACGATGCGTTGTCAGGGAGGGGACACCCGGACAACACGACATGATGGACCCCACCGATACCTCGCACCCGGACTACTTCCACCGGGTCGTTGATTGCCAATGGGCCTGCCCGGCCCACACGGATGTACCGCAGTACATTCGCCTGATCGCCCAAGGCCGTTTTACCGACGCCTACATGGTGAACCGTCAGTCGAATGTGTTCCCCGGGATTCTCGGTCGTGTTTGTGACCGGCCCTGCGAACCGGCCTGTCGGCGCGGTCGCGTCGAGGACAAGGCGGTTGCCATCTGTCGGCTAAAGCGCGTCGCCGCAGACCATCGTGAAGACATCAGCGAACGACTGCCGAAAGCGCCCGAGCAAGGTAACGGCAAGCGCGTGGCGCTCATCGGTGCGGGCTGTGCGTCGCTGACGGTCGCCAACGACCTGGCACCGCTGGGTTACGAGCTGCACGTGTTCGAGGCGCTCGAGAAGTCCGGTGGCCTCATGCGCACCAACATCCCGCAGTTCCGGTTGCCGCCCAAGGTGCTCGACGAGGAGATCGACAACATCCTCGACATGGGTGTGCAGGTGCACTACGGCGCGCGCATCGATTCCATGGCCGAGCTGCTCGACAAACACTTCGACGCCGTATTTGTGGGCACGGGCGCGCCGAAAGGCAAGGAGCTCAAGCTCCCGGGTCGCTATGACTCTGACCGAATTCACATTGGCATCCAGTGGCTCGAGTCCGTTGCGTTCGAACACACCAAGACGATTGGCAAACAGGTGCTCATCATCGGTGTCGGCAATACGGCGATGGACTGCTGCCGCACGGCGTTGCGTCTGGGTGCCGAGAACGTCAAGGTGATGGCGCGCAAGCCGCGGCAGTTCTTCAAGGCCTCCGACTGGGAGCTCGAAGACGCCGAAGAAGAGAACGTCGACATCGTCGTCAACCACTCGCCCAAGGCGTTCGTGGTCGAAGACGGTGTGCTCAAGGGTATGGACTTCGAGGTCATGACCTACGAGCTCGACGACAACGGTCGCATTGTCGAGAGCGCCGTGACGGGCGAGACCATGATCCCCTGTGACGACATCATTCTGGCGATCGGCCAGGAGAATGCCTTCGACTGGATCGAGCGCGACATCGGGTTCGAGTTCAATGAGTGGGACTGCCCCGTCGTGGACGAAGACACGATGATGGCGACGCGCGAAGGCGTGTTTTTCGGCGGTGACGCGGCCTTCGGCCCCAAAAACATCATCTGGGGTGTCGCCCACGGCCACGCGGCGGCGATTTCGATCCATAGGTATCTGTCGGGTCAGGACATCACGGACCGCCCGCCCAGACACCTGAATCTCAGCGCCCAGAAGATGGGCATTCATGAGTGGAGCTACTCGAACCAGTACGACGCGAGCGAGCGACGTTTGATGCCGCACGTCGGTCTCAAGGAGCGGTTCAAGCAGCTCGACATCGAGGTGGAGCTGGGCTTCAACGAAGAACAGACGCTGGCCGAGGTCGAGCGCTGTCTCAACTGCGATATTCAGACGGTGTTCAAGGCGCCCGCATGTATCGAGTGCGACGCCTGCATCGACATCTGCCCGACCTCGTGCCTGACGATCACTGAGAACGGTGAGGCGGCCGATTTGCGCACGCGCCTCAGCGCCCCAGCCGAGAATATGGACCAGGCGCTCTACGTCTCGGACGCGCTACCGCAGACTGCACGCGTCATGGTCAAGGACGAGGACCTTTGTGTGCATTGTGGCTTGTGCGCCGAGCGTTGCCCGACGGGTGCCTGGGACATGCTCAAGTCCAAAGTGCTGCAACCCTACGCGGGCACCGTGGTCGCCAAACCGGTAACTGTAAAAAAGGCCGTCTGAATGGGTGAACAACCGGCCCGCGCGTCGGTCAACGACGTCGTCGTCAAGATCGGCACCGTTAACGGCAGCGGCTCGGCGAGCGCCAACGGCCTGCTGCTCAAGGCGCTGTTCCGCATGGGCATCCCCGTCTGCGGCAAGAACTACTTTCCCTCGAATATCCAGGGGCTGCCGACCTGGTACGAAATCCGGGTAACGGGCGAGGGTTACCGCGCCGCGGCGGGCCGCGTCGACGTCATGGTGGCCATGAACGCAGAGACCTACGCCCGCGATCTGGAGGAAGTGGAGCCCGGCGGCTGGCTGATCTACGACTCCACCTGGCCGCGCAGTCGACTGCTGGCGCGCGATGACATCCACATCATCGGCGTGCCCCTGTCCGAGCTCTGCAATACCCACTTCGAAGGCGCACGCGCGCGCGTGCTTATGAAGAACATCGCCTACGTGGGCGTGCTTGCGGGGCTGCTCGATATCGATGTCGACGTCATTGAGGCGTTGCTCGCCGAGACGTATGCGAGCAAGCCACACCTTGTCGATTCCAATCGCGAGGCGGTCCGGCTCGGTTACGACTACGCCCGCGAGCATTTCGAGTGTCCACTGCCCGTGAAGGTGGCACCACTCGACAAGACGGCGGGCCACGTACTCGTCGATGGCAACACGGCGGCCGGTTTGGGCGCCGTCTATGCGGGCGCCACGGTGGGCGCCTGGTATCCGATTACGCCCTCGACCTCGCTCATGGACGCCTTTCAGCATTTCTGCCAGCGCCTGCGCACGGACACCGAAACGGGCGAGCGGCGTTACTGCATCGTGCAGGCCGAAGACGAACTCGCGGCCATCGGTATGGTGCTGGGTGCATCCTGGATGGGCGCCCGCGCGTTCACACCGACGAGTGGCCCGGGTATTTCGCTGATGGGCGAGTTCCTGGGCTTTGCCTACTACGCCGAAGTACCGGCCGTGGTCTTCGATGTGCAACGTTGCGGACCCTCAACGGGGATGCCCACGCGCACGCAGCAGAGCGACCTGCTGAGCTGTGCCTACGCCTCACACGGCGACACAAAGCACGTGCTGCTGTTCCCGAGCGATCCGACCGAGTGCTTCACGATGGCGGCCGACGCCTTCGATCTCGCGGAGACGCTGCAGACGCCCGTCATCGTGCTGTCCGATCTCGATATCGGCATGAACGACTGGATGGTGCCCGAGCTCCAGTGGCCCAAAGACTACGAGCCCGCGCGTGGCAAGGTGCTCGACGCGGAGGCGCGTGAGCAGATGAAGTCCTTCCACCGTTATCTGGACGTCGATGGCGACGCGATTCCGTACCGCACGCTGCCGGGCACGGGCGGTTCGTATTTCACACGCGGCTCGGGCCACAACCGCTTCGGCGGCTACACCGAAGACTCGGCTGAGTATCAGGACGTCGTCGATCGGCTCAACGACAAGTGGGAGACGGCGCGTGGACGCCTACCGACCCCTGTCACAGTCGACGTCAATTTCGCCAACGCGGGCATCATCGCTGTGGGTAGTTCGGACGGCGCCGTTGTCGAAGCGCTCGACCGGCTGGCCGCGGATGGCATCGCGGTCGATTACCTGCGTCCGCGCGCGTTCCCGTTTGCCGATGCCGTGCGCGAATTCATCGCATCGCACGAGGTCGTGTTTGTCGTAGAGCAAAACCGTGACGCGCAGCTGCGCACGCTGCTCATGCTCGATGTCGACGCCGACCCGGCCAAGCTCGTGTCCGTGCTGCACTACGACGGCATGCCGATTACGGCGGCGAGCATCATCGAGCCCATCGCACGCCACGTGCGCGAAGGCCGCGCGGCCTAGCGGAGTCACCCATGAGCACGAGCAAACCCAAGGTTCGCCACCCAAACCTGCCGCGCAACAAGCACGGGCTCACGTTCCGCGACTACGAGGGCGCCGTCTCGACGTTGTGCGCTGGCTGCGGCCACGACTCGGTCACGGGTGCCATCGTGCAGGCCGCGTTCGAGCTCGAGATCGAGCCGCACGGACTTGCAAAGATGTCGGGCATCGGATGTTCGTCGAAGACGCCGGCCTATTTCCTGTCGGCGTCGCATGGCTTTAATTCCGTGCACGGGCGCATGCCATCCGTGACGACAGGCGCCAATGCCGCAAACCGGGATCTCATTTATCTGGGGATATCGGGTGACGGTGATTCGTTGTCGATCGGGCTGGGCCAGTTTGCGCATGCGATCCGGCGCAATCTCAACATGACCTACCTCATTGAGAACAACGGCGTATACGGTCTGACCAAGGGTCAGTTCTCCGCGTCGGCCGATCTCGGCAGCAAGGCCAAGAAAGGCGAGGCCAACCAGCAGCCGCCCATCGATCCCGTGTCATTGGCAATGTCGCTGGGTGCAACCTTTGTCGCGCGCAGTTTCTCGGGCGACAAGGCGCAGCTCGTGCCGTTGCTCAAGGCCGCGCTCACGCACAACGGCTTTGCGCTCGTCGACATTATTAGCCCCTGCGTAACGTTCAATGACCACGAGGGCTCGACCAAGAGTTACCGCTGGAGCCGCGAGCACGTCCACAAGGTCGTGCACACGGACTTTGTGCCGCCCGCGGGCGAGATCACTGCCGACTACGAGGCGGGCGCCGCCATTCCCGTCGATATGCACGACGGTAGCCGTGTGATGCTGCGCAAGGTCGACGACGACTACGACCCGACGGACCGTCTGGCCGCGATCGACTTCCTGCAGCGACACACGGCTGCGGGCGAAGTCGTCACGGGCCTGCTCTACATCGACGAGTCCAAGCCCGACATGCACGGCGTGTCGGGCACGACCGCAACGCCGCTGCGCGACCTCGACTACGACGCGCTCAACCCGGGCGCGGACGCGCTTGCCGAAATCCAGTTGGCCTGGCGCTAGCGGCGCACCGCATCAGAAGTAGATGCGGCCGCCCAGCGTGTAGGTCGTGACGTCGTCCACCCAGGTCACAGACGGACCCACCGAAAACGAATCACTGGCGTAGAACTCGAGCCCGATCGTGGTCGACTCCTCGTCGCCGGCATCGTCGAGATTGATCGACCGGAAATCACCGTAGAGCTCGATCTCGGGCGTCACAAGCACGCGCGCGCCTGCCGACAGGAACGTGCCTTCGTCATCGTCGCTGAAGAAAGGCGTCTCGAACTCGGCATCCACGAAGCCGCCGCGGAACACGAGATCTGCGCGCGGCGACAGCGGCACGGCCAGACCGCCACCGATGAGGCGCGTGCTGACGTCGACGTTGTCGTCGAACTCGAGACGCTCGTAGCCCACGAACAGGTGCACGGTTTCCGAGAACTCGAGCGAGCCGTTGAACACGAAGCCATCACCGTCGATATCGAAAGTGTCGTCTTCGAGCTCGGTTTCGGCCCAGCGGGGCTCGAGATAGCTATAGCTAAGGCCGTCGGCGCTGGCGGCGCCGGCGGCAAGCGCCAGCACACCGGTTGCGGCGGCGCTGAACAGGCGTTGTCTCATTTGGGGGTCTCCCGTCAGGGGAATCCGGTTTGCGGATTCGACGGGACCCACGCTAGCGCCGCGTTGCTGAACGCTGGCTGAAGGCCGTTGTGTGGGGCGGAATGCACCGCCATCGGGCATAATCGCGCAGTCCGCCGCCGGAAGTTCTCTCCGCAATGCTGCAGCAGCTCAAGGGCGTCATCGCGCTGATCGCGGTGGTGTCCAACATCGTCTTCTGGTTCATCCCCATCATGTTGTTCGCGATCGTGCGCTTCGTGCTGCCGTTCACGGCCGTGCGGCGGTTCACGTCGCGCGTGCTCATGGCCTGCGGTGAGAATTGGATCTCGGTGAACAGCTGGCTACTCGAGTCGACCCAGGGCACGCAGTTCCACATCACGGGCACCGAGAACCTGCGACGCCAGGACTGGTACCTCATCGCGTCGAATCACCAGAGCTGGGTCGACATCGTCGTGCTACAGCGTGTGTTCAACCGCCGTATCCCGTTCCTCAAGTTCTTCATCAAGCACGTGCTGATCTGGGTGCCGTTCCTGGGCCAGGCCTGGTGGGCCATGGACATGCCGTTCATGAAGCGCTACTCGCGCAAGTTCCTGGAGAAGAATCCGCACCTGAAGGGCAAGGACCTCGAGGCTACGCGTAAGTCCTGCGAGCGTTTCGCCGAGGTGCCGACAAGCGTGATCAATTTCGTCGAGGGCACACGGTTCACGCCCGAAAAGCACGCCAAGGTGAACTCGCCCTACACAAATCTGCTGCCGCCGCGGGCTGGAGGCATCGCGTTTGCCCTGTCGGTCATGGGGGATCAGTTCCGCTCGCTACTCGATGTCACGATTGTCTACCCCGGTGGGTCCAAGAGTTTCTGGCAGATGTGCACGGGCGAGCTCAAGGCCGTCGCTGTCGACGTACGCGAGATTCCCGTGGAGCCCTGGATGAGCGCGGGTGACTACCTTGAGGACCCCGAGTTTCGCGCGCGATTCCAGGCCTGGCTCACGGATTTGTGGGTCGAGAAAGATCGAAGATTTGCCGAACTCGATACGCTAGTATCCGCGCGACCGGGCGGCACCGAAGAGGACTGAAGGATGGGGGATAAGCACGAGCGGCGGGGCATCGACGTGCTGCGCGACGCGACGCTCAACAAGTCGACGGCGTTCACAATGGAAGAGCGCGAGCGCCTGGGCCTGCGCGGGTTGTTGCCACCCACGATCAACACCCAGAAGCAGCAGATGCATCGCATCCTGACGAACATCCGCCGCAAAGACGACGACATCGAGCGCTACATCGCGCTTCGGTCTTTGCAGGTTCGAAGCGAGGCCCTGTTCTTCAAGCTCGTCACCGAGAACATCGAAGAAATCATGCCGCTCATCTACACGCCGACCGTGGGTGAGGCCTGCAAGCAGTTTGCAAATATCTTCCGCGACGCGCGCGGCATGTACATCTCCATCGACGATGCCGGCGACGTCGACAAGCTGCTCGCGAACTGGCCCATCGATGACGTGCGCGTGATCGTGGTTACCGACGGCGAGCGCGTGCTTGGCCTCGGTGATCTGGGCAGCAACGGCATGGGCATCTCCATCGGCAAGCTGGCCCTGTACACGGCCTGCGCGGGTATCCACCCCGAGCAGGTGCTGCCCATGGTGCTCGACGTGGGTACGGACAACCAGGAGCTGCGCCAGGACCCCGTGTATCTCGGTATTCCGCGCCCGCGCGTGCGCGGCGAGGCCTACGAGGCGCTCGTTGAGGAGTTTATCCAGGGTGTGCAGAAGCGCTTCCCGCAGGCGCTTATTCAGTTCGAGGACTTCTCAACGCCCAACGCGCAGGCGCATCTCGAACGTTACCGCGATCGGACGCTCTGCTTTAACGACGACATCCAGGGTACGGCGTCGGTTGCGCTTGCGGGGTTGATTGCGTCGACGCGCGTCACGGGTGTGCCGCTGCATGACATGCGCACGATGTTCCTGGGACATGGCTCGGCGGCTACGGGCATCGCCGATTTGCTCGTGTCGTCGATGATGGACGAGGGGCTCAGTGAGGCCGATGCCTGCTCGCGCATCCGTTTCGTGGGCCGCGCGGGGGTCATCACGCAGCAATCCGATCGTCTGCCCGACACCGTCGCGCGTTACGCACCCGACGCGCCGCCGATCCCGTTCGGCGAGGCCATTGAGCGCTTCCGCCCGCACGCGCTCATTGGCGCCACGGGCTCACCGGGCACGTTCACCGAAGACATCGTGCAGAAGATGTCAGCACTCAACGAACGCCCCGTCCTTTTTGCGCTCAGCAATCCGACTTCCCGCGCGGAGTGCACGGCCGAGCAGGCCTACCGCTGGAGTGACGGCAAGGCGTTGTTCGCCAGCGGCAGCCCGTTCCAGCCGGTTCGCCACAAGGGCAAGACGCACTGGCCGGGGCAGGGCAACAACGCCTACATCTTCCCGGGTGTGGGGCTCGGTGTGGTCACCGTCGAGGCGACGCGGATCACGGACGTGATGTTCCTCGAGGCGGCGCGCTGCCTGGCCAACCTCATTAAGGACACGGACCTGGCCGACGGCACGCTGTATCCGCCGCTCAAGCGTATCCGTGAAGTGTCGCTGGCCGTCGCGGTCGCCGTGGCCGAGCGCGCCTACGACGACGGGCTGGCATCACTGCCGCGCCCGGACAATCTCGAGCGCCACATCGCCAGCTACATGTATGACCCGACCTACTGAGGGGTCGGACTGGTCGCTCTACGTGCTGCGCTGCGGCGACGGCAGCCTTTACACGGGCATCAGCCCCGACGTTGCCGCGCGTCTTGAGGCGCACCGGGCGGGGCGGGGCAGTCGCTACCTGCGAGGTCGCGAGCCCCTTGAGCTCATGGCCGAGGTGTCGGTCGGGGATCGCGCGGCCGCATCGCGGGCCGAGTATCGGTTCAAGCAACTCACCCGGCGTGACAAGTTGCGCCTGCTCGAGCAGGGATTCGTGGCCTTCGTCGAAAGCGCTGCCGTTGCCGCCTAGCCGGCTTTTGCACCTTCGTCTGTCGCCTCGCCGGCGTCGTCATTGGCGGCGTCCGACGGGCTCTCGTTGTCGTGGTCGCGGTCCGTGCGCAAGACCGACGCGAGCTGGTCGGCGGCCTGCTTGGCCGTCTGGATGAGCTGGCTTTCGTCCTGATAGAACGCGCTTTGCTCACGCATGAAGCGCTCGTCGTACTCGAGAAACGTTTCCGTCGCGCGCTTCGATTCCTGCGGAGAGTGGCCGAGCAGTTCGAGCAGGTGCGTGGCCATGTGCAGGCTGGAGTGCAGCGTGTCGCGAACAGGTCGCGAGATGCCGAGGTCCATGAGCCGGTAGGCGTGCACACGGTTGCGGGCGCGGGCCAGAATTTTCAGGTGCGGGAAGCGCTGGCGGATGAGCTCTGCGGCCTCGACCGAGCGCTCGACGTCGTCGATGGCCATGATGAGGTACTTGGCGTTTTCAGCACCCGCAGCCTCGAGCAGGTCGAGCCGACGCGCGTCGCCGAAGTAGACCTTGTTGCCGAAGCGTCGCACGACCTCCACCTGCTCGGGGTCGGCCTCGAGCGCCGTGAATGGGATGCCCTTGCTGCGCAGCACGCGGCCAATGATCTGACCAAAGCGCCCAAAGCTCACGATGATGACTTCGTTCTCGTCGTTTTCCATCGTGTCGTAACTGGGCTGGGCATCACGGCCTGTGCGCGACAGCAGCCGGTCGGCCGCGATCATGACGAGTGGTGTGAGTGCCATCGACACGCTGACGACCACGATGAGCAGCTCGGACAGCTCGGCCGGCATGACATCTGAGGTTACGGCGGCCGTAAACAGCACGAAGGCGAACTCACCACCCTGCGAGAGGATGAGGCCCATTCGGATGCGCTCGGCCGTGGTGAGCGAGAATCGCCCGCCCAGCAGGTACAGGACCAGCGCTTTCACGAGCATCAGCACGACGACAATGGCGAAGATATCGCCCGCGCGTTCGCTGATGAGTCCGAGGTTCACGGACATACCGACCGCAATGAAGAACAGCCCGAGTAACAAGCCCTTGAAGGGTTCGATATCGACCTCGAGCTGGTGGCGGAACTCGGAGTCGGCGAGCAGCATGCCCGCGATGAAAGCGCCCAGGCCCATAGACAGGCCGACCTTGTACATGAGTGTCGCGCTGCCGATGACCACGAACAGGGCGACGCCCGTGATGAGCTCGCGAATGCCCGACCCGGCGACCATGCGCAGGATGGGTCGCAGCGCGAAGTGGCCGCCCACGATGAGCGCAAGAATGGCCCCCGCGGCCAGCGCGATGGACCTGGGGTCCATGTCGAGGCTGCTGCCCACGGCCAGCAGCGGCAGCAACGCGAGCATGGGAATGACGGCCATGTCCTGGAACAGCAGCACGGCGAAACTTGCGCGACCGTAGCGGCTTGGCAGCTCCTCGCGCTCGCCGAGCAGCTGCATCACAAAGGCCGTGGACGACAGCGCCAGGGCAAAGCCAACGACCGTCGCCACCTGCCAGGGCTGGCCCGCGAGGATCGTAAGACCCGTGAGTGCGAGGCCACTGAGGAGGACCTGCAAACCGCCCAGCCCGAACACGGAGTTGCGCAGCACCCAGAGGCGCGAGGGCTGTATTTCCAGGCCGATGATGAACAGCAGGAACACGACGCCCAGCTCAGCGAAGTGCAGGATGGTCTCGACGTCGGTGACGAGCTTCAGCACCGAGGGACCGATGATGACGCCCGCGAGCAGGTAACCCAGCACAGAGCCCAGGCCCACGCGCTTGGTCAGCGGCACCGTGATCACGGCGACGCCCAGGTAAATCAGGACCTCAGTCAGGTAATACATGCTGGCGCGGCGCTCCGTGGCTGCGATCGCTCGCAGTGCGAGTGATCAGGCAGTGTAACCGAGAAGCGCGCGCCAGCCGCGCGCGGCGCGATTTAGTCGTCGGCCATCTCGAACGGGAAGCGGAGCGCCTCAGTGCCCGCGCCCTCGGGGCGCACCGTGAACCGGTAGCTGCCTGCGGGCAGCAGGGCGTCAGGCAACGTCAAACTCAGCGACTGTTCTTCATTCGGGTTCAAACCGCCCGATTGCCACAACAGGTCGCCGGCCGCAGAGTGTAGTGCGACCGAGTAGCTCGAGGCATCGGCATATCCGATGTCTAGCCCAAAGACGACCTGACCGGAGCGTTCCGCCTCGATCAGGATGCCGTCCTCGGCGCCGCGAGTTGCGGCCAGGAAGACCACGGGCGTGTTGACCGATGCCATGATCTGACCGCTGTCCTGCGCACCCGATCCCGCACCGTAGCCCAGTGTCAGCGCGCCTACGGCCACGAATGCGGCAACCGATGCCGCCAGACCGTAAGCCGGTGTCGCCACGATATTGCGCACACGTGAGAACAGCGGCACGACGTTGCGTGGTGCGGTGTCTTCTGCCCGCAGCTCGCCGCGTCGCCCAGCGGCCTTCATGCTGTCGATAAGCTGCGCGCTGGTTTCCAGCTCGTCGAGCGTCTCAGGGTCGCCTGCGTAGAAATCCTCGAACGCCATCGCCTCGGCCTCGTCCATTTGGCCCAGCAGGTAGCGGTCGACGAGGTTGTTCGCCACGACCATGTCGCGCGTAATTCTCGTGTCGTTAGTCATCGGTCACTCCCCTCCGTGCGAGTCGACCAGATCGCGTGCGGCCCGGCTGTCGTGCGATTCAAGCAGTTCTCTGAATCGCTTCTTGGCCCGGTACAGCACGCGGTTGAAATGAAGGTCCGTGAGATCGAGCTGGCGGCAGATGCTCGCCTTGTCTTCCTGCAGCAGGTAGAAGCGCGTCAGGATGGCGCGATCACGGTCGGAGCTGAGCTCGCCAAGCAGCACGCGCAGGTGCTGGTTGGTTTGCTCCGTATCGGCGGCCGCCACCTGGTCGGTGGACGCCGTATCCGCGGCCTGTGACACGCTGTCGGTGTCGGCGTAGGTCTGGCGGCGCTGGCGCCGGCGGATCACGCCGATGAGCAGATTGCGGCCCGTGCTCTGGATAAAGCCTGCAAGGCGGGACGGGTCCTTGATGCCCTCGCCACGCAGGCGCTCGATGACGACGCGAAACACGTCCTGGTGCAGGTCGTCAGCGAGTTCAGGTTCGCCACAACGGCGCCGCAGCATAAACAGCAACGGGCGGCTGTAGCGTTCGACAAGCTCACCCTCAGCGCCGCGATCGCCCGCGCCAATACGGGCCGCCAGCGACGCGGCGACAGTCGCCTCGTCGTCAGCAGCCGCATCGCGCGCAGCTGTGCCTTCCCTCCCCTTCATTGGGGGATATTGTGGCAGAAGTCGGCCGTTGCCTGTGTGAGTGAGTGTTGCCATGGTGGTTGATCCGTTTTGGTGCGTTACTGCTGGCCGCTACCCCAATCGTCGTCGCCGTCCCATTCTCCTTCGCCTGGGTTGACGTAGTGGCGGCAGTGAATCGTGAAGCCCTGCTTCGCAGGTTTGATCGTCATCTCGAACTTGCGCTCACCTTCGAGTACCCCGGTGAGCAGCCCTGACTTGCTGTCGAAATCGGCCCGCGCATTGGCCCAGAGGTTGGTGTTGTCGCGTGTCACCTCACAAAGTTCGGGGCTCTCGCGCCAATCGGCTTTGCGGTAGCGAAAATGCGACTTGCCGTCTGCGTCAACGCAGATGAACAGGTAGTCGCCTTCGCGCATGGGGATGGACTTGCCATCCTCAGCCTGGGCCTTGCTGCAGCGCCAGACGTAGTTGTAGTCCGTCTTGTTAGTGTTATTCGCAATCATTGCTTCTCCCCACGTGGTTACTCTCTGTACCGCCCTTGAGCGGATGGTGGTCACGGCACACGCCGAAGCCCGTGAAGGCCTCAGACGCTCTCTGTCATGTTGGTCTCAACTATCTCACCTGCCAGGGGCGCCAGTCGCCCTGGAGGGTGAATCCGGACCAGTAATAGGGGTGTTTGTACCGCCGATTGGCCCTGAGCTGCGTCTTCGCCCGCATCAAAGCCTCAGCCGGGGCGGCGCCTTCGAAGAGCTCGGCGTAGAACGCGCCCATGAGTTCTGCGGTTGCCCGGTCCTGCACTTGCCACAACGAGGCCACGACGCGGCGGGCGCCGGCATTCATGAAGCCCCGGGTCAGTCCAAGCAAGCCTTCACCCGCGAGGTCCTGGCCAAGCGCCGTCTCACAGGCAGAAAGGACTACGAGATCGGCATCAAGCCGCAGGTTGTAGATGTCCCTGAGTCCAACGAATCCGGTGACCGAGTCCCCCGCCTTGTCCACCATGGACAGGGCGATGCCGCTCCGCGCGGGAATTTCGTCGTCGGCAAAGCCATGAGTGGCAATGTGCAAAATGTTGGCATCAGTAACGTCGCTCGAGCGAAGCTGATCAGCGGTGGCCGCAAGCCCCAGGTGAACGCGAACCTCAATGTCGCCAGCCTGCTCGACGATGGCCTCAGCCTCGAATCGGCTCATCCGGAGCCGGTTGAGGTCGTAGCCGCTGCGGGTCGTGTCTTCGGGCGCGAGCCGATCATCGTCGACATTGAATACCGGGTCAGCCAGTACGGCGATGCCGCGACCCTTGGACGGTGAGCGTTCCCGGGTAAGCGCGACGGCCGTCAGAGACGGCAGGAAGGTCACTGGTTTATCAGTGAGTACCGGGGGCTTATTTCTGGAAGGCGTCAGTACGTCGAATGGCACGTAGTGGAGGGCGCCATCGGCAATGATCGCGATGCGCTTCGCAGCCTCAATCCTTGACGCGATTGGCATCAGGAGACTCTGTCCCAGCGCGGCGGCTTGCTCACTGTATCTTCCCTGCCGAGAAATCGCCTTGTGCAGGTCGCGCGCATCGCGGTCGATGGCTCCGACATCGTTTAGTGTCACGACGTCGATCTTCTCTGCATCGATGATCCAGAGAAAGCCGGCGTCGGCGCTCATGAAATAGACCAGAGTGAGGTCACCGGGCGCGTGCAGGGCCTGGATTGCGGCGGCATCGACGTCTGTGAGCTCTTGCGTGTCGGACTGAATGCCGGTGCTCTCGGCGATGCGATCGTTGATGACATCGAGTTCCGTGAGCAACGCCGCGACGGATGGTGCTTTCCTGCCGCGCAGCTTCGCGTCCGATGCGCGATTGATGGCCGCAATGGCATCGGCGCGTTGCCTGGCGAGGTCCGCAGGTATCTCGATGTCGCTGCGTGACGCGCCTTGTGACAAGGCGTCGATGAGTGTCTTGGCCCGGAATCGCTCGGTCATCTCCAGTGCCTGCTGTATATCACCGCGCGCCATGAGGCTCTCAACAGCCAGCTCATAGGCCTGCCCCACATAGGACTGGTAGGTGGCTCGCAGATCGCGGCTGGCGATTTCCGTGCGGAGTGCCTCGATGTTATCGATCGCCGTGAGCGCGAGCTGACTCGCTCCGGCCAGATCTCCCTGCGCACGCGTCGCGAATCCCAGTGCAATGCGCGCCTGCGCGCTGCCATAGGGGTTTCCGATCTCTTCCCAAAGCGCGAGAGATTGTTGCTGGCTCCGTATGGCAGCCTTGGCATCGCCCGTCGCCAGTTGCGCATTACCCAGCATGGCGAACGCCAGTGCCCGCTGTCGGCTCGATTCGCCCAGTGCCTCGGCGGCAGTCGATGCGGCCGTCGCGAGCTTGAGCGCCATGTCCGCTCGACCTTGCTTAAATTCAGCAAACGCGGCCAGACGATAGGCCTCGACCAATCCGCTCTGGTCCTCGAGTGCCTTGGCGAGATCGATAGCGCCCGTGAGAATGTCACTAGCTTCCGCCGCGCGGCCTGAATTCATCAGGGCGGCGCCGTAGTTTCGTGCCCGGCGAGCGGCTTCGCGGTCACCCCGGCCCTGACTCAGTGCGTACGCTTCCGCGAGGAGCTCGACAGCCTGATGCGGTGCTCCCAAGTCTCCGTACACGACGGCCATGTTGTTGGTGACCTGCTCGATCTGGCCGACGATACCCAGCTCGCGCGCCACATCCAGCGACTGCTGGTAGTAGTTCAGGGCGTCCTGCGGCTGCCCCAGGGCACGCAGTGAGATTCCCAGGTTGTTGCGCAGCCGCGCACGCTGGCGGACGCTAATGCCGGGTTGCTCGACAAGGCTGCGTAGTATTTCCGCCGCCTGTGAGGTGTTGCCGCGGTTCCAGTAGACGCCAGCCAGCAGGTTGTCGTAACGAATCGCGGCGCCCCCATTTCCCACCGTCTTCGCCTTGGCTTTGAGCTTCAGGTAGCAGGATTCCGCCTCATCAAAGGCGCGCGTCTCGAAGGCGAGATAGCACAGGTTGCTTTGCGCCGGGTTGACCGCTTCTTTGCCGTAGATCGGGTTCAGCTGGGTGCGTGCTAGCGGAAGCACGTCGCGCGCCGTGTCGAAGTCTTCGAGCTCGATGCTCGCCAATCCGATGGCGTTGTTCGCGAGGCCCAGCGCGACTGTGTTCCCGGCTCGGTCAGCGCGCGCAGCGGCCGCCCTCGCGAGATCTCGGGCGCGTTCATAATCGTCGGCGTCCTCGAAGTGTGCCGCCGCACGAAGCAGATTTCGGATCACGTCCTTCTCGGACTCGAGCAGCGCCCACGCGGCAGCAGCTTGCTCCGCTTTTGCGCCATAAGCTTGCAGCGACTCGTCGCTGGCGTTCTCTGGCAGGCGTCCCAAGGCGGTCTCGGCGGCCCATGCGCCGAGCGCAGCCTCCGGCGCGGGTTGCAGCGTCAACCGAACCTCGGGCTTGAGGGCGTGGCGGTCGAGTACCGCTATCTCGACGATCTTGTCTTCAGTGTCGAGCTCAAACAGCCAAATGATGGGTGCCATGCCCAGACTGGTCAGGCGCGCGGAGGTGTCGCCCTCGGGGACGGAAAGGGAAGCAGACAACAGATGCTCATCGGCACGCAGAACGGCGTAACCGATGCCGCCCGGTAGCTTGATCCGGGCTGCGTCACGCTGCGACAGATCGACGGCCAGCGACCCGTTCATATCAAGCGCGGCGGTTGTCGCTTCCTGGGCGCGCGCAGGCGCAGCCGAGCCCGGGCCCAGGCACAAGCCCACAAGCAAACCGGCGAGCCAGGTCCTTTGCTGGCCGCTAAACACACGCATGCGAGCATCGTCGCAGCATGCCCGCTGGGCCGCAAGCCAATACCGGCTTTCATGTACCTGTATTCAATGCAAAAATAGGGCCGTCTTGGGAGAGAAGCGGTGACCATGACGTCACGCACGATTCTGACGCTGGTTTTGGCGCTGGCGCTGCTGCTTGCGGGCTGCGGCGACGGTGAGGAATCCACTACGGATGGCACTTCAAACACCACCGTTTCGCGCGGGCGTGATGTTGCGCCTGAAACTGTTGATGACTCGGCGCTACGTGACCCTGTGGACGTCGATGCGATCGAGATTGCCTACGGTGAGACCGAGGACGAGTTGCTGCGCGGCTACTTCGTCTACCCCTCTGACATGGTTGAGCCGCTGCCGGCCGTCATCGTGGTTCACGAGTGGTGGGGTCTCAACGACGCCGTGCGCAAGGCGGCGACCAAAATAGCCGAGCAGGGCTACATGGTGCTGGCCGTGGATCTGTTCCAGGGGCAGACGGCCTCGAGCACGGCCGACGCCAGTGCGCTGGCGCGTCAGTTGCTCGAGACGCCGGGCTTTGCCGAGAAAAACCTGCGCGCCGCGCACGGGTTTCTGACGGAGGCCGCAGGTGCGCCGACTGTGGCCACGCTGGGTTGGTCGCTGGGCGGCTACTGGGCCGTGGAGGCGACGCGCTTCCTGCCCGACCAGTTCGCCGCAGCGGTGGTGTATTACGGTCAGCCTGATGCCGATCCCGACATGGTCTCGGCCATTTCGGCGCCCGTGCTCGGGCTTTATGGGGGCGCCGACCGTTCCATTCCCGCGGAGTCCGTACGCGCATTTCGCGAGCAGGCGCAGGCGCTCGACAAGAGTGTTGAGGTGATTATCTATCCGAAGGCCAATCACGGCTTTGCGAACCCCGACGACTCGCGCTACGACAACCGGACTGCGGAGCAGGCCTGGCGGCGCACTGCGGCGTTCCTCGACCGTTACCTGCGCACGAGCTGATTACTCGGTTGGCTCGGTGTCCTCGGCTTCGGGTTCTGTATTGCAGCTGAAACGAATGGTCAGCGGTGCGGTTGTGCTGCGCTCCGTCGTTTCGCCATTGCTGTTCTTGCAACGGGCCACCACCTGCGCGGTGAACGCGGCCTCAAGCGCCGAATCGGTGGGCGCCTCCACGCCACGCCGGGCGCAGATCGTCGGGGCGCTCAGCACGAGCTGGCGTCGGGGCACGTCGAGCGTGAGCGGCGGCAGCTCGCCATCATCGGCGGGTTGCCAGTCGGACAGCGTGTCGCCCAGCGAGGCGGCCACGAGCAGCGCGTCATCGGCATCGGCGCAGCGCGCGCGAATGCTGAGATGGAACGCGAGCGGGCCGTCGCTGTCTGAGTGCGGTGTGGGCGCGCGTTGTTCGGCTTCGAGCTCAACAACAGCCGGGGAGGCGGTTGCAAGCAGCGCAGTGGCAATCGTCAGCAGGGTCATCGCGCAACCCTAACGCGAAACCTCATTGGGGGCACGGGCACATGGTTCAGCGCATCGTGAACGGCAGCTACAAGATGGCCAAGCGGGTCGCTATCGGGGTGATTGGCGGCACCGTCCTCGTGCTGGGCGTCGTCATGCTGGTTGCGCCCGGTCCCGGCATTGCCGGGGTAGCGGCGGGCCTCGCCATTCTCGCCGTTGAATTCACCTGGGCGCGGTCCTGGCTCAAGCGCCTGCGCCGCAAGATGAGCGACGCGGGCAGCGCGCTGCGCGGCCGCAATATCGACGGCCACCGCTGAGCGCCGCAACCCTCAGTTGAGCAGATTCGCCATCCGGCGGCGGTAGTCGCGCACGCGCCCGTCATTGGCGCCCAGCACATCAAATAGCCCGATAAGCCCCCGCCGACCGGCGTCTTCGCCGAAGTCGCGGTGGTCGCGCATGAGTCCAAAAAACTGCTCGAGCGCCGTGTCGTAGTCGCGCGTCGCGGCGGAAACCTGGGCTAGTTCGTGGGTCAGCGCGGCATCACCCGGGCTTTGTGCGAGCAGGGACTCGAGCGTGTCCTTGTCGCGCAGCCCATCGGCGGCGCGCGCCAGGGCGATTTCTGCCTTGAGCTGCTCGATCTCGGGCGCGGCCGCGAGCTCGTCTGGCAAATCCGCAAGCGCAGCATCGGCATCGGCTGCGCGGCCCATGGCAAACAGGGTTCGGGCAATGTCAGCAACGATGCCCGGATTCTCGGGTTCGGCGGCACGCGCCTGCTCCAGGGCCGCCAGCGCCGTGTCGTAGTCACCGGACATCAGTGCGTCCTGCACGGACACGCGCAGCCCCATGGGCGCCTTCTCCACGTGCTTGTCGAGAATCTGTTTGAGCTCCGCTTCGGGCTGCACACCGACGAGTTCCTCGACGACCTTGCCGTCCTTGAAGACCACCAGGTAGGGGATGCTGCGCACACCAAACCCCGTGGCCAGCGTGGTTTCCTCGTCGACGTTGACCTTGGCCACGTGCAGGCGGCCCGCGTACTGGCTGGCCAGCGAATCGAGGATGGGCGCGATCTGCTTGCAGGGACCACACCACTCGGCCCAGAAGTCCACGACGACGGGCACATCGGCCTTGGCAACGCGCGCGTCGAAATCGCGTGCCGTGACGTCAAAGACCCAGTTGCTGTCGGTGTTGGCTTCAAACATATCGGGCTCCCAGTGCGTGTCCCAGGCTGACGATGTTGGCCTTTGCGGGCGGGATTTCAAGCGGTGGGCGTCGTGGGTGCGCTCAAAAAAGAAGTCGGGGCCGGATGGTCCGGAGGGGGGAAGGACCAGGCGTAACGCCACCGGTGTGGTCACCGGATCCGGCCCCGACGAATGCGACGCTAAGGGGGGGGTGCGTCGCCGATCCGTCAGGATCGAGTGAGGCCCGTCACGGGGCCTCGTGCCCGCTGGGAACCGTCAACAAAGGGGGGGGAGGCGACGGTGCCATTCGGGCGGGGAGAGACTCAGAGTTAAGGATCCGCGTTGGCAACCACAAGGGCTGCCCGCGCGCCGAGCTTGAGCTCGAGGTCGAGGGCCAGCTCGGCCTGGATCGCCACCTCGGCTCGTGTCAGGGCCGCTGCTGCGGACCGTTCCAGCGCCTGGGCGGGGGCGGCCTCGTATCCCGTACGCACGATCTCGGCGCGTACTTCGTCGATGGCCGTCGACGTCTCATTGGCGTGTAACGGCGCATGCAGCGAGCCGATCGTCGCAAGCGCGGCCAGTACGGCAGTCGCTATGCGGTGCTTTCGGTTCGTTTTCATGTTGCTACCTGCCTTGCGGTACTGCGGCTGGCGAGAGGTCACCGGCATGAACGCAGCACTGCATTCGCTAATCTCTATTGCATGGGGTGTGCCAACTTTGAGATCCAATAAAATCAGGGGGTTACGAGAAATCAAACTTTCGGAATTCCGTAATTTACGATTTCCCGTGACAACAATTACGGATTTCCGTAAATTCTGAGGATGGCGATGACCACAGACACAGACCAGCGATATCAAACGCTCTTTCGGCGTCTGCCGATCATGGTCGCGGCGCTCGACGGCCGCGGTTACTTCCTCGACCAGAGTGATCGGCTCATCGACCGGCTGGGTTACGACCGGGACACGCTGGTCACGCTGCGCCCAGGGGACATCGCCGACGCCGATTCCGTGCGGCGCATCGAGCAGGAGATGATTCCGCAGCTCAGGCGCACGGGCTCCGTGAGTGACGTGCCCGTGACCTTCATCGCGAGCGATGGCACGGCCGTTGCCTTACGCACGAGTGCGCTGCACGAGCTCGATGCGAGCGGTCAGTACCTGCGCACGATCGCGGTCTACGAAGACGTGAAGGCCATCGCGCATATTGAGGCGCGGTTCGAGGCCATCTACCGCGCCACCCCGGCGATGCTCCACACGGTCGATGAGCACGGCAATATCACCAACGTCAGCGACCGCTGGTTGACCAAGCTTGGCTACACGCGCGAGGAGGTGCTGGGGCGCTCCATCCTGGAGTTCATGACCGATGCCTTCCGCAAGCGCATCGGAGGTCAGCACGCGCTCGAATCGCTCATCGCCTTGGGCGGCAAGCAGAACCAGAACCGCGAAATGAAGACGCGCGATGGTCGTGTGCTCGAACTTATGATGTCGTCGGTGGCCGAACGCAATGCGCGTGGCGACGTGCTGCGCATGCTCGTGGCGTCGAAGGACGTCACGGAACGCAACCAGGCCGAGCGCGCGCTGCGTGAGTCGGTGGCCGAGAACGCGCGGTTGCGTCATGAGCTCGAGCTCGAGCGCGATTACCTGCGCGAGGAGGTCAAAGTCTCCCTGCGCTTCGGCCGAATCGTGGGCGACAGCCCGGCGCTCACCGAAATGCTGGCACAGCTCGAGGCCGTGGCGGGGACACCGGCCAGCGTGTTGATTACCGGAGAGTCGGGCACGGGCAAGGAGCTTGTTGCGCGCGAGGTCCACGCGCGCAGTGAGCGCGCCGCAGGGCCGCTCGTGAAGGTCAATTGTGCGTCGATTCCTGAGGAGCTCTTCGAGAGCGAGTTTTTCGGTCACGTTCGGGGCGCGTTCACGGGCGCCGTGCGCGATCGCATCGGCAGGTTTCAGCTGGCCGACGGCGGCACGATCTTCCTTGATGAAATCGGTGAGATTCCGCTCGACCTGCAGGGCAAGTTGCTGCGGGTGCTGCAGGAAAACGAGTTCGAACGGGTCGGCGAAGACGTCACGCGCAAGGTCGACGTGCGCGTTGTGGCCGCCACCAACCGGGATCTCGTCGAAGCGGTCGAGGCCAGCCGCTTTCGTGGCGATCTCTACTACCGGCTCAGTGTGTTTCCGATTGCCGTGCCGCCGCTGCGAGAGCGCGGCGATGACGTGGTCGCACTGGCGCAGCATTTCCTGCAGCAGACGGTGCGTGATTTCGGCCGCAAACCGATGCAGCTCACGCGACGGCAGGCCGAGGCGCTGTCGCGTTATCCGTGGCCGGGTAACGTGCGGGAGCTCAAGAACGTGATCGAGCGGGCCGTGATCCTCTCGCCGGGCGCGAACCTGAGACTCGACCTGTCATTGCCCGAAGCCGAAGCCGAGCCCGGTGCTGCCGTGCCTGCGGTACCCGTTACAAAGCCCGCGCAAAACGAGATACTCAGTGAACAGGAGCTGCGCACGCTCGAGCGCGACAACCTGCTTGCAGCGCTCGAGCGCACGGGTTGGAAGGTCAGCGGCGACGGGGGTGCCGCGGCGTTGCTGGGCGTTCGGCCGAGCACACTCGCGGACCGCATGCGCCGTTGGGGCATCGAGCGGCCGCGCTAGGGTCGCGGAACCGCGTGGTGCTGCTGCGAGTCTGATTAGACATGGGACGGCTGGGTATTTGGGTGGCGACGAGAGCCGGGGCGGGCGTGGTAGCGCTGGCGCTCACGGCCTGCACGGGCCTGGGACGCGTGGCTCCGGAGTCTCCGCGGCCCCTTACGGGCATCGATGCACAACACCTGTCCGAAGCCCCCGCGCCAAGACCGCCCGAGGACATCCTCGCGGTCACGGATGACATGCGGCGGTTTGTGGCCCAAAACGTGAGCCGCCACGTGGACGTTGAGCGACGCATTCGACAACTCACGAGTGCGGTGCTGCACCCGGGCACGCTGGGCATTGCCTACCACGACCGCATGACACGAACGGCGTCCGAGACCTTTGAGACGGCTAATGGCAACTGTCTGTCGTTGTCGATGCTGTTCGTGGCGCTGGCGCGCGAAGCCGGCATCGAAGCGCGCTTTTATGAGGTGAACATGGTCCCGGAATGGACACTCGCGGGCGATGTCGTCTTCGCAACGCGTCACGTGAATGTTGGCGGGCGCATCACAGCCGGCACGACCTACGTCATGGATTTTTCACCCTACGTCGCCCGCCGCGAAGTGGGCCGGCAGCGTCTCACCGATGCGGAGGCGATTGCCCAGTACTACAACAACATCGGCGCCAACCACCTCGCCGAGGGATCGATCGTCGCGGCCTACCGCCATTTCGTGGCCGGCATTGAAATGGCGCCCCGGATCAGTTTTCTGTGGTCAAACCTGTCCGTGGCGTACTCGCGCAATGGCCAGTCGGACGCGGCCGAGTGGGCGCTGCGACGCGCCGTAGCCATCGATGGCCGCAATACCTCGGCCATGGCCAACCTGGCGCGCGTGCTGCGCGAGCGGGGTGCGACCGAGGAAGCTGAGGCACTGGCGACCAAGATTGCAGGCGCGCAACGCGACAACCCCTACTACCAGTTCGCGCTGGGCGAACGGCATCTGGCTGAGTCGGAATTCGGGGATGCGCTGGCGCGCTTACAGCGTGCCATTTCGCTTGAGCCCGGCGAGCCGCTGTTCTACCGCAAAGCCGCCGTCGCGGCGACGGCGCTAAACGATACAGCGTTGGCGGAGGACTATGACGGCAGGGCGGAAGCCCTGGATGCGGAGGCGCAGCGCCTCGGCCGCAACGCCTTTCGGCGTCGCTGACCGCGGAAACTAGGTGGCTGCGACGAGCAGCAGCGGGCCTTCAGATACGACGACACCACCGGGCTGCTCGGCCGTGATCGCGAACGCCGCTGGTGATAGCACCGGAAGCTTGGCGTCGATCGGAATCAATACCTCGGCGTCGGCCGACAGGACATCGAAGACGCCGCCATCGACAGGCTCCGCGTCACGGTCCGGGTCGACGATCCAGAGCTGGTACTGGCGTACCGACGGGTCGTTCGCCGGCATTCCGGCGAGACGCAGGTAACCGCGTTGTTCGTCGTTGTTCCAGACCACGTCACCGGTAACGCCCGCGTAGGCGTCAAACTCCGATGCCGCCCAGGGCACGGTAATGGTGCCGGGCTGTTGCGTCAGTGCGTCACGCACGTCGCTGGCCACGGGGACGGGCGCTGCGGGGCTGACCGTCTCGGGGCGGGGCTGCACGATAAGCGCGATGAACATGGCTGCCGCCGCGGCCCAACCCAGCCCACCAACCCAGCCGTTGCGCGCGGGTGCCGCTGCGGGTTCGGCGGTGCGACGGCTGGCCAGGTCGGTAACGCTCGCCGAGGGGCGCACGCACTCTGCCGCCTGTGCGAGTACTTTGTCGCGCAGCCCGGCGGGCATGGTCTCGTTACTGAGCGCGGGCGCCGTGGCCAGCATTGCTGCTGCGGCCGCCAGTTCAAGCTCCTCGGCGAAGGTACTGCCCGACGTCGCACCGGCGTCTTTCGCCAGCGCATCGAGGCTTGCCGCGTCGAGGCCCGTGAGCCCGCCACCCGGATCTTCTGTCACCTGCTCGATCAGGCGATCGAGCGTTGGATTATCTGTGTTCATTACATTGTCCCGCGGTACTGCGCGGTTTCGCCGGCCCCGAGATCTTCCCGGAGCGCGATCAGTCCGCGTCTGATGTGACTCTTCACTGTGCCCAGTGGAAGGTCCATTTCCTCTGCAATCGCGCTATGCGACATGCCGAGCCACGCCGACATGCGGATGGCTTCTCGTTGTTCGGGTTTCATGCCCTCGAGGGCTTGCGCCACGCGCGCGACATCGTTGCCGAGGCCGGCCGACTCTTCGGCCGAGGGCGCGTGCTCGAGGTGGTCTTCGTATTCTTCTTCGATGGGCTGTCGACCGTGCTTGCGCAACCGGTCGATCAGACGGCGTCGGGCGAGCATGGCCACAAACGTGGTTTCGCTGGCCTTGGACGGATCGAAGCGATCGGCGAAACGCCAGATTTCGACGAAGATTTCCTGCACGGCGTCTTCGGCATCCGCCTCATTGGGCGAGAGCCTGCGTGCGAGCGACCACACGAGGCCGCCGAACTGGTCGAGGCATGCTGCCACAGCGGCTTGTTCGCCGGCTGCAACACGCTGCAAAAGACCTGAATCACCGCTCACAGAGGCACCCTTTTTGGCGTTGGGATTGCGTGCGGCAGTGCTTTGCTTACGGTCTGAAATCTGCACTACCGCCGCGGAGCGACGGTAGTGCGTTTCAGGGCTGTTTGCAAATGTGCTCAAGGCGAGATTTACCATCAGTTCCTTGCCATTTGCATGGTGCCGTGTGTGAGCTCGGCGCGGACGTCATCGAGGGCGTAGCGCAGCGTCCAGGCACTGGCACGATCGCTCGACTGACTGTGTGCGCGATCGAGGCTCGAGGCCAGGCGCGCGCGGGCTGCATTCGACAGGCCGGCTTCGTCAGCGAACTGCATGAGGCTCTTCGCGGCGACCGTGTAGGCGGCTGTCGTCGCGGCAGCGTTGCCGTGATTGAACAGCGGTACGCCCGTGTCGATGGCCGTGTCGATGATGTCCAGCGCACGGTCACTGCCGCTCATGTAAGCGGTCGGCTCTGGCGGCAGGATGACGGAATCGATGACGTGGATGACGCCGTTGCTGGCAGCGATGTCCACGGCCACGATGTTGGCGCCTTCAATGGTGAAGCCGTCGCCCTTGGCAGCGATGCCGGCAGCGGCTTCTGCAAGCGTGTCGACACTGATGCCGTCGGCCAGTGCGGAGCTCTTGACCTTGCCTGACAGCACGTGGAATTTGAGGATGCGCGCGAGCTGGTCCTGGTTTTCAGGCTTCAGCAGCGTCTCGACGGTGCCTTCCGGCAGCTTGGCGAACGCTTCGTCGGTCGGTGCGAAAACCGTGAACGGACCGCCGTTCGCCAGCGTGTCGGCGAGGCCGGCAGCCTGGGCTGCAGCGAGCAGCGTGCCGAACTGGCCAGCGGACTGGGCCGTCTCGACAATGTTCTTGGCGCTCATTTTCTCTTCATGGTGGCCAGCCTGGACCGGTGCGGTTAGGGTGACCATAGCGGCGATCGCAAAGATCGACGCGGCCGTCGCGGCACGGCGGTTCAATTTCAATACAGACGTCAACATAGTGTGTCTCCGAGAGTGCGAGTGACCCGGCGCCGGGGGTCATGAGCGCTTTTCGCCGCTGCGGCGACAACGGATGCGGACACTGACGCATTTGATGCGGCAAACTAGCTGCGAATCCGCTGTCCGCTTTCTGACGAAGCCGCAAACATGAACACACAAAGCACACCACAAGCAGCGGGCGGCAAAGGCCGTCTCATCGCCGGCGGACTGTTCCTCACGGGGATGCTCGTCGCAGTATGGACGCTGCCCCTCGAAGCCTGGCTCACGCAGGCCTCCGCCTGGATCGAGACGCACCCCTGGCAGGGTCGGGCCTGGTTCCTGCTCGCCTTTGTCATCGGCGCCTGCATCATGGTGCCGGGCTCACTGCTCTTTATGACGGGCGGGTTCCTGTTCGGGTTCGGCTGGGGCGTTTTGCTCGTCGCCATCGCCACACCCGTGGCGGCGACCGCGGCGTTCCTGCTGGGCGCGACGGTCGCACGCGACCAGGTTGCCGCCGTCGCCGCACGCTACCCGAAATTCGATGCCATCGATCGCGCCCTGGACCAGAAGGGCGCGCTGATCGTGTTGCTCACGCGCGTCTCGATGCTGCTGCCCTACAACGTGCTCAACTACATCTTCGGCGTCACGCGCATTCGTGTGATGCCGTACTTCGTGGCCACGGCCGCCGGCATGCTGCCGCCCGTCGTGCTGTTCGTGTACATCGGGTCCGTGGCACGCAACATCGACGCGCTTATGGAAGGCGGACAGATCAGTGGCCCCTGGCAGGCCGCACTTCTGATTGGCGGATTGGTCGCGATCCTGGCGACGGGCGTGATCATCCAGCGCACCGCATCGCGCGTGCTGCGTGAGTCGATCGCGGAGTCCGTCGCCCACGAGTCGGGCGAGTCGCAAGACGAGCCCCTGAACGGGCAGGCCGTCTGAGATCAGTCGAAGCGTCGAGACAGCGCAAACCGGAACACGATGTCCGGCGCGGAGTCGACGTTGATGTCCTCATCGAAGGTGATGTCGAGGCGCCAGTCGTCGTTCAGCGTGATGCTGCCACCCGTAGTCAGCATCACACTGGTATCGCTTAGCGGGTCTGGACCATCGGCGACAGGGCCCGTGTGTAACTGAAGGCGGGTACCCAGCACCAGCTTCGGCGACACGGTGTAACCCACCGCAACATGGCCCAGCCACGCGGTGTCTGTTTGGTCGCCGAGCGCGAGGTCTGCGTCACCCAGTGCGGCGACGCCCGCCGAACCCTCAAGCAGCCAGCGCGATGTCGGTGCCTGTCGGCGCCAGTGCAGCACCGCGCTGACATCGGTGCCACCGCTACCTGTGAGTGTCTCGGCATCACCCGTGGGCAGTTTGACACCAAGGGCCAGCGACAGTCCGTGTCGGGCGAGCGCCTCAGGGGCCCAGCTTGCTGCAAGACGCACATCGCCGAGGTCCCGCGAATTGCGGGTGAGATCGACGACGGGCAGGCCGTCACGCAAATACTCGAACTGGAGCTCGTCGCGGGGGATCTCGTCGCGGATGCCGTCCGGCAGACCGAAAAATCGGTGCCAGTCGTCGATCAGCGGATCCAGTGAACCCGTCGCGTGCCACACGTAGGGCACTGTTACGGCAACGCGCCAATCCGCACCAAGGCTGAACGTGGCGACCAGGTCGAGTACGTTGGTTTCACCATCGATCAGCAGAACGTTGTTGCCTTCGGACTCGCCGACGGCGTGGCTGGCTGTGGACAGCGATACGACGAGGCCGTCCTGCTCTCGCAGTATGGGTGGTTCGAGTGCAAACAAGGCAGCAATGGGCGAGAGATTGCGCACACCCGCCGTAAAGTCGAGCGTGGCCTCGCCCTGGGCCTGACTCGGTGTCGCGCAGAGGCCAAGCAGCAGCGCACAGCCAACCCGGTGCCAACGGTTTTGCATATTCGCGGTCCGATTCCGATAATCGTCGGGCGCAGCGGATCGCTGCGTGCGCGCAGCATAACGGAATCACATGACAAATCGGGGTTTCATCCAGGCCGTGGTCGCCCAGCTTGGCCTGGCCACAGCGGCCGTCGTCTGCGCCGCCACACTGGCCGACCGCGCACAGGCGGCCAGCAATGATCTGCCACCCTCGCTGATCCGCACACTGAACCGCTTCGACCTTGGTCGCGATGGCCTGAGCGTGTACGTCGTCGACGTGGAAACCGGTCAGCCCGTCATCGACTTCGCGGCCGATGTCCCGCGGAACCCGGCTTCGACCATGAAGCTTGTGACGACCTACGCGTCACTCGACGCGCTGACGCCGGGTCACACCTGGGAAACCGAGGTGTTTGCGCTTGGCGAGATTGATGCCGACGGCGTGCTGCAGGGCGACCTGGGCTTGCGCGGTGGCGGCGATCCTTACCTCGTTGAGTCGGTGTTGTGGCAGCTGCTCATGGAGCTCCGGCGGCGCGGCGTCAATCACATTGCTGGCGACATCGTCATCGACAACAGCCGCTTCGAACTCGAGCCCGAGGATCCCGGTGCCTTCGACGGCGAGCCGCTGCGTGCCTACAACGTCGGCCCCGATGCCATGCTCGTCAACTTCAAGGTCGTGCAGTTCTGGTTCGAGCCCGTGCCGGGGTCGCGCGCGGTGCGAATTACCTCGTTGCCTGAGTTGCCCAACCTCGAAGTGATCAACGATATCGAGCTCGTGGGCGGGCGCTGCCGGGGCTATCTGCGTGGCATCGAGATCGACGCCGAAACCGATGGCGATCGCGTACGGTTTCACGGCCGCTTTCCCGACGGTTGTCGGCGCTATTCGCTGGGCCGCTCGCTGCTCACGCACGAAGACTACGCCTACGGATTGATCCGGCAATCCTGGGAGCGTCTCGGCGGCACCATCAGCGGCGGCGTCCGGCGAGCGCCTATCGACACCGAGGCCGAGCCGATAATGAACTGGCCGTCGCGGCCCTACGGTGAAGTCATCCGGCTCATCAACAAGCACTCCAACAACGTCATGACCCGCCAGGTGTTCCTGACGCTGGGCGCGCACTATTTCGGCGAGCCTGCATCGTCCACGAAGGCGCGCGAGGCCGTAGAGCAGTGGCTGGATGATCGCGGGCTCGATTTTCCGGGCTTCTACATCGACAACGGCTCGGGCCTGTCCCGAGACTCCCGCATCACGGCGCGCAGCCTGGCCTCGCTGCTGGGGCACGCCTGGCGTAGTCCCTTCATGCCCGAGTTTTTGTCGTCCTTGTCGCTGGCCGGCACGGACGGAACATTTCGACGCCGACTCCGGCGCGGTCCGTTGACGGGGCGCGCGCATCTCAAGACGGGCAGGCTCGACGACGTGTCGGCCATGGCCGGCTATTTAATGGCTAACGATGGCCGCCGCTATATCGTGGTGACGCTGCACAATGCGCGTGGCGTTCACCGTGGCGGTGGCGAGGCCGTACAAGACGCGCTGTTGCGTTGGCTGTACGCTTACACGCCGCGCGAGACCGGGCCTGTGCTGACACAGCTGCCCGACGACAACGGCGATGCAATGACCGGGAGCGACTGATGAATAATGGGCTTCGAATGCTGATCGCGTTGGCGATGTTGGCGTGTGCCCTTCAGGCCAAGGCGCAGACACAGACGGCCTATGTCACGGACGTCTTGCGACTGGGGCTGCACCGCGCCGCGGACACCTCCGATGCGCCGTTCCGGTCGCTCGAGAGTGGCCAGGAAATGACGGTGCTTGAACGCTCGCGGCTCTATGCACGTATCCGGCTGCCCGACGGCACCGAGGGCTACGTCAAGGCAGGCTTCCTTGTCGACGACAAGCCGGCACGCCTCGTCGTCACCGAGACCCGTGAGGCATTGGCCCAGTCCGAGGCAACACTCGCCTCGGTGCGCGACGAATTCAGCGGCTCCGCCAATCGTATTGCGGGTCTGGAGTCCGACCTTCAGGGCTCACGCGATGCGCTGGCCAATCTGCAGACGCAGTACGACGACGCGGCCGCGGCCAACGCGGATTACGAGCGCAAGATGCGGGTGTACGGCCTGGCGTTACCCTGGCCGCTCGCGCTGGGCGCCGTCCTGGTCGCCCTGGTGCTCGGCTTCGTAGGTGGTTTCTGGTGGATCGACAGTCGCAGCCGCAAACGCCACGGTGGCTTCCGCATTTACTGAGCAAACCGCCCAATGCGCCGATCTGGTGCGATCCCAGGCGGTACGGGGCCCTGAGACCTCGATCACGGAAACCGCAGCCCGCTTTACGTAAGGTCATGGACCTGCCCACGTTGCACCGATGCGTGCGACGCCCCGAGGCACAGGTGCATGGCGACGCTCAACGAACAACAACTCGAAGACGGCGACATCGGCGAACTGCGCGATGCCATGAAGGCAATGCGCGACGAGCTGGATCTCATCTACCACGTCGATGAGAAGGTCGCTCACGAACCGCACGGCCAGGCGCGCCTGAGCCGGCTGCTGGGCGAACTTACCCGTTTCCTCAATATGAGCTATACGGTGTTGCTGATCCCGTCGAAGCACATTCGCATCAGCATCACCCACAGCAACTGGAAACCTGTCGACCGCCGCAAGCTCGACGCCACGATGCTGCGCCAGCTGTTTCCGAAGTACTCGACCTACAACAAGCCCGTGTTGCTGGAGATGCAATCCCCGCCCTCGGGCGCGCGTGGCCGTGTCGACCCGTACCAGCTGATTTTGTATCCCGTGATGGATCGCTCGGGCGACGCCGTCGGTGTTCTGGCGACGTTCTGCCAGGTCGAGGGTAAGCCGTTGTCTGTTTCTGCTGAGCGACTGGTGCGCTACGTCGGGCGGTTTGCCAAGCGCATCATCGATGACAGTTACGACCAGCTCACGGGCCTGATGCGACGCAACGACTTCGTGTCTGTGATGGACAGCTCCATCGACGAGCTCCAGGACGTGCAGGACACCCACTGCCTCGTCTATTTCGACGTCGATCAGCTTACGGTCTTCAATGACACCTTCGACCAGCGCGCCGGGGATGAAGTGCTCGTCCGCGTGGCCAACCTGCTGCAGTCCGAGATGCCAACGGGCGCGACGCTGGCGCGCATCGGTGGTGACAAGTTTGCGGTGCTCTTGCGTTACCGCGACGTCGAGGCCGGCGTCGCGTTTGCGGAGCGCGTGCGCGGCCAGTCCCAGAAACTGCTCTATGCGCGCGGCAAGAAGACGTTCCCGGTCACGCTGTCAGCGGGTGTGGTCGCGCTCAACGACTACGAGTCGTCCGAAGAGAGCCCGCTCATCGTGGCGCGCATGGCCTGCGAGAAAGCGAAAGACCACGGCGGCGATCGCGTGGAGTGTTTCGACTCGGCCGACAAGAGCATCGTACGCCGCGTCGATAACCTGCAGTTGTTTGCGCAACTGCAGGAAGCCATCACGAACGAGGCGTTCACGCTGGATGCACAGCCCATCGTGCCGCTCGTGAGCGACGTCGGCTCCGTGCACTACGAGATTCTGTTGCGCATGAATGGCCCGAGTGGCGATGTCATGCTGCCCGAGAAGTTCTTTGCCGCGGCCGAGCACTATCAGATGATGCCGCGTATCGACCGATTCGTGATCCAGTCCTTTTTCGAGTCCGTGGGTCGCCACATGGACACCATGGCGCTGCACGAGGCCTCGTTTGCGCTCAACCTGTCCGGTCAGTCGTTGGGTGAGCCCGCGTTCCACGAATTTGTGCGCCAGGCCGTGCTCAACGGTTCGCTGTCGCCGGAACAGATTTGTTTCGAGATTACGGAAACGGCGGCCATCGCCAACCGCGAAGGCGCGATCGCCTTCATGAACACCATGCGCGAGCTGGGCTGCCGATTCGCACTCGACGACTTCGGCGCGGGCCTGAGCTCGTTCGCGTACCTGCGCGATTTGCCGGTGGACATCCTGAAGATCGACGGCAGCTTTGTGCGCGACATGGACACCAACAAGGTGTCGGAGTCGATGGTTGCGGCCTCGGCCCAGGTGGCCCGCGTCATGGGACTCAAGACCGTGGCCGAGTTTGTGGAGACCGAAGCGGTCCGCGACGGTCTCGTACAGCTGGGCGTCGACTACGGCCAAGGCTTCCTGCTCGGCAAGCCCAAGCCGCTCGACGCACGCCTCGAGGCGCTGTCCGAGGGCACGAACTCGGGCATGCTCAACCTCACGGGCCTGCTTGAGGCCGAACGCACGAACACGGGCACGCTGGGCTAGTTCGGGCTGCCGGGGCGCGCCCCGGACGCTAGACTCAGGTCTTCCGCCCGCTACGGGCGCCCCGATCAAATGTCGTGCCGAGACTCCTCGTCGTCAGTCACACCCCTTCCGGGAACACGCGCGCGGTCGCGGTGGCGGTCCGTGAGCGGCTTGCCGATGTAGACGGGCTGCAGCTGCGTTGGTTGCCACCGCTGGCAGCAACGCCCGCTGACGTGGCCTGGTGCGACGGTGTCGCCGTTGGCACCACGGAAAATTTCGGCAGCATGGCGGGTCGCAGCAAGGACTGGTTCGAGCGCATCTACTACCCCTGCCGGGAGCTGACACCGGGTTTGCCCGTGGTCGCCTGGGTACGCGCGGGGGAAGACGGGGCCGGGAGCTGCCTGCAGCTCGAGCGCATCGTGAAAGGGCTGACCTGGCGCTGGGCGCAGCCGCCGCTCGTGCTGCACGGCGCCTGGAACCCGGAGTTTCCTGAGCAGGCGGCCACGCTTGCCCAAACGCTGGCTGAAGGCCTCGTCGCCGGCATCTTCTGACCCGTTCGGGTCGTTTCAACTTTTTTTCGCATCCCGTGGGATAAACCGCCCGCATGGTGCAGTTCTCCTGTGAGCGCTCGCAGGGAGGGCTCATTTGCTTGGGGACTTGGTACATGAATTCGACGCAGCGACAACACGCAGGTGGCGATTTCGGCGGCGGCCTGACGGACCGCGAGCTCAGCACGTCGGTGCTTTGCCTGGCCGGGATTTATGCGACGTTCCTGCTCGCCGTGATCGTGATGAATCTGGCTTGGCTCTGACGCGGGTCACCAGGTGCGAGAACCAGGGATCGGTTCAAGAGCAAGATAAAGGGTAAGTAATACCCGCTGTTGTACGTCGTCGGGTGCCGGGAAAACCCCTTCAGCACACGCCTTTTTCGGGGCCCGACGACGTTTTTTTTGGCGCCGATCGCTGCGCTACACTGCCCCGATGTCCTTCTCGCTCGAAGCCGCACTGCGCCCGGCGTCGTTCGCATCGCTGATCGATGACCGCCAGCTCGGGAATCTCGCCGACTGGCTGGCGGGCCTCGATCACCCGGAGCTCGCAGCCCGGCTCGAGTTGGCGTCGACGGATGTATCGGGTCAATCCTGGTGGCGCGCACTGGCCGCCAGCGAATTCCTGAGACGCAGCGTTTCGGCAGAGCCTGCCACGGCCCTGGCCGTGATGGATGGGGCCACGCCCGTCACCGTATCACGCCTCTCGGCGGCGCCACGCGATGATGCCGAGGCGCTGGGCCTGGCGCTGCGCACACACCGACGCCGTATCATGCTGGCCATCGCCTGGCGTGACCTTGCCGATCGTGCCGGACTGGGTGAGACGCTCGAGGCGCTCTCCGCACTGGCCGATCAATGCCTCGAGGCGGCGCTGGCGGCGGCAAGGCTCGCCATGCACCGGCGCCACGGTGAGCTGCGCGACGCGGAAGGCCAGGTCATCCCGCTGTTTGTGATCTGCATGGGCAAGCTTGGCGGGCGCGAGCTTAACTTCTCGTCAGACATCGATATTGTTTTTGCCTACCCCGTCGAGGGTGAGAGCGACGGGCGTCGCCCGCTCAGCGCCTCGGAGTACTGCCTGCGCGAGGCGCGCATCGTTATCGACCTTATCGACAGCAACACGGCGTCCGGGCGCGTCTTTCGTGTCGACACGCGACTGCGGCCGTTCGGCGAGGCGGGCCCTCTGGCGATCAGTTTCCCGGCGCTCGAAAACTACCTGCAGCTACACGGCCGCGACTGGGAGCGCTACGCGTTCGTCAAGGCACGGTTCGTAGCGGGCGAGGGCACGGCGCTTGAGCCGGCACTTGCGTTTCACGAGGCGGTGATTCGCCCGTTTGTCTATCGGCGCTACCTCGACTTTGGCGTACTCGCGTCGCTGCGCGACATGAAGGCCATGATTGCGCGCGAGGTGCAGCGCCGCGACCTCGTTGACCACCTCAAACTGGGGCCCGGCGGCATCCGCGAGGTGGAATTCGTGGCCCAGTCGCTGCAGCTCATCCGCGGCGGCCAGATGAGCCAGCTCCGCACCGAGCGGCTGTACGCCGCACTCGACGCGATCGCTGCTGCCGGCTTGCTTGAGGCGACAGCCGTGGACAGTCTGCGCCGCGCCTACGACGCGCTGCGCGTGTGCGAGAACCGATTGCAGGCCCTAGATGACCGACAGGTTCACGCGTTGCCAAGCGATGACGCGGGTCAGCGAATGCTCACGCTCGCCATGGGCAATGCGGACTGGGAATCGCTGCGCGACGATCTCGACGCGCATCGTCGCGTTGTGTCCGGGGCGTTCGAAGCCATGCTGTTCCAGGCGGAGGTGGGCGACGATGAGGGTGCCCGTTGGCTCGACGAGTCGGCTGAGGTGCTTGAGGCGGCCGTATCGGACTGCGGGATCGCCGATCCCCAGGGCGTGTCCGCGGCGCTGACACAGTTTCGCCAGCAAATCGCGCGAACACCGATCGACACCGTGTCGCGCGAGCGGCTCGAACGCTTCATCAGTGGTGTGATCGGGACGCTCGCGGCGCACCCCGAGCCCGCCGTCGCGCTGCAACGGGTTCTGGGGGTCGCCAGCGCGGTATTGCGGCGCAGTGCGTATCTGGCGTTGCTTAACGAGCAGCCCGCAGCGCTCGAACGGCTTGTGTCGCTCGCCGGCATGAGTGCGTTTTTGGCCGATCAGCTGGCCGCGCATCCGCCACTGCTCGATGCGCTGCTCGATACGCGCTGGTCGCTGGCGCCGCAGGATAGTGCGGCGCTGGCTGACGATCTTGCGGCCGTCGAGGCGGACCTTGGGCCCGCGGATAGCGAAGCCCGCGTGCAGGCGTTGGCGCGCTTTGCCCGCGCGGCCTGGTTTCGCATCGCCGTGGCTGACGTCAGCGAGACCTTGCCGCTCATGAAGGTGAGTGACCGGCTCACGGATGTGGCCGAGATCGTTCTCGAGCGTGTGCTCGATATCGCCTGGGCGGACCTGGTGGCACGCCACGGCCGCCCGCCGGGCTGCAGTAACGAACAGATGCGTTTCGCCATCGTGGCCTACGGCAAGCTGGGCGGCTGGGAGCTTGGCTACGGATCGGACCTCGACATTGTGTTTCTGCACGACGTGGGCGCGGGCGACACCGATGGCGCCCAGCCCATCGACGCGACGATGTTCGTCATGCGCCTCGCGCGGCGCATCGTGCATCTGCTCAGTGTGCAGACGGGCGACGGACAGCTCTACGAAGTCGACACGCGACTGCGCCCCAGCGGCCGGTCGGGTTTGCTGGTTTCGAGCCTGAGCGCATTCCGGCGTTACCAGGCTGAAGACGCTTGGACCTGGGAGCACCAGGCGCTGACGCGGGCGCGGGCGGTTGCCGGGGACGCGGACGTCTGCAAGCGCTTCGAGACGCTGCGCATCGAGGTGCTGTGCCGCGACGTGCGCCGGGACAGCCTGGCCGACGACGTGGTTGCCATGCGCAAAAAGATGCGTGACAACCTCTCGGAAGCCAAAGCCGGCGAGTTCGATATCAAGCAGGACCGCGGGGGCATGGGGGAGCTTGAGTTCCTGGTGCAGTACCTCGTGCTGCGCCACGCCTGCGGGGTCCCGGCGGTGACGGACTGGAGCGACAACATTCGCCAGCTCGACAGCCTGGCCAGTGCCGGGCTGCTCGATGCCGACACGGCTGCCGGGCTGCAGCAGGCCTACCGCGCCTTTCGTGCTGTCATTCACCGGCGTTCGCTCGACCGACGGGGTCGCGTTGTCGACGACCAGCAGTTGCGCGACGCGCGCGCCTGCGTTCGTGCGGCCTGGGACGCCATTTTGGGTGCCGTGAGACCCGCCAGCTGATGGCCCTCTTGCTATAATCCCGCGCTGTTAGGAACCCGGAGAATCGCACGTGGCCACGGCACCGACCGACTCGCGTAAACTGGAACGCGCCAACGCGCAGGACGTCTACGAAGTTACCGAGAAAGATCTGCCCGTGTGTTGCCCCATGCCCGGCATGACGCCCTGGAACTCGCACCCGCGCGTGTATCTCGCCATCGAAGTGTCGGGCGAGGCGCAGTGCCCGTATTGCGGTGCCCTGTACCGGCTGCGGCGTGACGACTGACCTGGCGCACCCATGATCATCGTCACCGGCGGCGCTGGCTTTATTGGCAGTAATCTCATCGCAGCGCTCAATCGGCACACGGCCGAGCCCGTACTCGTGGTCGACGATCTCGAGGACGGGCACAAGTTCGTCAACCTGGTTGACCTCACGATTGCCGATTACCTTGATCGCGACGACTTTCTGGACCGCATCGACGCCGGTGATGACTTCGGCGGCGTCAGCGCGGTCTTCCATCAGGGTGCCTGCTCGACCACCACGGAGTGGGACGGGCGCATGATGATGGCGCGCAACTTCGAGTATTCGAAGCGCCTGCTGGCCTGGTGCGAGACGCGGCGTGTCCCGTTCATTTACGCATCCTCGGCGGCGGTCTACGGCGGCAACACCACGTTCGTCGAGCATCCGGCCAACGAAAAGCCGCTCAACGTCTACGGCTATTCGAAGCTGCTGTTTGATCAGTACTACCGCCGTCATGCGACCTCGCTCAACACGCAGGTCGCCGGCTTGCGCTACTTCAACGTCTACGGGCCGCGAGAGCAGCACAAGGGCAGCATGGCCAGCGTGGCCTTCCACTTTAATAATCAGCTCATCGCGTCGGACCGGGTGCGCGTTTTCGAGGGCAGCCACGGCTACGACGACGGCGAGCAGCGGCGCGACTTCGTCTACGTCGATGATGTGGTTGCCGTCAACCTCTGGCTGCTCGAGCACCCTACCGTGAGTGGTGTGTTTAATTGCGGCACAGGCCAGGCTGAGCCGTTTAATGCCATGGCCCATGGCGTCATCGACTGGCACGGCCGCGGCGAGATCGAGTACATCCCGTTCCCCGAGCACCTCGTCGGTGCCTACCAGAGTTTCACCGAGGCGGATTTGAGCAACCTGCGCGCTGCGGGTTATGACGGCGTATTCCGCAGCGTCGCCGATGGTGTTCGCGCCTACCTCGACACGCTCGACGCCCAATGAGTTCGCAGGCCGTGCTCGTCGTCGGACCCTCGTGGGTCGGCGACATGGTCATGGCGCAGTCCCTGTTCAAATGGCTCGCGCAGTCCGAGCCCAGGCCCGATATCGACGTCGTGGCGCCCGCCTGGTCGCTGCCTGTGCTCAATCGGATGCCCGAGGTACGTCGCGGTGTGGCCCTGCCGCTGGGGCACGGTGCGTTGGGGCTGGGCGTGCGACGTCGCATCGGTCACTCGCTGCGTGAGGTGGGCTATTCGCAGGCCATCGTATTGCCGCGCTCCGCCAAGGCAGCGCTCGTACCCTGGTTCGCGAAGATCCCAAGGCGCACGGGGTTTCGTGGCGAGATGCGCTTTGGCCTCATCAATGACATGCGCGCCTTCGATCGCGAACGCCTCGACCAGACTGTCAAACGGTTCCTCGCCCTGGGTCTACCCGAAGACGCGGCGCTGCCTGCGCCCCCGCGCCCCAGGCTGCGGATCGATGACACCGCTCGCGACGCGGCCGCGGCACGCCTGGGCCTGGACCTGTCGCGTCCCGTGATCGGTTTGTTGCCCGGCGCCGAGTACGGGCCGGCCAAGTGCTGGCCGCATGCGCATTTCGCGCGGCTCGCGCGATGGCTCGTGGACGCGGGCTACGCCGTCTGGCTGTTCGGCGGGCCCGGTGACCAGGCCGCCGCTGCGACGATCTCGGCCCAGGCCGAAGTGCCGGTTGCCGACCTGACGGGGAAGACCTCGCTCACCGAAGCCATCGATCTGCTCTCGCTCTGCGGCACGGTGGTGAGCAACGACTCCGGGCTCATGCATGTTGCGGCGGCCGTGGGTTGTCACACGGTGGCGCTCTACGGATCGACGAGCCCGGCATTCACGCCGCCGCTGACGGACCGACAAACCATCCACGATCTCGCGTTGTCCTGTAGCCCGTGCTTTGCGCGCGAGTGCCCGCTCAAGCACCTTGACTGCCTGTGGCAGATCACACCCGAAGCGGTGCTGGCCTCGGTGGAGGCTGCGCGCGCTTAAGCGAGGAGGCCGTCGATGACGGCCGTGACTTCGTCGACGGTAATGACGCCCATGGCGTCCGGGTGGCGCACGCGCTGGCCCCAGCGCACCTCGTCGATGGTCTTGCCCATGAATTGCTCGAGCGCGCGTGGGTACGCGTTGACCGTCGTGTCCTGACTCGACACGGGGCCCGTGCGGCCCGGGTTTGAGGTCGCGTACAAGCCGACGACGGGGGTGCCAACGGCTGTGGCGATGTGGGCGGGACCCGAGTCGGGGCAGAGCACGAGCGCGGCACGTTCGATGATCGCGGCAAGTCCCTTGAGCGAGGTCTTGCCCACGAGGTCGACAACACCGTCGGGTCCCGAGTCGACGATCTCGGATGCGTACTCCATTTCGAGCGCCGAGCCGCCGCCTGTAACGGCGATGCGCGCACCGTACCGATCGGCAAGATGCTGTGCGACGTCCGCGTAACGCGACGCCGGCCAGTTGCGGAAGTTGCGCGCCCGGATGCTCGAACAGGGGCTGATGACAACCAGTGGTTGGCCCGCGTCGGCCAGCGTCGCCGCAAACTCGCGGTGCTCGTCGTCAAGCGGCAGGCGCCAGTCGAGCGTGCGCCCGCGCACGCCGATGCGCTCGGCAAAGCCGAACAGGCCATCGATGACATGCGGCTGGTGCTGCGGCGCGATGTGCTCATCGGTGAACAGCCACTGCAGGTCGCGCGCACGGTCGCGGTCGAAGCCGATGCGCCGCTGCGCGCGCACGAGCCGACTCACGCGGTTGGCGCGCCAGGATGCGTGCATGTTGAGCAGCACATCGAATTCGCGACCGCCCAGGGCGCTTTGCACGTCGCGGATGGCGCGGCGCCCGCCCGCCTTGTCGAACACGATGAGTTCCACACCGTCGAGGCCCGCCATGAGACCCGCCTCGGTCTTGCCAATGACCCAGGTCAGCTCGGTGTCGGGCAGGTGTTGTTGCAGCGTTCGAACCACAGCCAGCGTGTGGCAGCAGTCGCCGATGGCGGACAGCCTGAGCACGCAGAGTTTGTCGATTGCAGTCACGAGAGTCGGGCTCCGGGCGCGCCGCAGCCCATGGCAAGACCGGCAACGTGAAGAGCCGGTAGAATGCCCCCGGGGGCGGCGATCCCGACAAGTGTGCACCAGCCATGGCTGACGGGGAAACCAGAGGGCCTTCGGGCCTTATGACGACGAGCAGCGTGCGTATCGACGCGCAGCGCTGGCTCGTGCCGCCCGACTATCTATTCGACGGCGGGGCCTGGCCGCGCACGCACGGCCGCGCGGGTGCCGGGCGGGGCGCCGCCTGGTTCGTGGGCGACGACACGGGTGACTACGTGTTGCGGCATTTTCGCCGAGGCGGCCTCGTGGCACGACTCTCGCGCGCGCACTACGTTGCCACGGGCGCGGCGTCGAGTCGGGGCTTCCGCGAGTTCGAGATTCTGGAGCACCTGCGTGCCCGAGGCCTGCCGGTCCCCGTGCCTGCCGCCGCTGGCTACTGGCGTCACGGTCTGTTCTACCGCGCGGCGATCCTGACCGTATCGATTTCGGACAGCGAGACGCTTGCTGCAAGGCTGGCGCGCGAGCCCCTCGACGAGACGCAGTGGCACGCGCTGGGCGCACTCATTGCGCGCTTGCATGCGGCCGGGGCCTGGCACGCTGACCTCAATGCGCACAACGTGCTCGTCGATGCGGCGGGTGGCTTTCATCTCATCGACTTTGACCGCGCGCGCCTGCGCGCGCCCGGTGACTGGACGCAGGCCAATCTCGTACGCCTGAGCCGCTCGCTCGAGAAACTGCGTTTGCTGGGTCCCTGCCACACCGACGCCGCCGATTGGGCAGCGTTCACGGAAGGTTACGCGGCGTCTTCGTCGGCCAGCGCGTCGTAGGGGTCGCCGTCATCCGTCGGCACACCCTTGAAGCGGCGGTGCACCCAATAGTATTGCTCAGGGGCCTCCCGGATGGCGTCCTCGATGTGGCCCATGATGCGCACTGTGTCGGCGACGGCATCGTCGCCGGGAAAGTCTGCGAGCGGCGGTGAGACGGTGATGTCGTAAGTGCCATCGACGCGGCGCACGGGTACGAATAGCACCGCGGTCGCCTTGGCCAGCCGCGCCAGCGCACTGGTGGCCGTATTGGTTTGTGCGGGCACGCCGAAGAACGGGATGGTCTCCGACTGCTTGCGGCGGTAGGACTGGTCGGGCGCATACCAGACAGGAACGTCAGCGCGCAGGCTGCGCACCATGCCCCGGATGTTGGACTTCTCAATCGTCTCGCGGCCCGCGCGCTCGCGACCGCGCCGGATCAGTTCGTTGGCGAGCGGGTTGCGGTCCTCGCGGTACACGGCGTCAAACACGAGGCCCGTGTTGGCGAGTGCCACCCCGCCCACCTCGAGCGCGCCGAAGTGGGCCGTGAGGATGATGATGCGGCCGTGCCCGATGGCGTCCAGGTGTTCGGCGCCGTGCAGGCGGATGCGACCCCGGAAGCGCTGCGGCCGGTACCAGGACATGGCCATCTCGGCCACGCTCACGCCTAAGTTCTCAAAGTGTGCGCGCAGCAGGCGCGCGTGCGCTTCAGCATCGAGGTCCGGGAAGCACAGCCGCAGGTTGCGGCTCGCGATGCGTCGTCGTGAGGTCGCGACCCTGAACGCGAGCCATCCCAGCGCGCGGCCGACCGCCATTTGCCAACGGAACGGCGCAAAGCTCAGGGCGCGCAGCAACAGGAAGCCAAGCCAGGTGCCCCAATAGCGCGGACCGAACAGGCCTTTCAGCGACCGTGATTCGCTCATGCCGCGCTCGACCGCTCGCGTTTGAAGCGGCGGTGAATCCAGAAGTACTGCTCGGGCGTGGCGCGCGCGTGCTGCTCCACAATCGCATTCAGGCGACTGGCGTCTGCCGTAACGTCGTGACCAAAGCCCTCGAGCGGCGGCTCGATGCGCACACGGAACCGGCCGTCGGGCGTGCGCACACAGCAGACGGGCAACACGCAGGCGCCGTGGCGGCCTGCCAGTCGACTGGCGGTTGTGTTCGTGAGCGCGGGCCGCCCAAAGAACGGGGCCTCGACGGCGCCGCTCGTGGGGTCGGCCTGGTCTAGGGCGTTCCACACCGTACGCCGCTCGCGCTGGGACGCAACGATGGCGCGGGCCGGGCGCTTATCGACGAGGCGGGCGGCGAAGCGCCCGCGACGCCAGCGTGTAACAGCGTCGGCCGCAGGTTCGCCGAGTGCGCGGTGCACGAGGTCGACGGGCGCGTACAGCGAAATGGCGCGTGCGCAGAGATCCAGCGTTGTGAAGTGCCCGGACACGAGCAGCGTGGCGGGTGCGTCGGGGCCAGTGGGTAGGTGCTCGAGGCCTTCGATATCGACGAGTCGTGCGAGCCGCCGGTCGCCGGCCCACCAGGCCATGCCGACCTGGGCGATGCCGATACCGAGCTCGCGAAAATGGCGGTTTCGCAGGGCATCGCGCCGCGACTGGCTCCAGTCCGGGAATGCTGTGGCGAGATTCTCGTCGACGATCGTCGAGCGGCGGGAGGCCACGCGGGCGGCTATGCGGCCCGCGAGCGCGCCCGCACCGCGCTGCACAGCCCAGGGCAGGCGGGCCACAAGCCACTGCAGGCCCAGCGCCAGCGCCGCCAGGACACGCGTGGGCGCCGATCGGGCGAACTCGGACGCGGAGGCTTTGTCGAATCTGTTTGGGACGTCGGTCACGAATGACATTGTAACGGTGGCAGTCGGCAGGCTGGTCAGCCATCCTTGTGCGGTTGAAATCGTAAGCCGGGCAGCCATATCTGCCCCAGATCATCTATTTCCATGGAGTTGCCAAGGCCATGAAACGTATTGCTTTGTTTGTCATGACCAATGTCGCGATTCTCGTCGTGATCAGCGTTGTATTCCAGTTGACTGGGAGAGACGGCATCCAGACCCCGAACGGTCAGCTCGATCTCACGGCGCTGCTGATCATGTCGGCCATCATCGGCTTCATGGGTTCGTTCATCTCGCTGGCCCTCTCGAAGTGGATGGCGCTGCGCAGCACGCGCGCCCAGGTGATCAAGCAGCCGCGCAACGAAATCGAGGCCTGGCTGGTCTCGACGGTGCAGCGCCAGGCGCAGCAGGCCGGTATCGGCATGCCTGATGTCGCGATCTACGATGCCCCTGAGGTCAACGCGTTCGCCACGGGCGCACGCCGCAACTCGGCGCTCGTTGCGGTGAGCACGGGCTTGCTGCGCTCAATGACCCGCGACGAAGCCGAGGCCGTACTGGGCCACGAGGTCGGCCACGTGGCCAACGGCGACATGATCACGCTGACGCTCATTCAGGGTGTTGTGAACACGTTTGTCGTATTCCTGTCGCGCCTGGTCGGCTACTTCGTCGATCGCGTGCTGCTCAAGAACGAAGAGGGCCTCGGCATCGGCTACTTCGTGTCGTCGATCATCGCTCAGATCGTACTGGGTATTCTGGCCAGCACCATCGTCTGCTGGTTCTCGCGCCAGCGTGAATTCCGGGCGGACGAGGCCGGCGCACAGCTCGCCAGCCGCGAGAAGATGACGGCGGCACTGCGTCGCCTGCAGGCGCAGCAGGGCGCGGAGAGCCATCTGCCGCAGGAAATGGCGGCGTTCGGTATCTTCGGGGGTCGCAGCCAGGGCTGGCGTGCCTTGTTCATGACGCACCCGCCGCTCGAAGCGCGCATCGAAGCGCTTCAGAAGCAGGGTTTCCGTCAGGCCTAGTCTGCTAGCAATCTACTCGGACTTGTCGCCCGCTTCCTCGTCGGGCATGGGCGGCGCGAGTGCAGGATTGTCTGCGCCGCGTCGTGCCACCCCGAGGTGGAAGGCGGCGAAGCCCGGCATCACCACCTGATTGCGCGCCATCCCGATGATCCGCCCGTCGCTGGGCGCATAGATGCCGGCAGTCTCATTGGTGATCGGGTCGGTCACTCGGCCCAGCAGTTCGCCCTCTGCGACTTCACTGCCGAGCTCCACGTTTGAAATCAGGATGCCGCCCGAGTCGGCGCGCACCCACGAGGAGCGAAAATAGGTCGCTTCTGTGCCTGCCCAGGGTGTCCCGTCGGGCACCATGCGCAGCGTGTGCAGCAGCGACTCGACGCCGCGCACACCGTGAATCACTTCCTGCGGCTCGAGTCGTTCGGGTCCGCCTGCCTCGAGTGTCACCGTCGGTACGCCGGCCAGTGTGGCCGAGTAGCGCAAGGTGCCGGCCTGCGGCTGGCTGTTAACGATGACGGTGGCGCCAAAGCCCGCGGCCAGCGCGGCAACGCCCGGGTTGCTCAGGTCGGCGCGCAGCTGCGGCAGGTTGGCGCGTTCGAATGAACCTGTGTGCAGGTCCACAAGCGCGTCGCAGTTCACGACGATCTCATTGAAGAATGCGTAGGCAATGCGCGATGCGGCAGAGCCGCCACGCGATCCCGGGAAGTAGCGATTGAGGTCGCGACGGTCCGGCAGGTAGCGGCTGCCGCGCCGAAATCCCTGGATGTTGACGATGGGCACGCCGACGATGGTGCCGGCGAGCTTGCTGGGCTGCAGGCCGTGCAGCACACGTCGCACGATTTCGATGCCATTGAGTTCGTCACCGTGGATCGCCGCGGTCAGGCAGACGACGGGACCGGCTGCGGCACCGTGTACGACGAGTACGGGTGTGTCTACGGGCAAACCCTCGAACAGCTCCGTACCCGACCAGGCCATCTGGCGGTAGCTGCCGGGCGGGATGGACTCGCCGAGCAGCTCGAACGGCACGGGCTCGAGACCTGCGGGCGCCACAAACAGGTTGCCGGGAACGAGCACGTCCTGCGGCTCGGCCGCGGCCAGCGACTGGTCGTCACTGACGGCCTCTTCGGCGTGCAGCGACGCCGTGCCGGCCACCAGGGCCAGCGCTGGGATGATCAGGGCTCGGAGCATGCTCGGCATCATGCAGGTGCTGCGGGTCGGCTAAGTTAACATAGTGAGTCTAGGCACCGTGACCGCTCTGAACCGTGCGCTGACTCTCGAATTTCGCGATGAACGGCCCCCAAAAACAACATCTCATGCGCCTGCGGGTGGCCCTGATTGGCTTCAGCGTCGTCGTGGCGGGCTTCGCCTGGCTGGCCGCAACAGCCAACCCAACGGGCCGATATGTAGGCAACAACGTGGCACCGGCTGCGGCGGCCTGGGTGTTGCTCGTCTGGATACTCATGCGCCAACCCGTATCACCGCGCTGGTGGTTGGGCTGGGTGGGCTTCCTGGTGCCGGCGCTGGGGCTGTCTGGCTACGTGCACCTGGCCTTCCTAAACGACTGGCGCGGCATTGCGTCGGGCGCTGTGACGCCCGAACTCCTGTTCTTCTTTCTGCCCATCTATGCGGCGGTCGCGGGTGGCATTGGCTTTGCGATTGGCTGGATCGTCGGCCGCGCTCTGGCCGAGCACCGACGGGTGCGCTGATACCCAATTTGTGCGCTTGGCGCGCGTTGATTAGGATACGCCGAGGTCGCAAGAGGCGACCCCAGTCCAGATAAACGGGGAGAGGACGGATGACGAAGTTGAGCGATGTCGAGGGGATCGGCCCGAAGTATGCAGCCAAGCTGACCGCAGCAGGCTGCCGCAGTATGGAGCACATGCTCGAAGTCGGCGGCACCAAGGCGGGGCGTAAGAAGATTGCAGCGGATTCGGGCTGCACCGAGAAGCAGGTCCTCGAGTGGGTGAACCGCGCCGATCTGTGTCGCGTGAAGGGTGTCGGCAGCGAGTACGCTGACCTGCTGGAGAACGCGGGTGTTGACTCAGTACCTGAGCTGGCGTCGCGCAATGCCGAAAACCTGGCGGCAAAAATGAAAGAAGTGAACGACAAGAAAAAACTCGTTCGCGTCGTGCCGTCGGCTAAGTCGGTGACCAAGTGGGTCGCGCAGGCCAAGAAACTGCCGCGGGCAGTGCACCACTGACGGAGCGCATGCGCATCGCGCACGCTAATCCGAACACAACACGGCCGGGCGCAACGCGTCCGGCCGTGTCGTTTATTGCGGTTCTCGCGACGTTGTGGGCGCTCGGGACCGGTGCGCAAGCGGCAAACGAGTTACCGGTCGCAGACCGCGTGCTCGTCGATAAGTCGGAACGCTGGATGCGGCTCTACGACGGCGACGAGGTGCTGCGCGAGTTCAAAATCTCGCTGGGCCAGGAGCCAGAGGGTGACAAGCGGCAGGAAGGCGATAACAAGACGCCCGAGGGACGCTACACGCTTGATGTCCGCAATCCCGACAGCGACTTTTTCCTGTCGATTCGAATCTCCTACCCCTCTCCTTCAGACGCGGCTGCGGCACGCGCAGTCGGCACCGATCCGGGCGGACAGATCATGATCCACGGCCAGCCCAATGAACCGCGCTATTCGCCCGGGTTCTACGCAAGCACTGACTGGACCAACGGCTGCATCGCCGTGTCCAACCTGGCCATGATTGATATCTGGCTTATGACGCGTCCCGGCACCCCCATCGAAATCAGGCCCTGAGGGCTACCCGACATGGATATTGAAGTCGCTCCCGAGGGGTCCCTCGAGGTCCTCTCTCAGCTAGAAGTCAACGCGCTGCGCAATCAGGGCGAGGGTGGGTTGTACCCGCTCCTGCGCCGGTGCGCGCTGGCCGTACTCACGAGTGGTTCGATGACCGACGACGCGGGCGAGCTGCTGCGTGCCTACGAAGACTTCGACATTACGATCCTGGAGACGGACCGCGGTGTGCGGCTCGCGCTTCAGGGCGCGCCTGAAATGGCCTTCGTTGATGGACAGATGATTCGCGGCACGCGCGAGCTGCTGTTCGCCGTACTACGTGACATCGTGTTCTTCCACACGGAGTTTGCCGGCACGGAGCGCTTTGACTTCAGCAAGTCAGAACACCTCACCAACGTGGTATTCCACGTGCTGCGCCACGCGGACGTGGTGCAGGCGCGCCGCAATGTCGACGTGGTGGTGTGCTGGGGCGGGCACGCCATCAGCCGCAACGAGTACGACTACACGAAACAGGTTGGCTACGAGCTCGGGCTGCGCCACTTGCAGATCTGCACGGGCTGCGGGCCCGGTGCGATGAAGGGCCCCATGAAGGGCGCGACGATTGGGCACTCCAAGCAGCGCGTGCGTGACGGGCGCTACATCGGGCTCACGGAGCCCGGCATCATCGCCGCCGAATCGCCCAACCCCATCGTCAACGAGCTCGTGATCCTGCCGGACATGGAGAAGCGGCTTGAGGCCTTCGTGCGCGTGGGACACGCCATTGTCGTGTTTCCTGGCGGCGTGGGCACGGCTGAGGAAATCCTCTACCTGCTGGGTATCCTGCTGCACCCGGAGAACGCGGGAAACCCCGTGCCGCTGGTGCTGACGGGGCCCGCGGGCAGCGCCGACTATTTCGCCAAGATCGACCGGTTCATCAAGGCCACGCTGGGAGCGTCTGCGGCCTCGCTCTACGAAATCGTTGTGGATGATCCGGTACGCGTTGCGCAGATCGTCCAGGACGGGCTCGACCGCGTCGAGATGCGCCGGCGCCGTGACGGCGATGCGTTCTACTTCAACTGGCGCCTGCACATCGAGGCCGAGTTCCAGCGCCCGTTCGTGGCCACCCACGAGTCCATGGCGAGCCTCAATCTCTCCGAGGATTTACCGCCCCACCTGTTGGCTGCCAATCTTCGGCGCGCGTTCTCGGGCATCGTCTCGGGCAACATCCGCGAAGAGACGGTCGCCATGGTCGAAGCGCACGGCCCGTTCGAGTTGCGCGGCTCCCCGCGTGTGGCCGAGTTGCTCGACGAGTTGCTCCGCGACTTTGTCGCACAGCGGCGCATGAAGATCTCGAGCGACTACCGCCCGTGTTTCCGGGTGATCACGCATCCTCTGTGAACTGCGCCCGGTCATTACGTAAAAACGTAGTGTAAGTTACTGACCCTAAAGGGTTTGCCGTTCTTCGGGGTTGTGAAGCAGTTCCTCGTCAGGCGGCCATTCGGCGCGTAGCCTCTGCATCAAATCCAAGCCATGTGCGAGGACGGAAAGGTGCAGGACGAGAAACATTTCAACTGGCCCGGCGAGTCTGCGTCGGACAACGAGTCGGAGACTTCACAGGAGCTTCCGAGCGGTGCTGATGTCTTTCGCAGCTGGCTGAATCGCGCCCCGGCACGTCGTCGTGCGTCGTTCGATCCCACGCTGTACACCTGGAAAGGGTACCGGCAGTGGAAAGAAGGCGTCTCGCGCGGCATGAACGACCAGGACGACTAGGCGCGGAAAACCGCAGTAACGAGACAACGGCAAGAGCAATGGCAGCTACACGTAACACAGTGAAACAGAGCGATCCCGAAGAGACTGTGAGCCAGACCTTTAACAACCCCGAGACCCGCGAGCGCTGGGAGTGGGTACAGCAGGCGATTGGTTTCGCCGAGCTGGACTCACACCGTGAGTTCGAGTGCCGGTTCACGGAGTCTGCCGATACGGCCGCGTCGCCGTTCGTCGAGGAGTAGGTCCTTGGAAGTCACGATGCAGTGGTGGG
>CALBPI010000058.1 GCA_937899415.1 uncultured Gammaproteobacteria bacterium | reverse complement strand
GAAGCCGCCACCGAGGCCGTTTCAAAGTGGCGCTACGAGCCGCTCGACACTGACGACCCCAACGCCTTCGCGCGCGCCCGGATCCGCCTCGAGTTCAACCTCTCTAACTAGGCGCTGACCTTAGAGTGCGCCACGCTCGGCGAGCCGGGCGTGGATGCCTGCGGCTATCGACAAGGCAATACCGGCCGGTTCCTTGGCACCCAATGGCAAGCCCGCGGGTCCGTCGATAATCGGTCGAATCGCATCGGCCTGATCACCAATCGCATTTAGCAAGCGTTCACGTCGGTGCACGGGCCCGAGCAGACCGACGTAGTGCCAGTGCGAGTGACGCGCCAGGGCACGCAGGTAGGTCGTATCGGTGTCGAGATGGTGACTCATGACCACGACGACCGGGTAGTGCCCCAAAGCGACCCGTTGCGCCAACGCTGCGGCCGGTGCCGCGATCCGCTCGGCGGCAAGACCGGCATCGAACGCATCGATGTAAGCGGGCCGATGGTCGTACACGGTCACGTGCCAACCGAGGTCACCCAGCAGCCGCGCCAGTGGCTCGGCGTCGGGGGCAGCGCCACAGAGCAGCACGCGTGGCGCGGGCCTGACGTGGATGACAAACAGCGGTGCTTGCAGGGCGTTATCGACGACCTCGGCCGAGCGACCGGCAAGCCATTGCTCGCCCAGCACCCGCTCCACGGTCGTTTGCGTTTCAGACGCGACGCCGTAGTGGACAAAATGGCCCTCGGCGCTTGCTGACGTCATGAGATCAGCCTGCGACGATGTCGGCGCACCGAGACCCAACACGGCGCTGATGCCATTGCGGTAGGCATCCGCCACAGCTAGCAGCGGCGCGTACTGCGCGGGGTCGTAAAGCGGTGTGAGCAAGACCTGCAGGCGACCATCGCAGCCTGCACCCATGCCCCAGAGCGCGTCGTGCTCGCCACCAAGATCGTAGTCGACGACGGCAGGCGTTCGAGACGCCAGCGCCTGCGCGGCGCGCGTTGCAAGGTCGCCTTCGACGCAGCCGCCACTAACGAGTCCCTGGTAGTCGCCATTCGCAGCGATCAGGATGAAGTCGCCCGCCTTGCTGTAGGTCGATCCCTCGGTGTCGGTCACGGTGGCGAGCACCATGCCCTCCCCCTGGTCGTGCCAGGTTCTGAGCCGATCGAAGACGCGGTTCTTATGCAGCATGGTGAGTCCAGGCGATGTGCTGCGGCGAGTATACTGCCCGCGCCAGGTCCTTCCCACGGAGCGCAGCATGAGCGACACGCAGGCCACCCTGTACGGCTACTACCGAAGTTCGACAAGCTACCGCTTGCGAATCCTGCTCAACCTCAAGGGCATCAACTACGAAACAGTGCCCGTGGCACTCGACAAGGGCGAGCAACGTGAGGCTGCGTTTCTCGACATCAATCCCATGGGCGGTCTGCCCGTCCTCGATATCGACGGTCTGCGTCTCGTGCAGGCACCCGCGATGATCGACTACATCGAGGAACACTACGATGCGCCCAGACTATTGCCCAACGTTGCCGCACCGCGCCAGCGGGTGCGCGAGATCGCAGCGATCGTCGCGTGCGACATCCACCCGCTGAACAACCTGCGTGTGCTCAAGCATCTGCGGGGAACCTATGGCGCCGATGATGCGGCCATCGCCGACTGGTACCGGCACTGGATCGATGCGGCCTTCCCGGCGCTGGAACACAGGGTAAGCGCCAATGATGACTTACCGTTCTGCGTCGACGGGCAGTTGTCACTGGCCGAGATCTACCTCATCCCGCAGATCTACAATGCCGAACGTTTTGAGGTCGACATGACGGCCTACCCGAAGCTCGCACGCATCAACGCACACTGCATCGCCATGCCCGCATTCGCCGACGCACACCCCGATAGGCACCGCGTCGACTGACACCGTCAGCTGGGGTCGTCAGCGCGCTCGAGATCAGCGGGCAGGTGCACTCCCGCGCGCCAGTAGTGCCAGGTGCTCCAGGCGCCAACGAGTACCAGTGAGAGCAGCGCGTAGCGCATGCTGTCTGCGCCGAATCGATCCGCCAGCAGATCCGAAATGAAACCCGTGACGGGTGGCCCAAGCCCCAGGCCGATCAGGTTGATGACCAGCAGTAGCACTGCAGCCGCGACGCCGCGCATACGCAGGTTCACGATACTCTGGGTCTGCGCGAACGTGGTGGCCTGATAGAAGTTGCTCAGAAACGCCGGGACGATGAACACGAGCAGGGTCATGCGTACGTCGGCCACGAGGTACACGGCAACACTGAACGGAATGCTGACGAGGCCCGCGACCGCGTTGGTCCACACGCGCCAGCGCGCATCTACGTTGCCAAAGCGATCCGCGAAAAATCCGCCCGCGAAAATCCCCGCGCCACCCGCAAGGCCCAGAATGAGACCAAGCCACAAACCGATCTCGCTCGAGCTCATGCCGTGCGTGCGCGTCAAGAACGTCGGAAAGAACGTGGCCACGCTGTAGCCCGCAAATGCTGCCAGCGACGCCCCGAACGACGCGTGCAAGAACGAACGCCGGCGCATGAGAAAGCGCGCCGTTTCGGCAACAGGAGGCCGATGCGTCGCCATGCGGCCCTGCTCGGAGAGTCCGCGCGGCGGCTCCCAGACCGTGAGCCAAAAGACGATGGCAAGCACCACGCCAGGCAAGCCGACAATGAGAAAGGCGAGCCGCCAGCCGTAGAGTTCATCGATGAGACCGCCGACGAACAAGCCGAACATGATGCCCAGCGAAATGCCCAGCGAGTACACGCCGAGTGCCGTCGCCCTTTTGGACGGCGGGAAGTAGTCCGAGATCAGCGAATGCGCAGGCGGGCTGCAGCCGGCCTCGCCGACACCGACGCCAATACGCGCCAGAGCGAGCTGGGCGAAGTTCTGCGCCATCCCGCAGAGTGCCGTCATACCGCTCCAGATAAGCAGTGCCAGTGAAATCAGTTTCACACGGCTGCCCCGGTCGGCAAGCGTCGCGATAGGAATACCGAGCGTGGAATAAAACAGTGCGAAGAACGCGCCCGCCAGCAAACCGCCCTGCCAGTCGGCAATGTCGAGCTCGGCCTGAATGGACGGCAGCAGGATCGAAATGATCTGACGGTCGATGAAATTGAGCGTGTAGACGACGACAAGCATCGCCAGCGCATAGTAGGCGCGTGGGTCCACGCGCTGGCCGTTGTCCGCCATTGTCCCCCCAGATCAGGCTACTCGATGCCGACCCGAAGGCTGCGTTACCGCGCGCGGCGCGTCAACCGGATTTTGCGATTCGCGACGCGCGCTTGCGCTCGGACTCGGTCAGGAGCTTCTTGCGCAGACGGATGCTCGAGGGCGTGATCTCGACCAGCTCGTCGTCGTCGATGAACTCAAGCGCCTGCTCCAGCGACAGGATGACAGGCGGCGTCAGCAGCAGATTCTCGTCCGAACCCGCGGCACGAATATTCGTGAGCTGCTTGGCCTTGGTCGGGTTCACCGGCAGATCGTTTGAGCGGCTGTGCATGCCCACAATCATGCCCTCGTACACGGGCTCGCCGTGCGACACGAACATGCGGCCGCGCTCCTGCAGGTTGAACAACGCGTAGGCCAGCGCCTTGCCTGCGATGTTGGACACGAGCACGCCGTTGTTGCGCTGCGCGATGGAACCCGCCACCGTTGGGCCATAGTTATCGAACACGTGATAGATGAGTCCCGTACCTGCCGTCGCACTCAGGTACTCGGTGCGAAACCCGATGAGTCCGCGCGCGGGAATCCGATACTCGAGCCGCACGCGACCGCGCTGCTCGGCACTCATGGCGCGCAGCTCGCCCTTGCGGTCGGCAAGCCGCGTCATCACGGCACCCTGGTAGTCCTCGTCGAAGTCGACGGTGAGCAGCTCGAACGGCTCCATCTGGACGCCGTCGCGCTCGATCGTAATCACTTCGGGTCGCGACACGGCCAGCTCGTAGCCCTCACGACGCATCGTTTCAATGAGCACCGAAAGATGCAGCTCGCCGCGACCCGAGACGCGAAACTTGTCGGGATCGTCGAGCGGTTCCACACGCAGCGCCACGTTGTGCTTGAGCTCCTGCTCAAGCCGTTCACCAATCTGACGGCTCGTTAAGTACTTGCCGTCCTGCCCCGCGAACGGTGACTTGTTGACCTGGAAGGTCATGCTGATCGTCGGCTCATCGACGGTTAGCGGCGGCAGCGCTTCGGGCTCGCCGCGTGCGCAGAGCGTGTCAGAGATATCGAGCGGATCGATGCCTGAAAACGCCACGATATCGCCCGCCTCTGCCTCGGGCGCGCGAATACGTTCGAGGCCACTAAAGCCATAGAGCTCGAGCACTCGACCATTGCGCGTCTTGCCATCGGCACCGACGACCGCCACGGCCTCGTTCTCGGACACACGCCCGCGCGTGACCCGGCCCACCCCGATGACGCCCACGTAGGGGTCGTAGTCGAGGCTCGACACCTGCAGCTGCAACGGACCGTCGCGGCTCACCTCGGGTGCCGGCACATGTTTCGTGATGGCATCGATCAGCGGCTTCATGTCGCCCTCGCGCACACTGTCGTCCTCGGACGCATAGCCTGCGAGCGCGCTGGCATAAATGACAGGGAAGTCGAGCTGCGCGTCGGTCGCGCCCAGTCGGTCGAACAGATCAAAGGTCTGGTCGAGCACCCAGTCGGGCCGTGCGCCGTCACGGTCGATCTTGTTGATCACCACGAGCGGTGTGAAGCCGCGCGCAAAGGCCTTGGCCGTGACGAACCGGGTCTGCGGCATGGGGCCCTCGACGGCGTCTACAAGCAGCAGCACGCTGTCGACCATCGACAAGACGCGTTCGACCTCACCACCAAAATCAGCATGGCCTGGCGTGTCGACAATGTTGATGCGCCAGTCGTCCCAGCGGATCGCCGTGTTCTTGGACAGGATCGTGATGCCACGTTCCCGCTCGAGGTCGTTGGAGTCCATGACCCGGTCAGGGTGATCCGTGCGGGCGTCGAGCGTGCCGGACTGGCGCAGCAGCTGGTCCACGAGTGTGGTCTTGCCGTGGTCGACATGCGCGATGATCGCGATGTTGCGAAGCGTATCGGGTGTATTCATGGGCTGATTTTCGGGACAGGGGGGAACGGCGCCGGGCTGGGCCGCGGCGCGAGTATACAAGGCGGGGGGTCAGGCCGCGCGCCCAATCAATGGGCGCAGGCGACCTCGTCGGCGCGGCAGTCCAGAAGCGACGGTCCGATGGCCGCGGCATCAGGACGCCGGGGATCCGCGGCGCCGCGGAACCAGCTGCCGTCCCAGACCACAGTCTGCGCACTGCCCATCGTGCGGCGGCGCTCATCGACGTCGTGGCCCAGGTTGCGCAGAAGCGACACCGTATCGGGGCTGAAACCGGCCTCAAGGAACAGCCGGTCAGGCAGCCACTGGTGGTGGAATCGCGGCGCCGCGACAGCATCGGCCGGCGACATGCCGTGATCCACGATATTGACGATGACCTGCATGACGGTCGTGATGATGCGGCTGCCGCCCGGGCTGCCGGTCGCGATCCAGGGCTTACCGTCCTTGAAAACGAACGTGGGCGTCATCGATGACAACGGCCGCTTGCCGGGCTCAATCGCGTTGGCGTCACCGCCCAGCAGCCCGTAGCCGTTGGGCGCACCCGGCTTCGCCGAGAAGTCGTCCATCTCGTTGTTCAGCAGGAAGCCGGCCCCGGGAATCGTGATCCCGCTGCCGTAGGAGAAATTCAGCGTGTAGGTATTCACAACCGCATTGCCCGCCGCGTCCATGACTCCGTAGTGCGTGGTGTCCGGGCTCTCATAGCCGGGATCGACGCCCGGCAGGACCTCGCGCGAGTCGCGCGCCGCATTGGGGTCAATGGCCTCGGCAATGGTCGCGGCGTAGCGCTTGTCTGCCAGCCAGGCGATGGGCGCCTCCCAGTAATCGGGGTCGCCCAGGTGGCGGCTGCGGTCGGCGTAAGCCTGGCGCATGGCCTCGGTCATGAGATGGATTGTGCGCGCGCTGCCGAAGCCCGACGCGGTGATGTCGAAGCGCTCGAGCACGTTGAGCATTTGCACGAGCAGCACGCCGCCCGAGCTCGGTGGCGGCATCGAGACGATCTTGAGGCCGCGGTAGCTGCCCACGATGGGCTCGCGCTCGACGGCCCGGTAACGCGCGAGGTCTTCGTGCGTCATGAGCCCATCGTTGTCCCGCATCGCGGCAACGATCAGATCGGCGATGGGGCCCTTGTAGAAGGCGTCCGGACCGTCCTTGGCGATGCGCCGCAAGGTCGCGGCTAGTTCGGGCTGGCGTAGCACCTCGCCCGGCGCATAGGGCTCGCCGCCCGCCTTGTAGAAGGTTCTGAGCGTGGCCGGATCGCGACCCAGCCACTTCTGGCGCCGCGACAAGGCGGTCGCGAGATCCGGGCTGACCCGCATCCCCGCCTCGGCCACGGCAATCGCCGGCGCCAGTGCGTCCTCCCAGGACATCGTGCCGTAGCGCATCAGCGCGTGATGCATGCCCGCCACGGTGCCCGGCACGCCGGCCGAGCGGTAACTGAACCGCGCGAGCTGGTTGTCGACGTCGCCATTCTCATCAAGGAACACATCGCGACCGGCGGCCATGGGTGCCGCTTCGCGGTAGTCGATGGCCACGGTGCGATCTTCCTCGGCGAGGTAGACCATCATGAAGCCGCCGCCCCCGATGTTACCGGCGCGCGGCAGCGTGACGGCCAGGGTCATGCCCACCGCCACGGCCGCATCGACGGCATTGCCACCGTCGGCCAGTACGCCCGCGCCCACCTCAGCGGCGATAGCGTTCTGCACGGCGACCATACCCTGGGCATCCACCGTGGCGTGGCGCCGCGCACCATAGTCAATGATGGCCGCAGGCTGCTGCGCCACCGCACTCGCAGCGCTGAGGGCCATGGCTACAAGCATGGCCAATTTCAATAATATTTTCATAGATTTAGTCAGCAATCTTCACAATCTGCTTACCAAAATTCTGGCCCGTCATGAGCCCCATGAAAGCGGCCGGCGCCTGCGCCAGACCGTCGGCGACGCTCTCGCGGTACTCGAGCTTGCCCGCCGCAATCCACTCGCGACACTGCTGGTCCCAGGCCGGCGCGTGCTCAAGATGGTTAGAGACAATGAAGCCTTCCATGCGCACGCTGCGCCCGATCAGGGCCGGCAGACCACGCGGTCCCGGCGGCATCTCTTCAGGGCGCGCATTGTAGTTGGCGATCATTCCGCACAGTGCGATGCGGCCGAACGGCGCCATGTTCCAGATCGCGGCCTCAAGCATGTCGCCGCCGACATTCTCGAAGTTGACGTCGATCCCTTTGGGAAAGGCCTTATGTACCGCCGCATGGATCGAGTCGACCGTCTTGTAATTGAAGGCCACGTCGAAGCCCAGCGAATCGCGCAACCAGGCCACCTTGTCGTCGCTGCCCGCGCTGCCCACGACGTAGCAACCCTGGTTTCGGGCAATCTGCCCAACCACGGAACCGACGGCGCCCGACGCCGCCGACACCAGTACCGCATCACCGGGCTTACAGGCACCAATGACGTTGAGACCGACCCAGGCAGTGAGACCGGGCATGCCCAGGATGCCCAGGTGGTAGGACAGCGGCAAATCGCCGGCCACGACGGGCCGAAGCGCGCGACCATCGGCGATCGAGTATTGCTCCCAGCCCAGCATGCCCATCACGGTGTCGCCCTCGGCATAGCCTTCCGCGCGACTGGCCACGACCTCGCCGACGACACCGCCTTGCAGCGGTTCACCCACCGCAAACGGCGGCACATAGCTCTTCACATCATTCATACGACCGCGCATGTAGGGGTCGACGGAGAGGAACAGGTTTCGGACCAGGACTTCGCCGTCGCCGGGCTCGCCAACGGGCTGCTCGTCAAAGTCGAAGACGTCATCGGTGACAGGGCCGAGGGGACGTTGCTTGAGCAATACGCGGTGATTGGTCTGGGTCATAGTGATGTGTGCACGTCAGAAAACGGGCAGCCATTATACTGAACACCCCTTGCCTCCGACGCCGCATGCCCACTGACACGCTGATTTCGCTTGCCCCCCTTCTTGGCGCCGGACTCGCCGCCGGACTCGTGGCCGGACTGCTCGGTGTGGGCGGCGGGATTGTGTTGGTCCCGATCCTAAGCCTCGTCTTGCCGGCCATGGGCGCTGACGAAACCGTGTCCATGCACATGGCGGTCGCGAGCTCACTGGCCGTCATTGTGGTCACGTCGCTGGTCTCGGCCCGGGCGCACGCGAAGCGCGGCGGTGTCGATGCGGATACGGTACGGCTCTGGGCGCTGCCCATTGCCGCAGGCGCGCTCGCGGGTGCGCTTGCCGCACGCTATCTCTCGGGGGATGCCCTGCGTGTGCTGTTCGGCGTGTTGGCCGCCGCCGTCGGAACCCGCTTCTTGTTGGGCCGATCGGCGCCCGAGGCCAGCCTGCGCTGGTCCAGGGCCGCACGCCGGACTGCGGCGACGGGCATCGGCGTCCTGTCCGCGTGGCTGGGTATCGGGGGCGGCACCTTCGCGGTACCCGCCCTGCACGGTACTGGACTGCCCATGCACCGCGCCGTCGGGACGGCCGCACTGCTGGGGTTTTTTGTGGCGCTGCCTGGCGCCATCGGATTTGCAATCAGTGGGCTCGACGTCGAGGACCGCCTCGCGAACAGTGTGGGCTACCTGCATCTGCCCGCCGTGCTCGCATTGGCCACCGGGGCCGTATTACTGGTTCCGTTGGGCGCCCGTCTTTCGCACACGCTGCCGCAACTGAAGCTGCGGCGCGTCTTCGGCGTTTTTCTGCTGCTGTCAGCGGCCCGTATGATGTCAAAAGCCCTGGCCTGATGGCTGCGGCACCAGAGGCCGCCTGATACACTCGCCGCGGCGAAAGTGGTGCATATTTCGGCCCTTTTGCCACATTAGTGTGATATCCGGCGGCATCGCCGGGTCATCGATTCGTGACGGGAACGCCTAAGGGGACAGGTATGCCGGGTACGGAGCACTCGCAGTGACAGTTAGCGCACAACCGAAGACCGCGTTCAACGCGCCCTGGTCGCCGGAACTGGCGGCTGCCATTGAGCAGCAGCAGGGCAATTACCGGCTGCGCCTGGCACGTCCGGATGAACTCGACGCCGTGTTCAATCTGCGTTTCCGCGTCTTCAACCTCGAACTCGACGAAGGCCTCGAAGCCGCCTATGCGACTGAGCGCGACGAGGACGGATTCGACCGGCAGTGTCACCACCTGCTCGTCGAGGCACTCGACACAGGCCATATTGTCGGCACCTACCGGATGCAGAGTCGGGCCATGGCCCAGGCCGGCGCCGGCTTTTACTCCGCTGCGGAGTTCGACATCAACGCACTGGGCGACACGGTCCTGAGCCGTTCCGTCGAGCTGGGTCGAGCCTGTATCGAGATTGAGCACCGCAACACGCGCGTCTTGTTTTTGCTCTGGCGCGGACTCGCCGCCTACATGCTGGCCGGGGATCACCGCTGGTTCTTCGGCTGCTGTTCCCTGACGAGCCAGGACCCGCTCGAGGGCCATCGGCTGCACCGCAAACTGCGCGACACCAACATGCTGGACCCGGTACACGAGGTCAGCGTGCAGCCCGACTACCGCTGTGACGGCGCGGACGACGGCGGCAAGGCGCCGAAGCTGCCGAAGCTCATGCGCCTGTACCTGGCCTACGGTGCCCGCATCGCGTCGGGGCCCGCGCTCGACGCTGAATTCGGCACGGTCGACTACCTGGCGCTGTTCGACCTGGAAACCCTGAGCGAGCAGCACCGGCACATGTTCCTGGAGCCCGCCTGACGTGAGTGCGCCGGATTCGTTTGAGCCCAGCCTGTGGCGGCGCCTGGTGGCGCTGGTCCGCCTGACACTCATCCTGGCGGGAACGCTCGTGGTTGCCGTATCGCTGGCGCTATTGCGGCTCGTCACGTTCGGCGCGCTGCGTCGGCGCATACGAAGCTTCTTTTTCTCGACCTGGTCGCGCCTCATGATTGGCATCCTCGGTGGGCGCACCGAGGTGCACGGCACGCCGCCCCGGGCACCATTTTTTCTCGTGAGCAATCACCTGAGCTATCTCGACATCCTTGCGCTGGCGCAAGTGGCACCCACGGTGTTCGTATCAAAATCCGAAGTCGCATCGTGGCCCGTGATTGGCTGGCTCACGCGGCTAGCCGACACGCTCTACATCCGTCGCGCAAAGAAAAGTGACATCCCGAAGACGAATGCGGCGATCGCCAACACGTACGCCCGTGGTGACAGCGTTGCGCTGTTCCCGGAGGGCACCAGCAGCGAATCCGACTTCGTCTTGCCGGTGCGCCCGCCTCTGCTCGAGGTGGCGGCGAGCAACCGGATTCCCGTCTCCGTGGCGGCGCTGTTCTTCGAAACAGAGAACGGCGACCCACACGCGCACCGCGCGATCTGCTATTACGGAGATATGGTTTTCGCGAGCCACGTCTGGCGACTGCTGCATCTGCGCGGATTCACGATTACCATTCGCTTTGCTGATGACACGGTTTATGCCGAGGACCGAAAAGCACTGGCGCTCAAGGTGCAGCGCGCGATCTATTCCCTCCAACTCGAAAACCCGCCCGCTGCCCACGTTCCTCGCGACATCATTGCAGCCGCTGATCCCGGGCTCGTAGAACCATGACCACAACTTTCCCAAAACCTGCACTCGTCGCACTCTGTGACGATAACGACCGCTGCCTGGCTGCCTTGTCCGATCTCGTGAGCCAGATCGCGGGCGCCAACTACAGCCGCCCCCTGACGCCTTGCGATGCCGGTATCGGTGCGCATGTCCGTCACGTCCTCGATCACTACGACGCGCTGCTGCAGGGCATCAAGACGGGTGTCGTAAATTACGATGCGCGCGCACGCTGCCCGGAAACGGAAACGGACGCCGATACGGCGCTGGACCGAATCGCCTTCGCACGCCATGCCATACGCGCACTTGGCGACACCCCAGGTGACACGCCGCTGTCCGTGTGCCTCGACTGTGGCACGGGCGGAACCCGTCCGACGCCCTCCACGCTGGCCCGAGAGCTGCAGTTCCTCGTAAGCCACACGGTGCACCACGACGCGCTCATCGCGGCGGCGGCGCGCACGCTGGGTGCGACCATGGAAGACGGCTTCGGCGTCGCACCGTCGACGCTCAAAGCGAACGCCTCAACTCAGGCCGGCTGACACGCCCTTCATGCGCCGCTGGCTCCTGGCCGCGTGGCTCGTGGCGCTAGTTGCCTCGAATGCCTGGCGACTGTTGCATCCCCCCGTGACGGCCGCCGCCGGCGATCAGATGCTCGTCAAGGTCGCCTCTCGCATCGGTGCGATGCGCCTCGACACCACGACGCACATCCCTTACCGCGACTATGGCGATTCGGCCTCAACGAAGGCGCCGATCCTGCTTGTGCATGGTACGCCCGTGGCGTCCCGCGCCATGGCCGGCCTGGCGCGTGGCTTGTCCAAGGATTGGCGCGTCATCGCGCCCGACCTGCCGGGATTTGGCAGCGCGGCGGCAGCCATTCCCGACTACTCGAGTATCACGCACGGTCGCTACATCCTGGACCTGCTGGACGCGTTGGCGATCGACCGCGTCCATCTCGTTGTCTACAGCCAGGGTGGCGCGGCCGGCATAACGCTTTCAGATCTCGCGCCCGAACGCGTCGTCTCACTCACACTCGTATCGGCAATCGGGTTGCAGGAGTACGAGCTGTTCGGCAGCTACCGCGGCAACCACATCGTTTACGACGGTCAGCACGCCGTTTTCGCCGCGTTGCGTTGGCTGACACCCCACTTCGGCTATTTCGACAACGCCATTCTGGGGCGCGGCTACACGCGCAATCTGCAGGACACCGACCAGCGTGTGATCGAGCCGATGCTTCGACGACTGCAACCGCCCGTCCACATCGTTCACGGTCGCGACGACGGCCTGGTACCGCTGGCGGCAGCGCAGGCGCACTGGCGACTCGTGCCGCAATCGGAGCTCACGCTCATCGATGGCGGCCACGAGCCCGCCTACGCCGATCCCGATCGGGTTACTGAGGTCGTGCTGCCTTTCCTCGAGCGCGTCTTGCGCGGCGACACGGCGACCCGCGCCACGGCGGACCCCGACCGCGTGCAACAGGCCAACGGCGCCATGCCGGCCCTGGAACGCAGCCGACTGGCGGGTGCCGCACTCATCGTGCTGTTACTCGCGCTCGTGGTTGCCACCTATATCAGTGAAGACCTGACCTGCATCACTGCAGGACTGCTGGTTGCGCAAGGCATCGTCGGCTTCGTGCCGGCGACACTGGCGTGCCTCGCCGGGATCTTTACGAGCGACCTGGCCCTGTTCGCGGCGGGACGCTGGCTGGGCCGACCGGCACTGGCGCGCATGGTGTCACCCGACCGCATGCGTATGGCGTCGAGCTGGTTACACGATCGTGGCCCGCTCGTGATTCTGGCCAGCCGGTTTTTGCCCGGCACCCGACTGCCGACCTACACCGCGGCCGGTGCACTGCACATGCCCTGGTTACGTTTCGCGGCGTACTTCGCCGTAGCGACGGTTATCTGGACGCCACTACTCGTGGGCGCCGCCGCCGCCTGGGGCGAAGTGGCGCAGCGCGCCTTCGAACGCTACGCCGCGTTCGGTGTGTGGCTGGTCATCGGCGGCGCCATCGTGTTGTGGCTGCTGGTGCACTACGGCCTGCCCGCGTTGACGCACAACGGTCGCAGGCAGTTGGTCGGTCGCTGGCGCCGCATTCGGAACTTCGAGTTCTGGCCCCGATGGGCGTTCTATCCGCCCGTGCTTCTGGACGGCATCCTGCAAGCGCTGCGCTACCGGTCCGTGTCGCTGTTCACACTCGCCAATCCGGGCATGCCGCTCGGGGGTCTCGTGGGTGAGTCCAAGTCGGAGATCCTCAAGCAGCTCGAGTCGAGCGGCAACGTCGTGCCTTTCGCGCGCGTGCCCACCGGTGATCGCGCCCATAGGCTCGACACTGTCGTCGACTTCGCGGCGCGCCAGGGCTGGCCCGTCGTGCTCAAACCCGACCTGGGCGAACGCGGCAAAGATGTCAGGTTCGTGAACGACGCATCAGAAGCCGGCGATTTCCTCGACGCGCACGCGGGCCCGCTCATCGTGCAGCGCAAAGCGTCCGGCATCGAGTTCGGCGTGTTCTACATTCGCGAGCCAGACGCTGATACGGGCTCCGTGTTCTCGATCACCCGCAAGGGCCAGACCGTGGTTACGGGTGACGGTCGGCGTCGTTTGTCGGACCTGATACTCGACGACGAACGTGCGGTCTGCATGGCGCCCTACTTCCTGCGCGAACATGCGAGTCGACTCGACGAGGTGCCTGGCGCAGGCGAATGCGTCGCGCTCAACGCCATCGGCACGCACAGCCGCGGCAGCCTGTTTACCGATGCCGGCGCCCTGGGCACGACTGCGCTTACCGCAGAGATCGACCGCATCAGCAAGCACTTCGAGGGCTTCCACCTCGGACGCTACGACCTCATGGTCGACGACGACGAGGCACTGAGCGCCGGGCGCGATTTGCGCATCATCGAGCTCAACGGCGTGAGCAGCGAAGCGACCCACATCTATGACCCGGCGCTGTCCGTTTGGAATGCCTGGCGTATCACGTTGTCGCAATGGCGTACAGCTTGGCGCATCGGCGCCGCCGTGCGCGCTCAGGGCACGCCACCGCCCGGACTCAGGGCGTTGCTGCGCGCCTTGTTCGGCTAGCGCCGGGCTTTGGTACCATCGGCCTATGGTGACCCGCTCCCTAACCACTCTGTTGCTCGCACTGCTCCCGCTCAGCGGCATCGCGGCCGCGACCGATGGTCTCGACACGATCAGCAACCTGTTGCGCGACTACCAGCTCGAGACAGGCGTGCCGGTTGCCGACCTGGATCGCCGCAGCCTGTCCCGCCTCGCGCAGGGCGAGACGCTGCAGCGAAAAGTCAAAGTCACGCGCTCGGTTGCTGGTGACAATGACACGACCACGGTGCGCATCATCGGCTACCGTTTAATCGATAAACCGCGCGAGCGACTCTGGCTTGCCGCGCTGGCTTTCGATGCCGGTTTTTCCGAACGTCTCACGGAGCATCTCGTGCGCACGCACGATGACGGCGGTGCGAGCTGGTACCAACACGTCGACATGCCCTGGCCGCTGCGCGACCGGCACTGGCTCATTCGAACGGGCAAAGGCGTCGCACTGGCACGACGCATGGACGACAGAATCTGGGAACACCACTGGCGACTCGAGCCCGATGCGGAGAGCCGTATCGCGGGGCTGCTCGGACAAACCGAGATTCCGGGCCTCGATCCCAACCGTGCGAGCAAGGCCGTGCAGCTGCCGCTCAACAACGGCGCCTGGGTCATGGCGACACTCGACGACGCGCGGACGCTCGTTGTCGTACATGCCACGATGGACATGGGCGGCGTCGTTCCCGACGTCCTCGTGAACCGCTATACGAGGAAGCAGCTTCAGTCGATGCTCGAGCGTATCGAGATGCAGGCCGACACGGCCATGGAACAGTACGACAGCGAATACATCATCTACCGCGGTGACGGCACTGCGATCGCCCCTTCCGCGGCGGCGGCTGCCACGCGTCCTCCTGAAGAGTCCTCCTGATGAAGGATGACCGCGCCATGCCCGGTGCCGAATTTTCGGTCACCGGCCACGACCCTCATGACGCTGCCCTGGCCAAGGTTGTGCGCAACCTGCGCCTCGGACAGCACCAGCACCACATGTTGCTCTGCATCGATCCCGAGAAGCCCAAGTCTGTGATCTCGAAGCCAGGCGCGCGTCCTGGCAGTTTCTGAATCGCCGCCTGCGTGAGCTCGGGCTCGATATCTCAGGGCAAATTTTTCGCTCGAAGGCCGGGTGCCTGCGCGTCTGCCAGCAAGGTCCGATCGCCATCCTTTATCCCGATGGAACGAGGTACCGGCGCTGCAGCCCCGAGGTGCTCTAGGACATGATTCAAGAGCGCCTCATCGGGGGTACACCGGCGTTGCGCCACAGCTTTAGGAGCGGTCCGCTACGCGCGGCGCTCGACGCTGACGCACCAACGCCAGACGCTCCATAAACCCCAGCAGAACGGCGAAACCGAGCACCCAGGGCAGGAAACGCGATCGCGGCATCGGTGCTGCCCCCACGACGGGTGCCGCGGCATCATCGGGCGCCCATTGCTGACGACGGACCGTCGCCGAGATACGCGCCTGGCGTTCGACGCGCGACAGCGGGCCGACGGGTCCCACCCACTGCGCGCCCAGGTCGCGATTGCCGGCAGCTCCCGCGCGCACCTGCAGCCAGCCGTCGACGTCCGGCCAATACCAGCCGCAGCGCTCTGCGGGCCGCCAGGGCGTGGCGGACAGCGGCAGCATGACGTCGTCTCGCCCATCCTGGCGCAAACGGACCGCAGCCAATTGCGCGGCGCGCGGCACACAGACCCGCAGGCGCTCGCCAACCCGCAGCTGTTCGGGGGTGAATCGTGCCCGCACGGGAATCGCATCCCTCGCCAGTGACCGCACAAGATCGGACCAGAGGTTGGCATGTTGCTGCTGAGCGCCGACGCCCACAAGCCGATAGCTGTCGCGCAGCAAGCCCACCGCAATCCGGTCACCCGGATGGGCCCGAGCCACGATGGGCGCGCCCCCCACGGCCGACAGCAGGGCGTCACCCGCCGCGTCGGAAAACGTGAGCGCCAGTCGCGTCATGCCCGTCTCGAGCACCCCGGCGGACGCCTCGAGCTGATACAGCGCCTGACGCTCGGGGTCACCCTGCAGAACGTCAGCGAGTTGCGGCGGCAATGCCTGGGCGTCAGCACTGTCGTGAAGCAACACGAGGACGCCAGCACCGTGATCGCTGTCGAGCAGCGCAGACCGCGAGGCGTCATCCAGCACGCCCAGCGCCGCACCGTCCGCAATGACCAGGTCGAACTGCGAAAGCAGGTCCCGATCGAGTGTGTCGAGCGCGCGCGCCGACAGGCCATCGAATCGATCACGAAAACGCGTCTCGCTGACCCGCGTCCGCGCGGCCACGCGAGCGCCGGCACGGGCCAGCCAACGCGCGAGGCTGCGCCATTCAAACGAAGGTGCGCTCTGAAGGAGCAACATGCGCGCCGCGATCGGCTCCCGCACCTCGATGGGCAGGTCCAGATAGTCACCCGCTGACGCGCCATCCTCGAGCGAGAGACGGAGTCGATGCCGACCTGCCGGCAACACAGGTCCGGCAATTTGTCCCGCCGACGCCGCAGCGGTTGCCAACGCGGCACCACTGGCGTCGCGCAAGACGAGCTGCGCGTCATCACCCAACCCGCCGGACACGGCTGCGGTCACGATGCTTGCACGGCCCAACACGGTACGCGCCGACCACTCCACGGAGACAAAGCCGGGTGCCAGCGTCGGCGGGTCGAATTCGATCTCCCCGGACCAGTCGCTGTCCGTCCAGGCGGCCGCATCCAGTCCATCCCCCAACACGCGGAGCCCGCCCGCAACGCGCGGATGAAGTTGCAGGTCGTCCGGCGCGCTGACGCGAACGGCCCGCCCTGACGCCGCGCGGGACGCGCGCGCCTCGAGCCACTCGGATACGGCGGGTTCGCGCCAGGCACGGCCCGTGATGAACACGTCACTGCGGTCGGAGATGGTCGCAAGCGCCCGGCCATCGACACCTGTTGTGATCAGCAAGGGGCGCAGTGCATCGCCGCGTTCGGGCGGCGGCGCCAGAAAGGCGAGCATGGCAACCAGATAGGCCACCGCCAGCACGCACCAACCCGTCCGCCACACCGCCCCCGGCAAGCGCGGCAGGATGCGAGACGCTGCGAACCCGCTCAACAGGACAACGACGAGTAGCGCGACAAGCATGGCCGGCGCGGCAATGACACCCCGCCACCAGGACTCCATTGCGGCGATCACGGCAGCAGCCGACCGCCGGCGAACGCGTCGAGACCCGACTCACTGCGCGCTGCGGGCGCGGGTGGCGTCGGCGCATAGCGTTGCCAGTACGCCAGCACGCGATCGCGACACGTGTCGCAGTCGCCCTCCAACCGCCACTCGTCGACCGCGGCACGCACGTCCAGTGTCGCCTGCGCCAGTCCATCGTCGTCCTGCGCCGCCGCTTGCGCCAACGACTCGTCAAACCAGTCGTCGATGGCACCACGGTCAAAGTTGCCTTGCGGGTAACGCGTGGCCCCAAGCAGCGTCTGCATCGCCGTAATACGCGCCGAATTGACGGTTGGTCGTTCCCGCGGCGACAGTCGGCCTGATGCCGCGATGTCATCGAGCTCGCCCGTAAGCCTGCGCCCGGGATCGACGGGGGTCGGTTCGTAGCCGACGCGGGCCACGAAAACACGTGAACGGTTCTGCACGCGCTTGATGAGGGCCAACGCCTCGTACTGGTGTGGCAGCGCAGGCCCGGGGTCGAACTGACGCAGCGCCGCTTCCGAGCGCCACATGGCACGCAGCGCGGCGCGCAATAACTCACGCGTCTCGGGGTCGAACAAGGTCGCCGCTTCTTCCTGGTCGTGGAAGTGCGCGTAAGGCGAAATCGCCGCGAGCGCATCACCGAAGTCACCCGTCGCACTCTGGAAGAATTCCGGCGGCTCGTCACCGTGATTGTGGCCGTCGCCCGGGTAGTGCGCGTCGCCCTCCTGCCAGACGGTATCCGCAGCATCCGGGTCAGCCTCGCTGCCGCGCAACGCCTCGAGCTCCTCGGCATAGGCCTGTTGCCAGGTGCCCTCTGATTCGCCACCGTGGTTGTGCCCATCACCGATGTAATGACCTTCGCCGAGCGGCATCGCTGCAGGCTCGCCGCCCAATTCCTCACCCAGGAATTGCCCGTAGCGCAGTCGCAGTGCGCGCTGGTCGAGTGCCAGCGACTGGGCGCGGACTTCGAATGCGTTGGGCGCAATCGTCGCGCGATTGGCGACCAGTGCTTCGCTATCGATGATGATCTGACGCTGACTTCGGAAGTACTCGGGCATCACCTGAATGACCGCGTTGTCCAGCACCACATCCGGCGCACGGTCCACATCTTTCCAGCGCAGGATCAGAGTCTGTGAACGCGCGACGTTGTTCGCGCCTGGCCGCGCGTCGGCGGCTTCGAAATGCAGGTAGATTTCCGCGCCGGGCGCAAGCCCGAACTGCGCGCCCGTAAAATCACGCGCCGCCTCGAGTTCGCGCCGTGATGCCGCAGCGTCTTCAAACAACGCCTCAACCGAGCCTTCGAAGCTCACGCGCTCGCCGCTGCCCGTGGCGCGTGTCGCGTGCGCCGTGACGGCAGCGACACCGTGGTCGTCGACCACGGACACCCGAACAGGCAAGGCGAAAGGCAGTCCGTCCACCTCGTGCAGCCGTGCATCGGGTGCCGCGATCCGAATCGCGGGCGCGGTATCGCTGGTGAGACCGACGCGGTGCACAAACGCACCGTCGGGCAATGGCACCGGCGTACCCGCACCATCCAAGATCTGCCAGGTCGTCGCTGTCGCCGGCCACCAGGTGCTCTGCCAACGGCCATCCCCCGCGTCATAGAGTTTCACGCGGTGTCCGTCTCCCTGCACCAGCTCGAGGCCTGAGTAAGTACCGCTGACCGTGAGGGTCGCCCGCAGCGTCGAAAACTCGGGCACTGTGATGTCACCCACCTCAAACTCGAGTGGCGGCAGCCGGGTGTATTCAGGCGGTCGAGCTTCAAGGGTCACGGCGGTAACAAGCGACGCCTGTTGTTTGGCCTCGCGCGCGAGCGTCGGCTCGAGCCAGCGCGGAACAAGCCAGGTCAGATTGGCAAGCACCGCTGCTAACAACAGCGCACCCGCCATAACTCGCGGCAGTCGTCCTGCAGTACTCGACCGCAAATCGCCCTGCGCCACCAATGCCAGCAGCGCTTCGGCCGTACGCTCACGTTGCAGCCGTGCCGGCAGGCTCAGTGTCGATTCGGGCGCCAGCAGCAACGCCGTGCTGTCCTCGAGACTCGCGTGCACGCGATCGAGATGCGCGGCGGTGCGCGTCGCCGTGACGCGTTGCGCCGCATGAGCGACGTCGATCGTCAGCACCTGAACGAGTGCCGCAAGCCCCGCGAGCAGAAGTGCTTCGGCTGGGCTCGCGGCAACCCAGCGAACGGCCGCGAATCCCGCGAGTATCGACAACGGCACCGCATAGCCCAGGTAGCGTGCTAGCTGCGCCGACCGCAGTCCGCGCACATGCCGCCTCAAGGCTGTACGCCCAGTCGTCATGCCTGCGCTCCGCGCAGTGCCAGCGTGCGCTCGGTGGCGAACAGGCCAACGGCCAGTAACAACCAGGCGGCCGACACAGGCACCGTGAGGCGTCGCTCAACGTTGCCCGGCGACAACGCTTGCGTTGCAGCGGGTAGCGGCGCAACGGCAACGCCGGCAACCGGGCGGCGGCCCGCCGAAACCGTCAGTTGGTGCCATAACGCCGTCGCGAAGACCCCTGCGCCGAGGGTCGCGTCATAAACCACCGCGTGCCCTGAATCCACGGCGCCGGGTTGGATGACGCGCGCCGCCCAGGCTGCATGAACCCGGGGACCTGCACCCAGCATGACGCGCGCACCGCGGTCGCTGTCGGATTCACCGTCGACGACCGTCACCGAGTCGGGCAGGAATCCGGCCTCTCGCCAGAGTCCGATGGCCTCAAGAACCGCCTCGCGTAACGTGTCATCGTCGCCAACAATGTGGAGCGTCTCGGGCGCGTCCGCGGCCAACCACCCTTCCGGTTTGCGCGCTGCCATGTCGCCACGCTGCCACACAACCGATCGACCCAGCTCGGGCATCACTGCCGGCCAGTCCGCTGCGGCGGGCGTGCCGACCACCACGAGCTCCGCGTCAGCGGGCAAGGCCTGTGTCAGCGCCAACAACGCCGCCGCGGTCACATCATGACGTTGTGGCGCACGCGACAGCGGTGTTTGCTGGCCATCGAGCCACAGGTACTGCACGCCCGGTTCGTTTTCGGGCGGCAGCGTGCCCGGTACCACGGCCACCACGCGTGTGGCGCCCTTAGCCTCAAGGACCTCAGGTTGCTCGCGCACCACGATGGCAACGAGCGTTGCGAACAACAACAGCCGGCTCAGGAGCAACACACGTTGGGTCAATGGCGCCGTCGTCAGTCTCGGGCGCGACTCGGTCTCAAAGGGCTTGAGTGTGGCCACCGTGACGCGCCGACGCGCGCCCAGATACAACGCATGCACGAGTACAACAGCCAGCGCGGCACCAAGGCCCAGGAGCATGGCCGCAAGCGCGCTCACGAGGCGGCCTCCACGGCGGCCAGCAACCGCGCCGGCGCGTCGAGGCCATGATCCAGTGCTGCCCGCAGCACATCGGGCACGGGCGTCGATGCGGTCACGCGCACCACGCGTGCGCCCAGCGCCCTGTGCTCGCGACGAACGGCATCGAGCAACTCGGCGAAGCGCGCCAGGTAACGCGGGCGATAGGCCCGCGCGTCTACAACCCGCGTTTCACCGTGCTCGGCGTCGATGACCTCGACCTGGCCACGGTGCGGGAATGCGAGCTCGCTGGCCGTGACGATCTGAACACTCGTCAGTCCGTATGCCATGCCCAGCAATTCACGCATTGCGCGCGTCTGCTCGTCGCCGCGTTCGAAGAAGTCTGAAAAACAGAACACCTTGCTGCGTGCAGGCAAGGCTTGCAGCGCGTGGCGCACGTTTGCATGACGCGGCCAGCTGCCGGCGGGCGTCAACGACGCCAGCGCGCCCGTCATGCGCTGGAACTGTGCGTTGCCCGCGGCCGGCGGCAGGTACACGGGCCGGCCATCAGTGAGCGTGACCAGTCCAAAGTCGTGGTGGCGCTGCGCCGACAGCCAGGCGATGGCGGCAGCCGTGCGTTGGGCCAGCTCAAGCCGACTTGGCCCGTCTTTATCGTGCATCCCCATCGACGCCGTCGTGTCGACGAACAGGCACACTGTGAGCCGGCTCTCCTGCTCCGCTTCGCGCACGTAATGGCGGTCCGTACGCCCATAGAGTCGCCAGTCGACACGCCGCAAATCATCGCCAGGCAGGTAAGGCCGGTACTGGTGGAATTCGATGCCCTCGCCGCGCTCGCGGCTGATGTGGGATGCGCGCAGGCTGCTCGCAACCCGGTGGCGGCTCGCCAGCGTGTAACGCAGCAACTGATGGCGCGTCGCTGCGTCGGGCAGCAGGTCCACCGCGTCCATGCGTCAGTCCGTGGCGGCGCGCTCGGCCTTGAGTGGATCCTCGGGCGGCGCCACCTCGTCGAGCAGATGGCCGACCACACGTTCGACGTCCTGCTGCTCAGCCTCGGCGTGGAAATTGAGAATCACGCGGTGGCGGAGCACCGGCAGCGCCACGGCCCGAATATCGTCCAGCGTCACCGCGAGCCGACCGGCGAGTAACGCGGTCGCTTTCGCCGCCAGAACGATGGCCTGACCTGCACGGGGACCGGCACCCCAGCGAACGTACTCACGCACCGTCGCCGTCGCTTCGCCGTCGCGTGGTCGCGTCGCGCGCACCATGCGGGTCGCATACGCCAGCAGGCCGTCGCTGATGGGCAGTTCACGCACGAGCTGCTGTAGCGCCACAATGTCCGCACCGTCCATGACCGGTTTGACCTCGGCCTGCGTCCCGCCAGTCGTGCGACGCAGGATGTCGAGCTCCTCGTCCGCAGTCGGGTAGTCGATGCGGATCATCATGAGGAAGCGGTCGCGCTGCGCCTCGGGTAACGGATAGGTGCCCGCCTGCTCCAGTGGGTTCTGCGTGGCCATGACGAAAAACGGTTCGGGCAGCGGATGCGGCGTGCCCGCAAACGTCACCCGGTGTTCCTCCATGGCCTCGAGCAAGGCCGATTGCGTCTTGGGCGGTGTGCGGTTGATTTCGTCGGCCAGAAGCAGGCTCGTGAACACCGGGCCAGGCTGGAACTCGAGCTCGCGGCGACCCGACTCAGTCTCTGTCAGTAGCTCGGTGCCGATGATGTCACCGGGCATGAGGTCGGGCGTGAACTGAATGCGACCAAAAGGCAGATCGATGACCCGCGCCAGGGTTCGCAGCAGCTTGGTCTTGCCAAGCCCCGGTACGCCTTGCAGCAGGCAGTGCCCGCCCGCAAGCAGCGTCGCGAGAATCTCATCGACGACAGCGGTCTGGCCAACGATGACGCGGCCCACTTCGCGCCGTACTTCGGCAAGCCGCGCGACCTGCTGACGGATTTCGTGTTCTGTGGGTTCGCTGGCCATCAATAGTTCAGTGCGTACATGACGATGTTCACGGCAAAGCGCGTGTTGTCGACGGCCAGCCAGCGCTTGTTGCGGTAGTCATAGTCCCACTCGCAGCCGTAGTCCTTGTTGCTGTAGAGCACCGCCAGGCGGCCGTCGATTTCGAGCCCGCGCAAGTAGTCGTGAACGAGATCATCGCCCCAGCCGTTGAGCTCGAAGCTCGTCGTGGGCGGCTCATCAAACTCAAAAAACGAGGTGTACAACGGATGATCGTCGGGCAGCTTGGGCAGACAGTCGCGACCAAACAACGCTTCCATCTGGCGCTCGAAACTCACGGCGAACAGCGCATCGATATCGTGATTGCAGTCGTCGACAAATACAAAGCCACCATTCTCAACATAGCGCTTGAAGTTGGCCGCTTCGGCGTCGCTGAACTGCACGAGCTTGTGCCCGGCCAGGTAGCAGAAAGGTGATTCAAGCATCGCCTGGTCTGACAGCGCCACAACGCGTTCATTGGGGTCGACGTGAAGCGTCGTGTACTCGACAAGTGAGTTGAGCACATTGTTGGGCATGCGCTCGTCGACGTTCCAGTTGCCCGACTCGTACATGAGCCGCGTGAAGTAGAAGTCGTAGCCCGAACTGGCACGCGCAGGTAAAGCAGCCGCGAGCGCCGAAGCGCCCGCGGCTTGCAGAAACCGACGCCGGTCCAGAATGCTCAGACGGCGTCCGAGAGGCTGGAGAACGTGAACTCGCGGACCTTGACGGGCGGCATCACGGCCGAGAATCCGAACAGACTCACGCGTTCCGACTGCCCGAGCTCTTCAAGGTTGTTGAGCATGATCACGGGGCTCTCATTGAAGCGGAAGTTCTTCACAGGGAACTTGATCTCGCCATTCTCGATGTAGAACGTGCCGTCACGCGTCAGGCCCGTGTAGAGCTGCGTCTGCGGGTCGAGCGCCCGGATGTACCAGAGTCGCGATACGAGGATCCCGCGTTCGGTGTCCTTGATCATGGCTTCGAGGTTGCGGTCACCGCCCACCATGATGAGGTTGCTCGGCTGCGGCACGGGTGCCACGTCTTTCTGGTCGGCCCAGTAACGATCGTAGAACAGGTTGTCGACCACACCGTCCTTGATGATCGAGAGCTTCTCAACGGGCTGTCCGCTCTGATTCCAGGTGGCCGCCGGTACACGCGGATCGAGTGGGTCGCCGTAGGCCGTGACCTTCTCATCAAAGATCTTCTCGCCCAGTCGCGTCCCGCCACCCTTCTGGGCCAGGAAGCTACGACCTTCATCGGCCTGACGTGCACCGAATGCAAAGAACATGCGACCGATGAGTGCTGCGGCCGCGTTGGGCTCGAGGATCACGGTGTACTTGCCAGGCTCGAGCGCCTGCGCCTCGCGCGACGCCACGGCTTTTTGCAGCGCTACAGCTGACGTTGCTGTGGTGTCGACGCGGCGCACATCGTTGTCATCGGCCGAGGCCCAGCCCGAGCCGGTGCCGTCATTGGTGCGCACTGTTACAGTGAAGTTGACGTTGGTCTCGGTGTGGTAGGCGAACAGGCCTTCACTGTTCATCATGGCCGAGAAATTGGCCGAGTCATTGAGGAAGCCCGCTGCCGTGGCGTCCTTGTCGCGCGCCGGCCCGATGCTGGCGGCGGCAGAATCCGCGCGGTACTCGGGCTTGATGTTGGCCGTCTCATCGACGAATGCCTTGCTCTCGGCATACTTCTGCGGGCCGAGCACGGGCATGAACTCCGGCGACTCGGGCGCAAGCCGCGCGGTTTCCTCGGCGCGTGCTACCACCTTCGCCAGAGAGGCGTCGTCAAACTCGTTAATGGTTGCGGTGCCGACCTTCTGGCCGAAGTTGCATTGCACGACGAGGTCGACATTTTTGGTTTCGCCCGCCGTGGACACACTGTTGCGCGCATAGCGAATATTGCCTTCGGTGCCGCCATTAAGATTGGCTTCGCAACCGTCGGCCTTAGACAGCGATACCACCTTCTCAAGGATGGTCTTCGCTTCGTCTCGGGTAAGAATGGTCATGTTGGCTACTCTCTCGAAATCTGTGGTCGGATCAGCCGAGCTTGCGCGCGGTGTTGATCACGTTGACGTTGTCGAAGCGCGTCGTGGCGCAGCCGTGCGAGACCGAACTGATCTGCGAGGGCTGGCCCTTGCCGTCAAAGAACGAACCGCCCAGGCGGTAGTCGCGCTCGTCACAGATGGCCGAGCAGGAATTCCAGAACTCCTGCGTGTTCGACTGGTAGGCCACGTCTTCTATTTGCTCCGTGATTTCACCATCCTTGATTTCGTAGAAGAGCTGCCCGCCGAACTGGAAGTTGTAGCGCTGCTGGTCGATCGAGTAGGAACCGCGGCCAACGATGTAGATGCCGTCTTCCACGTCGGCAATCATGTCATCCACGGAGAGCTTCTCTTTGCCCGGCTCCAGCGAGACGTTGGGCATGCGCTGGAATTGCACCGAATTCCAACTGTCTGCGTAGCAACAGCCGTGCGATTCTTTCTCGTCGATGATGTGCGCCTGGTCGCGGATCGCCTGGTAATTGACCAGGATGCCATCGCGGACCAGGTCCCACTTCTTCGTCCTGACGCCTTCGTCGTCGTAGCCGACGGCGCCCAGGGATGCGGGCTGCACTTTGTCGGCAAACAGGTTGACGAGCTCCGAGCCGTACTGGAATTCCTTGGTCTCCCACTTGTCGAGCGTTGCGAAGCTCGTGCCCGCGTAATTGGCCTCGTAGCCCAGCACGCGATCGAGCTCGAGCGGATGCCCAACCGACTCATGGATCGTGAGCATGAGGTGCGTCGGGTCGAGTACGAGCGTCTTCTGGCCGGGCTTGACCGAAGGTGCCGTGAGTTTGTTCTTCGCCTGCTGCGCGGCGAGCTTGGCGTCCTCGACCATGTCGTAGCTGTAGCGGTAACGCGTCGTCACGCCAGGAACCTTCTCGGCGGGGTCGCCTTCGAAGTACTCCCAGCCCATGCCCATCGGGTCAGACAGGCCGTTGCGTGTCTTGAACTTGCCCGTTTCCTTGTCGACAGCGGTCACGCTCATGGGCGACCAGACACGATGGATGTCCTGATCGATGTAGGAGCCATCGGTCGAGGCAAAGTACTTCTGCTCATTGACGAGGTAGAACGTCGAGTTGACGTAGCTCGCGCCGTTGCTCAGCGCCGCCTCGTTGACGGCCATGAGCATGTCGACCTTGTCCGCGATGGGCACTTCCATGGCGTTCTTCTTAGTCGGGGTGCGCCAGCTGACCTCACCGACGCCCTTCACCGGCGCGAGCTTCACGGGCTCGGTCTGGTACCTGGCGTTGGCCTTGGCAATCGCGACCGCAGTCTGCGCGGCTTCGGCGACAGCCTCCGGCGTCAATGCGCTCGTGGCCGCGAAGCCCCAGGTGTCCTTGGCGATGACGCGCACGCCGACGCCTACGGATTCGGTGTTAACGATGTTCTGAACCTTGAGCTCACGAGTCACCACGAACTGGTTCAGGTAGCGGCCAACGCGGACGTCGGCGTAGGTGGCACCCGCAGCCTTGGCCGCCTTGAGTCCGGCCTCCGCGAGCTGGCGTTTCAGGCTCATGTCAGCGGGCGACAGCAGCTCTTCCGCTGCAATCACGCGTCCGCTGACCGGCAGGGCGATAGTGCCCGCGCCGACGCCGGCTATTTTCAAGAACTTACGACGATCCATTGAGATTCCCCCGGGACGATCTGTAGCGCGGCGCACACGCCGCGAAGCGCCGACCACAATAAAACATGCCCCAGCGATCTCAAAACCGGCGAAGCCGCCCCAACACCGCACCTCGCCGACCGTTCCATCCATGGTGCTCCAGGTAAAACACTGTTTTTACTGGTATTGCCGATTCTGGCTTTGATTTAGTGCCGCGTAAGCATTCATCGCGGCTGTCGCGGGTCCACAGAGGTGCTGCCCTCGATCGTCGATGCGACCCTGTTGCCCGCGCGCAACGCAAAGCCTCTGCAACGCGCCCGACCGCGTGAAATCCGGGGGGCTTCACGGCATCATGCGCGCTCGCAATCGTCAGAGCCCGTCATGTCGCGCACGACCGTCCTGCACATCCGCAACCAGTACCTGAGTTTCTCGGCTGCCCATTTCACGATCTTTTCGGCAACGGAACGCGAGCGGCTGCACGGCCACAATTTCGCCGTCAGCGCCGAAGTCACGGCCGCCGTGGGCGAAGAGGGTCTGTGCTTCGACTACAACGTCCTCAAGAATAAAATGCGCGAACTCTGCGATGCGCTCGATGAGTACGTGCTGCTGCCTGCGCATTCGCCGCACCTAGATGTGACCGAGGACGGTGACCAGGTACGCGCCGTGTTCAACGGCGAGACGCTGACCTTCCCGGCTGGCGACACGATCGTGCTGCCACTGGCCAACATTACTTCTGAAGAGCTCAGCTGGTATCTGCTCGAGCAGCTGCTTGAAGGCGATGCCGCCGTGCGTTACGCGATCAGCGCGGTAGCGGTCACCGTGGCGTCCGGTGCCGGGCAGTCGGCAAGTACGCGCTGGGACGACACGAGGGGCATCCTGTGAGCCGCCTGGCCATCATCACAGGCGCAAGCGCCGGCATTGGCGCCGCCACGGCCCGGAGGCTGCACGCCGACGGCTGGCGCGTGATCAACCTGTCGCGGCGACCCTGCCCCGTCAACGGTGTGGAAAGCCTGGAAACGGACCTCGCCGAGGCGCCTTCGCCCAGTCTCGTCGAGACGCTGCGGGCTGCGTGTGCCGACAGTGAGCGCGTGGCCGTCGTGCACAACGCGGGGTTACTCGCCAGTGACAGCGCGCAAGGCATTACGACGGCGCAACTCCACGCCGCACTGCAGATCAACGTCGTGGCGCCGGCCGCACTGAACGCAACGCTCATTGACGCCCTGCCTGCAGGCTCTGCGATTGTCTTTATCGGCTCGACACTGGGTGACAAGGCCGTGGGCGGTGCATTGAGTTACGCGACGAGCAAACATGCCGTACACGGACTCATGCGCGCCACCTGCCAGGACCTGGCAGGTACGGGTGTACACACGGCCGTCGTGGCGCCCGGGTTCACGGATACGGAAATGCTCCGTGACCACGTGGGCGGTGATTCGGATATCCTCGACGCCATCGCTTCCGGGGTCACATTTGGGCGGCTCATCGAGCCCGAGGAAATCGCGGCGACGATTGCGTTTTGCATCGACAACGCGGTGATTAACGGCGCGGTGATCCACGCCAATCTGGGACAGATCGAGCGTTAGCGTTCGGCGAATGTCGCCGCCACGGTGACGCCAATGCCGGCTACGAAAGCCCACACGTAGACGGGAAGCTGCTCTGCCAACGCGGCCAGGCCGGCCGGCGTGAATTCGAACTGCACGCCGACCGACGGCAAGGTGCCAACCAGACCACCGGCCAGCCGCCAGAGCACAGGCCCCAACGCCACGCTGATTGCGATGGCCACGAGCCAGGGGGTAAGCACCCGCATCCAGCGCCAACGGGTAATCCGTCGCTGCGCACCGCGCACGAGGCGTTCGGTGTCCACGGGCTGCGCAAGCAGGGACTGAAGCGCGGCGTCGAGCTCCGCTTCGCGTCGCATACGATCACCCGACTCATGCGTGCTCATCGATGAGCCTCCGCGTGGCGCGATTGATCACCGACTTCACGGTGCCGAGCGGTTTGCCCGTGATCTCCGCGATCTCGGCGTGTGACAAGCCCACGCCCTTGGACATGAGCACCAGCGCCCGCGCCTCGGGCTCGAGCGCGTCGAGCAGCCGCTCCAGGTCCGACGCCGCCGCGGGCGCATCTCCGCTGACGGTCTCCGCGGCGGGTTCGGCCCGCAGTCGGCCCAGGGCCCGCCAGAAGCGACGCCGAGATCGCGCGTGTTGCAGAAACTCGCGATACGCGATCGCGAACAGCCACGCCTTGAAGCGTCCGCGACCGTCGTAGTCGTCGAGCCGCCGCCAGGCCGTCACCAGTGTTTCCTGCGTCAGATCGTCGGCATCCGCGCCGTCCTGGGTGAAGCGCTCCAGGTAGCGCCGGATCGGTGCCACGTGCGGCGACACGAGCCGGGTGAATGCAACGCTGTCGGCCGACAGCCGCGCCGCCTGTAACAGGCGCCGTTCGGCCTCGGCATCGAGATCGGTGGCGCATGCGTCCATTCATCAGCCCGTACGCGAACCCAGTCGCGTCATGAGCAGATAGGACAGACCGATCAGCAGCGGAAACAGCGCGGAGCCATAGAACACGATCGAGGCGTCTTCGTCGTCGAGCAGCCAGCCGAAACCAATCGTCGCCAACGCGATGGCCAGCAAGACCAGTCCACGACGCATATCGCGATCGCCCGAGGGCGGCGCCTGCCCCGTCAGCGAGTGGATGACCTCGGAATTGAGCTCCTGACCCTTCTCGATGGCCGCCCGCAGCGTGGCCTGGGCCGCCTTGCGGTTGCGGTGCCGGAACAGCACGATGACGTAGGTAATGCCGAACGTTGCGGCGAAAAACGCAAGAGGAATAAAGATCTCCTCATTCATCACAGAACTCCTTGAAGGTGGTGTCGTCCCCTGTGATGCCGCAAGCCCCGGTTTGGATGCAGCTCAGGCTCAAAAGCTCGTCAGGTCGATGTCGATGAGCGTCGACACGTTGGGATCCGCACTGTCGGTGGTAATGAACTGGCGAATATCGCCGGCCTGGATATCCAACACGAGCGGCCCCAGCAGAATGGCGTCATCGTCGTTACGGACAATGTAGAAGGTGTAATTGCCCGGGGGCGCGCGGAACTGGTTCAGGTTGCTGCCGAGCAGCGCGTTATTGATGAGCGTCGGCGAGGTTTGGCGGTCAAATACCTCGTCCTCTTCAAGCAGGTACAGGTCCACCTGATCCTGCTGGAGAATCGTGTTGTAGAACGAGAGCTGCGCCGAGTCGGCCAGCGGGCGACGTGAATTCAGCAGCGACGCGACAAGCAGGCTGTCGTCGGCGTTCGAGCCCGCAACAACCTGCACGACGGACTGACCGTCGGCAAATATGGCGGCCACCTCCCGGAGAATCGCGCCGGGGTTACCCGCAGCCGTCAGGGTCAGGTCGAGCATCGCGAGATCGTCCGCGACGGGGACATCGACCAGTGCGGTGACGTCCCCAAAGGCGACGTTGGCAAACACGGGCGTCGTCAGCGCACCGCCTTCGGGCTCGAGATACAAATCAACCGCGCCCTCAGACTGCGCCGCATGGGCCAGTTGCGAACGCACCGGCGCACTCTCGTCCACGAGCCTGGCGCTGCCAATCTCGCCGATAAGCAGCGCCGCATAGGTCGACGTCACCACGCCCGCACTATCCACGAGCGAAACGAAGACGCGATCGTCACCATTGAGCGTGGCCGCCTCGCTACGCAGCAGCTCCGTACCCGGAGTACCCGCAGGCGTCACGACGATCTGCACCTCTTCCGCGGCAATGTTGCCGAGCGACACAAGATCTTCCTGGCCGACATTGCTTGCGACCGGCATCGCCGCGGCCGGATCGAAACCGGGCGCCCCGATGTAAAAGTCGACGTCGCCTGCTGTGAAGGACAAGTTGAGCGCAAAGGCCTCCACTACCGTGATGTCGCCCGTCGCCGTGTACTCGGGTAGCTCTATGGTGACGATCCGCGCCGCCTGCTGCGTCCCCGCGAGCACGAGCGTGTAATCAGTATCAGGCACCACGGTGAGTTCCGTGGTTGCCAGGCGGACGGTGCTGTCCGTCAGCCCAGAGGCGTAATCGAAATTGAAATCGAAAGTAAGGCTGTCGTAGCCGAAGTACGTGGTCGTCGACAGGTAGTCGGGCGTGTCGAGTACGACGGCCTCAATCTGGAATTGGACGGCACCCGTATCCGGCAGCACATTTATCGCCCGGATGTTGCCACGGCCGGCCGGCGAATCTGGCGTATCCGTGCAGGCGGTCAGTGCCAGCACTCCGGGCAGGACAAGCAACGCGCCGAGGCGGCGCAGCGCGGTGGGGAAACGGGACGTCATGACGATCGGGGCTCCTGCCGGCGCAGGCGCCGGGGGGTTGACGTAATGCCGGGCGGCCAAGCAAACCCGCCCGCCAGAGGTCGCGCACTATACCATCGCCGCGGCAGCGCAACCGAGCGCGGTCGGTTACAATAGCGGGATGCCTGATTCGAGTGCCCAGCCCGCGACAGACGCGCCGGCCGTGGACCCCTTGGCCCTGCGGAAAGCGCTGGGTCAGTTCGCCACGGGCGTGTGCATCGTCGCCTCCCCACCGGTTGCCGACGAAGCCCAGCCGTTCGCCATCACTGTCAATTCCTTTGCGTCCGTGTCGCTGGATCCTCCCATGGTGCTGTGGTCGGTACAAAAGGACTCGACGACCTATGCGTTGTGGCTCGAGACGCGCCAGTTCGGTATCTCCGTATTGGCCGCCGACCAGGCCGCACTGTGCGACCAGTTCGCGGTGCGCGGCAACCACGCCATGACCGACCCCGACGCCTACGTGCTGTCCGGGAACGGCTCGCCCCTCGTGAGGGGCGCCGTCGCGACATTCGATTGCCGCGTCAACGCCATTCATGACGCCGGTGATCACAAGCTGATCCTGGCGGACGTGCTCGCGTTTGCGAGCGATGCGTCGCGCGAACCCCTGATTTATGTCCGCGGAGGCGTCCATGGATCGTCGTGAAGCGCTACAACTGCTCGCTGCCGGTGCACTGGCGGCCAGCGCAGGCTGTTCGCGCCGGGAGCCGGCACCGTCGGCCACCGATCTCGCGGCACTGGACTGCATCGCGCAAGCCGATCTCGCAGCAAGCGGCACGGTTTCGCCACTCGAGCTCGTGGAAGCGGCCGTGGCGCGGGTTGAGCGCCTCAACCCCGAACTCAATGCGGTGACGTTCGCCGACTTCGAGCGCGCGCTGGCCGCCGCACCCAATGCGCGTGGCCCGCTGGCCGGCGTCCCCTACCTCCTCAAGGACCTCAATGCCTACGCCGGCATGCCGCTGACGCGCGGGTCGCGGCTGTTCGCAGACCAGGTCTCAGAGGCGCAGTCACCCTTTACGGATCGCATCGACGGTGCGGGTCTCGTCGTGCTCGGCAAGTCGAACACGCCCGAGTTCGGCCTGCTGCCGACGACGGAGCCGCTATTGCACGGCCCGACGCGCAACCCCTGGAACCTGGCTCATTCGACGGGTGGATCGAGCGGCGGTGCCGCCGCAGCCGTCGCGGCACGGATCGTGCCCGCAGCGCAGGCCAGCGACGGTGGTGGCTCGATCCGGATTCCGGCGGCCCAGTGCGGGCTTGTCGGGCTCAAGCCCAGCGTCGGGCGCTTCCCTGACCAGGGTTACGGCCAGCAGGCCTGGCCCATCTCGATCAAACATGCGGTCACGCACAGCGTCCGGGACTCAGCGCTGCTGCTGGCACTGACCGAGCTCACCGAGGGCGGCTCGTTGCTGCCGGTCGGCTTCACGGTACGGGAACGGCTCGCACCGCAACGTATTGCCGTGACGGTGTCGTCGATTTACGGCGACCCCGACCCGGCCGTCGCGGCTGCCGTCGAGCGCACCGCAGAAACGCTCGAGTCGCTGGGGCACGAAATTTCGCTCATCGAGACGGATACGCCGTTGCACGATCCGGCTTTCGGGGACGATTTCCTGACCCTGTGGGCCGCCGGCGCTGCAGGTGCCGTGTCACTCGTTGAGGAGAAGACCGGAACGCCCGCCGATCAGACAGGACTGCTTGAGCCCGCCACGATCGCACTGGGCGAGCTCATGAACGCCCGCCCCGCGGACGCGCTCGAGCGCGCCGTCGAAGGCCTTGGCCGCTACAAGGCTGGCGTCGACGACTTCCTGTCGGGCTACGACGCCTGGCTCACGCCCGTGACAGGCAGCCCCGCACCGGAAATCGGCTTCCTGGCGCCCGACCTCGACTACGACACGCTCATGCCGCGCGTGCAGCGTTTCGCGGCCTACACGCCGACGCACAATGCCGCGGGCACGCCGGCCATCAGCATCCCGGCCGGTCTCGCGCCCTCGGGGCTGCCCGTGGGCGTCCAGGTGGCGACGCGCATTGGCGGTGAGGCCTTGTTGCTGCAGCTCGCCTATCAACTTGAAGAGGCCGCGCCCTGGGCGGACGCGCTGCCGCCGCTGCACGCCTGACGCCGTGGACGCCTCGGGCAACAACATTCGCGCACTCAATGCGCCCCGCCGCGAGATTGAGTTTGACTGGCAGCTGGGCCGCTACACCCTGCGCTACGACGACACGACGCTGGCTGTCGAATGGGCCATCAACGGCCGTCGTCGGGTCAGTCGCCACGACCTTTTGTTGCTGAGCCCGCTGTTCATCGAGGACGCCATTCGCGTCGATACGCTTGTGCAGCCGCTGCGCCGCGCCGGGCTGTTTGCCGCGGGCGCTGTGATCACCTGGTTTTCTGAGATCAACGCCATGGTGCCGTTGCTGGCGCCTGCTCTGTCGCTCGTTTCGCTGGCCTGGCTCATCCGCCTGGTTGTCGAGTGGCGCGCGACGGGCGCCCGCACCGTGATCTGCGACTCCAATGGCGACGAGGTCATCGATATTCCGCACGAGCGCACCGAAGCCGACCACCGCAGAGGGTTCGAAGCCGGGTTGCGCCGTGCCATAGAAGTCGTCCACCAGAAGTGGCGTGACGGCGAGCTCTGACGATAGACAAAGACATGGGGACACACGATGAGTAACGCATCCGCAGGACAGCGGTTTCGCATCGCACTCGAAACCGAACGACCGCTGCAAATTGTCGGCGCGATCAACGCCTACACCGCGATGATGGCCGAGCAAACGGGCTACCGCGCCCTCTACCTATCAGGCGCTGGCGTGGCCAATGCGAGTTACGGCCTGCCGGATCTCGGCATGACCTCGCTCGAAAACGTGGTCGAGGACGCCAGCCGGATCACGGGCGCCACCGAGGCGCCGTTGCTCGTGGACATCGACACGGGCTGGGGCGGCGCCTTCAACATCGCCCGCACGATTCGCGAGATGGAGCGGGCCGGCGTTGCCGCGGTGCATCTCGAGGACCAGGTCGGACAGAAACGCTGCGGTCACCGCCCCAACAAGGAACTCGTCTCGAAGGACGAGATGACCGACCGCATCAAGGCCGCCGTCGACGCCAAAACCGACTCGGCCTTTGTCGTGATGGCGCGCACCGATGCACTGGCCGTGGAAGGCATGGAGCCCATGCTCGAGCGCATCGCGGCTTACGAGGCGGCGGGCGCCGACGCCATCTTTGCCGAGGCCATGACCGACATCGAGAACTACCGAGGCGTCACCGATACGGTCTCGATTCCCGTGCTCGCCAACCTGACCGAGTTCGGCATGACGCCCATGTACACCACTGAACAGCTTGCCGATGTCGGTATTCGCATGGCGCTCTATCCGCTGTCCGCATTCCGCGCCATGAACGCGGCTGCGCTCAACGTCTACCGCACGATCCGTGAACGCGGCACGCAGGTGGACGTCATCGACGCGATGCAGACGCGCGAGGAACTCTACGAATTCCTCAACTACCACGATTTCGAGCAGAAGCTCGACGCGTTGTTCGGCGCCAAGAAGTCCTGACAGCGTCCTATAGGAGACCCTCATGGTTGACAAGAAACTCGGCGGCGCAGGCTTGCGCGGCCAGAGCGCCGGCGAGACCCGGTTGTGCACCGTCGGCGTGTCGGGCAGCGGCCTGACCTACTGCGGTTACGACATTGCCGAGCTCGCGGAACACTCGACGTTTGAAGAAGTCGCCTGGCTGTTGTTCAAGGGCGAGCTGCCCACGCAATCGCAACTCGATGGCTACCGTCAGAGCCTCGCGGGCAAGCGCGCCCTGCCCCCGGCGCTGCGCGAAGTACTCGAACGCATTCCCGCGGACGCGCACCCCATGGACGTCATGCGTACGGGGGTGTCGATGCTGGGCAATCTCGAGACCGAGGCGGATTTTTCGGAACAGCAAGCGGCGGCTGATCGTATCCTGGCGGCCCTCCCCGGCATCATCACGTACTGGTACCGCTTTAGCCATGACGGCGTACGCATCGATACGGACACAAACGACGCCAACATTGCCTCGCAGTTCCTGACGCTGCTGCACGACAAGCCGGCCAGCGATCTGCACAAGCGTGTCATGGACGTCTCACTCATTCTCTACGCCGAGCACGAATTCAACGCCTCGACGTTCACGGCGCGGGTTTGCGCGTCAACGCTCTCGGACATGCACTCCTGCATCACGGGCGCCATTGGCTCACTGCGCGGACCGCTGCACGGCGGCGCGAACGAGGCAGCCATGGACCTCATCGATACCTTCGACTCGGTCAACGCCGCCGTGTCAGGCATCAAAGGCATGCTCGAGCGCAAGGAGAAGATCATGGGCTTTGGCCACGCGGTCTATCGCGAGAGCGACCCACGCAACGCGCTCATCAAGCGCTGGTCGCGCGAACTTGCTGACGAAGCGGGTGACACGGTGATTTATCCCGTCTCAGAGGCTATCGAGACGCTCATGTGGGACGAGAAGAAGCTGTTCCCGAATGCTGACTTCTTCCACGCAAGCGCCTACCGCTTCATGGGTATTCCAACCAAGCTGTTCACACCTATCTTCGTGATTTCCCGCCTCACAGGTTGGGCGGCGCACGTCATGGAACAGCGCGAGAACAACCGCATTATCCGACCCAGCGCTGACTACATTGGGCCCGACGCACGCAGCTACGTGGCTATCGATAAACGCTAATTCAATCACTTACAATACTTTTAGAGAAGAACTATGAGCAACCGAGTCGAGAGCAACGTCCGACCCGACCCCGATACCGAGCTCGTCAAAATCGCCGACTACGTGGCGAATGCCGACATCGACAGCGACCTGGCATTCCAGACCGCGCGCTACTGCCTCATGGACACGCTGGGCTGCGGCTTCCTGGCGCTATCGTTCCCTCAGTGCACCAAGCACATCGGACCGCTCGTCCCCGGGACCGTGGTCCCCAACGGCGCCAAGGTACCGGGCACGCCGCATGCCATGGACCCCGTAAAGGCAGCCTGGGACATCGGCTGCATGATTCGCTGGCTCGACTTCAACGACACCTGGCTCGCCGCGGAATGGGGTCACCCCAGCGACAATCTGGGCGGCATCCTCGCCGTGGCGGATTTCCTGAGCCGTCAGAACGTTGCCGCAGGCAAGGCGCCACTGACGATGCGCGATGTCCTCACCGCCATGATCAAGGCCCACGAGATTCAGGGTGTGCTGGCGCTGGAAAACAGCTTCAACCGCGTTGGCCTAGACCACGTGCTGCTCGTGCGCGTTGCCTCGACAGCCGTGGTCACAAAGCTGCTCGGCGGCAGCCGCGACCAGATCATCGATGCCCTCTCCCACGCCTGGGTCGACGGCTCGCGCCTGCGCACCTACCGTCACGCACCGAACGCAGGCCCGCGCAAAAGCTGGGCGGCAGGCGATGCCACAAGCCGCGCTGTGCGCCTGGCCATGCTCGTCATGAAGGGCGAAATCGGCTACCCGAGCGTACTGACCGCGCCGACCTGGGGCTTCTACGACGTCTCATTCAAAGGCAGGACATTTTCATTCCAGCGCGACTTTGACAGCTACGTCATGGAGCAGGTGCTGTTCAAGATCAGCTTCCCGGCGGAGTTCCACGCGCAGACGGCCGTCGAGGCTGCCGTTCGCCTGCACGCCGAAGTAGCAGACCGCCTCGACGACATCGACAAAATCGTCATGACCACACACGAGTCGGCGATCCGCATCATCAGCAAGGAAGGCACGCTCAACAACCCCGCCGATCGCGATCATTGCCTGCAGTACATGGCCGCCATCGGCCTGCTCAAGGGCGATCTCGTTGCCGAGGATTACGAGGACGACGTGGCCGCTGATCCGCGCGTCGATGCGCTGCGCGAGAAAATGGTTATTGAGGAAGATGAGCGCTACAGCCGTGAGTACCACGAGCCTGACAAGCGCTCGATTGCCAACGCGATGCAGGTGGTGTTCAAGGACGGCAGCAAGACAGATCGGATCGAAATCGAATACCCGATCGGGCACAAGCGGCGCCGCGAGGAGGGTATTCCGGTGCTTGAGGCCAAGTTCCGTCGCAATCTCGCCACGCGCTTCCCTGCGGGGCAGGCACAACGCATCTACGACATCTGTGACGACCAGGCCACGCTCGAGGCCCTGCCCGTGCATGAGTTCGTGGATGCCATGGTGATCTAGGCGCGTTGCACGCCCGTCCATAAAAAGGGGACGCGCTGCGCTCCCTGTTTGCTTCTAGGAGTCGCTAGAAGCTCTCACGTGTTTCACTGAGCAGCTTCAGCCCAGCTTCTTCAGAGACCGGAACGAACGCAGCATTGCCCGCGACATACCACGCCGGCCCGTTCATTGTCGGCGTCGCGCTGATCTCAGTGGATTCGATCAGAAAACTCAGGAAGTACTGGGTATCAGGCGTCAATTCCACAGTAATGTCCTCGGTAGACATCGTCCACCACAGGCCCTTAGTGAAAACAATGTCGCAGTCGCCCGGGTCGACGACGGCGACGAAGTGGCCGCCATTTCGTAACGCGACAGGTTCATTGCCGCACATACTGATTTTCGGGTAGGTGCCGCTCTGGAAAAAGCGCTTTTCCCGGATGACATAGAGCACCGCCTTGCCTTCGGGTATCTCGATCACACCGGAAAAGGAATCACCCTTTGCCGGCTTTGCCGCGATACTCAACGGGCTCAAACATCCGACGGTCAGAGACGCAAGAACAAGAATCGCGATGAGCCTCATCGATGGCTTCCTCCGCTAGGTTTCGGACATTGGTAGCTGCGCGACTCGAGCGCGACGCGCACGCAGTATTAGAGGCAGCGGGGCCCACCCTGTCAAATGTCGCGCCACAGGTCTTTCGGCTATCATGCACGCCCACTCCTAGCGGACCTGATGACGTGTCACAGCTACCTGAACTGGACGCCATCGAGGCGCGCATCATTGGCTGCCTCATTGAAAAATCCGTGGTCACCCCTGACCAGTACCCGTTGACGCTTAATGCGCTGACGAACGCCTGCAACCAGAAAACCAGCCGAGACCCCGTGATGTCGCTGACCTCCGGCGAAGTTCAGGGCGGGTTGCGCAGGCTTACCGACAAGCACCTCGTCATGGTCGATGAAAATTTCCGCGGCCGCGCCGAGAAATACACCCAACGATTCTGCGACACCCGATACAGCGAGCTGCAGTTCGACAGTGCCGATCGGGCCATCGTCACCCTGCTGTTGCTCCGGGGCCCGCAAACACCCGGTGAACTCAAATCACGTTCGGGGCGCTTGCACGCGTTCCCCGGGCCCGATGAGGTCGAGGCGGCCCTGAATGCGCTCATGCAAAGGGACGCCGGCCCGCTGGTCGTCCGGCTGCCGCGCCGGGCCGGTCGCCGCGACAATGAATACATGCACCTGTTCTCGGGCGAGGTCGATGGCAGCACGGAGCCAGCCGCGGTCACGACGCCGGCGGCAGCGGACCCAAAGACCGCCGAAGATTCGGCGACGCTTGCCGAATTGACGCGACGCATCGAGCAGCTCGAAGCAACGGTTGCCGAGCTCGTGGCCTCGCAAGGCTGTGATTTGACATAAGTCTCAGTTCGCGGGCGCCCGGCCATTTGCCCTGTCGGCATGCTTTACAAACTCATCGCCGGCGCCGTTGCGGCCCCGTACGATTCCTTTATTTTTCAGCCACTTAAAAAGTTGGCCCGTCTTTTGCTTTAGATCGTTCGACAGTGGCTCTCGCACTGTGGAATTGGCTAAAAAACCTGTTTAGGGGAAATAAGATGAAAAAACTGATCGCACTTGCACTGGTGCTTGCAGCTGGTTCCGCCGGCGCGACCATCAGCTCGATCGGTGATGTCACGCCCGTCGGCTCTGGCTTCACCATTTCAAGCGACGACGGCGCTTCTGACGCTGCCGTAGAAGCATTCCTGGGCCTCGGCGCAGGCACGCTCGACGCAATTTCGACCGGCGACGCTACCGAAGGCTCGGCCATCGCTATCACCACGGACATCGCCAGCGGCGGTACGGTGAGCTTTGACTGGTTCTGGACCTCGAACGAAGGTTCGGGCTCGTTCTTCAACGACTTCGCTTTCGTATCAGTCAGCATGAATGGCGTTCAGGTCCTGGCCGACACGTTCACGCTCGACGGCACGATTTCCAGCTTCTCGTACACGGCTGGCAGCGGTGGTCTGCTGACGATCGGTGTTGGTGTCATGGACCTCCAGGACTCCATCGTTGACTCGTTCCTCGACGTCGACAACATCGCTGTTGTACCGGCTCCGGCTTCGCTGCTCCTGCTCGGCCTCGGCCTTGCTGGTCTCGGCGTCGCACGTCGCCGCGCCTAAGACGGCTAAGAAGACCGGCTGACGCCGATCGCCTCGCGCGATCGGCGCCAAACCGGCAAAAAAACCCCGGGCTTCGTCCCGGGGTTTTTTTTGCCTGTCGAATACGTGCCTTCGGTAATGTTGCCAAATTACAACGCTGGAGGGCGACTCTTCGCGCGTCAAAGCACCGATTTGGCAATGGTTTCAGATGTAATGCACCATTCTTGTGCGGTCTGTGTTGGTAACACACAACGAATTTTTGCATTCGTAGTTTATTGGTGCTAAACCCCTCGGGACGGTCACAGAACCGCACGCCGCTGAAGAATCGCGGCAGCCGATCATCCGAGGGAGGTTTCAGGGTGCCCTACATCACTTCGAAGAAACGCGCGGCCACGAGTGCCGCTGCCGTGCTCGCATCGCTCGTGGCCTTGCCACAGCCACTGCAGGCACAGGACGACGACGAGGCTCTCGAAGAGATCGTCGTCACGGGGTCACGTATCCAGCGCGACCCGAACACCATTGCCGCACAGCCGGTCCAGAGTGTCAGCGCCGAGGACATCCAGCTTTCGGGCGAATTCTCGGTCTCGGACATCGTCAACGACGTCCCGGCCCTGCTCTCCTCGACCACCTCTGAGAACGCACAGGACGCCGGCATCGCCGCGGGCACCAATGTTCTCAACCTGCGCGGCCTCGGTGCCAACCGCACGCTGGTACTCGTCGACGGCCGGCGCCACGTGGCCGGCGTCGCAGGAACCCAGTCGGTAGACGTGGGCTCAATCCCCGTCAAGCTCATCGAACGCGTTGAAGTCCTCACGGGCGGCGCATCAGCGGTCTACGGTGCCGACGCGGTTTCCGGGGTTGTGAACTTTATCCTCAAGGACGACTACGAAGGCTTCGACATCGACGCGATGACTGGTGTCAGCGGCGAGAGCGACGCCAACCAGTCCACGCTGTCGGTGACGTGGGGCAAGAACTTCCTCGACGGGCGCGCCAACATCTCCGCGTCGCTCGACTACCGTAACGATGATGGCCTCAGAGCCAACGAGCGTGACAATGGCGTCTTCATTGGCTCGGCCCGTGACTGGGTGAACCCGGCGCTGCGGTTCCAGCAGGGCGACATCTCAACTGCGTCGACACCCAACTTTGCGCAGTTCTACAACTTCGCCAACACCGGTTTGACGGACTTTGGTCTTCCGATCCCGACGCAGGCGGACTTCGTCGCGGACTACATAGACCAGTTTGGTGTCGCGCCAACGCTCACGGACTCGGAACTCGCGTTGATTGCACAAGCCGCCAACGCGCCGCAACGCGCCGTACTGCCGGGCCGCACTTTCCCATTCACGTCGGGCTACGGCTATATCATTCCCGGCAACCCGTTTACGTTTACAGGCTTTGACCCCGAAACGCCCGTCGATCTCGACGGAAACGGCCGGCCCGACTGCCTGGACTCGTTCACGGGTTACAACTCCGTCTTCGGCGCCGCCTCATTCGGTGTCGTCGGTGGCTGCTGGAACGTCAATGCCGATGGCACCTACCGGCCCGTTCAGGACGGTCTCGTCGCAGGCGACTTCCAGGGCTTCGGCGGCGACTCGTTCAACACAATCCAGCAGGGCTTCGGCTACATCATCCCGCCTGAAGAGAAGTACACGCTGAACCTGCTTGGCCGCTTCGACTTCACGGAGCAGATGAGCTTCTTCGGTGAACTCAAGTACTCGGCGCAGGAAAACGAAGGCGAGCAGCAGCCGACCTCGTTCTGGGATCTGCTCTTCGGCGCACCCGACAACCCCTACCTGCCGGCGTTCATCCAGCCCATTGCCCAGCAGACGGGCGGTGTCGCGATCACGATCGACCCCATCGGCATCGGCACGGCCTCGACCGAAATCGAGCGTGAGACGTTCCGACTCGTGGGTGGCGTAGAGGGCGAACTCGACAATGGCTGGACCTACGAGGTCTCGGCAAACTTCGGCCGCTTCACGCGCGACCTCAAGGAAAACAACAATCTCATCAACGACCGCTTCCTGGCAGCGATTGATGCCGTGATTGATCCGGCAACGGGCCAGCCCGCCTGCCGTTCCTCCGTCGACCCGACGGCACCTGCCCAGACCACGCCGTTCAACATTCCCGACTACGATCCTGGCTACTTCTCGTTTACGCCGGGCGATGGCACCTGTGTCCCGCTCAACATCTGGGCGGGCACCACGGGCATCACGCAGCAGGCCATCGACTGGGTCACGCGCGACACGAACACCAAGTCGGAGCTCGTGCAGAAGGTCTTCACGGCATTCATCACGGGCGACTCGAGCGACTGGTTCGAGTTGCCTGCGGGCCCGATCTCGTTCGCCGCAGGTGGTGAATGGCGTCGCGAGGAATCGGAGTTCAGCTTCGACACCTTCGAGCTCGGCATCCTGCCCGAAGGCTCACCGTTTGGCGCTGGCACCAACATTGCGGACGTGAGCGGCAACTCAAACCTGCTGTTCCGCCCGGCGCTGTCGAACCGTGACGAGCAGGGTGACTACGAGGCCATTGACGCCTTCGTAGAAGTCTCGCTGCCGCTGCTGGCCGATATGCCTGGCGTCGAGTCGCTTGTATTTGATGCGGCGGTTCGCGGTTCGGACTACACCACGATTGGTCGCGCAACGACCTGGAAGACCAGCCTGTCGTACGCGCCTGTGGACGACATTCGCTTCCGCAGCACGTACTCGGAGGCGGTACGTGCACCGAACATCACAGAGCTCTTCGGTCCCCAGGTGGGAATCACCTCGCGACCGGCCGACCCCTGTGACGCCGCCCAGATCAACGCTATCGCCGCCGACGACCCAACGCTGGCCGCACAGATCCAGGCTAACTGTGTTGCCGACTTTGCCACAATCGGGCTCGATCCTTTCGACGGCAATGGCAACTACGTGTTCGGCGACCCGCTCTCGGCCGCATTTGGCGGCGTTGCAGGCGGTAATGCAGAGCTCCAGGAAGAAACCGCGGAGACCTTCTCAATCGGTTTCGTGGCGCAGCCGCGCTTCCTCGAAGGCCTGACGCTGAGCGTCGACTATTGGGACATCCGCATCGAAGACGCGATCGAGACGGTCAGCGATAACGACATCGTGAACGCCTGCTACCAGGGCGCGGCACTCAACCCGGCGTTCTGCGACCTGTTCTCGCGTAACAATGACCCGAACTCGCTGCAGTTTGGCGGCTTCAACTTCATCCAGCGTTCGCTCGTGAATTTCGCGTCGCTCGAAACAGATGGCATCGATTTCTCGGCTGATTACAGCTTCGAACTCGGCGACCACGGCTTCAACGTCAAGGTGTCCGGCACCAAGGTCAACGACCTGAACCGCTTCTCGGATCCACTCGACCCCTCCGTGGTCGACGTGGAACTCGGCGAAGTGCGGCGCCCGGAACTGAGCGGCAACGTCTTCGTCAACTGGTTCTACGGCGGGCTGCAGGTGCAGTGGCAGGCGCAGTTCCAGGACGAGCAACTGCTGCGCTTCGTTGAGATCGACACCGCGGAAACGCTGTACGGCGACGTCGTGTTCCAGGACGCCCTCTGGCAGCACGATCTCGCGGCCTCGTTCGATTACAGCGACAAGCTCAAGTTCTACGGTGGTATTCGCAACCTTACCGACAAAGACCCGTTTGCGACGGACTTCGGCTTCCCGGCCAGCCCGCGTGGACGCTTCTTCTACGTGGGTGTGAATTACACCATGGACGGCTTCTAGGCCGACCAGAACACTTCCCGTCCGAAGGACACCGGGCCGACTCGTTCGCGGGTCGGCCCGTTTTTTTGCACCGCTGTCGGGCCGCGCGCACAATGAACATCACGATTCTCGCGCGGTCCAACTCAAGGACACCCAGCCCGGAGGCCCCATGATCCGTAACCGCATCCTGACGCACCTGGCCCTGGCCTTTGTGGCGCTGGCCGCAGGCACCGCAAATGCCGACAACGAATTCCTGCGCTTTGAGCGCGACGACAGTAAGCGCATTGTCGGACTCGAAGTCGCCATCGCGCACTTCAGCCCGGCCGACAGAGACGACATCACCGTCGACCTGATTGGCGCCGTCCATGTCGGCGACGCCGCCTACTACGCCGACCTGAACGAACGCTTCAAGGGCTACGACGCCGTGCTCTACGAGCTCGTCGCACCTGAGGGCACACGCGTACAGCCAGGGATGCCACGCAAAGGCATGCTGGCGGGCGCACAGCTCGCGATGACCGACGGCCTCGACCTCGCCTACCAACTCGATGAAATCGACTACTTTGCGGACAACCTCGTACACGCGGACCTCTCCGGTAAGGAATTGCGCGCGGCGATGCAGGCGCGCGGCGAGACACCGTTGTTGTTCGCCTGGCGCGGCTTTATCGCGGGCGTTAAACAAAGCGCGCGAGACCCCATGGGCATTCAGAGCACCATCATGCTCGCGAACCTGATCGCCCCGGGCGATGACCGGACGCGCAAGATTACGGTCGCCAAAGAGCTTATGAAAATGGACCAGATGCGCGAGCTCATCGGTCAGGACGAAAACTCGTCGATCATCGGTGCCCGTAACGAACGCGCCATCGACGTCCTGCAACGTGAGCTTGCCAAGGGCCACAAGCGCGTGGGGATTTTTTACGGTGTTGGCCACAACGAGGACTTCGCGCGCCGCCTGACCGAAGAGCTTGGGTACGAGGCTGAGGGTGCCACCTGGGTCAAGGCCTGGGACATTCCCTGAGGCAATAAAACGGGCCACACCGTCCCCCGGTGTGACCCGCACGCTTCGCCCCAGTCGGGGTCAGAACCGATAGCCCAGCGAGATGCTGTCGACGAACGGATCGATTTCGACGTCCGTGGTCAGCTGCGAGCTGCCGAACGTTAAGGTCGCGTCCGTGTCGATGTCGACCCACCACACACCAGCATTGACGAGCCACTTGTCGCTAAGCGCGTAGTCGAAGCCCGCCTGCAACGCCAGTCAGAATGAGGCATCGAGATCGAGGTCGCCGGAACCCAGCACGCCCTCGAGCTGGCCGTCGACGTCCTCATCGAAGAACAGCGTGTAGTTGATGCCTGCGCCGTTATACGGCTGGAATGCGCCCGACGGATACGTTGGAACGTACTGCAACGACACCGTGGCCACGCCGCCGCGGAACACCATATCCCCTGCCTCGTAAGCCTGTGCCAAACCGGCCCGCATCATCAGTGCAGCCGCGACCATTGCCCTCATTGCCCTCTCCTCTCTGGCGTCATGTCGTCATTGACACCGAAAGGATGGGACCCGGACACCGCGGCCACATTGACCACGGTCACTGACAACGCCTCGACAGCGTGATCCGAAATACTCAGCCGGGAGCGGCCGCCTTGTAGCGTTCAACGAGGCGGCGTTTGTACAGTTTGCCGTTGTCGTGACGCGGCAGTGCTGCGTCGAAATCGATGCTGCGCGGCACCTTGATGTGCGACAAACGCTCACGCAGGTAGCCGATCAATTCCGCTTCGAGCGCCTCGCCATCCGTCATGCCCTCCAGCGGTTGTACGACGGCATGCACGCGTTCGCCAAACTCGGGGTCGGGCAGCCCAAAGACCGCCGCATCCGCGACTTGATCGTGTGACACCAGAAGATCCTCGACCTCCTGCGGATAGATGTTCACACCCCCCGAGATGATCATGTAGTGCTTGCGGTCAGTCAGGTAGAGAAAGCCCTCGTCGTCGACGTAGCCCACGTCGCCGACCGTGGCCCAGTCGCCCAGGTAGCTCTGCGCTGTCTTCTCGGGCTCATCAAAATACTCGAACTTCTGCGGATTGCCCGAGAAATACACGGTGCCGACCTCGCCCGTCGGCGCCGGTTTACCGTCGTCATCAACGATATGGATTTGGCAATTGACGGGCTGCCCCACGCTGCCCTTGTGGGTGAGCCAGTTGGCCGAGTCGATGGCCGTGAAGCCCGCGCCTTCTGTGGAGGCGTAGTACTCGGCGAGCCGAGGACCCCACCACTCGATCATGCGTTGCTTGATGTCCACGGGACAGGGCGCGGCGGCGTGTATGGCCACCTGCAACGACGAGAGATCGTAGCCGGCGCGCACGTCCTCTGGCAGCTTGAGCATGCGCACGAACATGATGGGTACCCACTGACTGTGGGTGACACTGAACCGCTCAATGCTCGCCAGCGCCAGCTCCGGATCAAACTTCGGCATGATCACGATGGTGGCGCCCAGCGCCTGGGCGACCGTGCAAAACGTCAACGGCGCGGCGTGGTACAGCGGTGCTGGCGAGAGATAGACCGTGCCGCCCCCAATACCAAACGCGCTCACGAGCGCCAGCGGCATAGGCAGGATCTCATCAATGGGCGTGCCGCTGGGGCGCAGTGACAGCACACCTTTGGGCCGGCCTGTCGTGCCCGACGAGTACAGCATTTGCACGCCTGCCTCTTCGTCGGCGATGGGCGTCTCAGGATGCGCCGCGATGACCGCTTCAAAGTCGTCGAACGCGTCGGTATTGGCGCGCAGCATGGCGGCGAACTCGAGCTGGGGCGATGCCTCGCGCACGCTGGCCGCCAAATCAGCAAACCGGTCGCTGGTGATCAGGAGTCTTGAGCGCGAATTCGCAACGATGTAGGCCACCTCTTCATGCAGCAGGTGCGTGCTGATGGCGGTGTAGACAAGACCACTGCGTTGCGCTGCCCAAACAATGGGCATGTACTCAATGCAATTCTCAAGCAGGATGGCGATGTGATCACGGGGCGCCAGCCCCAGTGATCGGAACCAATTGGCAATGCGATTCGACAGCGCGTCGAGTTCCCGGTACGTCAATTGCTCGCCCGTGTCCGCCATGATCACGGCCGGCGTGTCCGGCTGGCTAGCAGCCTGCTGGCTTGGATGCATCGTTGTCCCCCCGACGGCATGCTCAGCGGCTATAATGGCGACTACGCGACACTACGCGCAACCGCGCGGGCACCGTGGCCGGTGCCGCAGTTCGGCCACCGCGCGCCGAACCATGCCTAGCCTCCCCGATTACATGCACTACCCGCTCGCCGACGTACCGGCACCCGGCCAGACCGTACCCGTCGCCGACGGCGTGTCCTGGCTGCGCATGCCGCTCCCGTTCCTGCTGGGGCACATCAATCTCTGGCTGCTCGACGACCACGACGACACGCTCGCCATCATCGACACGGGCCTCAACACACGCGACACACAGGATCACTGGCGCAAGCTGCTCGACGGCAAGACCGTGAACCGCATTGTGATCACGCACATGCACCCCGACCACGTGGGCAGCGCGGGCTGGCTGCACGAGCACTACGACGCGCCGTTGTACATGACGCGTGCGGAGTACCTGATGTGCCGCGTGCTCGTCGCCGACACGGGACAGCCTGCCCCCGAGGCCGGCGTCGACTTCTACCGCGCCGCGGGCTTCGACGACGACGCCCTGCAACGCTACCGCGACCGCTTCGGCGTCTTTGGCAAGGCCGTGTACCCGATGCCGCAGGCCTATCACCGGCTACAGGAAGACGACGTGTTGCGCATCGGCGCGCAGGACTGGCGCATTGTCACCACGAGCGGCCATTGCCCCGAACACGCTTCGCTGTTCAACGAGCAGGCGGGCCTGTTTATCGCCGGCGACCAGATCCTGCCGACGATCTCGTCAAACGTCAGTGTCTGGCCGACGGAGCCCGAGGCCGACCCCATGGGTTTCTGGCTCGATAGCTGTCGGAAGCTGAAAGACCTGCTCGACGACGACGTGCTCGTGCTGCCCTCACACGGCAAACCGTTCCGGGGTGCACCGGGACGCCTCCAGGCGCTCATCGACGAGCATGAAGACAATTTTGATGCGTTACGCGCACTGTGCCGCGAACCGCAGCGCGCCGTAGACACGTTCGCGGCCCTGTTCAAGAGCCGCATCACCGACGGCAACCTGATCATGGCGACCGGCGAAGCCGTGGCGCACCTCAATCACATGCTGCAGCAGGGCAGCCTCGTACGCGAGACCGATGATGACGGCGTGCACCGCTATCGCACCGCGTAGGTCGCACCCGTGAGCAGCATCGCGCGTCATATTGCGTTGGGCATTTGCCTTTACGACGACGAACTGCAGTGGCACGCCGTACGTGCCAGTGGTCCAGGCGGCCAGCATGTGAACAAGACAGCCACGGCCGTGGCGCTCAAGTTCAATATCCCAGGCTCGCGTCTCCCCGCGCCCGTCAAGCAGCGGCTGCTGGCCCGCAACGACCGACGCATCGCGGCCTCGGGCGTTGTTGTCATTCGCGCGCAGCAAGCGCGGTCGCAAAAGCAGAACAAGCGGGCTGCGCTCGACAGGCTGGCGGCGCTTGTGGCCGAAGCCAGCCACGAACCCAAGCGACGCATCGCCACCAAAACGCCGGCCCGCGTCCACCGCGCGCGACTCGCGGCCAAACAACGCCGCTCTGAGACGAAGCGCCGGCGCGCCGCCGTTCGCGGGAGCGATCATGATTGAGCGCACTGACATTGACGTGATCATTGTCGGTCAGGGCATCGCAGGTTCGTCGTTAGCTTGGGCGCTCATAGACCGCGGCATGCGCCCGCTCGTCATTGATGACCGGCGCGAAACCAGCGCCTCGAGCGTGGCAGCCGGACTCATCACACCGGTGACCGGCGCCAAGCTCAAGCCGCAGGCTGATTTCTCCTTTCTCGCCGGTGCCGCCGGCGCGCATTATCGCGCGGTCGAAGCCGCCACCAAGGTGGACTGTTACTTCGCGCGCCCTGCGTGGCGCCTGCTGTCCACCGAGCGCGAGCTGTCGATCTGGAACAACGCCGATCCAGGGCTCCTCGCGGAACTCAAGCTGACCGACGACGTGCCCGCCGGTATTGCGCCGGGCCTGGTGAACACCCTAATGCCCAATGCGGCGCGGCTCGACACGCAGCGCTACCTCGAAGCGGTACACACCGCGCTGTGCGACAAGGGGCTCATGCTCGGTGGCCATGTGGAACCCGAAGACGTGACGCGTGTGGACGCAGGCATCGCCCTGCCCGATCTTTCGGTTCGCGCACGGCACATCGTCTTTTGTCGTGGCTATGCCGATGCGCGCAACAACTATTTTGCGGGGCCTTCGTGGCGGCCGGCAAAAGGCCAGGTTCTAACCATCCGCTGCCCCGATCTCGATATTGCAAACACGGTGCATGCACCTGGACTCTGGCTAACGCCCCTGGGCGGCACGCTGTACCTCGCGGGCGCGAGTTACGAGTGGGACACGCTCGACGATCGCCCAACCGCCGAGGCACGCGAAGCGCTCTGTGAAAAACTCGACCGCTTGCTCACCGTCGACTACACCGTGGTCGATCACCGTGCCGCGGTGCGGCCCATCGTTCAGGGTCGCAAGCCCGTCTGTGGTCCGTCTCCCAAAGACTCGCGGATTTGGTTGTTCAACGGTCTGAGCTCCAAAGGCGCGCTCTATGCGCCTACCGTCGCGACGCAGGTCGCCGGTGCCTTGTGCAAGGACATCCCCGTCGACGACGAGTACCGGTTCGACCTTCGGGCCAGTGGGGAATGGCAGGACGACTGACGGCCGTCGCGCACGCCGCGATTGCCGAGACGCTCGGACGGGGTGCGATGGCCGTCGACGCGACGGCCGGAAACGGGCGTGACACGCTGTTTCTGGCCGACATCGTCGGGCCCAACGGCAAGGTCTTCGCCTTTGACGTGCAAGCGCGCGCCATCGCTGCAACCCGCCACCGTCTTGACGACGCTGGCGTCTCGGACCGCGTCGATTTGATTCACGCAGGCCACGAATCGATGGCCGCGCGATTGCCAGGCGAAGCCCGCGGCCGCATCGCGGCCGTGATGTTCAATCTGGGTTATCTGCCAGGTGCCGACCACGCGACAACCACGTCTGCGGAAACGACAACGGCGGCCCTCAAGACCGCCGTAACGATGCTCGCACCTGCCGCCGTGATGACGGTCATAGCGTATCGGGGGCACGCTGCCGGGATACCGGAGAGTGAAGCCGTCGCGCGCGAGTGCGAGGCGCTTTTAGGCTCGGACTTTGCGGTCCGCCGAGCGTCGGCGGCTGGGAACGGCCCCGTGTTGTGGATCGTGCGCGCGCCGGCCCACTGACCGACGCGCAACAGATGATCAGGCCGCTTCGTCCTGGGACTTGACGGCCTTGGGCTGCTTCTTGCGCGGGTCGAGGCCAATCGAGCGTGCAATGATCTCACGCATAATCTCTGAGCTGCCCGCGTAGATGCGCGAAACCCGTGCGTCGGTGTACATGCGCGAGATGCGGTACTCGTCCATGTAGCCCGCACCTCCATGCAGCTGCACGCAGGTGTCCATGACGCGACCTTCAAGCTCACTGCCGTAGAGCTTGATCCGCGCCGCCATTTCAGCCGACAGCTTGCCCTTGTTGTGTTCCTCGACGCAGCGGTCCAGGTAGACCTGCGCGAGATCGATTTCCGTACGCATGTCGGCCATCTTGAAACGCGTGTTCTGGAAGTCCGCGATCGTCTGGCCAAAGGCCTTGCGGTCGGTGATGAACTCCATCGTCAGGTCGAAGGCGACCTGGCAAGCGGCGACGTAACCGACAGCACCCAGCAAGCGTTCCTCAGCCAGGAACTGCATGAGGTAGTAGAACCCGCGCGTCGCATCGCCCAGCACGTTTTCCTTGGGGATCTTCACATCGTTGAAGAACAGCTCCGCTGTATCCTGCGCCGCGAGGCCCATTTTCTTAAGGTTGCGACCGCGCTCAAAACCTTCCATGCCGCGTTCGACCACGAACAAACCGAGACCGTGCGTGGACTCCGGCACGGTACGAGCGGCAACGAGGACGAGATCCGCGTTAATACCGTTCGAGATGTAGGTCTTGCTGCCGTTGAGCACCCAGTGGTCGCCCTTGTCGACCGCGCGCGTCTTCATGCCCGCGACATCGCTACCAGCGCCGGGCTCGGTCATGGCAATGGCCAGGATGCTCTCGCCACTAATGCACTTGGGCAGCCAGCGTGCCTTCTGCTCCTCTGTGCCCAGTGCGCCCAGGTAGGGTGCGACAAGACGCGAGTGCAGCGTCATGAAGAAGCCCGGGTCGCCGTGCTTGGCCAATTCCTCGATCAGAATCTGCTCGTAACGAAAATCCTCGACGCCGGCGCCGCCGTATTTCTGGTCGGCCCACATGAGCAGCAGGCCTTGTTCGCCCGCTTTCTCAAACGCCTCGCGGTCCACGATGCCCTGCTCGCGCCAGCGCTCACCGTGCGGCTCAATTTCGTTGATCATGAATTGCCGGACGGCGTCGCGGAACATCTCGTGATCTTCGGTGAAACAGTTTCTTTCCATTGTGTTGCTCCATGCGCCACAAGCGGGCGCCAGTCTCTCTAGCCTTTAAATTCCGGTTTGCGCTTTTCGAAGAACGCCGTGACGCCTTCCTGGTTGTCGGGTGAGCCGACGAGGTCCGTCTGCAGCCGCGCCTCGTAGTCGAAGGTGTCCGCCCAGCTCGACGACTCTGCCGCGCGCATGACAAGCTTCGTCGCCCGCACGGACAGCGGCGCACGCTCTGCGAGCTCGTGGCCCCAGGCCGTCGCGATGTCGAGCACCGCGTCGATGGGCACGACGCGGTAGGCGAGCCCCCAGTCGAGCCGACGAGCCGCCTCGAATCGATCAGCCTCAACGGCGAGCTGGAACGCGCGTTTGTAGCCGAGCTGTTTTTGCAGCAGCCAGTTGGCGCCGCCGTCGGGTACAAGTGAGATCGTCGAGAACGGCGCCAACAGGAACGCTTTTTCGCCCATCACAGCGAGGTCGCAGGCCAGTGCAATCGACAACGCAATGCCCGCCGCTGCCCCGTTGATCGCGGCGATCACGGGTTTGGGCATACCGATGATCTCGTCGAAGATCGGTCGGTACTCGCGCTGCAGCTGTTGCTCGATGGTCATCTGCTCGGGAAAGCCCGCACCCAAGTCGGCGCCCGCCGAGAAGGCGCGTTCCGCACCCGTCAGCACAACGGCACGGACGTCAGTGTTGCTGGCCGCTTCCCGCAAGGCCGCCGTCAGGTCGAGACGCAGGGCCTGGTTGAAGGCATTCATGGACTCGGGCCGCGCCATCGTAACGATGGCGACGGGCCCGTCGATGACACAGGTGGCTACCGGTGAATCGCTCATGATGCTGCTCAGGCCGCGCTGCGCGCTTCGGCGCCGTCGGTTTCGTCGTAAAAGCCGCGGCCTGCCTTGGCGCGCTCGCGGAGGCTGTCGGGCACTGTGAAGCGCTCACCGTAGGCTTCGGCCATGCGGTCACATTCGTCGACAAACGTCTGCAGGCCCACGGTCTCGATCAATGAGAGCGTGCCGCCCGTGTACGGCGGGAAACCCCAGCCCAGAATCGAGCCGATATCGCCGTCGGCGGGGTGTGTGATCACGCCCTCGTCGAGGCAGCGTACGGTGTCGAGCGCCTGAACGTAGAGCAGCCGCTTCTTGACCTCTTCGGCGGTCGGCTGAACCTCGGCCGGCGGGTAGACGTCGGCGAGCCCCTGCCACAGGTGCTTCGTGCCACCCTCGGGGTAATCGTAGAAACCCTTGCCGAAGCGCTTGCCGCGGCGGTCGAGTTCCTCGACGAACTTGAGCATGACAGGGAAGCCTGAGTTCGGCGCGTAGTCGTCGCCCAGCGCTTTCTCAGTCGCCTGGGCCACGTGGTAGCCGAGTTCCAGCGTCACCTCGTCCATGACCGCGAGCGGGCCGACGGCCATGCCGGCCTGCTTGGCCACGTTCTCGATGAGCGCGGGGTTCACGCCCTCGCCGACGAGCGTCATGCCCTCGTTGGTGTAGGTGCCAAACACACGCGATGTGTAGAACCCGCGACTGTCGTTAACCACGATCGGCGTCTTGCGAATCTGCTGGATGTAGTCGAGCGCGACCGCGGTTGCACGATCGCCCGTTTCCTTGCCCAGGATGACTTCGACGAGCGGCATCTTGTCGACGGGCGAGAAGAAGTGAATGCCGATGAACTGCTCCGGGCGCTTCGACGCCTTGGCGAGACCCGTGATCGGCAGCGTCGAGGTGTTGGACGCGTAGATCGCCGTCTCGGGAATTACCGCTTCGGTCTTGGCCGTGACATCGGCCTTTATACCTAAGTCTTCGAACACGGCCTCGATGATCAGGTCGCAACCTTCGAGGTCGGCGTAGTCTTCCGTCGTCTTGATGCGCTCAAGGATGGCCTCGGCCTTGTCGGCCGTCGTGCGGCCGCGATCGATGCGCTTTTGCAGCAGCTTGCGCGAGTAGTCTTTGCCCTTCTCGGCGCTGTCGCGATCGCGGTCGAGCAGTACAACCTCCATCTTCGCGAGCGCAGAGACGTAAGCGATACCGGCACCCATCATGCCCGCGCCCAGGATGCCGAGCTTGCTGACGCGCGACTTCTCGACGCCCTGCGGACGACGCACGAGCTTGTCGGCAGCGCCCTTGTTGATGAACAGCGTCCGCGTCATGTTGCGCGACACGGGGTCCATGAGCAGCGACGTGAAGTACTTCGACTCGATATCGAGCCCCTGATCGATGGGCAGCACCGTCCCTTCGTAGACACAGGACATGATCGCGATCGGTGCCGGGTAGTTGTGGTTGGTTTCCCTGGCGATCAGCGCTGAGCCCACCATGAGCGTCTGGATCGAACCCGGGTGCATGAGCCCCGCGCCGCCCGGTATCTTAAAGCCCTTCTTGTCCCAGGGCTGCTCAGGGTCGCCAACCTCGAGGACCCACTGCTTGGCCGCGGCGACGCACTGGTCAGCCGCCACCACGGCGTGCACGAAGCCGTGCTCAAGCGCTTTGGCGGGCTTCACATGCGTGCCCTGGGTCATAAGCTGCAGAGCCGCCTGCTGGCCAATGAGGCGCGGCAGACGCTGCGTCCCGCCGCCACCCGGCAGCAGGCCGACCTGCACTTCGGGCAGGCCCAGCACGCTCTTCGGGTTATCGGCAGCCACGCGGTAGTGGCAGGCCAGGCAAATCTCAAGACCGCCGCCCAGCGCCGTGCCGTTGATGGCCGCCGCGAACGGCTTGCCACTGGTTTCAATGTCGCGCAGCAACGACTGGAACGAACGCGAGTCTTTGTACTTGTCGGCGGCACTGCGACCGTCGTCGTAGGCCTTGACCATCTGCATGAGGTCGGCGCCCGCGACAAACGAGTCCTTGGCCGAGGTGATCACGGCACCCTTGACCGCATCGTCACCCTTGACCTGTTCCAGTGCGCTGCGCAGGTCCTTGATCAGGTCCGGCGTCAGCACGTTCATCGTGCGTTCCTTGACGTCGATGGTCAGGATCGCGACGCCGTCTTCTACCTGGTAGTCGATCGTTTTCATCGTGTTCCCCTTGCGCCTCAGACGCGTTCGATGATCGTGGCCGTGCCCATGCCGGCACCCACGCAGAGATTGACGAGCGCCGTCGAGTCGTCGCGGCGTTCGAGTTCGTCGAGCACGGTGCCCAGAATCATGGCGCCCGTGGCGCCCAGCGGATGGCCCATGGCAATCGCGCCACCGTTGACGTTGATCTGGTCGTGATCAAGGTCGAGCGCCTGCATGAAGCGCAGCACCACGGAGGCGAAGGCTTCATTGAGCTCGAACAGGTCGATGTCCTTGGTCGTCATGCCACAACGCTTCAGGACCTTTTCGGCCGAGGGCGCGGGACCCGTGAGCATGATCGTCGGCTCACTGCCGATCGAGGCGAAGCCCTTGATGCGTGCGCGCGGCTTAAGGCCCAGCGCATCGCCGATTTCCTTGTTGCCGATGAGCACGCCCGCGGCGCCATCGACGATGCCGCTCGAGTTGCCGCCCGTGTGGACGTGGTCGATGCGCTCCACCTCGGGGTAACGCTGCAGTGCGACGGCATCGAAGCCAGCCTGCTGACCCGGGATCAGGAATGCCGGGTTGAGGTTTGCCAGATCTTCCTTCGTCGTGCCCGGACGTAAGTGCTCGTCGCGATCCAGTACGGTCATGCCCAGCATGTCCTTGACCGAGATGACTGAGTCATTGAAGTAGCCCGACTCCCAGGCGTGCGCCGCACGGTTCTGGCTTTCGACGGCGTAGCCATCGACGTCGTCGCGCGAGAACCCGTACTTGGACGCGATGAGATCGGCACCAATACCCTGCGGGGCGAAGTAGGTGTCGTAAGCCACACGCGGGTCCGCGGCCATCGCGCCCGAGTCCGAGCCCATGGGTACGCGCGACATGCACTCAACGCCGCCGCCGATGCCAAGGTCCGACTGCCCGGCCATGACCTGGGCTGCGACTGTATTCACGGCCTCGAGACCCGACGCGCAGAAGCGGTTGAGCTGTTTGCCGGGAACGTTCTGTTCGTAGCCCGCCGTGAGGACAGCAACGCGCGCGATGTTGGCGCCCTGCTCGCCCACGGGCGACACGCAACCCAGCACGACATCGTCGAGGTAGCTCGTGTCAAGATCATTACGGTCACGCAGCGATTCGAGTACCTGCGTCGTCAACTCGATAGGCGTTACCGCATGCAGGCCCCCGTTGGGCTTGCCGCGGCCGCGTGGCGTGCGAACGTGATCGTAGATGAAGGCTTCAGCCATGTCGTTCCCCTTGAACGTGTGATTTCCGGGAGGTGGCGGCGACCGGTCAGGCCGCGAGCCGCTCGCGCAAGGTGCGCGTGTAATTCTCGTGAATGGCTGCGAAATCGATTTCGATCGGATTCAGCAACCACATGTAAGTCACACCCGCGATATGGGCGACGTACTGCGCCGCGACATCGCGTGGTGAAATGTCTTCTCGGACGGTACCGGTGTCGATGCCGTCCTTGAGCCAGGCTTCAGCATCCGTGATCTGGCGCGCAAAGGCCTGCTTCGCAAGGCCGCGCAAATCCGAGTTCGGCGCCGCGCCCTCGTAGAGCAGAATGTGCAGGACCCGAATGTCTTCAGGCGCATCGGTGACGAACTTGAAGTAAGCGCCCGCGGCCGCGCAGAGCGCGTCGATGGCCGTCTTGTCCTCGACGGCGGCCTTCAGGTATCCCACCCAACGGCGCTGAATGGTGTTGGAAACTTCCTGAAACAGACCCGACTTGGAACCGTAGCGATAGGTGGCGAGGCCGCGGCTGTAGCCCGCGCGCTCGCCAATGGCAGCAAGCGTCGTGCCGTCCGTCCCGCGCTCGAGAATGAGCTCAATGGCGGCATCGATCATGGCGCGATCGGACGCCGCGGCGCGCTCCGCCTGGGTCATACCCGTGGCGGAAGCCGGCGTGCTCCCTGCGCTGGATTTCGCACTGTCTCGCAAACGTCGCCCCGCGTCGTCAGATGGTGTGGTCGGGCGCGCCCAACCAATGACGCAGCCTGCCCGGAATGATACTTGTTGTCAACAAGCAAGTACGGTACTGTCACCTCGGCAAATCTGCGGTAAGTGCATCAGGGCGAGGGATTGAAGCCATGAGCGACGCGAGCACGATCGACAGCGCAGGCCCGGCGGCAGCCGGCACGCGCCCCGTTCCAACGGCAAACGCCGATGTCATGCACATCCCGGGCGAGGACGGCCTGCCCTGGTTCGGCATGGCGCGTGAATTCCTGACCGACCCGCGCGGCATGAGCCGGCGCATGCGCGACACCTACGGCCCCGTGTTCCGGACGCGCTTCATCGGCCAGCGTACCGTGTCGCTGTCAGGCGTCGAGGGCCTCGAGCTTGTGCTGCTCGACCGTGAGAAGAACTTCTCCAGCGAACAGGGCTGGGACCACACGATCGGTCGCTTCTTCCGTCGCGGGCTCATGCTGCTCGACTTCGACGAGCACCGCTTCCACCGTCGGATCATGCAGGCCGCATTCAAACGCGACGCGCTCGAGCACTACATGGCCAGCATGGACGAGGTCGTTGAGCGCTCGCTCACACACTGGCGCGACAGCGACGACTTCCGCTTCTACCCGGCTGTAAAGCAGCTCACGCTCGACAATGCGGCCGTCGCGTTCCTGGGCATCGCGCTGGGCAGCGAGGCGGATCGCCTCAACACGGCCTTCATCGACAGCGTGGCGGCCAGCATCGCGCTGATCCGGATTCCCATCCCCGGACTCGGCTACTGGCGTGGGCTCAAGGGTCGCGAGTTGCTGCAGGATTTCTTTCGCACCCAGATTCCCGAGCGTCGAAAAAGCCAGGGCCAGGACATGTTTACGCGTCTGTGTCATGCGACGGACGATGAAGGCCGTCGCTTTTCCGACGACGACATTGTCGACCACATGATCTTCCTCATGATGGCCGCGCATGACACGCTCACGAGCTCGCTGACTACGGCCGCCTACGGCCTTGCCGCCCATCCCGAATGGCAGCAGCGCCTGCGCGCCGAAGCGGCTGTCACGGGCGATGGCCCGCTGGCTTACGACCAGCTCGATGCCCTGCCACAGACCGAGTGGGTGTTTAACGAGGCCTTGCGCATGTGGGGCCCGGTTCCGTTTGTCCCGCGACGTACGCAGCGCGAGTTCGAGTTCCAGGGCGTACGCATCCCCGCGAACGTTCAGGTCGGCGTGTCGCCCGATGCCGCGCACTACGATCCCGAAATCTGGACCGACCCGGAACGCTTCGACCCCGAACGTTTCTCGCCCGAGCGCGCCGAGCACAAACGCCACCTGTTCGCGTACTGTCCTTACGGGGGCGGCGCGCATAAGTGCATCGGCATGCACTTCGCACTCATTCTTGCCAAGGTGATGCTGCGCCGGCTGGTCATGCAGTTCGACATCGCGCTGCCCGACGGTCGGTCGCATGCCATGCAACACCTGCCGATCCCGAAGCCCAAGGACGGTCTCCCGCTGATCCTGACACCCCGCGGATAAGCCGCGCGGCAATTTGGGTGGTGCCGGTCGCGCAGCCCGTTATGCTGGGGGCTCCTGAACCTGGAGCCTTCCATGTCGACCGAATCTGACGCGCTGTCACTGGCCGAAGCAGCTGCACGCGATTGGCTCGCTGGCCTGGGTACCCGGTCCGCGGGCGCATCCGCCAGTTTCGATTCGCTGTACGCCCGTTTCGATGCACCGCTTCCCGAACAGGGCCAGTTGGCCACCGACGTTGTCGCATCCCTCATTGAGCGCGCGCAAGGTGGTCTGCAGGGCAACGCAGGCGGGCGTTTCTTCGGCTGGGTGATCGGTGGCGTTACCCCCGCAGCGCTGGCAGCCGACTGGCTGGTGTCCGCCTGGGACCAGAATGCGGCGCTCTACCACGTTAGCCCCATCGCGTCGGTCATCGAGCAGCGCACAGGCGAATGGCTCAAGCAGCTGTTTGGACTCCCGGGCGACAGCTCGTTCGCGCTGACCACGGGCACGCAGATGGCGCACGCGACAGCGTTGGCGGCAGCACGCCACCGGGTGCTCAAGACCGCGGGCTGGGACGTGGAGCAAGACGGTCTGTTCGGTGCGCCGCGTGTCGCCGTCATCACGGGCCGCAACCGGCACACCTCTGTCGACCGTGCTGTTCGGCTACTGGGATTTGGTCAGGCCAATCTTCACATCATCGACAGCCAGGCCGATACGGTGTCACCCGATGAACTGGATCACGCCCTCGCCGCGCATGGCGGCCCTGCCATCGTCGTTCTCAACGCGGCCGATCTCAATGTGGGTGGCTGCGACCCTTTTGCCACGCTGATCCCAATAGCCCGTCGCCACGATACCTGGGTTCACATCGATGGCGCATTCGGGCTGTTCGCCACCGTGAGCAGTCAACAGCGCCACCACGTTGCGGGGATCGAGCTCGCCGATAGCTGGTCAACTGATGCTCACAAGTGGCTCAACACGCCGTTCGACTGCGGCGTGATGATCTGCCGCGATGCCGAGGCGCATCGCGCGGCCATGACGCAGAGCGCGAGTTACATCGCACCTGGCGAGGGCGCGCGCGACGAGATCGACTGGAACCCCGAGTGGTCGCGTCGGGCACGCGCGATCCCGATCTACGCCGCATTGAGCGAGCTCGGTCGCGCGGGCGTTGCGAGTATTGTGGACCGCTGTTGCGCGCACTGCGCAAACATCGTCGCTGGCATCGGCGCGCTGCAGGGCGCAGAGATCATCGCACCTGCGCAGCTCAATCAAGGGCTGTTGCGGTTTCCCGTTACCGGCGATGACGACGCCGGCGATGACCGAACCGAGCAGGTCATCGCCCACGTCAATGCGTCGGGTGAGGCGTTTTTCAGCAGCACGACCTGGAAAGGTCGAAAGGCCATGCGGGTCAGCCTGTGCAACTGGCGTACTGGTGACGACGAGGTCGAACGCGCCATCGCCGCCACCAAACGTGCCCTCGCCGCGGTCTAGTCGGCCCGCAAACGCGCCAGCAACGCCGCCAGTACGGCATCCGCTGCGTCATCAACAATCGGTGACGGGATGACCCAATCCGGTGTCACACCGTCCGTCCTGCGGTCACCCGATGGGCGAATGATGTGCGCCTTCGGAAAGCCGACGCTGATGTCGGTGTTGGGTAACGCAAAGGTCTCCATGGACCCGTAGGTCGTGGCCATGTCGGACGTCTTTTCGCCGACGACGGTGCCGAGGCCGGCATCCTGAATAATCGCGGCAACGTTGACTGCATTCGAATAACTGTGACGATTCACGAGCACGTAAACCTTGCCTTCAAAGCGCTGCCCTTCGCGCGGCTGCGCGTACGGGAGATCGAAGTCGAAAGTCTCACCGCGCGGCACGGTCTCGTATTGCCGGGCGAACAGGGCGGATACGCTATTTTCGTCGGCGCCCGTCGCCTCCATACGCCGGGCGTTCGAAGCGGCAGCCTCGTCGCTCGAGCGCACGATAAACGCATCAAAGAAACGAAACGGCTCGGTCGCGATCCAGGACAACATGACGTCGCTGAAGGAATTGTCGCCACCCGGATTTTGTCGGAGATCGATGATCAGCGAACCCGCGTCTGAGGCGAGCAACTGCTCGAACGCGGCATCCACAAAGGCGATGAAGCTCGTGTTTTCCCAGGCCGCAGCAGGGTTCTCGGCGTTGTAGAACGGCCCGGGCTTGAGATAAGCAATGCGGCGATCAAGCAGTCGAAACTCGCGGGCATTCGTGTCTATCGCAAACCGCGCCGGCGCCGCCGCGGCCGCGGCTTGTTGCGACTCACGCGTGCTCGCGCGCAACTTAAGCTCGATCGTCTTGCTGTCGCGTCGCAGTGTCAGCGCAAACGTCTCAACGTCGCCGAGTTCGAGCCATAGATAACGCGGGAATGTGAACTCGAGCAGCGAGTGCGCAATGTAGGGGGTGTCGGCGGAGATGTGGCGCGACGCGAAATCGAGCCAATCAGACATGGGCTTGCCGTTGAGGGTCAGGATCTCGTCGCCCGGCTGGATCCGCGAATCACCGGACAGGTCGTCGCCCACATAACTGCGACCCGCCACGATCCGCGGGTAAATCGGAAAGCTGCGACCGCCCGAGTCTCTATATGCGTCGTAGACGTCACTCGGGAACTCCACCCTCGCGTGTGCCACGTTGCCGTACGCGGCGAACCGCTGAAACAACACGGCCGCTTCGAACAGGCTGAAGTCGCGGTCGAGCTCCGACTGCAGCCTGGCATAGAAGGCGTCATACTCGGCTTCGCTGCGGTGCGCGAAGAGGGCAACGTGGGCGCTGCGCAGGCCGTCGTACAGCGCTGCCAAATCCTCCCGCATGCTCGGCGCGTCGTAGGTTGGCGGGCTGTCGCCGGGCTTGGCAGCAAGAGCGGACGTCGACAGTGCGGCGGTCAGCAGCAGGTACAGAAACAGGCGTGGTCGATAGCGTGAGATCATGGTCAGGCTCCAGTGACAGCAGTGTGAACCACAGTGGGCCTGCCCAGCACGGCGCCGACCATGTCATTCATGTCCTGTTTTCCTGACCAAACCCTGACATCATAGAAAACAACACCTTGCGAATGCATTAGAAAGTGACTTCGACCAAGATCAACACACCCCCAGAGACGTCGACATCACACTCATCGTACGGTTTAGGCCCGTGGCGCGTTGAGCCAGAGACCGGGCGTCTGCACCGGGACGGTGATGTTGTCGCGCTTGAGCCGCGCCTTATGGCGTTGCTCGACCTGCTCGTAGCCGCGCGCGGCAAAGTCATCCCCCGCTCCGAGATTGAAGCCGCACTCTGGCCCGACGTCATTGTGGGCGAGGACACGGTGGCACGCGCGATATCGAGACTGCGCCGCGCCTTGGGCGACTCGGCATCTGCGCCCACTTTTGTCGAGACCCTTCCCAAACGCGGTTATCGATTGCTGGTGCGCGCAACGCCACCTGGTGATGACCACGAACGCCACGCCCCGCGCCGCTTTGCCTGGCCGCTCGCCGCACTGTGCGGCGCCTTGGTCGCGGTCACCATGTTCATTGTGTGGCCCGCCAAGAGCCCAGCGCCGCCCGAGCGAGCCACGATCGAAGTCTCGCGTGCCGATGATCTGTACATGCGGTTTACGCGCGCAGACAACGAGGCGGCCATCAGCTTGTACGAACGCGTACTGGCCACCGACCCCGACAATATCCGTGCACAGGCCGGTCTCGCGAACGCGCTGGTCCAGCGTGTTGTCCGCTGGCCAGATCGCCCTGATGCCGCCACGCGCGGCGCCGACACTCTGTCCGAAGCGTTGGATCGCGGGCTGACCAGCACGAGCGAGGCGCGGGCGGTGTTGCAGCGCGCTGAGTCGATGGCTGAGCGTGCCGTGCGCAACGCGCCCGACGATACCGACGCGATGAAAGCGCTCGCGTTCACAGCAACAGCGCAGGGCGACCTGGATCGCGGCGCCGAGTTGTACGCGCGCGCAATCCGCCTGAACGCTGATGCCTGGGCCTCCATGATCAATCTCGGAGAAATTCGGTCGATGCAGGGCGACGTGCCCGCTGCCCTCGCTCACTTCGAGCAAGCGCATGCCGCCATGGGCCGGGCCTACGCCTACGAGCCGCAACGTGTCGGACCGTGGCAGGTCGCTATGGGCGTGCAAATTGGCGCGCTCCACGAGCAACTCGGCGCACCGGCCGAGGCGGAGCTGTGGTATCGGCGCGCGCTCAATGACGTGCCATTTGAGCCGGAAGCCACCGTACGCCTTGCGCGCCTGCTTGCGGCTGCAGGCGAACGCGACGAGGCCGACGCCTTATGCGCCGGGCTCCGCGAACGTGTTGGGGACTACCCGGGTTGTACGCCCGCACAGTAGCGCGAGCGCGCTGACTACATCGACTGGATGCTGTGACCACCGTCGACCGTGATGGTCGTGCCTGTCATGTAGTTGCCCGCGTCACTGGACAGCAGCAGCACGGCACCGTCCAGCTCGGGCAGTTCGCCCGGACGGCGCATGGGCACGCGCTGCATCATCTTGTCCGACTGCGGCGTACCAAAGAAGTCCCGGTTGATGTCCGTCACGAAGAACCCGGGCGCAATCGCGTTGACCCGAATGCCGTAGCGTACCCATTCCACAGCCAACGCCTCGGTTAGGCGGATCACGCCGGCCTTTGCCGCTGAGTAAGCCGCCAACATGGGCGCCACGCGACGCCCGAGAATGGAGGCAATGTTGACGATGCTGCCGCCCTGCCCACCTTCTGCCATGAGCCGACCCGCGGCGCGCGCCACGCGATAGACGCCGTTCAGGTTCGTTTCAATGACGGCGTCGTAGTCCGCGTCGCTCATCTGCAACGCAAACGCCTCGCGCGAGATGCCCGCGTTGTTAATCACAATCTGCGGCGTGCCCAGAGCCTCCGCTGCTGCGGCCACCCCGGCATCGACGGACGCCGTGTCCGTGACGTCCATTTCAACGATGGCCGAGCGACGACCATAGGTGTCGCTGATCATGGCAGCCGTGTCGTCTAGCGGCGCACGACGCCGACCCGTTACGACGACATCGGCGCCCGCCTCGGCCAGCGTCAGCGCAAACTGTCGCCCGAGCCCCGAGCCACCACCCGTGACCAGTGCCACGCGCCCTGTGAGATCAAACCGACCATTACTCATTGCTTTCCCCATTGGCAGGACGGCTGCGATCGCGCGGCCGCATCAAAAATGTGCACTGCGCCGTCGCACAGATTTGCGACTCCGGGTCATCGCCGTGACTCGGGTCGTACACCGTCGATTGCGTGAACGCGGTACGCCCGGCCCGACGGGTCAGCCGGCCCTCGGCGTACAGCGTGTCGCCCAGTACCGCGCGCATGAACTGCGTCGATTGGGTCATGGTCACCGACACCTCGTCGCCGCGCTCGCCGCCGTGCGAGGCAAACGCCCCGGCAATGTCGAGCATTGACATGATGATCCCGCCATGCGCCATGTCGAGCGTATTGGTATGGGTCCGGGTGATCGGCATACGCATGCGCACGAAGCCCGGGCGCGCCTCGATAATCCGAAAATCGAGAAAATCGAGATAGGTGCCTTTGTAGTTGGGGATCCCCATGTCGCCGGGGGTCAGGGCCTGGGTCACGCAATGAACTCCGCGAGTCGGTCGTTGGTATCGCTAATGTCATAGTCGCGCGCGGCTTCCACGGCCAACCCCTCGGCGAGCGGCAGGCTCTCGGTGCGTCGCCAGAGGTCCTTGTAGGCTGCGATGACGTCCGCGCTGTTGGCGAGGATACGCGAAATGACGCCGTCGACCAGCGCGTCGAGCTCGGCAGCCGGCGCGTGGCCATTCGCGAGCCCCCACGATGCCGCTTCGCCGGCCGTAAAACTCCGTGCCGTAAACGCCAGTTCACGTGCGACGTTAATCGGAACACGACGCGGCAGACGCTGCGTCATACCCCAGGTCGGGCGCACACCCCATTTGGCGTGCGTATCACCAAGCTTGGCCTCGTCAGCCACATAGATGAGGTCACAGCCCAGCGCGAGTTCGAGCGCGCCCGTGAAGCAGTGGCCGTTCACCTTGGCAATCACGGGCTGCGGCACTCGCGCCATGGCATCGAGTGCTCGACCCGCAGGTACGTCGAGAATGTCACCCACCTTGCCCTGGTGGATCGGGCGCCCGCCCAGCGCTTTGAGATCGACGCCCGCGGAGAAGGCGCGACCGGCGCCGGTGAGGACAATGACCCGATCGTCGGGCGTTACACCCTCCAGCGCATCCGCCAGCGCTTCGAGCATATCGGGTGTGATCGCGTTGAGCGCTTCCGGTCGGTTCAAGGTAAGCGTGAGCACGCCGTTGCCGGCGCGCTCCAGTGTTACAGCACTCACATGTTGCGACGGTATTCGCCGCCGACCTCGTAGAGCGCTGCAGAGATCTGACCCAGCGAGCAGGTTTGCACCGTGTCGACGAGTGCCTCGAAAACATTGCCGCGCGCCCGCGCCACGGCCTGCAAGCGCGCCAGCGCCTCGCGACCCGTATCGTCGTTGGCCTGCTGGAACGCGCGCACGGCGACGATCTGGTCGTCCTTCTCGCCGTCCGTCGAACGAATCAGTTCAAGCTCATGGATCTCGTCCTCCTGGCCTTCGGGCGGCAGGAAGGTGTTCACACCGATGAGCGGCAGGCTGCCGTCGTGCTTGCGGCTTTCGTAGTACAGGCTCTCGTCCTGGATCTTGCCGCGCTGGTACATGGTGTCCATGGCACCCAGCACACCGCCGCGTTCCGAGATGCGGTCGAACTCAGCGTACACGGCCTCCTCTACGAGGTCCGTGAGCTCGTCGACGATGAACGAACCCTGCCAGGGATTTTCCGTGTAGTTGAGCCCCATCTCGCGGTTGATGATGAGCTGGATGGCGACGGCCCGACGCACCGACTGTTCTGTCGGCGTCGTGACAGCCTCGTCGAACGCGTTGGTGTGCAGGCTGTTGCAGTTATCGAACAGGGCATAAAGCGCCTGCAGCGTGGTGCGGATGTCGTTGAAGCTGATTTCCTGCGCGTGCAGGCTGCGGCCCGACGTCTGGACGTGGTACTTCATCATCTGGCTGCGCTTGCTCGCACCGTAACGTTCTCGCATCGCACGTGCCCAGATACGCCGCGCGACGCGACCGATCACCGAGTACTCGGGGTCCATGCCATTCGAGAAGAAGAACGACAGGTTGGGCGCGAAGTCGTCAATGTTCATCCCGCGCGCCAGGTAGTACTCGACGATCGTGAAGCCGTTCGAGAGCGTAAAGGCGAGCTGACTGATGGGGTTCGCCCCGGCTTCGGCGATGTGATAGCCCGAGATCGAGACGCTGTAGTAATTGCGCACCTCGTGATCGGTGAAATACTGCTGCACGTCACCCATCATCTTCATCGCAAACTCGGTCGAGAAAATGCAGGTGTTCTGCGCCTGGTCTTCCTTGAGGATGTCTGCCTGGACTGTTCCGCGCACCGTCTTCAGGGTTTCCGCCTTGATGCGTGCGTACGTGTCGCCGTCAACGACCACGTGCCCGGGCACGCCCAGCAGGCGAAGGCCCAGGCCGTCATGACCTTCGGGCAAATCGCCTGAGTAGGACGGCCGCGCGCGCTCACCGAACCAGTCGTCGATCTTCCGCTGGGCTGCATCCCAGCCGCCCGTCTCATCGAGGTGTTGCTCAACCTGCTGGTCGATGGCCGTGTTCATGAAGAACGCGAGGATCATGGGCGCGGGCCCGTTGATCGTCATCGACACCGACGTGGTCGGCGCGCACAGATCGAAGCCCGAGTAGAGCTTCTTCATGTCATCGACGGTCGCGATCGACACGCCCGAGTTACCCACTTTACCGTAGATGTCCGGACGTTCGTGCGGGTCTTCGCCGTAGAGCGTGACCGAGTCGAACGCGGTCGACAGACGTGCCGCGGCGTGACCCTGCGACAGGTAGTGGAAGCGACGGTTCGTGCGCTCGGGTGTGCCCTCGCCCGCAAACATGCGGATCGGGTCCTCGCCCGTGCGGCGGTAGGGATACACGCCGCCCGTGAAGGGATAGCCGCCCGGAAGGTTTTCCTTCATGAGGAAGGTGAGCTGCTCACCCCAGTCTTCGAATTTGGGCGCCGCAATCTTGGGCACCTTGAGGTGACTCAGCGTCTCGCGGTAGTTATCGCCCGTGATGGTCTTACCACGCACACTGTATTCGTATTTCTCGCTGGTGACGCCCGCCCGGCGCGCCGGCCAGCCCGTCAGCAGATCCAGCGCTTCACCCGAGAGGTTTCCGAGCGACTCGTTGTAGCGCTGACGCAAGGTACGCGTGGAGAGATCGACGCTGTCATCGGTCAGCGCTGCCGACTCGAAGCGTTCCAGTGCTGCGGGCAGCATCGGGTCCTCAAGGGCCTTGAGCGCCCCATAGAGGTGCTGCGCCTCGCGCGCAGCATTGGCTTCGCGTTCGATGCGGGCGTTGATGCCTCGCCCCTGCTCGCTGATCTCAGCCAGGTAGCGAATTCGCGCGCCAGGGATCAGCGCCGTGGCTCGCGGCTCGCGCTCGACGTCGCCGATGTCCACGCGCCAGCGATCGGCATCGAGTGCCAGTTTCTCCGTCAGGTGGCGGCAGAGCTCCGAGAACATCCAGGTCAGGCCCGGGTCAGCAAACTGGCTGGCAATGGTCGGGTACACAGGCACCTCGTCATCGCTGGCCTGGAACGCCAATCGGTTCCGGCGCCACTGCTTGCGGATGTCGCGCAGCGCGTCTTCGGCGCCGCGGCGGTCGTACTTGTTCAGCACGACCAGGTCGGCGAAGTCGAGCATGTCGATTTTCTCGAGCTGGCTCGCCGCGCCGTAATCCGAGGTCATGACATAGGTTGAGAAGTCCACGAGGTCGACGATCTCGCTGTCGCTCTGACCGATGCCGGCCGTTTCCACAATAACGAGATCAAATCCCGCGCTCTTCAGGAAGGCCACGGCGTCGCCGAGCATGTCGCTCGTCGCCAGGTGCTGTCGCCGCGTGGCAATGGAACGCATGTAAAGCCGTTCATTGCGCAGCGTGTTCATGCGGATACGATCACCTAGCAGCGCGCCGCCCGTGCGCCGGCGCGTCGGATCGACGGCCACAACGGCAATGCGTCGCTCGGGGAAGTGCTGCGCGAACCGGTTCAGGAGCTCGTCGGTGACGCTCGACTTGCCGGCGCCGCCCGTGCCCGTGATACCGATGACGGGCACCGCACGGGCCATGGCCCATTCACGGCGCAGGCGCGCCAGCGTGTCGTCATCGAAGCGCTGCTGCTCGAGTGCCGAGAGCATGGCGGCAATGCCGGACGCGTCGCCGGCCTTGGGCTGACCTTCAGGGAGCGCCGTCGCACGAGCCGCGCGTGCTTCCGTGGTGCGGGTGATCAGATCCTCAATCATGGCGTCGAGGCCGAGCTTCATGCCGTCGTTGGGGTGGTAAATTCGCTCGACCCCATAGGCCATGAGCTCGCGGATTTCCTCTGGTGTAATCGTGCCGCCACCGCCGCCGAATACGCGAATGTGTTCCGCGTCAGCGTCGCGCAGCATGTCCACCATGTAGCGGAAGTACTCCGTGTGGCCGCCCTGGTAGGAACTGATGGCGATGCCATCGGCGTCTTCCTGAATAGCGGCGCGAACGACGTCGGCCACGCTGCGGTTGTGACCAAGGTGAATCACCTCGGCGCCTTTCGACTGGATCAGCCGGCGCATGATGTTGATCGCGGCATCATGGCCGTCGAACAGTGAGGCGGCGGTGACAAATCGCAGGGGCGGCTCGCGGTCGGCCGCTTCCGTACCCGTCATTTCCCGGGTTGCAACACTCATGGGCGCCCTCCTTGCGGTGTGCAATTGTGGGCCAGGGGCGGTCGCGGTCAGAGCCGCAGGCCGGTACAGTGGCCCGTGTGCGTGACGCTAATTTTAATCCGGATTAAAATTTTCGTCGAGTTATCGTCAAAACAATGACTTACAGGCCATTTCGCGACATGACCTCAGCCAATTCGGGCGCGACACGCGCATTTGATGACAAACGGGAGCGTCTGCTCCGCGCCGCGGCGCGCTGTTTTAACGAGAAAGGCTACAGCGGCACATCGCTCAAGGACGTCGCCATTCAGCTCGGCCTTACCGATGCGGCGATCTACTACTACATCGCGGGCAAGCAGGAACTGGTCTACCAGTGCTACATGCGCGCCGCCGACATCGGGCAGCGCATGCTGGACCAGGCGATTGATGAAGGCGGCACCGGTTTCGACGTGGCCCGGCGCTATCTCGAGCTGCACGTAGCCGCACACTGCGGCGACGAGGGACCCATCGCCATCATGAGTGAGATCCCCTCACTCACGCCGGAGCACCGCGAAGAAATTCTTGCCCGCTCGAGGGTCCATTCACGCAACTTTGAAGCCGTTCTGCGTCGGGGTATCGACGATGGCAGCCTCACAGACTGCGACGTGCGCATGACCGGTAATGCCATCATGGGTGCTGTCAACTGGATTCCAAAGTGGTTTCACGGCGACCCGGCCGTGGCCAAAGACGCCGTTCGGACCTTCCCCGAATACCTGATGCGCGGCCTCAAGCCGTGACCCGACGTTTGTGGGCCGCCGCTGCGCTGTGCGTGCTGGCGGCGCCAGGCGCTGCACAAACCAGCGCGAGCTTTCCGAGCCAGGATAGCGACGACACGGGGCTACCGCTCTGGGAGCTCGGCGCGGGCGTCGGTGCGGCCGTGACACCCGACTACCCGTCTGCCAGCGGAACGACGGCCCGCGTGTTGCCCCTGCCGGTAGTCGTCTACCGCGGGGACTTTCTCCGATTAGGTGACGGCAGCGCGGCATCGGGCCGACTGTTCCAGAACGAGCGCATGGAGCTTGATCTCAGTCTCAACGGCTCGTTCGACGCCGAGAGCGACGACGTCGGCGCGCGCGAAGGCATGCCGGATCTGGGTTTCATTTTCGAGATCGGCCCGGAACTCGAGATCATCCTGAGTGACCCGGCCGTGACCGACCGGCGCCTGAAGCTGGAGCTGCCCGTTCGCGCTGCATTCTCGCTCGACGACCAGAAGATCAACACACGAGGATTCGTTTTCAGTCCGCAGTTGGAATATGAACGCGAATTCGGCGACGGCTACGAATGGTCGGCCTCAATCACAACGAGCATGGCCAGTCGCAAGTTGCACGACTACTTCTACAGCGTGACGTCCGAGTTTGCGACGCCCTCACGCGTCAGCTTCGACGCGCGTGGTGGCTACCTGCAAAGCACGTTGGGATTCACCTTGCAGAAGCAGACAGACAAGACGTTCGCGGCCATCGGACTGCGCGTGTCGAGCCTGGACGGCGCGGCCAATTCGGCGTCGCCGCTGTTTCGCTCTCGCAAGGACGTCAGCGTGTTCGCGCTCTGGGTGGTCCGGCTCTGGCAGAGCGAAAAACGCGTCGAACGCTAGGCCGCCGCGTCGGATGCCGCTGCGTCCGGGTCCTTGAAGTCGGGTGCGCGCTTCTGCAGGTTGGCCATCGCAGCCTCAAGCTGATTGGGCGTGCCCATGACGCTGAGCTGGGCCGCGGCCTCGAGACGAAGCGCCTCCTCGCGATCACTCTCGAAGGCTTCGTTGCAGAGGTGCTTGGTGGCCCGGATCGCGTCGGGCGACCGACCCGCGATTGCCGCAGCCAGGGTCTGCGCGGCCGCCAGCGGATCGGGCACGGCCTGCGTCACCAGACCAAGCTCAGCCGCCTGTGCGCCATCAACGACCTGCCCCGTGTAGGCGAGCATCTTGAGCCGGTCGAGCGGCATGACGCCGCGTAGCGTGGCCGTCATCGCCATGTCGGGTACCAGCCCCCACTTGATTTCCATGATGGAGAGCTTCGCGTCTGGCGCCGCGATTCGGACGTCAGCACCCGAAGCCACCTGGACCCCGGCACCAAAACAGACGCCTTCGATCGCGGCGATGACCGGCATGGGCAGCGCATACCAGCACCACGTTGGGTGCTGATAGCGGTTGGCGGGCGTATCGCCACACAGCGCAAAGGCCTCAACGGCAAACCGGCCGGCGATGTCCTGCCCGCCGAAGCCGGCGATATCGATGCCCGCTGAGAAGTTGCCGCCAGACCCCGTCAACACAACAGCCCGGACATCGCCACGCGCGGCCACGGCCGCGGCGGCCTCGGGCAGCGCCTGGAACATCGCGGGATCCATGGCATTCATCTTGTCCGCACGGTCTAGCGTGACTGTGGCGACGTGCTCGTGGACATCAATGCGCACGCGATCGTTCATGGGCCTTACCTCCTTCGTTGTGGCTGACGTAGTATACGGCCAGGGGACCCAAGGCGTTGCCGCAGATTGCGGCATTCAGGACATGGTTTATGCCCAGGCATTTTTGCGGACTCGCAGCGCTTAGCACGCTCGCCCTCCTGGCGGGCTGCGCCGCCGTCGGTGAGTCTACCGCGCCACCCGTGACGGCCACCGAGGTCGCGCCCGAGGTCACGCTGCGTACTCGCGAGCCCGCCGCCGACGCTGTGCGTTTCACGGTCGTTAGCGCCAGCAGCCAGATCCGCCTGCTCACCTTCCGCGAAGGCCCTATGGCCCGACTTGGCCACAACCACGTCATCACGACCACCGCCCTCACGGGTACTGCATGGCTGACCGATGACGTCGGCGAGGCGCTCGTGCGCATCGTGGTGCCTGCCAACGGGCTCGCCGTCGATGACGCCGACGCGCGCGCCGAAGAAGGTGAGGGATTCGCAGAGCCCGTACCCGAGGACGACATTGCCGCCACGCGCGACAATATGCTCGGCGATTCGCTACTGCGCGCCGGCGACTATCCATTCATCCGCGCTACCTGCGGAGACTATGCCGCAGCCACACAGACCATCGATTGTGAACTCGAGGTTGCGGGCAGTACCGCGCTGGTGACGATGCCCGTCGAAATCGTGCGCGAAGCACGCGTCGTCACAGCACGCGGCGAAGTCACGCTCACGCACACGCAGCTCGGTCTTGAGCCCTACTCCGCGGCGGGTGGTGCGATTCGCGTTGCCGACGGCATCACGCTGCGATTCACGATCGTCGCGCAGCGCCTGTCCGACTGATCGCTACTGCAGCTGAAGCAACGCCCAGGCCGTAGCGCGCGACGCCGTGTTCTTGACGGCACGCCACCAACCCGAATCGTCACGACGTCGCCATTCGCGATTGGCTTCGTAGATGACGTAGGCGCGAATCTGCTCGACCTGCTCGGGCGTCAACCGGTGCGAAAATCCGGGCATCCCAGCCTCCGTGAGCACACCGTCGTAAACGATGCGATCGAAGATTGCGTGCTTCTCGCGTGACAGATAACGCAGGTCGGGGATCACGCCGCCGCCGGCCACGTTCATGCCGTGACAGACCGAGCAGCTGCGTGCGTAGTGACCAAAGCCCGCGCGGATGTCGTCGTCGAGTGCCGTGTTGCGCGGCGGCTGCGGCATCTCGGCCATCACAACACCCGGCGGTGGCTCACCCGCCTCGTCGAGTGCGTAGACGAGCAAACGGCCGTTGGCCCCGCCCTTGACGGTGTCATTGAGCCGGCCACCGTTCAGCGCCATGGAACCACCCCAACCCGCGAGAACAGCCACGAACTGCCGCCCGTCGATGGCGTAGGTCATGGGTGCGGCGACAACGCCCGTATTGGCCGGGCGCTGCCACATGAGCCGACCCGAATTGGCGTCGTAGGCCGAGAAATGGCCTGTGGCGTCGCCCTGAAACACGAGCCCGCCGGCCGTCGACAACACGCCCCCGTTCCAGGGGTGCGCGTGCTGCACGCGCCAGGCCGCTTTCTGCGCCACCGGGTCCCAGGCCAGCAGGTGCGCACTCACGAGCGTTTCTGCGAGCGCTTCCTCAACAGCCGGGGCGATAAACAACGGCGTGGCCGCTGCCGCGAAGTCCGTGCCTGTGCGCCAGAGCGGATCGTCGAGGTCCGGGTCGGCGGCCGCACTGGCGTGCGTGAACGGCGCGTCCATGGCCGGGATGTAGACGAGCCCTGCGTCGGGGTTCCATGCCATGGGCATCCAGTTGTGCGCGCCAAGCGGCGACGGTGCCGTCGGGACGGGCTGGCCATCCACGTAGACGGGTTCCGCCTCGACGGGACGACCCGTTTCAGGGTCGACGTGGCTCGCCCAGGTGACGTTGACGAAGGGCTCCGCTGAGATGAAGGCACCCGTCTCCCGGTCCAGCACGTAGAAAAAGCCGTTCTTGGGCGCCTGCATGATGACCTTGCGGGTGCGCCCCTCGATCTCGAGGTCGGCGAGGATCATGTGTTGCGTGGCCGTGTAGTCCCAGGTGTCGGCGGGTGTCGTCTGGTAGTGCCAGACGTAGGCGCCGGTATCCGGACGCAGTGCGACGATCGACGACAGGAACAGGTTGTCGCCACCGCCCGGGCTGCGCATCTCGCGTTGCCAGGGGCTGCCGTTGCCGACGCCGACGTACAGGAGGTCGAGCTCCGGATCGTAGGCCATCGAATCCCAGACCGTGCCGCCGCCACCCAGACGCCACCATTCGCCGGACCACGTGTTGGCAGCGCGCGCCATGGCATCGGATTCGAAGCCTGCGTCGGGGTTGCCCGGCACGGTGTGGAAGCGCCACGCCAGATCGCCCGTCGCAACGTCGTACGCCGATACGTAGCCGCGCACACCGTACTCGCCGCCGCCGTTGCCGATGATCACGCGGTCTTTCACGACGCGAGGTGCGCCCGTGATCGTATAGGCCTGATCCGTCGGGACCGTCTGCTGTGACCAGTTGACGCTGCCGTCCGCGGCATCCAGCGCCACAAGACGGCCGTCGAGCGTGCCGACGAACACCTGGCCTTGCCACACGGCGACGCCGCGGTTCACGGCGTCACAGCAGGCCTTGCTGCCCGTGCGCCGGGGCACGCCCGGGTCGTACTGCCATTTGAGCGCGCCCGTTGCGGCGTCGAGCGCAAACACCATGCTCCACGAGCCCGTGACGTAAAGAACGCCGTCCACCACGATGGGCGTGGCCTCCTGGCCGCGACGCGTGGGCAATTCGAATGACCAGGCCAGCCCCAGTCGTTCCACCGTGTCGCGATTCACGGCGTCGAGCGGGCTGTGGCGCTGTTCGGCGTAGCTACGTCCATGTGCGGGCCAGTCGCCGGGCGCGGGTTCGGCGGCGCGCTCAGCGTCGACTGCGGCGGCCAATGCTGCCGGGCCGATCAACAACGCGCACAGCGCGGTCGCAAAGACAGTTCGGGGCATCACACGAGCAACCTGCAGTGGCCGTTGTCGAGCACCACCACGTCGTCGCGTGCCGCAACCCGGCAGCGGAAGGCAACGCGGTCTGCTGACTGCCACATCTCCGTCGTGATCGTGTCGCCGGGGTATACGGGCGCTGAGAAGCGCGCGTTGATCTCACCGATCAGCGTGCTGTCGTAGTCGCATATCGTCTCGAGAATCGCGTTGCAGGCGAAGCCATACGTGCACAAGCCATGCAGGATGGGTTTGTGGAACCCGGCGGCGCGCGCCGCCTGCGGGTCGACGTGAAGCGGATTGTGGTCACCATTGAATCGGTAGAGCAGTGCCTGCTCGGGACGTGTCTCCGCGTCGTGGCGAAGGTCCGGCGGTCTATCGGGCGTTGCAACGGGCTGCGGCAGGGCATCGCGAGGACCGTCGAAGCCGCCGTCAGCGCGCGCAACGAGCGTCGACGACGACGTGAACAGGGGAATGTTGTCGGCCGCCTGGCGTACGTCGGTGCGCGTGACGATGATCGCGGGCCGATTGGCGCCCTTGTCGTGCACGGCCTCAATGCGGAAATCAGCCAGCATGTCGGCTGCGGGTCGCAGCGGCCGGTGCAGCTTGAGCCGTTGCTCGCCGTGCAACATCTGCGTGTAGTCCCAACCGTAATCCTGCTCGAACACATTAACGCTCATGACCGTCGCCATGGTCGGGATGGCGCGCTGCGCGGCCGAGGGGATGACGTAATCACGCGCCATGGTATTGGCGCTATCGCGCCCCAGGCCCACGCTAAGCGCGTACAGAGACGACTGTTCGGTCCGCCAGAGAAACGGCAGGTCGTTCCGCGACAGGCTGCGCAGGCGATCCGCGTCGAGCATTAGCCCGTCGCGCCGGCGCGTTGCGCGTAACCCCAGGCCATGTCGCCCAGCGGCGTCACGGCTTTCACCGCCGCCTCCGCATGCGCACTGGCAGCGGTACCGTCCCGAACGCGGCCTGCGATGCCTTGCAGGATCGCCGCAATGCGGAAGAAGTTGTAAGCCGAGTAGAAGTCGCGATTCTCAATACCGTCGCGACCCGTGTGCTCGCAGTAACGCGCCACGTAGGTTGCCTCGTCGGGAATGCCCAGCGCATCCAGGTCTTTGCCCGCGAGGCCGCTTGAGCCGATACCGATGTCGGGCATCTGCCAGGCCATGAGGTGGTAGGTGAAGTCGGCGAGCGGATGGCCGATCGTCGACAGCTCCCAGTCGAGAATGGCGCTGACGCGGGCTTCCGCGGGCGCAATGATCATGTTGTCGAGCCGATAGTCACCGTGAACGATGCCCGTCGACGCTTCATCCGGAATGTTATCCGGCAGCCACGCCATGAGCCGATGCATGGCCGGCACATCGATAGTCTCCGAGGCAACATACTGCTTCGACCAACGCGAGATCTGCCGAGCAAAGTAGTTGCCCGGCTTTCCGAAGTCTTCGATGCCCAGCGCGGCGTAATCGATCGTATGCAAGCGCGCGATGGTCTCGTTCATCGCGTTGTAAATCGCACCGCGCTCTTCGGGGGCGCAGTCCGGCAGATCGGGCTCCCAGAAGATGCGACCCTCGACGAAATCCATGACGTAAAACATCGTGCCGATGATGCTGTCGTCGGCGCACAACACGTGGGGACGCGGTACCGGAAAGTCAGCACCGTAGAGCGCACTGATGACACGAAACTCGCGGTCAACGGCATGCGCCGAGGGCAGCAGCTTGCCCGGCGGCTTGCGACGCAGCACGTAGCTGCCAGACGCCGCTGTGAGCTTGTAGGTGGGGTTGGACTGCCCGCCTTTGAACTGCGTGACCTCGAGCGGCCCTGTAAAGCCCTCGACCGTGTCGGACAGGTATTCGAGAAGCCGCGCTTCATCGATACGATGCGCCTCGCGCACCGCGCGGGTGCCCGAGTTCTGCTCTTGGCGCGTGCCCATCAGCGTGCCTTCGGTTCGACGAAAAAGTCCGGCGCCGGCTCGACGCCAGGATTCACCTGGTACTCGGAGAGGTCTGTGATACCGACGCTCTCGAGGACCTCATCGTCGATACAGAAGTTGCCCGTGAACTCGCGCGAGGGGCGCGTCAGGATCACGTGTGCGGCATCGGCCATGACCTCGGGCTTAAGCGAACGCTCGACGAGCGCGTCACCACCCAGCAGGTTCTTGACGGCTGATGTGGCGATGGCCGTGCGCGGCCAGAGTGCATTGACGGCAACGCCACGGTCGCGAAACTCACCTGCCATGCCCAGCACGCATAGGCTCATGCCGAACTTTGCCATGGTGTAGGCCACGTGCGGCGCGAACCACTTCTCTTCCATGTTGAGCGGCGGCGACAGGTTAAGGATGTGCGGATTGTCCGCCTCGAGCAGGTGCGGCAAACAGGTCTTGGACACGAGGAACGTCCCACGCGTATTGACCTGGTGCATGAGGTCGTAGCGTTTCATGGGTGTGTGCAACGTGCTCGTCAGCATGATGGCCGAGGCATTGTTGATGCAGATGTCGATGCCACCGAACCGCTCGACGGTCGCCGCCACAGCAGCCTCGACGGCCGCCTCGTCGCGAATGTCGCAAATGAGCGGTAGCGCCTTGCCGCCCGCAGCCTCGATCTCCTCGGCAGCCGTGTAAATCGTGCCCGGCAGTTTCGGATGCGGCTCGGCCGTCTTAGCCGCGATGGCAACGTTGGCCCCATCCTGTGCCGCCCGCAGCGCAATGGCCAAGCCGATGCCGCGGCTTGCGCCCGAGATAAAGAGCGTCTTGCCCGCCAGTGTGCTCATGATGTCCCCTCGCATTTCACCTGCGCATTGTGCATCGGTTGCAGACCGATTTCACGGCCGCGCATCGGGGTCACTGCAGTGACACTGACCTCTGCGGACTATTCGGGCGCGGAAGCGACCGCCTGGCCCTTGCCGGGCGCATTGGGCCCGATATGCCGTTCCAGAAAGTCCAGGAGCTCATTGTAGTAGCGCACTCGGTTTTCGGTGGCGTAAAAGCCATGGCCTTCCCGTTCTACGAGCAACTGTTCGTACGGGATTTCCGCCTCATCCAGCTTCTTACGCAGGTTGTAAAACTGCTGCACCGGCACGCGCTTGTCTGCTTTTCCGTGGGCGATATACAGCGGAGTGATGATCTTGTCGACGTGATTTGCAGGTGAGCGCGCCTTCAGATCTTCTTTGTCACGACCAATCGCTTGAGTGAGATACGTACGGCCAAACTCGCTATCCGGAATGTCGCCACGAACCAAGAACATCTCAAGGTCGTAGACACCGACAAACGCGAACGCGCAGGCATACAAACTGGGCTCTTTGGTGATCCCCGACAAGGTGGCATAGCCGCCGTAACTGCCCCCGTAGATGCAGGTCTTAAAGGGGTCGGCGATGCCCTGTTCGATGGCCCACAAGGTGGCGTCGGTGACATCGTCCTGCATTTCGAGCCCCCACTTTCGATAGCCAGATCGTTCGAACTGGTAGCCAAATCCACCTGAGCCCCGGTAATTCGGCTGGATCACGACGTAGCCCCGGCTGGCGAGCAACTGCGCTTCTGGGTCAAACGACCACTCGTCGCGGGGACCGTGCGGGCCACCATGAATGACCATAACCGTTGGCAGCGGCCGATCCTGCGGCAGGTCTTTCGGGCGAGTGACGTAGAGCTGGAACGGGGTGCCATCACGGGCCTCTATCCAGTGGGACTCGCGAACAGACATTTCTTTGGGGTCGATCTCTGGCTTGGACTCGAACAGGTACCGCGCCGTGAACACCTCGGAATCGAGCAGGTAGTAGCGGATCGGCTGACGATCACTGTACGTACCCAGCAACAGCGTCTTGCCATCCCAGCTGCGGTCGACGATCCGCACGTGGCGGTCGGGAAACGACGCGTGCAGACGTTTCCAGATTCGCAAATCATCGATGTACTCGTTGGACGTATCTTCGATGTACTGGATCTCGGGCAGGCCCGGCAGGAATTCAGCCCCCAGAATCTTCTCGCCATCACGGCTTCTCAGGAAACTGTTTGCAGGTACCTTGTCATGCGACAGCACTCGTTCAAATTCCATGGTCCGCATGTCCATGCGGAGCACACCAAATTTTCCCTGCTCGTTCGTCGACACCAGTGCAGTGGTGCCATCCCGCGAGATCTCGAGCGGGCGGAAAAAGCCTTGGAACGGGTTATCCATTTCAACCCACTCGCTATCGGCAGTAGGTCGGAAGGCGTATACGGGCTGGTTCGTCTTGGTATCGAGGTAAGACGCAAACCGTAGATTGCCATCTGCATCTGGGCTCACAGATCCCGTACCAAACGGCCCGGTATCAATGATGTTGTGCTTGCCGGTAAAGGTATTAATGACTTCGAGCTGGGCCGCGCGATCGCCGCGAATCGAGCTCGTGATCGCCTTAATCTGACGGGCGTCTTCAGGCATGAAATCGACAATCGAGCCCAACGAGAACACGGATGCGCCCGTCGTGGGTCCCATGACGAGCGCACCCTTCTTGCCATCGCGGTTGATAGCGTAGATACGGCCCGTTCCAATAGGACGCGCCAATGTACCCAGCCTGTCCTCGGTCGAGAACAGAATGCGCTCTTCGCTCATCCACCGAATACCCACGACAGACTCGCCATTGATCGGCGTCATCTGATAGGTGACACGAGGCTTCTTGGCGTCCTCGATGTTCATGACGATCATCTGCGATTCGCCATTGATACGCGTGGCCGCAGCAATGTGCGTGGCCTCGGGCGACAGCGCTACCGCGGAGAAATTGGAGAGCGACACGAGGTCTTCAACAGACGGCTTTGCGATGGCGCCGGCGCACGTCAATAACAGCCCGATGGCTACGGTAAATCGTCTCATTCTCTAAGCTCCCTAAATTCGACTTAATCTGCGCGATAGGTTGGCGCATTCGATTGATATTTCGAAGGTATCACGGGAAACACAGGCCACTCTACCTGCACTAAGCCTAGACAAATAATCGCATCGGCTACGGGGCGCGCCGCCAGCGCGCCGCCTGGGTCAGCAGCGCATGGGTGGCCGGATTGCCTGAGGCCGCCAGGGCGGGATCAGCCACTGCGGGCGCCAGCGCCGAGGCCATCTTCTTGCCAAGCTCCACGCCCCACTGGTCGAACGAGTTGATGCCCCAGATCACCCCCTCCACGAACACCTTGTGTTCATAGAGTGCGACGAGTTGGCCCAGCGTCCGGGCGGTGAGCGCCTTCAGGAGCAGGACGTTGCTCGAGACATTGCCCGCGTGCACCTTGTGGGGTGCGAGTCGCGCAATGTCGGCGGCCTCGAGGCCGCGCGCCGTCAGTTCCTCGTGCGCATCGTCCTCCGAGTAGCCAAACGCCAGCGCATCGGCCTGGGCCAGGCAGTTGGCGATCGCCAGATCCTGTTGCGCCTGCCCTGATCCCGAGGGTTGCACGGGCAGCAGGAAGTCGCAGGGTACCTGCCGGGTGCCCTGGTGCAGCAGCTGGTAAAACGAGTGCTGCGCATTGGAACCCGGCTCGCCCCAAATCACCATGCCCGTCTTACAGCGAACCGGCCGCCCGTCCCGGCGCACAGATTTGCCGTTGGACTCCATCTGCAGCTGCTGCAGGTAGGCGGGAAAACGCTCGAGCCGATTGTCGTAGGGCAGGATCGCCTGGCTCTCGGCGCCCAGGAAATTGTTGTTCCAGACTGCGAGCAGCGCAAGAACCACAGGCAGGTTGCCGGCCAGCGGGGTCTCGGCGAAATGCCGATCCATGGCGCGGCCGCCCGCGAGCAACTCGCGGAAGTTCTCTTTGCCAATCCCGAGCGCGATCGACAGACCCACGGCCGACCAGAGCGAGTAGCGACCACCGACCCAGTCCCAAAAACCAAAGCGGCGGTGCCTGTGGATACCGAAGGCATCCATCGCTTCGTGGTTCGTCGACGCTGCCGCGAAATGATCGCCCACAGCCGCATCGCCGAGTGCCACAGCGATCCACTCACGCGCCAGCTGTGCATTGCTCATCGTCTCGAGCGTCGTGAACGTCTTCGAACACACGACCACGAGCGTCGTGGCCGGATCAAGACGCTTTGCCAGGTCAGCGAACTGGGTGCCATCGACGTTGGACACGCCGTGCACCTCGAGCCCCGTGGCGACATGCGCCAGGCCCTTGCAAGCCATGACGATGCCGAGGTCGGAACCGCCGATGCCGACGTTGATCACGTCCGTGAAGCGCTTGCCCGTGCTGCCGCGAACGCCGCCCGCATGCACGGCGTCGACAAAATCGAGCATCGCATCGAGTACGTCGGCAACCGCTTTCGAGACGCCCTCGCCGTCTGCATGGAAACCACCACGTCGGCCGCCCCGCAGTGCGGCGTGCAGTACGGCCCGCCCCTCAGTGACATTGATGGGTTCGCCGACGAACATGGCGTCGCGCGCGCCAGCAACACCGGCCTCGCGGGCCAGCGACAGCAGCAGCTGCAGCGTTCTGGGCGCGATGCGGTTGCGCGAGAAGTCCAGCAGCAGGTCGCCGTCGCGCAGGGAAAAACGTTCGTGTCGACCTGAGTCCTTGCGGAACAGCGTGGCGATGTCGGTCTCTGCCATGCGTTCACGCAGGTGCTCACGCAGCTTGCGCCAGGACGGCAGGTCGGTGGGGTAGCGAGCAGTCAGTTTGTGCATGGCGGCATTCTAGCCGCGCAGCACGGCGCAGCGCACGCGCTCAGTCGTATTCGTAGAAGTCCTGGAACCAGTCGACGAAGCGCGCAACACCCGTCTCAATGGGCGTAGACGGCTTGTAGTCGACATCGGCGACCAGATCGTCGACATCGGCGTAGGTGTCGGGCACATCACCGGGCTGCAGCGGCAGCAGGTTCATCTCGGCCTTCTTGCCGACGCAGTCTTCGATGACGCTGATGTAGCGCAGCAACTCCACGGGCTGGTTGTTGCCGATGTTGTAGATCCGGTAGGGCGCCAAGCTCGTGCCCGGATCCGGGTTCATCGGGTCCCAGTCGGGATTCGGGGCGGCCACATTGTCCATGGTGCGCACCACACCCTCGACGATATCTTCAACGTAGGTGAAGTCGCGGCGGTGCTTGCCGTAATTGAACACATCGATGGGTTTGCCTTCGATGATGTTGCGGGTGAACAGGAACAGCGCCATGTCAGGCCGGCCCCAGGGACCGTAGACGGTGAAGAAGCGAAGCCCCGTGGTCGGCAGTCCGTACAGGTTCGAATACGTGTGCGCCATGAGCTCGTTGGCTTTCTTGGTCGCGCCGTAGAGTGCGAGCGGATGGTCCACATTGTCGTGGATCGAAAACGGCATCGAGGTATTCGCGCCGTACACGCTCGATGACGACGCGTACACGAGGTGCTCAACCTCGTGGTGACGACAGCCCTCGAGGATGTTCATCGTGCCAACGATGTTGCTGTCGATGTAGGCGTGCGGGTTCTCGATCGAGTAACGAACGCCCGCCTGCGCCGCCAGGTGCACGACCCGATCGAACTGCTCGTCAGCAAACAGCTTCTCGACGCCCGCGCGGTCCTCGAGTGCCATGCGCACGAAGCGGAAGTTGGGGTGCGACGCGATGAGCTCCAGGCGCGCCTCTTTGAGTGAGGGGTCGTAGTAGTCGTTGACGACGTCAAGCCCCACCACGGTATCGCCACGGTCAAGCAGGTACTTGCTCGTGAAGAACCCAATGAAGCCAGCTGCGCCGGTGACGAGAACCTTCATCTGAAATCCCGTGTGCTGCCGCGCGTCAGAGACGTTCGTCGGAGTCCGACTCCGGCAGCAGATACTTAATGTCGTAGATCACGCCGCCCGGCGCGCAGAACGCACGTACGCCTGGTGCGCCCAGGTCGCGGAACTGGCGGTGCGCCACCGCGACGACAACGGCATCGTAGGCGCCCTGCTCCGGCGTGTCTGTGAGGGCGATCCCGTATTCGCGTTCAGCCTCATCACCATCGACCCAGGGGTCATGCACATCGATCGTGCAACCGTATCCGGCCAGCTCGCCGATAAGATCGACAACCTTGGTGTTACGGATGTCGGGGCAGTCCTCTTTGAAGGTCAACCCCAGCACGAGGACACGGGCGTCCTTGACCTGGCGGCCGTGACCAATCAGCAGCTTGACGATCTGGCTCGCCACGTAGAGCGACATGTTGTCATTGATGCGCCGCCCGGCAAGGATCATCTCGGGGTGGTAACCGAGCTCAACGGCTTTGTGCGTCAGGTAATACGGGTCCACGCCGATGCAGTGCCCGCCGACGAGGCCCGGCCGAAACGGCAGGAAATTCCATTTCGTGCCGGCCGCCTCAAGCACCGCTTCTGTGTCGATGCCCACGCGATCGAAAATCATCGCGAGCTCATTGACGAGCGCAATGTTCACATCGCGTTGCGTGTTCTCGATCACCTTGGCCGCTTCGGCGACACGGATCGAGCGTGCCTTGAAGGTGCCCGCCGTGATGATGCTCGCATAGAGCGCGTCGATCAGATCGGCGGCTTCGGGCGTTGAGCCCGAGGTCACTTTCAGGATGTTGGGCAGACGATGTTGCTTGTCACCCGGGTTGATACGTTCGGGGCTGTAGCCTGCGAAGAAGTCTTCATTAAGTGTAAGACCCGAGCCCGCCTCGATGAGCGGGATACACACCTCTTCTGTGGCGCCCGGGTACACCGTCGACTCAAAAATGACGATATCGCCGCGTGACACGACGCGGCCCAGCAGGTCGCTGGCCGAACGCAGCGGGTTGAGCAGCGGGCGCTTATCCGTCCCCACGGGCGTTGGCACCGTGACGATGTAGACGTTGCAGTCATTGAGATCGGCGGGGTCTGCGCTGTACTCGAGGTGGCGCGCCTCGGCCAGCAGCTCGGGCTCCACCTCGAGCGTGGCGTCGTGGCCTTCACGCAGCTCGTTCACGCGCGCCACGTTGAGGTCGTAGCCCACGGTCGGGTACTTGCGACCAAATTCCACGGCCAGCGGCAGGCCCACATAGCCCAGCCCGATGACGCCGATGCGTACCTGATCCAGTGTCAGCACAATGTCCCCGGCTACTCGTTGTAGTGGATGCGGCGACGGCCGGCGCAGGCGCCGACCGCCGGCGGCAAGCTTACAACAAGTAGATGACGGCGAGCAGGCCCGCGATGCTCATTGTGATCGTGTACGGCAGGGCCATGATGACCATCCGGCCGTAAGACAAGCGAATGAGCGGCGCCAGTGCCGAGGTCAGAAGGAACAGGAAGGCCGCCTGGCCGTTGGGCGTAGCCACACTCGGGATGTTGGTGCCCGTGTTGATCGACACGATGAGCATGTCGAACTGCTCACGCGTGATGATGCCCTGTGCCAACGCATCCTGAACCTGGTTGGCGTAGACGGTGGCAACAAACACGTTGTCACTGATCATCGACAGGATGCCATTCGCTGCATAGAACAGAACCGCCTGTTCCTTGCCCTGATAGGTCAGTAACCAATCGGTCACCGGCTGGAACAGGTGTTGCGACTCGATAACCGCAACAATGGCGAAAAAGACCACCAACAGCGCAGTGAACGGCAGCGCCTCCTCGAAGGCCGGTCCAATCGAATGCTCATCAGTGATGCCGTTGAAGGCCGTGGCGAGGACAATGACACCCAGGCCGATGATGCCGGGCTGCGCCGAGTGCGTGCCAAGGGCAATCACAAGCAGAATCGCTACGACGCCCTGAACAACGAGCTTCGCATTATCCCGCCGTGTCCGCTTTTCGGCGTTCTTTTGATCATAGTCCGACAACACCTCTCTCACGCTTTGAGGCAGCGTCGCGCCGTAGCCAAATATGCCCAGTTTCTCAGTGATCGCGCAGGTAATCTGTCCAACCACCAGCACCGGCTTTGAGACGGGCGCGACGCGAACGAAGAACTCCATGAACTCCCATTCCGCAATCTCGGCAAGCAGCAGGTTTTGCGGCTCACCCACAAGCGTGGTGACACCACCCAAGGCTGTACCGATAGCGCCATGCATCATCAGGCTGCGCAGGAATGCCCGGAACTGCTCGAGATCGGCACGACGTTCCTCAGCAACGCTGCCATCGCTGTTCTGGTCGTAGACGTGATCGTCGCCGCCCGAGGACACGATCTTGTGGTAGACGCCAAAGAAGCCCACCGCCACCGCGATAATGACCGCCGTCACGGTCAACGCGTCGAGGAAGGCGCTCAGGACTGCCGCCGTGAACGAGAACAGCAACGAGAGCAGCCTCTTCGATCGCACGTTCAGCAGGCTCTTGGTGAACACGCAGAGCAACATGCCCTTCATGAAATAGATGCCCGCGACCATGAAGATCAGGAGCAGCACGACCGGTAGGTTGTTTTCAACCTCGTGGTAGACGAGCTCCGGTGACGTCATACCGATGAGCAGTGCTTCGAGCGCCAGCAAGCCACCAGGCTGCAACGGGTAACACTTGAGCGCCATGGCCAAGGTGAAGATGAACTCACCAATCAGCAGCCAGCCCACGATAAACGGGTCAATGGTGTAGAACAGGATCGGGTTCACCACCAGGAAGGCAATGATCGTCTTCTTGTACCAATCGGGCGAGTTGCCCAGAAAGTTGGTGCCGAGCGCGTGCGCAAACGTGTTCGCCATGACCGGGAAGTCCTTCGCTTGTGTATCGGAGCCGCATGAGCGCCGGAAGGCGCCCCAAAAAAAGTGCCGCAAGTGTACGGTAAGCGGCCGTTCGACGCAGGATTTTAGCGGTTTTGGCGTCCTAGCCTGTGGGCTGTGCAGCAGCCATGCGGCGCCAAACGGCCTCTGCCCCGCTTTCGGATTCGATCCGCTGCAACAGCGCCTCGTGGCGCGCCAACTCGTCCGCGCTGGCCTGGGCCGTGGGCACCACCACGTCGGGCAGCGGCGCATGCGGCGAGGCACCGTTGTCGGATTCAGCCTCCTGGGCAGCCTCGTCAAGCAACAGGCTGTCCTGCCCGCCCGTCATCAGCAAATACACGTCGGCCAGCAGCCGCGCATCCAGCAGCGCGCCATGCAACTCGCGGGAAGAGTTGTCGACCTGGTAGCGACGACAGAGCGCGTCGAGACTCGCGCGCTGCCCCGGGTGCAACTCACGCGCCATCTTGAGGCTGTCCGAAATGGCGCACAGGGCGTCGAGCCTGCGGCGCTTGTGCTGCATGCGCTTGAGCTCGTGCTCCAGGAAGCCGACGTCGAACGGCGCATTGTGGATCACGAGCTCAGCGCCAAGGATGAACTCAAGGAACTCGTCGGCGATGTCCGGGAATCGCGGCTGGTCGGCGAGATCCTCGTTGCGGATGCCGTGAACGGCAATGGCGCCGTCGTCGATGCGTCGATCCGGGTTCAGGTAGCGGTGCCAGGTTCGGCCCGTCAGCCGTCGGTTGACGATCTCGACACAGCCGATCTCGATGATGCGGTGATCATCCGCCGGGTCGAGACCCGTGGTCTCGGTGTCGAGAACAATGAGTCGTGGCAGGCTCATGCGTCGCGCGCCAGTGCTTCTTCGAGGCCCTGGTTGGCCAGCGCGTCGGCAGCTTCATTGCCGGGATGACCCGCGTGGCCCTTGACCCAGTGCCATTCGACGTCGTGCCCCGACGCCACCGTATCGAGCCGTTGCCAAAGGTCCTGATTCTTTACGGGCTTTTTCGCCGCTGTTTGCCAGCCACGCGCTTTCCAGGCGGGCAGCCAGCGGGTGATACCGTCGCGCACGTAGACCGAATCCGTGTAGAGCGCCACCGCCGACCGGCGCTTGAGCGCCGACAACGCCTCGATCGCCGCCATGAGTTCCATACGGTTATTCGTGGTTTCGGCTTCGCCACCGCACAGTGTCTTGCGATGTTTGCCAGCCTCGAGCACAACGCCCCAGCCGCCCGGCCCCGGGTTACCGCGACAGGCGCCGTCTGTGTAAATGGTGACTGTCCCCAAAGCAATCCGGCCCCCGAACGTGTCCCGCGATTGTGTCGCCGCAGGAGGCGGCGTTCAAGGTCAGGAGGGTTCGGGGTCGTTGATATCGTCGGTTGCGGGGCGCAACTCCACGACATTGCGCAGGCTGGGCTCGGGCACCCCGCTCACAACCCGCGCCCGTTTGCGCCAGCTCGGCATCACGGGTGTGATCGCGGCAACCCGTTTGCGCGCATGCAGCAGGTAGCAGGCCGCCAATTCGGGCCACCAGCGCTTACCCCGCTGCTCCCACTCAGGCGACGGCGGATGTCCCATGCCCGTGAACGGCAGCCGGAAAAAGAAGCGCTGGTGGTCGTAGACCCGTAAATCCAGCAGGCGCAGCCAGTCGCGCAGCTTGCGGTCACCCAATGCGTTCTGGGTGCCCGGGGGGAAGCGGCCGCGCGACCACAGGCGGCGAACACCCCAGAGGCCGAACGGTTTGAAGCCCACGAGCAGCAGCCTGCCCTCGCTTCTGAGCACGCGGTGCGATTCGCGGAGCAGGTCGTGCGGGTTGGCTGTGAGATCGAGCGTGTGTGGCAACAGCACCGCATCGACGCTGTCAGAGTCGAACGGCAGACGCGTGAAGTCGGCCGTAACGTCGCCGCCCTCGCCCGGTCCATAAACCCGTGTGGCCACCTGGGTCCGGGCCAGCGGCGTAAAACCGGCCTCATCGCCCCAGCGACCCACCTGAAGCAGGTGCTCGCCAAAGACGCCGTCCAGAGCGTGCGTGAGCACCTCGGTTTCAGCTGTAATCAAGGACTTACCGAGCGGCAGACGCAGCCAAGCGGGTCGCGTCGCGCGCCGGTTATCCGTTGCTGGCGGCAGTGACATGACTCGAATCTAGCCCCGCAACCGCTGAATGTGAAGCCAATGCTTGATTTGCCTTAGGTGCTGGGTACGATCGAGCGTTATGAAAAACGTCGCACCGCCCCGATTTGCCCGTCTGCTGGCCGCCGCCACCCTGCTCGCCACCACTGTAACCGCGTCCGCCACGGAGCCCCGGGCCAGTGCGGACGGCTCCTGGGGCAGCAAGACAGAAGCCCTGCCACTGCCCGTGGGGCCTGGCTTCGTCCCAGGCAGTCACGCGAGCTGGGTCACCGAGGACATCCTGTTTCACCGGCCGGCAGTACCCGAAGCTGCCGCTGTTAATGTCGACTTGCTCGAGCGGCTGCGCCGTCGCTTTACGTTGCCCGTCGTGGCGCAGCAACGCACGGACGCGCAACGCAATTGGTACGTTCGCCACCCCGATTACATGACGCGCGTGTTCGAACGCTCACGCCCTTATCTGCACCACATCGTTGCCGAGCTCGAAGCGCGCGACATGCCGGCAGAGCTCGCGCTGTTGCCCATCGTGGAGAGCGCCTTCGATCCGTTCGCCTATTCGCACGGCCGCGCTGCAGGTCTCTGGCAGATCATCCCCGGCACGGGTCGACGATTCGGCTTGAAGCAGAACTGGTGGTACGACGGCCGACGCGATGTCGTGGCATCGACGCGTGCCGCACTCGACTATCTTGAGTTCCTTGCCCGCCGCTACGACGGCGACTACGAACTGGCCGTGGCCGCCTATAACTCGGGCGAAGGCAATGTCGACCGCGCCATTCGCCGCAACCGCAAGGCCGGCAAGCCCACCGACTTCTGGCACCTGCGCCTGCCCCGTGAGACGGCCGCCTACGTGCCCAAACTGCTGGCACTCGCCGACATCGTGGCCGACCCGGCCAGGCACGGGCTGACCCTGCCTGTCATCGAGAACGAGGCCCAGATTGATGTTGTCGACACGGGCGGGCAGATCGACCTGGCGCTGGCGGCCACGCTTGCCGGCATCGACGTCGACACGCTCTACCGGCTCAACCCGGGCTTCAACCAATGGGCCACAGCGCCCAAAGGCCCGCACGCACTCGTGGTGCCCATCGAACAGGCCGAGGCGTTTCGCGCGAACCTGAGCGCGCTGCCCGACAACGAACGCATGCGCTGGAAACGTCACAAGGTGCGACCGGGCCAGACGCTCTCGCACATCGCCGACGAGTACCGCGTGACCACGGCGACTATCAAGACCGCCAACAACCTGCGCGGCACCATGATCCGCGAAGGTCAGCACCTTATGATCCCGACGGCAAGCCAGCCGCTCGATGCCTACAGCCAAAGCGCCGACCAGCGTCTCGCGCGCAAGCAGGACCGAAAGCGTGCGGCCAACCGCATCGATCACCGCGTGCAGTCCGGTGACAGCCTTTGGACTATCGCGCGCCGCTACGGTGTGAGCACACGCGCCCTCGCCTCCTGGAACGGTATGGCGCCTCGCGACACGCTCGTCGTGGGCCGCAAGCTCGTCGTCTGGACGGACAGCGCTGTGCCCTCCGGACCGGTGTCGGGCGCGCCCAGACTCACCCGCAAGGTACGTTACACGGTGCGTAACGGCGATTCGCTGTCGCGCATCGCATCGCGCTTTCGCGTGAGCATTAACGACATCGCGCGCTGGAACAATCTGGACGTGTCACGCATCTTGCGACCGGGCCAGCGGCTCACCATGTTTGTGGATGTGACACGTCAGTCGAGCTGACGCCACGCGCACCGGCCGCTTCCGTTAGAATGCCCCGCACCGACGCGCCGTCGGTCACTGTGCAAGGGGGGGATCACCATGGGATTTATGGCCGGCAAACGGGCTCTGATCGTCGGGCTCGCAAGTAACCGCTCCATCGCTTACGGCATCGCGTCTGCGATGGCCCGCGAAGGCGCCGAGCTCGCCTTCACCTACCAGAACGACAAGCTCAAAGGGCGTGTCGAGAAGATGGCCGCGGAGTTCGGCTCCGAGCTCGTGTTTCCCATGGACGTCGCCCACGATTCGGAAATTGATGCTGCCTTCTCCGATCTGGCCAAGGCCTGGGACGGACTCGATGTCGTTGTGCATTCGGTGGGCTTCGCCCCACGCGAGCAGCTCGCTGGCACCTACGTCGAGAGTGTGACGCGCGAAGGCTTCAGCATCGCGCACGACATCTCAAGCTATTCGTTTGCCGCGTTGGCCAAGGCCGCCCTGCCCCACATGAAAGGTCGCGACGGTGCCCTGCTCACCCTGTCCTACCTGGGTGCTGTGCGGGCGATTCCGAACTACAACGTCATGGGCCTGGCCAAAGCCAGCCTGGAAGCCAATGTGCGCTTCCTGGCCGCCGATCTGGGTCCCCAGGGTATTCGCGTGAACGGGATTTCAGCGGGCCCGATCAAGACACTGGCCGCCAGCGGCGTCGGCGGCATCCGCAAGATGCTCTCGCACGCTGCGGAGGTCTCGCCGATTCGCCGCAACGTGACCCCCATCGACGTGGGCAACACGGCAGCATTTCTCTGCAGTGATCTTGCGGGCGGTATTACCGGCGAAATCGTCTACGTCGACGGTGGCTACAGCCACATCGGCATGTCGCTCGACGACTGACCGCTTACGTCACGGCATCGTCGGGGCGCACAGGCGGCATCGCCGCGCCCGCGACGTGGGTGTCCTCGCCCTCCAGGCGCGCTACGATCGTGGCACAGCAGGCATCGCCGAAAATATTGACGGCTGTGCGTGCCATGTCGAGCACGCGGTCAAACACCATGAGCACGCCGATGGCTTCGACGGGCAACCCAATCGCCGCGAGGATGATCGCGATGGCGACCAGTGAGGCGGACGGCACGCCGGCCACGCCAATCGATGTCAGCAGCGCGATCACAACAATCGAGAACTGCACCCCGAAGGTCAGGTCCAGCCCGTAGGCCTGGGCCAGGAACATGGCGGCCGTGCACTCGTAAAGTGCTGTGCCGTTCATGTTGACCGTGGCGCCGAGCGGCAGCACGAAGCTCGAGACCCGTCCTGACACACCCACACGGTTCTCAACGCAGTCCATGGTCACGGGCAACGTGGCCGACGAGGACGAGGTCGAGAATGCCGTGAGCATGGCCGGACTCATGGCACCCAGCACGCGGTAAGGCTTTGCCCCCACGAGTCGCAGCAGCAAGGGCAACGTCACCAGCGTGTGAACGGCGAGTGCGGCCAGCACTACGAGCGAGAAAATAAACAGCGGTCGCGCGGCCTCGAAACCTGTCTTTGCGACGGTCTCCGCGACAAGGCCGAACACACCAATGGGCGCGAACTTCATCACGAGACCCGTGATGTCCATCATGATGTGGAATACGCCTTCCCAGAACGACGCCATGGTGTCGCGGTTCTTCTCGGGCAGCTTGGTCAGGAAGTAACCGAACAGCAGCGCGAAAAAGATCAGGCCCAGCATCTGGCCGTCTGCGGCGGCCTGCACGATGTTCACGGGCACCATACGCAGGAACACCTCAACCACATCGCCGACCCCGCGGCCTTTGACGCGTTCGGCAACGTTGTCTGTGTCCTCGGTCAGTGCGAGCTGATCGCCAATGGGTTCGCCGTTCGCGACACCGGGATTGACGATGTTGATGAGCAGCAGGCCAACGAGAATCGCCAGCAGGGTCGTCAGCGCATAGAACGCCAGCGTCTTGCCGCCCAGGCGCCCCAGGTTGCCGCTCGAACCGATCCCGGCCACACCGACGATGATCGACGACGTGATGAGCGGCACGATGAGCATCTTGAGCGCGTTCAGGAACATCGTGCCGATGAAATCGAACACGCCCACGATCGACACGCCCGCCACCGCGGTTTCCGTGCCTACGAGCCAGCCGGCAATGCCGGCGGCTACGATCGCGATCAGAATCTGCCAGTGCAGCGCAAGCTTGCGCATAGTGCCCTCCCCCGAGGCCTGACGGGGCTAGCTAGAAGCCGACACCCTGCGAATCCAGCGCCGTGCCGATCTCAATCGAGGTGTTGTCGATCACACCCTGCTGCAGGGCGAGCATGTCACTTGTGCCCAATCGGCGCGCGAACTGGGCGCGCGCCGCTTCAATCTGCTGCTGCGTGATGTCGCCGGGGCTGCCCGGAATCACGTCGGAAATGCGGTAGACAACAAATCCCACGCCGGGCGCCGACACACTGCCGACGTGAACGCTATCGTCGGGCACATCTGCGGAAAACACCGCGGCCACAAGCGCTGCGGGCGCGTCCGCATCATTGCGACCCACGGCACGCGTGGCCGTGTAGGTGGCACCTGAATCAGCCAACAAGGGCTCGAACTCGGCTTCCGGGGCGGCTGTCAGCACCGCTGCCAACTGTGCGCCGCGCTCGGCAGCGACGTCTGATGCCGCCTGCTGACGCAGCTCTTCAGTGATTTCCTTGGCGACCGCCTCGAGCGGCTGGCGGCCGGCATCGGTGCGCTCACCGACGCGGAGCAGGATGGTCCGATCGCCCGACAGGCTGATCGGCTCCGACACCTCGCCGGGCTCCAGGCGCCCAAGTCCGAACAGCGCCTCATCAATGTCTGTGCTCGGGCCGAACGGTCCCGGCGCGCCTTCGTTCAAGGACGCGACGGTTTGAATCTGAATACCCAGCGCTTCGGCGATCTGTTCGAGCGTGTCGGACTCAAACAGCTGGTCGGCCAGCGCTTCTTCCAGCGCGAACAACTCACCCGAGAGCTTTTCATTGAGGTAATCCTGGCGGACATCCTCAACTACGGTCTCAAACGGTTCGATCTCACCCGAGCGGATTTCCGTGACCTGAATGATGTGCAGGCCAAAGTCACTCTCGACGACGTCGCTTACTTGATTCACCACCTGCGAGAAGATCGCGGCGTCTACAGCGGCGTCTGGATAATCTTTTGGCGATAGCCAACCCAGATCACCGCCCTGACGCGCCGAACCGCCATCCTGCGAGTACGTGCGGGCGATATCTTCAAACGGCTCGCCGGCACGCAGACGCGCCACAAGCCCGATGGCCTGTTCGCGGGCAGCCGCCGCGTCTTCGTTCGTACGCAGCAGGACCTGCCGAGCGCGGCGTTGTTCAGGCGTCTCGTAAAGACTCTTGGTTTCCTCGTAGCGGGCGCGCAGCTGCGCGTCCTCGATCTCGATCCGCTCACGCGCCAGTTCCTGATCAACCTGCACGTAATCAACGCTTGCCTTGGCCGGCGTTTGGTAACGCGTGGGGTTCGACTCATACCAACTCGCGACCTCGTCGTCACCGATGACAACGTCTTCGAGGAACGACTCAGGCGGCAGCACCGCGTACTCGACTTTTCGCTGTTCGTCCGTGAGCTCGATGACGCGACGAAACTCCTCGGGCGTCACGAACGCCGATGCCGCCAGGTTCTCGCTGATCTGACCAATGAGCATTCGCTGACGCTCGTCAGCCTCAAAGGCACTTGGACTCAGGCTGTTTTGAGCCAGCACGCTGCGGTACAGCTGGTTGTCGAACGTGCCATCGGCCTGAAAGTCAGGTACCTCACGAATGCGTCGAGCAATCTGTGTGTCTGAGACGGCGTAGCCAGTACCGGCTAGGTGGTTCGATAGTGCAATCTCAGTAACCACACGATTCACAGCCTCAGCCTGAATCTGGCGCAGAAACTCCGGAGGCAGATTCTGATTGCCGAACTGAGCTGCGATCTGTCGGTACACAAGGTTGACGTTTCGAAGCGGGATTTCGTCGCCGTCGACTTTAGCCACGAAGGACCGCGGCGTGATCGTATAGTTAAGTCCCGTTCCAGCAAGCAGCAACAGGATGACGGCAAGCATGACCTTGCCCGCGGTACCGATGAACGCTTCTCGAAGATTCTGCAGCATGGGCGAATCCGACCTCTGTCTCTTTCGTTCTCAGATCGACGTCAGTGGCGCCGATCACATAAAAAAAGCCGCCTGGGGTAGCAGGCGGCTCGGGTATGTTGGCGGAGTGGACGGGACTCGAACCCGCGACCCCCGGCGTGACAGGCCGGTATTCTAACCAACTGAACTACCACTCCCGAATTGGTGGGTGCTGAGGGGATCGAACCCCCGACCTTCGCGGTGTAAACGCGACGCTCTTCCAGCTGAGCTAAGCACCCGCTTTGCAGCGAGGACCGTCCAGCGGACCAGCCATTCGAGCCGAAGCCCCAGCTGCGCCGACCCTACTGGACCGACCGCGTGCGCGAGGCACGCCCCGCCGGCCCCCGGCCCGCGAAGGCGCGCTAGTTTACGGCATCCTTCAGGGCTTTGCCAGCCTTGAAAGACGGCACATTGCTGGCCTTAATCGGGATCTCAGCACCCGTCTGCGGGTTACGTCCCATGCGGGCTGCACGGTGTTTCACCTGGAAGGTGCCGAAGCCCACGAGCGACACATTGTCGCCACGCTTGAGGCTTCCCGTGATGCCATCGAGCACGGCATCGACTGCCTTACCCGCGTCCGCTTTTGAAAGATCTGCTGCAGCCGCAACAGCGTCGATGAGTTCGCCTTTGTTCATTGAGTTGCCCTCGCAATTAACTTTTTGATCGGCCGACGCGTGCGTGCGACGAACCGAACTCCCCCCCCTCGGTACACCGCGTTCGCCGGCATGGCGAAGTGTCTCGACGGTTGCGGCACCCCTTGGCCGCGATGAGCCGTCGACTCCTGAGATCTCAACGGTCGCGTCGTTATACCAACTGCAAAAAACAGCTGTCAACAAAGGGAAAAAGGGCTGTGAGTGGTGTGGCTAGTGTGCTGTCACGGTGCGCTTTGCATCGCCCTTGGAAGATTGCTTCTTCGCCTTGTCGCCGTCCTTGCCAACAGGTATCGGCATGTGCTGCAACGCAACCTGCAGTACTTCATCAATCCACTTCACTGGAACAATCGTCAGTTTATCTTTGATGTTCTTCGGGATTTCGGCGAGGTCCTTCTCATTCTCCTGCGGAATGACAACGGTAGTTATGCCGCCGCGATGCGCAGCCAGCAACTTTTCCTTGAGTCCGCCGATGGGCAAGACTTCGCCACGCAGCGTGATTTCGCCCGTCATTGCGACCTCGGAACGCACCGGAATGTCGGTGTAAGCCGACACTAAAGCCGTGCACATTCCCACGCCAGCGCTTGGACCATCCTTGGGTGTTGCGCCTTCTGGAACGTGAATATGGACGTCTGTTGACTGGTGAAACTCACCCTCGAGACCCAAAAGCTCACTGCGACTACGAACCACGGTCATCGCCGCCTGGATCGACTCCTGCATCACATCACCAAGCTGGCCTGTGTGCAGCAACTTGCCTTTACCGGACACCGTGGTGGCTTCGATGGTCAACAATTCGCCACCCACCTGCGTCCAGGCGAGGCCCGTGACCTGGCCGACCTGGTCACTCTGCTCCGCCTTGCCGTAGCGGTGACGGCGCACGCCCAGGTACTTCTCGAGACTCTTGGGTGTGATGCGAACCTGTTTCGTCCGCTTCTCGAGCAGCAGTTTCTTGACGGCCTTACGGCAGAGCTTCGCGATCTCGCGTTCGAGATTGCGAACACCCGCCTCACGCGTGTAGTGACGAATGATGTCGAGCAGCGTTTGCCGCGATACCCCGATCTCTTTTTCCTTGAGACCGTTTTCGCGAATCTGCTTGGGGAGCAGGTAGCGTTCCGCAATCGCCAGCTTCTCGTCCTCGGTGTAACCGGGAATGCGAATGACTTCCATGCGGTCGAGCAACGGCTCAGGAATGTTCATGCTGTTTGCCGTGCAGACGAACATGACGTCGGACAGATCGAGATCCACTTCAAGGTAGTGGTCGTTGAACGCCGAGTTCTGCTCGGGGTCGAGCACTTCAAGCAATGCCGACGACGGATCGCCACGGAAGTCCATGGCCATCTTGTCGATCTCGTCGAGCAGGAACAGCGGGTTGCCGTTCTTGACCTTGGCCAGGTTCTGCACGACCTTACCCGGCATCGAGCCGATGTAGGTTCGACGGTGACCGCGGATCTCGGCTTCGTCACGCACGCCGCCCAGCGACATGCGGGCGAATTTGCGGTTCGTCGCGCGTGCGATGCTCTTGCCCAGCGACGTCTTACCGACGCCCGGCGGGCCCACGAGGCACAGAATCGGGCCTTTGAGTTTTTTCACGCGTTGCTGCACGGCCAGGTACTCAAGGATGCGTTCCTTGACCTTCTCAAGCCCGTAGTGATCGGCCTCGAGCACACCCTCGGCCTTGCTCAGGTCGCGCACGACCTTGCTGCGCTGCTTCCACGGCACCTTCACGAGCCAGTCGACGTAGTTGCGAACGACGGTCGCTTCAGCCGACATGGGTGACATGAGCTTGAGCTTGTTGAGCTCGGAGCGTGCCTTCTCAAGCGCCTCCTGCGGCATGCCCGACTCTTCGACCTTTTTCTCGAGCTCGGCCGTTTCGTTGGGTGCCTCGTCCATTTCGCCGAGTTCTTTCTGAATGGCCTTCATCTGCTCATTCAGGTAGTACTCGCGCTGGCTTTTTTCCATCTGCTGCTTCACGCGACCGCGGATGCGTTTCTCGATCTGCAGGAGATCGATCTCGCCCTCGATCATCGACAGCACGGTTTCGAGGCGGCCCTTGATGTCGCCGATCTCGAGAATCTTTTGCTTGTCGCCGAGCTTGAGCGCCATGTGGGCGGCCACGGTATCGGCCAGGCGCCCGGGCTGCTCGATACCCGACAGCGAGGTCAGGATCTCGGGCGGCACCTTTTTGTTGAGTTTCACGTAGTGCTCGAACTGCGTAATGATCGAGCGTGTGAGCACGTCGACCTCGCGTTCGTCGAAGCGGTCTTCTTCCTCGAGCACCGTAATCTCGGCCGCGTAGTGCGGGCCTGGGTGCAGCGCGTCGATCTGAGCGCGCGAACCGCCCTCGACAAGGACCTTCACGGTGCCATCGGGCATCTTCAGGAGCTGCAGAATCGTAGCCAGCGTGCCGATCTCGTAAAGATCTGCAGGCTGCGGGTCTTCGAGCTCAGCGCTGCGCTGGGCAACGAGCAGGATTTCCTTGCCCGCATCCATGGCGAGGTCCAGGGCAACCTTGCTCTTCTCGCGGCCCACGAACAACGGTATGACCATATGCGGATACACGACCACATCGCGCAAAGGCAGCACGGGGATCAGTGATCGCTGGTCGTCGTTGAACAGGCTATCGGTCTGGGAGTCGCTCACGGGCACGGACCTCTGTAGTCGGGCGGGGACAGCGGCAACGAATCTTGCCCCGTCACTGGATCGAGATGGGGGGCGCGGTGCCCGTTTCAAGCGCCGTAGCGTCGTCCGGGGGCAAGCGCACCCCGGGGCTCACGGTCGCGATCAGTCCGAACCCGTCGGTCGCGGCTCGTCGACGCTCGCAGAATCGTCGGACTCGTAGATGATGTAAGGCGCCGTCTCGCCCACCACCACAGCCTCGTCGACAACGACCTTGGACGCGTTGGTTGCCGAAGGCAGCTCGTACATCGTGTCCAGCAGCACGTTCTCGAGAATCGTGCGCAGACCGCGCGCGCCCGTCTTGCGCTCCATGGCCTTGCGAGCCACACCACGCAGAGCGTCGGGACGAAACTCGAGTTCCACGCCTTCCATTTCGAACAGCTTGCGATACTGCTTGGTCAGCGCGTTGCGCGGCTCCTGCAGAATCGTGACCAGTGCGTCCTCGTCGAGCTCTTCGAGCGTGGCCACCACGGGCAGCCTGCCGACAAATTCGGGGATGAGACCGAATTTGATCAGGTCTTCGGGTTCGACGTCGTGCAGCAGCTCACCGATGACGCCTTCGTCTTCGGAGTTCTTCACTTCGGCGACGAAGCCGATACCACTCTTGGTCGAGCGGTTACGGATGATTTTCTCTAGACCTGCGAAGGCACCGCCGCAGATGAACAGGATGTTCGAGGTGTCGACCTGCAGGAATTCCTGCTGCGGGTGCTTGCGGCCACCCTGCGGGGGCACGGACGCGACCGTACCTTCGATGAGCTTGAGTAGTGCCTGCTGTACGCCTTCGCCCGAAACATCACGCGTGATCGAGGGGTTGTCCGACTTGCGGGAGATTTTGTCGATCTCATCGATGTAGACGATACCTGTCTGCGCTTTCTCGACGTCGTAGTCGCACTTCTGAAGCAGCTTCTGAATGATGTTCTCGACGTCTTCGCCCACGTAACCGGCTTCGGTCAGCGTCGTGGCGTCGGCAATCGTGAACGGCACATTGAGAAGACGCGCGAGTGTTTCCGCGAGCAGCGTCTTGCCGCAGCCCGTCGGGCCCACGAGCAGGATGTTGCTCTTGGCCAGTTCCACGTCGTCCTTGCCACGCTCGGCACGGCTTTCCAGACGCTTGTAGTGGTTGTACACGGCAACCGACAGCACACGCTTGGCGCGCGCCTGGCCGATGACGTAGTCGTCAAGGGTGGCATTGATTTCGGCCGGCTTGGGCAGCTTGCGGTGGCCGAGCTCCGAGCTCTCCTCCAGCTCTTCGCGGATGATGTCGTTGCAGAGCTCTACGCATTCATCGCAGATGAATACGGACGGGCCCGCAATAAGTTTGCGCACCTCGTGCTGGCTCTTACCGCAAAACGAGCAGTACAAGAGCTTGCTATCGTCGTTTTTGCCGCGCTTTTCGTCTGACATCCTTAACCCTTATGCCGGCCCTGTCCCTTGAGGAGACCGGATTTATGACCGTTATATAACACGCGGCCCAAGGCCGCGGCAAAATTCCCGCAAGGCCCCGCGAACTGCGTCACGGAAGGCCTGTTGGGGGCAGGTCACTCCGCGTTCGACAAGGCCGCGGGTCGCGACTCGAGGACCGTGTCGATAAGGCCGTATTCCTGTGCGGCCGCGCTGCTCATGAAATTGTCGCGCTCAGTGTCTTTTTGGACCTGTTCCACGGTTTGACCCGTGTGCTTGGCCATAATTTCGTTGAGTCGCTTTTTCATTTCGAGAATTTCGCGGGCGTGGATGTCAATGTCCGTCGCCTGGCCCGAGAAACCGGCGCTGGGTTGATGGATCATCATGCGTGAGTGCGGCAGCGCGTAACGCTTGCCCTCGGCGCCACCGCAGAGCAGCAACGCGCCCATGCTGGCGGCCTGACCCACGCAAATCGTCGAGACGTCACATTTGATGAACTGCATCGTGTCGTAGATCGCGAGACCGGCGGTCACCGCGCCGCCCGGCGAGTTGATGTAAAAGTGGATGTCCTTATCGGGGTTCTCCGACTCCAGGAACAGGAGCTGGGCCACGATGAGATTGGCCATGTGGTCTTCAACCGGGCCCACCATGAACAGCACCCGCTCCTTGAGCAGGCGCGAGTAAATGTCATAGGAGCGTTCGCCGCGTGCCGTCTGTTCGACGACCATCGGGACGAGGTTCAATGCTGTCGGTGTGGTCAATGCAATCTCCGGGTTCGCATCGTGCGGGCTCACTATACCGTTGTGTCGGCAAAAGCGACCAGTTAGTTGAGTCGCACCGCGAGGGGCTGTTTACCTTGCGTCCATGTAGTCCTTGAACGCGATCGTTTCCGGCTTGTCCGTGCCCTTGGCGCGCAGCGCCTCAATGGCCTGGTCCTCGAGCACCATCGGTTCGATCTGTTGAAGGAATTTGGGGTCGGATAAGTAGTTTGCAACCAGGCCGTCGCTGTCGTCGTAGCCGGCGAACAATTCGCGCATCTTGGCCTCGACGCGGTCGCGCTCGACGGTGATGCCCTGCTCGCGAATAAATGCCTGTACGAGCAGGCTGACCTGCACCCGGCGTTCGGCACCCGGCAGGAAGCTGTCTGCCGGCGGCGCCGCCGCGGGGTCCGTGACGCCCAGCTGGCGCATCGCTTCCTGCTGCATGGTCTGCGATTCTTCGCGAACCAGCGACTGCGGCACCTCAAGTGGGTTGTGCGTCAGCAGCTGATCGAGCACCTGCTGCTTGATGTCGGCGCGGCGTTTCGTGGCCAGTTCAACAGCCATGTTTTCGCTCGCTTCCTTGCGCAGCTGCTCGAGATCGCCCGACTCAACGCCAAAGCCCTTGACGAAATCTTCGTCGATCTCGGGCAATACCTGCTCGCTCACCGTCTGGACCAGTGCCTTGAACTCGGCCGTCTTGCCCGCCAGGTCCTCGGCCGGGTAATCGTCGGGGTAGGACACGTTAAAGGTGCGCTCATCGCCCGCCTTGGCGCCCGCGAGGCCCTCGTCAAAGTCTGGCAACATCTGTCCGCCACCCAGCACGACGGGCACGTTGTTGCCGCTGCCGTTCTCGATAGGCTCACCGTCGAGGAAGCCGTCGAAATCGACGAGTGCCTGGTCGCCCTCGGCCGCGGCACGGTCTACGGGTTCCCAGCTTGCACGCTGCTCACGCAGACTCTCCAGCATGCGGTCGATGTCCGCGTCGCCGATTTCGACTTCGGGGATGCGCACCTCAATCTTGTCGAGATCCTTGAGCGTGACCTCTGGAAACACCTCGAACACGGCCGTGTAGGTGAAGTCTTGGCCTTCAGTAGCCTCCTCGGCTTCGATGCTGGGACTGCTCGCCGGGATGAGCTGCTCCTGCTGGATGGCCTCGGCGTAGCTCGACTGCATGAGCTCCGTAATGACTTCCTGGCGGACCTGCGGCCCATAGCGCTTGCGGATGACTTTCGCGGGCACCTTGCCCGGACGAAAGCCTTCCATCCGTGCCGTGCGACCTACGCGCTTCAGGCGCTTATCGATCTGAGCGTCGATCTGCTGGGCCGGAACCTGAACTTTCATACGGCGCTCCAGTGCGCCGCTGGTCTCTACAGAAACCTGCATCTGAGATACCTTCTACAAAACATTGAAAACACGCCCGATTTGGTCGTGTGAGTGTCACTGAGCGGGAAGTGGTGCGAAAGGAGAGACTCGAACTCTCACGGGTTGCCCCACCGGAACCTAAATCCGGCGCGTCTACCAATTCCGCCACTTCCGCAACGCCCGCCATCGGATCAGCCGGAAATTATAGCAACTCATTCACCCGCTTGGGGCGAATGTTGCACGGCAACAAGAAGAGGGGCCAAACATTACAACCCGGGGCTCTACCCTGCCGCGATGCGGCCCCGCTACGCCCGATTGCTTATTGGTGGACGTAGCTCAGTTGCTAGAGCCCTTGCTGGCGCGACGAGAAAGGAATGGGGTGGACGATGGGACTCGAACCCACGACGACCGGGATCACAACCCGGGGCTCTACCAACTGAGCTACGCCCACCACTGTTTGTAGCATTCCATCGGGGCTGGCACGCCCGGCAGGACTCGAACCTGCAACCCACGGCTTAGAAGGCCGTTGCTCTATCCGGTTGAGCTACGGGCGCATCCGGGACGCCTTGCAGACCCGCGGTCCAGCGGGGTGATGGTCGGGGCAGAGAGATTTGAACTCCCGACCCTCTGCTCCCAAAGCAGATGCGCTACCAGACTGCGCCATGCCCCGAGTGACAGCTCCGATTGCGACGGGGCCTGTACGACCCGCTTCGCGAGGCGAATCATACGTTTGGCCCCAGGGGCAGTCAACGCGCACGGCTTGGGCGCAGGCGCCCCGCTCTGCTATCGTGCCGCCAGCCCGAGCCCGAGGAGCCCTTCCCATGCGCGCCGCCACCCTGATTGCCCTGTCCTTGTCGCTGGCCTGCCTGCCTGTGTCGGCGCAGGAGCTACCCGAACCGCTTGCGGGCTTTCCGCAGGTCCTAGTTACCACGAGCCACGGAGAGTTCGTCATTGAACTCGAGGGGCGGCGCGCGCCGGTGACTGCCGCACGTTTTGCTGAACGCGTGCGGGAGGGCTACTACGACGGCACCATCTTTCACCGGGTCATCAAGGACTTTGTCATCCAGGGCGGCGGCCACAAGACGGACTACAGCCCCACACCCGACGTGCCTCTAATGATCAACGAGTCAGGCAACGGCCTCAGCAACGAGTTCGGCACTGTGGCCATGGCACGCGACGAGCCGCCGCATACGGCCACCACGCAGTTCTACGTCAACCTCAAGGACAACACGGCACTCGACCCGCGCTCGGATCGCTGGGGGTACACCGTGTTCGGGCGCGTCACCTCGGGCATGGAGACGGTCGAGAAGATCGGCAACATCCCGACGGGTCCTGGCGGCCCCTTCGCCAAAGAGGTGCCGGCCGTTCCAGCCATCGTGCGCAGCATGCGCATCCTCACCGACGAGGAAGTGGCCGAACGCGTGCAGGCCGAGCTGGATGCCGCGCGCGAAGCGCTTGAGGGCACCACGGACTGATGACGACGCTGTTTATCTCAGACCTTCACCTCGAACCCGCGCGCCCCGATATCGGCCATCAGTTCGAGGCCTTCCTCGAGGGCGAAGCACGCGACGCCGATACGCTCTACATTCTGGGCGACCTGTTTGAGGCCTGGATCGGCGATGACGAGCCGGACCCCTACTACAACCGCGTTCAGGACCTGCTCACCGACTACAGCGCCACGGGCGTGCGCTGCTACTTCATGCATGGCAATCGCGACTTTCTGATCGGCGCGCGGTTTGCCGAGCGCACAGGGTTTGAAATTCTAGACGACCCCGTGGTTCACAACATTCACGGCACGTCGGTGCTCCTGAGCCATGGGGACCGCTACTGCACCGATGACCACAAGTACCAGTCTGTGCGGCGCATGGTGCGCGACCCGGCCTGGCAACAGCAGGTGTTGTCCCTGCCCATCGAGGCCCGTCGCCAGCTCGCGGGCGACGCGCGGGCCGAGTCCAGCGCAGCCAATGCGGACAAGTCGATGGACATCATGGACGTCAATGCCGACGCCATTGAAGCAGCGCTCTCGGAAGCCGGTGTAAACACCCTGCTGCATGGCCACACGCACCGACCCGCGGTGCACGACCTGACACACGCCGATGGGCGCCAGGCGCGGCGCATAGTGCTGGGCGATTGGTACACGCAGGGCAGCGTGGGCCGCTGGACGGCAGCGGGCTTCGAACTCGCGGCATTGCCGCGCTAGGCGGATCTCAGTTGGCGGCGGGCGGGCCGCTGTGGAAGCGCAACGTGTCCGTGGGCATGGCGATCAACGCCTGCTCGCGCTCACGCAGGATCGCGAGCCGCGCCGTCACCACGTCGTCGTCCCGTTCCGCAGCGTCACGCGCGAGGGCGAGGTAGTGCTCGAAATGGCGCGCCTCACTGGCCAGCAAACCCCGGTAGAAGCGCGCCAGTGACTCCGGCAGCCGCGGTGCAATGAGCGCGAAGCGTTCGCAGGAGCGCGCTTCGATAAGCCCGCCGATGATCAACGTGTCCACGAGACGCAGCGGCTCATCGCGCAGCGCCACGGCCTTGAGCCCCGCGGCGTAACCCGAGGCCGACAAGTGCCGCATGGCGATGCCATGCGCTTGCATGCGTTGCTGCACCTGTTCGTAGTGGCGCAGCTCCTCGCGGGCGAGCCGTGACATGCGATGGATCAGGTTCACGCGCTCGGGGTATCGGTGCATGAGCGCCAGTGCACTGGCTGCGGCCTTGAGCTCGCAATTCGCGTGATCGATGAGCAGCGTCTCAAGGTCCGCGGCAAGCGCATCCGCCCAGTCCGGCGATGACGCCACGCCCAGGAATGCACAGATCGGTTCCGGCACCTCGTGCGCGAAACCGTCGTTGATTCGGTCGGCTGCAGCACTCATACCACGTAACGGTGTTCGCCAAGCCCGGCGCGTCGGTCGTCTTCGTCGCTTGCGCCGCGTGCGGCGTCGGCGCGCGACGCTTCAATACGCGCGAGGTAGGTATCCGACACGTCGCCCGTGACGTACTCGCCCGAAAAACACGAGGTGTCGAAACTCGTGATGTGCGCGTGCTTGTGCACCACGGAATCGACGAGCCCGTCGAGCTCCTGGTAGATGAGCCAGTCCGCGCCAATCTCGGCCTCGATCTCGGCTTCGCTGCGGCGATTGGCTACAAGCTCGGGCGCTGCTGGCATATCGATACCGTATACATTTGGGTATCGAACCGGTGGTGCCGCCGACGCGAAGTAGACCTTACGCGCCCCGGCCTCGCGCGCCATGCGAATGATCTGCTGCGAGGTCGTACCGCGTACGATCGAGTCGTCAACGAGTAATACGTTCTTGTTTCGAAATTCGAGGTCGATGGCGTTGAGCTTGCGGCGTACGGAACGCTCGCGCTGTTCCTGACCGGGCATGATGAACGTGCGGCCAATGTAACGGTTCTTGATGAAGCCCTCGCGGTACTTCACGCCCAGTCCGTGTGCGACCTGCACGGCCGCCGTGCGACTCGTGTCAGGGATGGGGATCACGACGTCGATGTCGTGATCGGGGCGCTCCCGAAGGATTTTCTCGGCAAGCGTGTCGCCCATGCGCAGCCGCGCCTTGTAAACAGAGATGTTGTCGACGATCGAATCGGGGCGTGCAAAGTACACGTACTCGAAGATGCAGGGCGAGTAACTCTTGGGCGCCACACACTGGTGGGTGTGCAACACGCCGTCCCGGTCGATATAGACCGCCTCGCCGGGACTCACATCGCGCATGAGTGAGAAGCCCAGCGCGTCAAGCGCCACACTTTCTGACGCGAGCATGTACTCGCGGCCTGAAGCCGTATCACGGTGCCCAAGCACCAGCGGCCGAATACCCCAGGGGTCACGAAAACCCAGCAGGCCGTTACCGATAACCATAGCCACGACGGCATAGGCGCCCGAGCAACGCGCATGCAGCTTCGAGATGGCTTCGAACACGCCTTTTGGCGTGAGCTGCTCGTCGTTCGCATCGCCCAACTCGTGCGCGAGCACGTTGAGTAGAACCTCGCTATCGGAGCCTGTGTGCAGGTGGCGCCGGTCTTTGCCGACGAGCATGCGGTCAAGCTCCGCGGCATTGGTCAGGTTACCGTTGTGCGCCAGGAGCACACCAAACGGCGAGTTCACATAGAACGGCTGCGCCTCGCTCGAACTCGAACAGCCCGCCGTCGGGTAGCGCACATGACCGAGGCCCGCGTTGCCGCGCAGCCGCAGCATGTGTCGCTGCTGAAACACATCGCGCACGAGACCGTTCTTTTTGCGCTGGAAGATACGCTCGCCGTCGCTCGTCACGATGCCCGCAGCGTCCTGCCCCCGGTGCTGCAACACAGTCAGCGCATCATAGATCGCCTGGTTGACGGGCGAATGGCCGGAGATGCCGACAATGCCGCACATCAGGTTCTCACCTCAGTGGCCGGCGCGGGCGTGATCTCATCACGCAGGTAAGCGAACGCCTTGGGCGCAATGATCGCAATAGACTTCGCCATCGACGTCGCAAAGGGCAGCAGCTTCGATTCCTGCCACCAGTCATCGTTATCGAGCTCGAGGTACGGCCCGGCGATTACGATGAGCCCGCAAATGACCGCGCCGCGCAGGAAGCCGAAGCCGGCCCCCAGCGTGCGGTCTACGCCGGACATCCCCACCTGGTTCAGGAAATGCGAGAGGCTCCAGCCCGCAAGGCCACCCAGCATCAGTACGAGCGTAAATATCGCGATGCGTGCAACCCAGGTCTTGAGTGCCGGTGATTCGATCCAGCCGCCGAGCAGTCCCTCGCCCGCCGGGGCGAACTGAAATGCCGCCCAGACGGCGATCACCAGTGCTGCCAGCGAGACCGCCTCCTTGACGAAGCCGCGGAATACGCCGACCACTATCGAGACGACGATAATCGCGATGAAAACCCAGTCTAAAACGGTCATAGCGCGGCGCAGGCGAAAAAACGCCGCAAGCTTATCAGAGGCGTAAGGGTCACCGGTACGCGAACGTCGATCAGGGGTGCGGAACAACGGCTGCGGTGCCCTGCCCGCTGGCCGTGAGTTCGGCGGCAACCGCAGACGCCTCGGCGCGACTGGCCTGGGGCCCGACCCGGACGCGGTGCAGGGTGCGCCCGCCCGACTCGACCTGGCTCAGGAACGCCAGCAGCCCGCGCCCGCGCAGTTCGCTGGCCAGGCGTTGCGCATTGTCACGATTGGAGAAACTGCCCACCTGAACGGCCCAGAGCTGGCCGTTATTGGCGGCAGGTGCCGTCTGCGGCGGGGTTTCGGGTGCTTGCGCAGGTGCCGATACAACGGTCTCGACCGGTTCGGCATCATCGCGCGTCGGCGTCGTCACCTCGGGCTCCGGCTCGGCCGGGGTTGCCGTCTCATCCACTGTCGTTGCCGCCGCCGGGCTATCTTCCCGCGCGACCGTGGTGTCGGCCTCGGGCAGGGGCAACTCCGTGACGGGCGCCACCTCAGGCGCCGACACACGGCTCGTGGTGTCCTCGGGTTCGCCGAGCGTGACCTTCTCGCGCCGCAGCGTCGCGCCGCCGGCCGCATCAGAATCGGGCAGGGCAAGCTCACGCGATACCACAGCATCGCTGCCGTCACCGCCCTCGTCGAGGAACACGGGGATCAAAAGCCACGCCACGGTGACAATGACGACAGCGCCGATCAGGCGCTCTTTCGCAGGCCGGTCCATGGGGCCGGATTATAGCCGAGCGCGCACGGCGCCAACGACCGGGAACGAACCTGCGACGACGATTCGCCCGTCGTCGGGTGTCAGCCTGCGTGCCTCGCGCAGGCCGGCCGCCGGTGAGCCGGCAATCAGTGCGGGCAGACCCGACGCCTGCGCCATGTGCCGCGCCAGCAGATCCGCCTCCAGAGGGCGGCTCCCGGCCGCGGCAACGGCGATCCAGCGTGCGGTGACGGGCGCGAGCTGCGCGAGCATCGCGTCCACGGGTTTGTCGCGCATCGCGCCAAACACGAGCGTATTGCCGCCTGCGGATGGATTGGACTCGAGCCACGCGCGCAGTCGCGCCACCGACTCGCCATTGTGCGCCACATCGAGCAGCACTGGCGGTGTGCCCGCAACCTGTTCGAGCCGCGCCGGCGGCCGTGCGCTCGCCACGGCCCCCTGGACGGCCGCGTCATCGGGCAACAGCGACACGGCTTCGAGCACGGCCAGGCAACCGCTGGCGTTGTCGCGCATCGCAGTATCGCAGTGGGCGTCGAGCGCCTCAATGACGCGCGCGGCACCGCGCCACGTCCACCCACCCGTGCGATCGTCCGCATCGAAATCCTGACCGAGTCTCAGCACCCGTGCGCCCACGTCGGCTGCGTGTGACAGCACGCTGTCAGGCGCATCGCGGGTCGCGATCACCGCAGGCTTGCCGCGTCGGAATACACCGGCCTTTTCGCGACCAATGGCCTCGCGCGTGTCGCCCAGCCAGCGCTGGTGGTCGAGCCCAACGTTCGTCAGCAAGGCCGCGTCGGCGGCAACGACATTGACAGCATCGAGCCGGCCGCCGAGGCCGACCTCGAGTACGCGTGCGCCAACGCGCTCGGCGCGAAACACGGCGAACGCCGCAAGCGTCGCATACTCGAAATAGCTGAGCGCTGTGTCACCACGCGCCAACTCAACAGCCTCGAAAGCGGACACCAGTGCATCGTCAGAAACGGGTGTACCACCCACATGAATACGTTCGTGAAAGTCGACGAGGTGCGGCGAGGTGTAGCGCCCGACGCGAATGCCTTGTGCGCTCAGCAGCGCATCGAGCAGGTGAACACAGGAGCCTTTGCCGTTTGTGCCCGCGACGACCAGCGTCGGCACGGCCATCTCCGCATTGAGGCGGCCGTACACGTCGGCAATGCGCTCGAGACCCAGCACCATGCGACCGGGGTCGAGCCGCGCCAGCCGGGCAAGCCAGCGCGACAACGCAGCCGTCGGGCGGTAGGGCCTGCCGTCAGTCGGCGGCGTCCTGCTCACTGAGATCGAGCGCCTTGAGTGTCGCCGTGTCTTCACTGAGACGCGCGGGACGTTGCGTCATCTTGCGGATCAGGTCCGCGATCTGCTCACGCATCTCGCGACGGTCGACAACCATGTCGATTGCCCCGTGATCAAGCAGGAACTCACTGCGCTGGAAGCCTTCGGGCAAGGTCTCACGAACCGTTTGCTCGATGACACGGCGGCCCGCAAAACCGATGAGCGCGCGCGGTTCGCCGATGTTGATGTCACCAAGCATCGCGAGGCTGGCCGACACGCCGCCCGTCGTCGGGTCGGTGAGCACCGAAATGTAGGGCACACCCGCTTCGGACAACTCGGCCAGCGCCGCACTCGTTTTCGCCATCTGAAACAACGAGAACAGCGCCTCCTGCATACGTGCGCCACCGCTCGCCGAGAACGACACGAGCGGCGTTTTGTTCTCGAGCGCGTGCTTTGCCGCGAGTCGGAATCGCTCGCCGACGACGGCACCCATGGAGCCACCCATAAACTTGAACTCGAATGCCGCGGCGGCGACGGGCATACCGAATAACTCGCCGTGCGCCGCTATCAGCGCGTCCTGCTCGTCCGTGTTCTTCTGCGCCTGAACAATGCGGTCTTTGTAGCGCTTGCTATCGCGAAACTTGAGCGGATCCTGCGGCTGCAAGTTCTCGCCGATTTCCGTAAACGCACCCTCATCAAAAAAGGTTCGCAAGCGGTCACGTGCGCCCATGCGCATATGGTGGCCGCACTTGGGGCACACCAACATGTTTCGCGCGAGTTCGGCACGGTAGAGTTGCGCGCTGCAGTGCGGGCACTGAATCCAGAGGCCTTCGGGGACCGACTTTGTCCGTCGCTCGGTCGTGATACGCGACGGCATGATTTTTTCAAACCAACTCATGGCGCGCAGTCTACCGCAATTCGCCGGACGCAGCCGTCACACCACGGCCCGGAATCAGAGGCAGCTTGGGCGCCAGCGCATCATCGGGAACCGGGCATGGGACGCCATGCGACTCGGCGTAGTGCACCTCGGTGAGGTACAAGCCGCACGATGGTGCCGCCGCGGCGCTCAGCGTTCGATCACGCGCCGACAGGAGGTCGGCCACGGCGGCCGCGTCGGCCTCACCGCGGCCCGCCACGCGCAGCAGCCCAACCATGTTGCGAACCATGTGCATGAGAAACGCGTTGGCGGCCACGTCAATGACGATCCAGTCGCCATGCTGCCGGACGCGGATCTGGCGCAGGTCACGAATGGGTGAATTCGACTGACAGCCCGCAGCGCGGAACGACGTGAAATCGTGCTCGCCCACCAGCGGTGCCGACGCGGCCTGCATGGCATCGGCGTCGAGGCTTTCGTGGATCCACCAGGCCCGATGCGCGTACAGCGCACTGCGGCTGCGGCCCGTGAGAATCAGGTAGCGGTAGCGGCGCTCGATGGCATCGAATCGCGCGTGAAACGCATCGTCGACACGACGGGACCAGCGAATGGCGACATCGTCGGGCAGATTGCTGTTACCACCGAGAATCCAGGCATCAGGCGGGCGCTCCGCCGCGCAGTCGAAATGCACGACTTGCCCTGTGCCGTGCACACCGGTGTCTGTGCGCCCGGCGCAGTGCACGGTGATGTCTTCGTTGGCCACAACGGAGAGGGCGCGCTCGAGCGCGCCCTGAACCGATTCGCAGTGATCCTGGCGTTGCCAGCCGCAGAAGCGGGTGCCGTCGTATTCGACGCCGAGCGCGATACGGGGCACGTGGCGGGTAGCCGGCCTCAGCCGAGGCTGTCGAGCAGCTTCTGGGCTTCGCCCTTCTGCTCGTCGTCACCTTCCTGCAGCACCTCTTCGAGGATGCTGCGTGCGCCATCGGGGTCACCCATGTCGACGTAGGCGCGGGCCAGGTCGAGTTTGGTGCCCACTTCGGCCACATTGGTGTTACCCGTGTCCTCGCCATCGATGGCCAGGTTCAGGCCCGTGTCCGCCTCGGGATCAACACTCTCGTCGCCCGCGAACACTTCTTCGGAAAACAGCGTCGAGCCGGCATCGACCTGCGGCTGCTCACGCGTTGCATCAGCGTCGCCGAGATCATCGACGGCCAGTTCCGTGGTGAGGTCGGCCACGTCAAGGTCGACGTCGCCGATCGCGCCCGCGGGGCGGATCGCCGTGGCGTCACCCGCATCCGTTTCGTCGAAGGACGGCATCTCGCTCGTGGCATCGATGGCCGGCATTTCGCTGGTTGCGTCATTGGCGCCGTCCGACGGCATCTCCAGCGTCGCATCCGAGAAGGCGCTCGTGTCCGCCAGTACCGTTTCCTCATCGTCAGCCGGCGCGTCGGGCAGGCTCACTTTGAAGTCATCCGGCAGTACGGAAGTCACGCCCGTCGCTTCAAGCAGGTCGCCCGAGATGTCGTCAGCGGCATCGCCCAGCGACGACTCGAGGTCACCGGTATCGAGGTCGAGGTCGGAGATGTCGATCTCGGCCGTTGCCGAGCCCTCGTCGACACCGCCGAGATCGCCAAGATCCACAGGCTGTTCGATCGTGCCGTCTTCCAGCGCGTCACCGTCGAATTCAAAGTCGACGCCTGACGCACTCGTGTCGCCCGCAGCCGCCTTGTCCTCGTCAGACACCATCGACTCATCAAACTCAAAGTCGATGCCGCTGATGTCCGCCGCCACTTGTTCAACGGTGCCATCGTCGTCCGAATCCGCACTCGCGGTGTCAAAGACCTCGCCGAAGCCGTCATCGTCGCCACCAATTTCGGCGTCGATCGAAGCGGGCGTGGCGCGCGTTTCGTCGAGTGACAGATCGAGATCGCCGCCTTCAGAGCTGGCCACGGCGCCGCTGAACAGCGCGTGGGCGGGCGCAATCTGCTGGCCCATGATGACGACCTTGTTCCATTCCGGGTCGCTGGCGTCGACGCCTGACTTCAGGTCTTCGGCAGCCGCAACGAACCCGTCCTGGTTGCCCCAGACAAAGTAGATCTCGGCGAGCTTGGCCTTGAGTCGGTTGTCCGAGGGATCAACGGCCAGCGCGCCTTTCACGAGATCGGCAGCCTGATCGTAGAGACCATAGGCCATGTGGAAATCAGCTTCAGCGAGCGGATCAGACTGGTCGAGGTTGATCGCCGTTTCTGAACTGAAGGTATCGTCCAGCGAGTAGCTGGCGCTCGTGTCATCGTCGTCGCCGATCGTCTCGGCTTCGGCCGTCGGCTCGATCTCGTCGACCGGTGCCGTTGCTTCGAAACTGTCCGTGGAGTCGAGTGCCGGTTGTTCGGCCGTGGTCGACGTGTCGACACGCTTCGCCGAGCCAATGTCGCGCAGGCGGCCGGTCGCGGCGAGCGTGCCATCAAGGTCTTCGAGGTCGGCGGAATCCAGTGCCTCCCAGGTGCCCGTCGGGTCGTCATCGGACCCGCTACGGCGCGCGAAAAAGAACGCGACACCACCAAGAAGTGCCACGCCGGCAATCACCCAGGCGTAGACGTTGTTCAACAGGCTCTCGAAGAGCGAGGGCTCTTCGGGCGTGGTCACAACAGCGGCGGGGGCCGTGCGTGTGGTCGCTTCCTCAGCAGCATCGTCTGCGGTGTCGTCCGCGGTGTCATCCGTGGTGTCGGCTGCCGTGGTGGTGTCTGCAGCGTCACCCGATTCGGCAAAGATACCGTCGGCCGCGCCGTCGGTCGTGTCGTCACCGGCGTCGGCTGCTGTCGCGTCCGCGTCGTCGTCGGCCGCATCGTCTGCGTAGAGGTCCTGCGTGGAAACGGGGGCTTCTTCAGCGGCCTCAGCGGCGGCCGCTGTGGCTGCTTCCTGGCTCGCAAGCTGCTGCTGCAGCCGGGCCATTTCCTCATTCTGAATCTGGAGCTGGCGATCGCGTTCCGCGAGCTCGCGGCGCAGTCGCTCAAGCTCGGCGCTCGAAGCGGTACTCGTACCCGTCGTCACGGGGCGCGTGCCTGCCGTGCTCGGTCCCGATACGCCCGCGCCCTCCTCGGGCGGAGTCAGGACGAGCGTGCCGCTGCTGTCGCCACGCCAGTCCTGCATCTGGCGACGCACTTCCTGCAACGCAGCGGAGCGGTTGACGTTGTACAACGAGTCCGAGCTCGGCAGCCGCAGGACAGCGCCCGCGTTGAGTCGGTTGATGTTGCCGTCGAAGGCCTGCGGATTGGCCTCGAAAATGGCCAGCATGACCTGGTTGATCGAGACGCTCTCGTCGGGACGAACGCGCTCGGCGATCTCCCAGAGGGTGTCATTGCGCTGTACGCGATACTCGTCGCCTTCGAGGCGCGCGGGCGGCGGAGCGCTCGAGCGCTGTACCGCGCCGCTTGAGCGGCTCTCGCGCTGGGGCGGCGGCGTGCGTCGTACGGGCGCCGGCGCTGTTGTCTGAGCCTGCGGCGCCGCGTAGGTCGGCGGGTCGAGCAGGATCGTGTATTCGCGCAGCAAACGGCCGCGGGGCCAGACGGCCTCCACGAGCATGGTGACAAAGGGGTCGGTTACGGGCTGCGACGACGTGATTTCGATGGCGGGGTTGGCACCGCCGCGCAGCTTGAAGCGAAAGTCGTTGAGAAACGCGGGTTTATCGATGCCGTAGCGGTCAAACGTGTCGCGCGAGGCGAGTCTCACCTCCAGCGTCGTCAGTTCATCCGGAGTTGCGCCAAGCAGCGCAATTTCCGCGTCCATGGGCTCGTTCAGGGCCGAGCGGGTCGTGATCTCGCCGAGACCGAGCGCCTGAGCGCCCTGTGCTGCAAGGAGACACGCCGCAAACACGAGTGCGGCCAACCAACGATGCATAGTTTTTCTCCGGCCCGGACGCCTGCCGGGCTGTTTCTCGATCACGCCGCCACCCAGGGCCAGCGGGTGTCCGCCCCAAACCGCGGCCGAAGATAGCATATAAATGATTTTTGACCAATATTTCAGCGATTTGCACGCTATTTAGAGCCGCGCCCTTACGAATGTTGTCAGAGACGATCCACAAGTTAATACCGCGTGGGTGGCTTATGTCGCCTCGAATTCTGCCAATAAATACAGGATCGGTGCCTGCCGCTTCTGTGACGGGTGTCGGATATCCGCCCAACTCGTGCTTGTCGAGTACGGTCACGCCGGGCGCTTTGTGAAGTAATTCACGAACTTGGTCGATTTCGATGGGCTCTCGGGTCTCAAGGTGCACGGCCTCGGAATGCCCAAAAAACACCGGGATGCGCACGGCGGTCGGATTGACCTGAATATCCGCATCGTCGAGGATTTAGCGCGTCTCCCAGACAAACTTCATTTCTTCGCGTGTGTAGCCGTTGTCCTCGAAGCGGTCGATATGCGGCAGTGCATTGAAGGCAGTCTGCTTCTCGCCGTCCTCGAGCTCGCGCGGCTTGGCATTGAGCAAAGCCGCCGTCTGCCCCGCCAGTTTTTCGATGGCTGGCCGGCCCGCCCCTGAAACCGCCAGGTAGGTGGCCACGTTGATGCGTGCGCTGCCGGCCGCGGCGTAAATGGGCTTGAGCGCGACGAGCATCTGCATCGTCGAGCAGTTGGGGTTGGCAATGATGTTGCGCGCGGCAAAGCCCGAGAGCGCATCGGGGTTGACCTCGGCGACCACGAGCGGCACGTCGTCGTCGTAGCGAAAGTGCGAGGTGTTGTCGACGACAACGCAGCCCGCTTCGGCCGCGCGCGGCGCGTACTCGGCCGAGACGGACCCACCGGCTGAAAACAGCGCCAGACGCACCGTCGAGAAATCAAAGGTCGCCAGATCCGCCACGCGCAGGTTGCGATCGCCGTACTCGACGCGCTTGCCGACGGACCGCTCGCTGGCCAGCACGTGCACAGCGCCGCTCGTGAAATCCCGCTCGGCGAGGATCGACAGCATGACCTCACCCACGGCACCCGTTGCGCCCACAACGGCGATATCAATATCCGTGGTACTCATGACTGCTGCTCGCCGGGAATCACTGGGGTCTCCGAGGTCACGTCCGCGTTCTGCGCGCGGTGCCGCAGGAAGTGGTCGAGCAGCACCAGGCACACCATCGCCTCAGCAATGGGTGTGGCACGCAGACCGACGCAGGGGTCGTGGCGTCCCGTCGTGACGATGTCCGTCTCCTGGCCCGCCGTGTCGACGGTGCGGCCGGGTTTGGTAATGCTCGACGTGGGCTTGAGCGCGATGCTCACGACGAGGTCCTGCCCTGAAGAGATGCCGCCCAGCGTGCCGCCCGCATCATTCTTGGCAAACCCGTCGGGCGCGATCTCGTCGCGATGCTCCGAGCCACGCTGCGTAACGGATCCGAAGCCGGCGCCGATCTCGACACCCTTCACGGCGTTGATGCTCATAAGCCCGTGCGCCAGGCTCGCGCCCAGCTTGTCGAACACGGGTTCACCGAGCCCGGGCGGGACACCACGCGCGAGGCAGGTGATGCGCGCACCGATCGAATCGCCGTCACGGCGCAGTGCGTCCATGTACTCGGACAGCTCGACGAGCCTGTCGGGATCAGCGCAGAAGAACGGGTTGTCGTCGATGATCGACAGGTCCTTGGCCTCAAGCGCGATGGGCCCGAGCTGAGACACGTAGCCTGTGACCTCGATGCCGAGCCGCTCCTTTAAGTACTTGCGTGCGATCGCACCCGCCGCCACCCGCATCACCGTTTCGCGCGCCGACGAGCGACCGCCGCCGCGGTAGTCGCGGATACCGTACTTCTGAAGATAGGTGTAGTCCGCGTGGCCGGGACGGAACTTGTCCTTGATCTTTGAGTAATCGCGCGAGCGCTGATCCTCGTTGTAGATCACAAGCCCAATGGGTGTCCCCGTGGTTTGTCCCTCGAACGTACCCGAGAGGATCTGGACCGCGTCCGATTCCTTGCGCTGGCTCGTGTGACGCGACTTGCCCGTGCGCCGGCGCTCGAGCTCGCTCTGGATGTCCTCCGCATCAAGCTCAAGCCCGGGCGGACAGCCGTCCACGATGCAGCCGAGCGCCACGCCGTGGCTCTCGCCAAAGGTCGTGACCCGGAACAGGGTGCCAAAGGTATTGCCGCTCATGTGTTCTCTGACCCGCGGCCGACTGCAGCCGCAATCGCCGGGGCGTGCTCTTCCAGTTGTTCACGGGTCAGAGCAAAGACACCCTGCCCACCATGCTCAAACGTAAGCCACGTGAATGGTACCGTGGCGTACTCCTGTTGCAACGCCTCAGCGCTGTTGCCGACTTCGCAGATCAACACGCCGCCGGGCTCCAGGTACGACCCCGCTTCCGCCAGCAGCCGGCGCACGATCGACAGGCCATCGGCGCCCGCCGCCAAACCCAGTTCGGGTTCGTGCCGAAACTCGGCGGGTCGCGACGCCATATCGCCGGCATCCACGTAAGGCGGATTGGTGACGATAAGGTCGTAGCGACCCAACGTCGCCGAGGTGAAGAGGTCCGACGCCACAAGCCGTACACGCGCGACGACACCGTGGCGCGCGACGTTGCGTTGCGCAACGGCCAGTGCGCCCGGTGACACGTCAGTGGCATCGACCTGCGCATCGGGCAGCGCGAGTGCCGTTGCAATTGCAATGCATCCGCTACCCGTGCCGATCTCGAGGACGCGTCGCACCTCGGACGGCCTTACCCAGGGCGCATAGCCGGCTGCAATGAGCTCCGCGATCGGTGAGCGCGGCACGAGCACATCGGCGGTCACCTCAAATCGCAGTCCTGCAAACCAGGCCTCGCCCAACAGGTAGGCCAGCGGCTGCCGCGTTGCCACACGCTGATCGGCCAGCGCCGCCATACGCGCGATGTCGAGATCGACGGCCGGCGCCGCAAGCGCCGCCTCGAACCGATCCACCCAGTCCGCTTCCGCGTAATCAACACCGGCCACCGCAGCAAACAGCCAGGCGGCTTCATCGGCGGCATTGTCGGTGCCGTGGCCGTACGCCAGGGGCGCTGCAGCAAAACACTGCGTCAGCAGCTCGAGCACCGCGGCGCCGCTGGCGGCGGCGGCAAGGTCTCGGGACATCGATTCAGGGGAGAACATGGCGCGACGGTAGGCCACGGTCCCGCTGCTGTCCAACTGCGATCATCGGTCGCCCCGGGCCTGTTATGAGATAATAGCGGGCCGTGAACTGCCCGGTGGCTAGCGCTACCGCGCCCTGACGACCACGACCCACATGCCAAGACCTCTACTTGCCGCCGCAGCCGCGCTGGCATTCGCCGGCGGTATTGCCGCAGGCTTATTGCTGCGCCCGGAGCCGCTGACACTCTCGACGGGTACACTGCTTGAGCCGCCGCGCGCCGTGGCGCCCTTTAATTTGCAGGGCACGGGCCCGGACATGCTCGACGCTGCCGCTATGACCGGCCAGTGGTCGCTCGTGTTCTTCGGCTTCACGCGGTGTCCGGATATTTGTCCGACCACATTGCAGCTGCTGTCGAACGCGCGCGAGCGCCTATCGGCACAAGGCTTCACGCCACCGGAAATCCTTCTCGTCACCGTAGACCCCGAATACGACACAGTGGAACGACTCGCAACGTACACCCAATATTTTGGGCAGGGCATCACAGGGGCCACAGGCACGCCTGACGCGGTTGCCGCTGTCGCGCGTGACCTCGGTATTGTCTACCAACGCGTCCCTCTCGAAGGCGACGGCTACACGATGGACCACACGGGGGCCGTGTTGTTGATCGGACCCGACCTCAATCTGCGCGCCGTGTTTAGCCCGCCGTTCGACGTATCGGCGCTGGCGCAGGACCTGGCTGCCATTCTGGAGTCCGAATCATGATCCGGCAGGTCGCCACCGCGCTGGCCGCGCTCGCCCTGTTGGCGGGCTGCTCGGGCAAGGACACGGGTCCCGCTGTGACCGTCGAACGCGGCTGGATGCGCGCACCCGCACCCGGGGCCAAAATGAGCGCGGCCTACCTCGAGGTGGTCAACAACGGCGGCGACGCCATCGTCATCGACGGGGTATCGAGCCCGCAGTTCGGGGACGCCAGCCTGCACACCACACAGATGAACGAGGGGCGTATGCAAATGCGCCCGATCGAGTCACTGACGGTCGCGCCGGGTCGCCGCGCGATACTCGCGCCAGGCGCAGACCACATCATGCTGGGCGATCCGCGCGCAGCGCTCGAGGGCGTTGAGTTCATCGAGCTCACGCTTACGAATGCGGGTACGCCCATCGTGACCGTGGAAGTCCCCGTGGCGCGCAGTAACCCCTGGGCAGACGCGCCGTGACTTCGGCTCCGAGCGACAAGGACCGACTCGGCATCGGCAGCCGTCTGTTCATCGCGCTGCAGTACTTCCTGCCGCAAATCCTGCTGACGCGTCTCATCGGGTGGTTTGCCTCGCGTGAGGCCGAGTGGTTCAAGAACCTGCTCATCCGCGGGCTTGTACGTGGCTATTCCATCAACACCCGGGAAGCCGCGGGTCGTGTGCCCGAAGACTACACAAGCCTCAACGCGTTCTTCACGCGTACACTGCGTGACGGCGCCCGTGATATTGATGACGCACCCGGTGTCATCGTGTCGCCCTGTGATGGCGCCATCAGCCAGCTGGGGCCCATCGAAAACGGACGTCTCGTGCAGGCCAAGGGCTTCCGTTACTCGATCGCCGAACTCATCGACGATGACGCACAGGCCGCGATGTATGACGGCGGCAGCTTCATGACGGTGTACCTCGCGCCCTACGATTACCACCGCGTTCACATGCCCATCGCAGGCGCGATTCATGATCACCGACATGTGCCCGGTCGCCTGTTCTCAGTCAACGGCGCGACGGCTGCCGCCGTGCCCCGGCTGTTCTCGCGCAACGAACGCCGCATCTTCCACATCGACGGCGACTCAGCGATGGCGATGGTCATGGTCGGCGCGCTCAACGTGGGCAGTATCACGACCACCTGGCACGGCGCCGTGACGGCCGGCTACCATGAACGTGCGCTGCCCCTGCCCGTCCCCGAGCTGCCGCTTGCGCGCGGCGAAACGGTGGGCTGGTTCAACATGGGGTCTACCGTCATCCTGCTGGCGCCGCGCGGCGCCAGCTGGCGCGACGGACTCGTCGCCGGAGACGTGCTGCGCATGGGCGAGCGCATCGGCGCACTCACCGCGTGACGACCGACTGGCGCCCGGGGCACACCCTGGAGGTGGCCCGACTGCGTGCCCGCTTGCTGGCACAGGCGCGGCAGTGGTTCGCTGATCGCGACGTGCTGGAGGTGACGACACCGGCGCTGGAAGCGGCGGCGGTATCCGACGTCAACATCGAGAGTATTGCCGCCACCGTTGTGGCGCTCGACGGTCCCCGCTACCTGCACACGTCGCCCGAGTACGCGATGAAGCGGCTACTCGCGGCCGGCTTCCCCGACATCTACCAAATCTGCACCGTGTTTCGTGACGGCGAAGTCGGTCGCCGTCATCAGCCCGAGTTCACGATGCTCGAGTGGTACCGACACGGCATGGACCTCGATGCCATCGTGGACGACACGGTCGGATTGATTCGTGCACTGCTCGGTGAGGTGGTCACCGATGGGCCGCACCGGCTGCGTTACGACGAAGCCCTGCGTGCGCGCTGCGGTGTGGACTCGACCTCGGACACCGCCGCGCTGCGTGCAGCGGCCGGCGACGCCGTGGCACCCGCCATCGCGAACGACCGCGACGCGTTGCTCGACTACCTGTTCGCCTGCGAGGTGGCGCCCGGATTCGCTGATCGCGGGCTCACCGTGATTACACACTACCCGGCTTCACAAGCGGCTCTGGCGCGTATCGACGCCGCCTCCGGTTATGCATTGCGCTTCGAGATATTTCACGGCGCCGTGGAACTGGCCAACGGCTTTGTCGAACTCACAGACGCCGTCGCGCAACGACAGCGGTTCGATACGGATCAGGCGAAGCGGCGCGACCGTGAGCAAACGCTCCGACCACTCGACGAGAAGTTTCTGGCAGCTTTGGCACATGGTCTGCCGGACTGTGCGGGCGTGGCGCTGGGTTTTGACCGCCTTGTTATGCGGGCTGCCCACAGCGACACAATCCAGGCCGTCACGAGCTTCCCCCATGGAAAGGCATTCTCAACATGAGCTACGACACCGACTACACCTTGCTACTGCAACAGGCGGATGCACTGATTGCCGGTGAGCCAGACGCGCTCGCCAACATTGCAAACCTATGCGCGCTGCTCTACCAGGAGCTGGAGGCCGTGAACTGGGCGGGCCTCTATGTCCTGCGCGATGGCGAGCTCGTGCTCGGCCCGTTTCAGGGTCTGGCGGCCTGCGTACGAATCCCCGTCGGTAGCGGCGTGTGCGGCACGGCCGCGGCCAGCGGCGACGTGCAGCGCGTGGACGATGTGCACGCCTTCCCCGGTCACATCGCCTGCGACGCGGCCAGCAATTCTGAGATCGTGGTGCCCTTGTACCGGAACGGCGCGCTCATCGGCGTACTCGATATCGACAGCCCCGAGAAGGCGCGCTTTGGCGCCGAGGATGAAACGGGGATCGTGGCGATGGCGCAGCGCTTCGAGCAGGTATTGGCCGAAGGCGAACTCGCCCACGCCCTGGCACCCGGTTAGCGCGCGCTCAGTCTTTCACGCGCGACACGTACTCACCGGAGCGCGTGTCGACACGGATGACCTCACCCTCTTCGAGGAACAACGGGACGCGCACGGTGGCGCCCGTCTCGAGCTTCGCCGGCTTCACACCGCCCTGGGCGGTATCGCCGCGCAAACCCGGGTCCGTTTCCGTAATCGTCAATTCAACGAAGTTGGGTGGTGCCACGGACAGCGGTGCGTTGTTCCAGAGCGTCACGGCACACACGTCCTCGCCTTTGAGCCAGGGTGCTGCGTCGGTCACTGCCGCTTCAGGTGCGGCGTACTGTTCAAACGTATCGGGCATCATGAAGTGCCAGAACTCGCCGTCCGAGTAGAGAAACTGCATGTCCGTCTCGTGCACGTCGGCCGCTTCGACGGACTCGCCGGACTTGAACGTCTTGTCGAGCACTTTGCCCGTCTTTAAGTTGCGGACCTTGACGCGATTGAAGGCCTGCCCCTTGCCAGGTTTTACGAACTCGTTCTCAACGATGGTGTAGGGGTCACCGTCGAGCATGATCTTGAGTCCGCCTTTGAATTCGTTGGTGTTGTAGGACGCCATAAGGGATCGCTCAGTCGAAACGCGGCTCATGGTACCCCGCTGCCGCGCGGGCCGAAAGTCATCGATTTTTGGCCCATTCTCAAGAATCTGTGACCGTCGTCGCTAAATGGGGCGCGAACTGCGTCACGGTTTTGCGGTCCGGATCCGCGCCGGGCGCAGCCGCTGTACTACCATCAGGTTTGACGCAACACGACCAGATGTTGCGCAGAGGGAATACTTTTGGAGTCGCCTTGAGCCAGCCGCGAAACGCATCCGTCATCGTTGTCACCGAGACCGAAGATGACGTCGAGGCACTCAACCAGACCTTGCGCCGTGCAGGCTTCGCAGCCCGCTGCCAGTGGGTGCGGGACGGCGATAGTTTTGCCAAGCAAGTCAGCGCCGACACCGACCTCGTGGTGATGCGAATCGGTGAAGCGCTACCCGACGTCGGACAGACCGTCGCCATGGCGCGCAAACGCGAGTGCCGCGCCGCGGTCGTCGCCGTCGGTGCGTCGTTCGACGAGGCTTCTGTCAGCGCCGCCATCGACGCGGGCGCCGCGGATCTCGTCACCCTCGAAAACACCGTCCGTCTGACCGCCACGCTCAAACGCGAACTCGACCTGCAGACGCTCTACAGCCAGGTCGCAAGCTCCCGCAGCAACGTTGCCACCATCCAGCAGCAGTTCACGACGCTCATGGACAACGTGCCCGACGCCATCGCGCATGTGCAGGAAGGCATCATTGTTGAAACCAACAAGGCCTGGCTCGAGTTGTTCGGCTACGAAGACGACGACGACTGTGTTGCGTTGCCGCTTATGGATGCCATCGCACCACGCAGCCAGAGCGCCATCAAGGGCGCGCTGAAAGCGATCTCACGCGGAAAATGGAAAGACGAGCCGCTGGACGTCAAAGCCGTCAAAGTGGGCGGCCAGAACATCGACCTCACATTGTTGCTCACGGCGGCCCAATACGACGGCGAGCCCGCAGTGCGTGTGGCCGTCAAACCCGAAGAAAAAGAGGACAAGCGCGTCTCGTCGCTCATGCGCGACGCGATGACCAAGGACCAGAGCACCTTCCTCTACCACCGTAAGCATTTCCTGAAGCTTGTCGGCCAGCGTGTTGCCGAGAATCTCGACGCCGGCGTGCGCATGCTCGCCTGGATTCGCATCGACAACTTCAAAGACGTCCGCCGCGAGCTCGGTGTCATCGACTCCGAAGACGTGATCGCTGAGTTTGCCGAGCTGCTGCGCCGTTGCGTGGTCAAGGGTGACATTCCCGGGCGCTTCGAGGGCACCGCATTCACGATACTTATGGAGCGCGCCACCGACAGCGAAGCGCGTGTCTGGGCAGAGAAGTTTGCAGCACTCGTGGCCGACCAGCACTTTGAGGTGGGCGACCGCACGATCACACTCACCTGCAGCGTGGGCATCGCCGCTTATGGCGAGCTCATCGATTCGGTACCAGCCCTCGTCGAGGCCGCGGAGAAAACCTACACGGCGGCGCGCGAAGACGGCCGCGGCTCGGTGCGGATCGCAGAAACCAGTGACGAAGACACGCGGATCCGCAATCACGACGCGCTCTGGGCCAAGCGCCTGACGGCAGCGCTCAAGGAAAACCGCTTCCGCCTGCTCAAGCAGCCCATTGCGGCGCTCGATGGCGAGGCGGCCGGCGTCTTCGACATTCTCATGCGGCTCGTTGACGAACAAGGTGAGACGATAGCGCCCAGCGAGTTCCTGCCGGCGGCGCGTCGTAACAACATGATGCAGGCGCTCGACCGCTGGGTTATCGGCGCCTCGATCGCCATGAGTCGTGAACAGCGACCCGACCTGCTGTTCGTTCGGATCTCGGAGCAGTCCGTCACCGACCGCTCGTTCGCGCCCTGGCTCAAGACCATCGTTGCGAAATCAGACGTCAGTTCGAAGTCACTCTGCTTCCAGGTGACCGAGGAAGTGGCGCTCAATTACCTCAAGGCCGTCATGCAGACGGCCGCCGCCGTTCGCGCCATGGGTTGCCAGTTTGCGCTGGAGCACGTCGGCAACTCGCCGCAGTCGGTAAAGCTCGTCAATGGCATTCCGCTCGACTTTGCGAAGATCGACGGCGCGCTGATCACGAACCTGTCCACGGACAGTGACGCGCACACAGCCACGGGCCAGATTGTCGAAGCGGCACGGTCGCGCGGCGTGCGCACGGTGGCCGAGAAGGTGCAGGACGCCAACACCATGGCGGCGCTCTGGCAGCTTGGCATCAGCTTCATGCAGGGGCATTACGTACAAGAACCCGAAGTTGTGCTCCAGGACACAGCCTGACCCCCGCAGAAGTGCTAAAACGCGCCCAATAACCGCGATTCCCTGCTGATCGCGGTGCTGGAGAGGGAGTCCTGGCTTGAAGCGCGAGCATAAACGCCTGAATACACTGCGCATCGCCGTGATTGTCGCCCTGGGCGGTCTGTCACTGTCCGCGTCGGCGCTGGAGATTGGCGAACCCAACGTCCGCTCCGCGCTCGGTGAGCGATTGCTCGTCGAAATCCCGGTCCAGGCGCAAACCCCCTTACCCGAAGGCTGTGTCTCGGCACGTATCGGGCCGCTGGGGAGCACGTTGCGCGCCCCGGGTCAGCGGCAACTGCCGGGCGGCCTCGTGATCTCGACGCCGCGCATCGTGACCGAGCCCATGCTCGAGCTTGCGGTCACCGTCTCCTGCCCCGGTGTGGCGCGGTTGTCACGCAGCTACACACTGTTCCTCAACCCCGCCACACGCGACGCCGCACGACCGGCCAGTGTCTTACCGACGCGCGCAACGCGACGTAACGCGCCCGCGCCACGTGCGCCCGAGCGGCGGGAACCGTTTGAGGCACTCACAAACGCGAGTCGCTACCAGGTGCAAACCGGTGACACGGTATCGGCCATTGCTGCCACACTGACGCCCAGCGGGCAGAGCTACTGGCCCGTCGTCGATGCCATCGTCGCCGCGAACCCCCAGGCGTTCATCGACAATGATCCCGACCGCCTGATTGCGGGCGCCGTCCTGCGCCTGCCCGTCACCGATACACCCACGCAGATCGCACCGGTTGCACCACCGGTGGACGAACGCACCGTGACGGTCGAGATACCCCCTGAGGCCTCCGCGCCCGTTGTGGTCGAGCCCGCGCCCGTTGCCGCAACGCCTGTGACCGAACCGACGACGACCACGCGTTCCCAGACCGATCGTCTACTCAATGTCGTCGGCGATGCCGCCGCGGGACGCGCTTCTGGTGCAGACGCCGGCAGCCCTTTTGCTGACAAACAACAGACCCCCGTCGAAGCTGCGGCTGACGCGACTGCGGTGGCACCATTGCCCGACCTCATCGAAGCCGCCCCGCAGACGAGTTGGACCGAGCGTCTGCTCGGACTGGGCGCCGGCATGCTAATCGCGCTGGTCGTCTTCACGCTGTGGCCGCGGCGCAAGCCGCAGAAGCGCGCCGTGGTCGACGTCGATCCAATTAGCGCCGCGCGCACGGCGCTGCCGGAAACCGAGCAACTGCCGCACCCGACCCCGTCGCGCCACCGGCTGCCTGCAGTGCAGGCGCCCATTCCGTCGACACCCACCCCCGTTGCACCGCCGCCGCCGCTGACCTCAGAGCTGTTTGAAGCGCCGGAATCGGTGGTCGAAGACAGCGCAGGCGACTTCACCTTCCACACGGCGGAGACCCAGCGACCGGACATACCCGTGAAGCACCTGTCTCCCAAGACCACCAGTGCTGACATCCAGGTAGGCACGCTGACCTCTTACGAGTTCGAAGCGCTCGCGCCCGACCTCGACGATCAAACGCAGCAGATGCTCGAAGCCGACTACGAGGCCGAGCTGACGCGGACGCAACAGATCGAAATGGAAACGGCACGGCGGGCGCTCGAGAGCGGCGGCGAACCGGAGCATGACGTCACGATCGAGATGCACGGATACCAGGGGTCCGAAGACACTGTGGAAATGCCCCTCGAAGAGACGGCCGGGTTCCACGATGCCACCGAAGCGCGCTACGTCGGTCAGCCCGACGATACGATTGCCGAGACGGAGGCCATGCCAACGCTGGACCTCGATCTCGACATTCGCTCCGCGTCCGCGATCCTGGATGCCAGCGCCGAAGCCCTTCGTGGCGAACTGGGCGACGACCTCGACGTCGACATCGAAGACCGGGCGCGTAAAAAGCAGGCCTGAGGGCCGCGCTTACTCCGCGACGGAGAGCCGATCCACCTTTCGGTAGTTACGCGACAGCATCTGGCCGCGGTTGCCCCGCGTGCCGATGTAGCGTTCGAGATCGGCGGGCTTCAGCGTCATGTGACGATCCCCGCAGTGCACGACGAGACTCCCGTCCGCAGGGATCGCGACCATGGCGACCATCCACTCTTCGCCGGACTCGAACTTGCGTTTGGGAATATCCATGAGCTTGTTGCCCTTGCCGCGGGCGAGCTCAGGCAGATCGTCAAGATCAAACAGCAACAGGCGGCCGATGTTGCTCACGGCCGCCACCAGTTCGCCCTCGAGCCACTGCGTCGGCGAAGGCACAAGCACCTGCGCGTCGCCACGCACCGTGAGCATGGCCTTGCCCGCCTTCGCGCGACTCGCGAGCGCCTCCGCCTGTACGACGAACCCGTAGCCCGCGCTTGTCGCCACGACCCAGCGGTCTTTGGGGTCGCCGAACATCACACCGCGGAACGTCGCGCCATCGGGCGGATTGAAGTGACCCGACAGCGGCTCGCCCTGCCCACGCGCCGACGGCAGCACGTGCGCTATGAGGCTGTAGACGCGGCCCGTCGAGTCCACAAACAGCGCCGTCTGATTGCTCTTTCCGCGCGCCGATGACAGGTAGTCGTCGCCCGACTTGTAGTTGAGCGCACGCGGATCGATCTCGTGACCCTTGGCCGTGCGCGCCCAGCCCCGCTGCGACAGCACAACCGTCACCGGTTCACTCGCGACAAGCGCCGTTTCGTCCAGCGCCCTGCCGGGCTCGCGCTCGATGATGCGCGTGCGTCGATCGTCACCGTACTCTTCGGCGTCGGCCGAGATCTCTTTCTTCATGAGCGTCTTGAGTCGCGCATCGCTGCCCAGCAGTTTTTCGATATCTGCTTTCTCGGTCGCCAACTCATCCTGTTCACCGCGGATCTTGATCTCCTCGAGTTTCGCGAGGTTGCGCAGGCGCAGATTGAGAATGGCCTCAGCCTGACGCTCGGAGAGTCTGAACGCCGCTATGAGGTCGGCCTTGGGATCGTCGGCCTCACGGATGATGCGGATGACCTCATCGATATTGAGATAAGCCGCGAGCAAGCCCTCGAGGATATGCAGCCGCTCGTCCACCTTGGCGAGCCGGTGCTCGAGGCGTCGCACCACGGTGGCCTTGCGGAACGCCAGCCACTCCTTGAGCAGGCTTCGCAAATCAAAGACGTGCGGCGTGCCCTTGAGGCCAATCACGTTGAGATTGACGCGCAACGTGCGCTCGAGGCCTGTCGTCGCAAACAGGTGCGACATCAGCGTATCGACGTCGGTACGCCGCTTGGGCGTGATCACGAGTCGCACGGGTGCCTCGTGGTCGGACTCATCACGCAGGTGCTCGACCATGGGTAGTTTCTTCGCACGCATCTGGCTTGCGATCTGTTCGATCACCTTGGCACCTGAAGTCTGGAACGGCAGCTCCGTAATGACGATGTCGTCACCCTCTTTCAACCACGTGGCGCGGGCGCGCAGCGTGCCGTTGCCCGTTTCGTAGACCGCCTGGATTTCGCTGGCAGTGGAGATCAGCTCGCCACCCGTCGGAAAGTCGGGACCGCTGATGTGTTTCAGAAGATCGGCCACCGTAGCCTTGGGCTTGTCCAGCAGGTGAATGAGCGCAGCTGCCACTTCGCGCAGGTTGTGCGGCGGTACGTCGGTCGACATACCGACGGCAATCCCCTGCGTGCCGTTGAGCAGCAGGTTCGGCAACCGCGCGGGCAGCACCACCGGTTCCTTGAGTGTCCCGTCGAAGTTGGGCTGCCAGTCGACGGTGCCCAGACCGAGCTCGGACAGCAGCGAGGCTGCATAGGGACGCAGCTTGGCTTCGGTGTAGCGCATCGCCGCGAACGATTTGGGATCGTCGGGCGAGCCCCAGTTGCCCTGCCCGTCGATAACGGGATAGCGGTAACTGAAGTCCTGCGCCATGAGCACCATGGCTTCATAGCAGGCCGAGTCGCCGTGCGGGTGAAACTTGCCGATCACATCACCCACGGTGCGCGCCGACTTCTTGGGCTTGGCGTTGGCGCCCAGAGACAACTCGCTCATCGCATAAATGATGCGGCGTTGCACAGGCTTGAGCCCGTCGCCGATGTTGGGCAACGCGCGATCGAGAATGACGTACATCGAGTAGTCGAGGTATGCCTTTTCGGTGTAGTCGCGCAGCGAGAGTTTCTCGATGCCCTCGAGGTTCAGCTCGTTTTGCATGAATCAGTCCTGCACGGCCTGGTCAGCCGCACTCACAGGGTTGCCAGGTTGCCGCTCGCCTCGAGCCAGGCGCGGCGATCTGCTGCGCGCTTTTTCGACAACAGCATGTCCAGCGTCTGGTCGGTGTTGTTGGCGCCCGTAATCGTCAGCTGCACGAGCCGGCGCGTGTCGGGGTTCATGGTGGTCTCGCGCAGTTGCGGCGGGCTCATTTCACCGAGCCCTTTGAAGCGCGTCACCGTGATCTTGTTGCGCCGCTTGTCCGCGGGCAGCGTGTCGATAATCGCGTCGCGCTCCGCGTCGTCAAGCGCGTAATGCACGTCTTTGCCTACATCGACGCGGTACAGCGGTGGCATCGCGACGTAGACGTGGCCGGCCTCCACGAGCTTTCGAAAGTGGCGCAGGAACAAGGCACAGAGCAAGGTCGCAATATGCGCACCGTCCGAGTCGGCGTCGGCGAGAATGCAGACCTTGTGATAGCGCAGCGCATCGAGATCGGGATTACCCGGGTCAACGCCCAGCGCGATCGAGATGTCGTGCACTTCCTGCGAGCCCAGGATCTCGGTCGTGTCGACCTCCCAGGTATTCAGAATTTTGCCGCGCAGCGGCATGATCGCCTGGGTGTCCCGGTTGCGCGCCTGCTTGGCCGAGCCGCCCGCCGAGTCACCCTCGACGAGAAACAGCTCGCTGCGCTCAGGCTCTTCACAGGAGCAGTCCGCCAGCTTTCCGGGCAGCGCCGGACCCGCGACGATTTTCTTGCGGACAACCTTTTTCGCCGCGCGCAGCCGGTGCTGGGCGCGCGCGATGGCCAGCTGCGCGATCTGCTCACCCGTGTCGGGGTGCTGGTTGAGCCAGAGCGAGAACGCGTCGCGGATGATGCCCGTCACGTAGGCCGCGGCCTCGCGCGTCGACAAGCGTTCCTTGGTTTGCCCCGAGAACTGCGGGTCTTCGAGTTTGATCGAAAGCACGAAGCTCACGCGGTCCCAGACGTCGTCGGGCGCGAGTTTGACGCCACGCGGCAGGATGCTGCGAAACTCGCAGAAGTCGCGAATGGCCTCGGTGAGGCCCGTGCGCAGACCGTTGACGTGGGTTCCGCCCTGCGCCGTGGGAATCAGGTTGACGTAGCTTTCACCGACGATCGGCGACTCGTCGGCGAGCCAGGCCAGCGCCCAGTCGGCGGCATGGTGTTCGTCACTGACGGCGCCCGAGAACGGGCGCTCGGGCAACAGCGTGGCACCTGCACAGGCCTCAACCAGGTATTCCTCGAGGCCGCCTTCGTAGAGCCAGGTCTCGGTCTCTTTGGTCTTCTCGATCGTGAGCGAGATGGCCAGGCCCGGGCACAGCACGGCCTTCGCGCGCAGTGCGTGCCGCAGGCGCGGGATGGAAAACTTCGCGGAATCAAAATACTGCGCATCGGGCCAGAAACGGAGCGTCGTGCCCGTGTTGGCCTTGCCGACTTTACCGACGGCCTCGAGCATGCTCGAGCGCTTCCCGCCGCGGAACGAGATGTTGTACTCCTGCCCGCCGCGCTTGATCCAGACTTCGAGCTGCGCCGAGAGCGCATTGACCACGGAGACGCCGACGCCGTGCAGGCCGCCCGAGTACTGGTAGTTCTTGTTCGAGAATTTACCGCCCGCGTGCAGCTTCGTGAGGATGAGCTCCACCCCGGGCATCTTCTCCTTGGGGTGAATATCGACGGGCATGCCGCGGCCGTCGTCCGATACGGACAACGAACCATCGTCATGCACCGTGACGTCGATTCGCTTGCAGTGCCCGGCCAGTGCCTCGTCGACGCTGTTGTCGATGACCTCGTGGGCCAGGTGGTTGGGGCGCACCGTATCCGTGTACATGCCCGGCCGTCGGCGCACCGGCTCGAGGCCGCTGAGCACCTCGATGTCAGCGGCGTTGTATGTGTTGCTCATGGTCCTCCACGCACCGCGCTTACGTCCCTGCGTCCCCGGGCTCAGGCGGCGTCGGTGTGGATATTAGCTTTCAGGTAGTCGTAATGCGACGGCAGTTTCACGAGCTCGTTCTGCTTGAAGGCGTTCATTTCACGCTGAAACACTTCGGCCGCAGGCAGATTGTCGACAATCTGCGGTTCGAAGGGGCCCGCGCCGCCCGTGAACTGGCCCGTATTGATGGGCATGTGGTTCATCCCGATGAGCACAGCCTCCCAGCCGTCCGTAAAACTGTAGTCCGCGAAGTTCGGCCGGAAGATGCTCTTGACGACAGGCGCGTCCACGAAGGTCAGGCGCGCAAAACGCAGGATCTCGGCCAGGCGGTCGGAGACCTTCATGGCGTACTTGACGTCGCGCCAGTACGGTGTGTCCTCGCGCGCCGTCAGCATGTAGTGCGCGCAGAGGAAGTCGCGAACATTCTCGAAGAATTCGGTGACGATGTTGTTGTACATGACTACATCGCCCACGTTGTAGTCGTTGCGGCCGCCGGCCAGCATATTGCCGAGCGTTTCCGCCTGCAGCTGTACCGCGAACAGCCCCGTCGACTCGAGCGGCTCAAGGAACCCGGCCGCAAGCCCAATGGCCACGCAGTTGTGCTTCCAGACGTTCGTGTGTTTGCCGACCCGGATCGGGATGTGACGCGCCTCGATGTCGTCGACGCGATCGGCACCCAGGTAGTTGCGGAATTCGGCCTCGGCCTCATCCGATGACAGGTAGCGGTCGCAGTAAACGTAGCCAGAGCCCTTACGCGTGAACAACGGCACTTCCCACACCCAGCCTGACGACAGCGCCGTGCAATTGGTGTAGGAGATCATCTCGTTGGTGGGGTCCTCGTAGGGGAAACGCAGCGCGCAGGCCGTGTTGTTAAACAGGTAGTCCGCGTAGCTGTCGAATGGCTCTTCAAGTGTCTTGCCCAGCAACATGGACCGGAAGCCCGTGCAGTCGATGAACAGGTCCGCCTCGAGCGCCTCGCCGTTTTCGCGCTGCAGACGTGTAATCCAGCCGCGTTCGTCCTGTTCCACCCCTGTGACGTTGTCGATGATGCGCTCGACGCCGCGCTCCGTGGAATAGCGCGCCAGAAAATCGCCGAGCAGGCCCGCATCAACGTGGTAGGACGGGCCCGCGGGCATGACCGAGCGAATGGTACCGCCACTGTCCAGCACGTCGGGCGTGATGAAGCAATAGTCGTAGAACGACATGCGGTCAACACTGGTCGGGTCCGACAGGTAGCGGTTGTGCCAGTATCGGTTGATCGGTCGACCTTCCACCTGCTGCATGGGCTCGAAGGTGTAGAAGAAACCGTGGCCGCGCTCGTAGAAGTTGTTGAAGCGAATCGCGCTCTTGTAGGTCGCGTTGATGTGCGGCATCCAGTCGGCTTCTTCGAGGCCTAAATTCTTCATGTAGTCGACCATGGGTACGATCGTCGACTCCCCGACGCCGATAATGGGGATCTCCGAACTCTCGATGAGCCGAATACTGACGCCATCCAGCCGCGCTGCCAGCGCCGCTGCAGTCATCCAGCCGGCGCTGCCGCCGCCGACGATTACGATCGATTTCACCATACTCTGCGTGCCACCCTGGTAGCCCTCTCGCGAATCCGGTCAATGATAGCAGGGGCACGCGTTGGCGCAGCGCTCCCCCGGCAACCCGTGCGTGAACGCGGCTTGGACAGTGCAACGCATACCGCGGGCGGCGGTCTGGCGGTATCATTGCGGCCGTCAGCAACCAGGGGACAGGCGCGTGGCAGCAGCAGGCAGCCGAAAGACCAAAGAGAAGGCCATAGACCTTGAGAAAGCACTCGGAGAGCTTGAGACGCTCGTCGACGAACTCGAGCGCGGCGACCTGCCGCTCGACAAGGCACTCAAGCAGTTCGAGAAGGGCGTCGCCCTGACCCGGGACTGCGAGGCAGCGCTCACCGCCGCGGAACGCAAGGTCGAGTTGCTGATGGCCGACGCCGGCCTCGACGACACGCCGAAGCCATTCGACGACGACGAAGACTGAGTGTGCCTGTGCCTGGCGCCATCAGCGCCCGGTGATCAGGTGCGGGCGCCGCCCGCGCGCTGCAGCCGCTCGATGAGCGAGCGCAGGAAGACCTTGTTGAAACGCAGCTGGCAGCTCGAGCTGACCTGCTCCATGAGCGTCGCGCTGACGCTGAGCAGCGTCACCGGCGACTTGGCGCGAATCGAGGCATTGCGCTTGGCATCGGACAGATAGCTCGACTCGCCGAAACAGTCGCCCCGGCCCAGAATGCCGACCCGGCGCTGCCCGGACACGACTTCGGCCTCACCCGTCACGATAATGTAGAAGCGGTCGTCGATTTCGCCCTCGCGGACAATCTCGTCTTCTTCCTGGTACTCGGCGATCTCGCCCGCACGCAGGACTTCCCAGATCTCCGAATGGGAGAAGTCGTGGAAGAAGCTCAAACGGCGCAGCAGGTCGAAGTGTTCCTGATTGTCGAACTGATCGGCTTTGGCGCGCAGCGTCTGGTAGACCTGCGTCAGTTCAGCAGCCAGCGCGAGCCCGTTGGCATAACGCTTGTCGGAAGCCTTCTGCAGCAACACGGCCACGATGTTCTCGAGCTCGTCGGGAATGTCCTCGCGGTAGCGATGGATCGGCGGCGGCGTCGCAAAGACGATCTGGTGCAGCAACTTCGACAGGTTGCCCGCTCGGAACGGTCGGTATCCCGTCAACAGCTCGTACATGACCGCGCCCAGCGCGTAGAGGTCGGAACGGTTCGTCAGCTCCTCGCTTTGCACCTGCTCCGGCGACATGTAACTCGGTGACCCCGCAATGCCTTCAATGCGCGAGAAATCGGCGTCCTTGATCAGGGCGATGCCGAAGTCAATGACGCGGACATCGTTGTCCATCGTCAGCATGATGTTTGAAGGTTTGATGTCGCGGTGGATGACGCCACGGCCGTGCGCGTAGTGCAGCGCCTTGGCCGTCTTGTAGACGATTTCGATGACGTCATCGACGGGCAGCAGGCGGCCCGGCTTGCAGTACGACGCCAGCGTGCGCGCACCGTGGATGTGTTCGGTGACGACGTAGTACTTGCCGTTCTCTTCGCCCGCATCGTAGATCGGCATGATGTTCGGGTGCTGCAACATGCCGACCATGTGCGCTTCGTTGAAGAACATCTTGCGCGTGACGCGCGAGCGCTCGGCGTCCGAGTCCTCGGAACCGATGTTGTAGACCTTGATGGCAACGTCGCGACGGTAGTAAGGATCGTGCGACAGGTACACGGTGCCCGTGCTGCCACGACCGACTTCATTGACGATCACGTACTTCCCGAATTTCTCGGGAATGGCAGCGCCATTGGCGGCCTTGGGCTTGGTGTTCGTGGGCGCGTGAGCGGCCATCGGGCTCCCTTCTCAGGGCGCGATGGCCCCGGCTAGTAACGACAAAGCGGCAGCCGCTATGAGCCCGGCCACCACGTCATCGAGCATAATTCCGGTCCCGCCGTGGAGTCTGTGATCCAGTTCTCTTATCGGCCAGGGCTTAGCGATATCCAGGACACGGAACAGCACGAATCCAGCGGCCAGCCAGGGCCAGGTCCGGGGCAGTGGCAGGAAGACCAGGTAGGCCCCGGCAATCTCATCCCAGACGATGCCACCGTGGTCATGGACGCCCAGGCGCCGCGAGCTTTCGCCGCAAATCCAGATGCCCACGATGCAGAGCGCGGCCGCAATGCCGAGCTCCACGGCCCAGCCCAGTCCTGCCGTCAGGTAGGCCAGCAGCACCCCCCAGAGCGTGCCCACGGTCCCGGGCGCCTTGGGCGACAGACCCGCGCCGAAACCGAAGGCCAGAAAGTGGACCGGGTCACCGAAGACGACGCGCCAGCCCGGCGACTCCGTGGGCCTAGAAGTGTCGGTAGCCATCCACCACCTCCTCGATGAATGCACCGTCTCGGTCCCGCAGACGAAGCCCAGGCTCTGTCGTGATGCGACCGACCTCGTGGCACGCAGACAAGCATGCCGCGCGGGCCTCCGCCGGCACTGTGAAGCAGAGCACATAATCGTCGCCGCCTGACAGCGCCAGACGCTGCGCGGCTTCGTGGCCGACGCTCGCCACGAGTTCGGGCGAGAGCGGCAAGGATTCCAGGTCGATCTCGGCACCGACACCGCTCGCGCGCAGCACGTGATTGAGGTCGGCAACAAAGCCATCGGAGACATCGATACAGGCCGTGGCTACATGTCGCAGCGCCTGGCCGAGTGCCAGCTGGGGCTGCGGATAGTGAAACCGGCTCGCAAGCGCGCTGTGCAGGCCCTGGGCGGCATCGTTGAGGCCACCGGCCGCGTCACCCAGGAACCCGCCGACAAACACACGATCGCCAGGGCACGCGCCACCCCGGGTCAGGGCGGGTGCCGTCACGGCCCCCATGACCTGCACGGTCACCGTCAATGACCCCCGCGTCGTGTCGCCGCCAATGAGCGCACAGCCGTGCGCCGCGCCAAGACTGCGCAGGCCCTTGCTGAAGCCCGCAAGCCAGGTCGGCTCCGCCTCGGGCAACGTCAATGCGAGTGTGTACCAGTGGGGTGTGGCGCCCATAGCCGCCAGGTCGCTCAGGTTGACCGCCAACGCGCGGTGCCCGATCGCCTCGGGTGGCGTGGCCTCGGGAAAGTGGCGCCCCGCCACGAGCGTGTCGACGGCAACCGCGAGCTGCTGGCCCAACGGCACCTCTACAAGGGCGGCATCATCACCAATGCCCAGGACGGCGCCCGCGTCACCGGCGAAGTACTCGGCGATGAGTGCAAACTCGTCCACGGGTTGGGTTTGCGCGTCAGCCTGAGCGGCGGCGTGCGGCGTGCTCGACGGCGCGGTGCTCGGCAGCCGCGCGGTCGAGAATCGCGTTGACATACTTGTGGCCGTCCTCTGCACCGAAGCGATGGGCAAGCTCGACCGCCTCGTTGATGACAACACGGTACGGCACTTCGATGTGATGCCGAAGCTCCGTGATCGCGACGCGCAGAATCGCGATTTCGACGGGGTTGAGCTGGTCGAAGCTGCGATCCGCGCGTTCGGTGATCTCGGCGTCGAGCGCTTCGACGTCGCGCATCGACTCTTTGAGCAGCGTCGCAAAGTACTCGGCGTCCACGCGCTCGTGCTCACGCCGTTCCTCGAACTGCGTTTGCAGCTGGCCGCGCGACGTGCCGTCGAGTTGCTGCTGGTAATGCGCCTGCATAGCCAGAGCGCGCGTGTGGCTGCGCTTGTTTTTTCCGCTGCCTTTGCTCACGGCTCAGTCGATTCCACGCAGCAGATTGACCATCTCGATGGCCGTGGCCGCGGCTTCCCCGCCCTTGTTGCCGGCCTTGCTGCCGGCGCGTTCTATCGCTTGTTCAATCGTGTCCGTCGTCAGCACACCGAAGATCACGGGCAGAGAGTGCCGTTCACCCACGGCCGCGATGCCGCGCGCGCTGCCGCCCGAGACGTAGTCAAAATGCGCCGTGGCACCGCGAATCACCGCACCCAGCGTGATAACGGCGTCGAAGCGCCGTGTGGCTGCGAGCTTGTCAGCCGCCAGCGGCAGCTCCCAGGCTCCGGGCACCCACGCAAGCTCGATGTCGGCGTCGGCCGCACCGTGCCGGCGCAAGGTATCGACGGCGCCTTCGACGAGCCTCTTGACGATGAAGTCATTGAAGCGCGCGGCCACGATGGCAAAGCGGCCGTCGACAACCGTCAAGGCACCCTCGTGCGTCTTGATGTCCTGCATGGCGTTCTCAGTCGTTGATGTAGTCGACGACCTCGAGGCCAAAGCCTGAAATCGCGTGCATGTGTACCGGTGCCGAGAGGACCCGCATCCGGGTCACGCCCAGGTCGCGCAGGATCTGGGCGCCGACGCCGTACTGGCGCAGCTCCCGGTCGGCGTCGCCACCGCCCTCCTCGACCTGTGGCGCGCTCTGATCGAGCGCATGGATCATATCCACGAGCTCGCGGGGACCCTCGCTGTAGCGCAGCAGGACGACAACGCCTGCGCCCGCTTCCACGATCTTGCGCATGGCGTCGCGCAGCGGCCAGCCGAGCCTGGGGTCGTCGATGCCGATGACGTCCCCGAGCGTATCGGCAACGTGTACGCGCACGAGCGGCGCATCAACGGCGGCGATGTCACCGTGCACAAGCGCCAGATGAACGTCGCGGTTCACGTAGTCCTCGTAGGCGTGCATCGTAAATGTGCCTTCGGCCGTGCGCACGTCCGTCGTCTGGATGCGCTCAACAGCGACTTCTTTCTCGAGCCGGTAACGGATGAGATCGGCGATCGTGCCGATAAGCAGCTTGTGCTCGGCCGCAAAGGACTCGAGGTCTGGCCGGCGCGCCATGCTGCCGTCTTCGTTCAGGATTTCGACAATCACGGCCGCGGGTTCGGACTCGCCCGCAAGCCGCGCCAGGTCGCAGCCAGCCTCGGTGTGGCCCGCGCGCGTCAAGACGCCACCGGGCTGTGCCATCACCGGGAAGATGTGGCCGGGCTGCACGAGGTCTTCGGCGCCCGCGTCAGGGGCGACTGCAACCTGAACCGTGCGTGCGCGGTCGTGCGCGGAGATCCCGGTCGTAATGCCTTCGGCCGCTTCGATCGACACCGTGAAGTTGGTGCTGTGCGCGCTGTCCGTGCCACTGACCATGAGCGGCAGGCGCAACCGCTGGCAGCGCTCGCGGGTCAGCGTCAGACAAATGAGGCCGCGCCCGTACCGCGCCATGTAATTGATGTCTTCGGCGCGCACGTGGCTTGCGAGCATCACGAGATCACCCTCGTTCTCCCGATCCTCGTCGTCGACCATGATGACCATCTGCCCGTCGCGCAACGCATCGAGGATGTCCTCGATGGGGGCGAACGCGCCGCTTTCGCCACTATTGGTGTTTGCCAGTTTCGGCTTCAACATGCGTACTTGTTCTCTTAAACCGTTTTCTCTAATCGTTCACGTCAATCCGTGAAGCCCGCCGCAGACAGGCGCTCATGATCCAGTCCCGACGACGGGTCATTGCCCATCAGCCGTTCGGCATAGCGCGCGAGCAAATCGACCTCAATGTTGACGGGGTCATTGTCGCCCAGTTCACCAAGCGTGGTCTCCGCGGCCGTGTGCGGGATGATGTTGACGTCAAAAGTGTCGCTGCCCACGGCATTGACCGTGAGACTCACGCCATCGACACACACGGAGCCTTTTCGCGCGACATAACGCGCCAGCGCGTCGGACAACCGAAACACCATTCTAATGGAGCGGGCGTCGTCGTGCCGCGATACGAGCCGGGCGACGCCGTCGACATGCCCTGTGACCAGGTGGCCGCCGAGGCGGTCACCGATCGCGAGCGAGGGCTCCAGATTGACCGTACTGCCCGCTTGCCAGTCCACGAAGGCCGTGACATCCAGCGTTTCGCGTGAGACGTCCGCGGAGAAGCCCGTGGCATCAATATCGAGTGCTGTCAGGCAAACGCCTGACACGCAAATACTCTCCCCTTCCGCGAATTGCGCGGGTTCCAGCTCGGGGCAGTCGATGCGCACGCGCACGTCGCCGCCGCGCGGCGTCAGTGCCGCGATGCGGCCTTTGGCGATGATGATGCCGGTGAACATGTCAGGCGATCTCTCCTGGTCTGGCGGTGATACGCAGGTCGTTGCCGATGCGGCGGACCTCCTCGAGCTGCAGCCGGAGCCCGTCATTGAGCCGCTGCCAACGTGGTGTGTCCGCGAGGCCTCGGGTCTCGCTGCCGAGCAACACGGGCGCCTGGTAGACGACGACGCGGTCGACGAGGTGTGCATCAAGGAGTGCGCCAGCCAGTGTGGGGCCGGCTTCCACAAGCAGTTCATTGATTTCCGTGTCACCGAGCGTGCGCAGCATGCTGTCGAGCGCGACCCGGTCCTGCGTATCTCCCGCGAGGGGCTGATAACGGGCGCCGGCGGCAGCCAACGCGGCGGCATCTTCGCACGGTCGACGACCGATGATCAAAGTCTCGCCAGGTGCCGCAAGCACGCGTGCTGTGGTTGGCATCCTGAGCTGACTGTCGAGGACGACGCGCAGCGGTTGCCGCGGCGTCTCACCCAGAGACGGGTCGCGCACGGTCAGCGACGGATCGTCCGCCAGAACGGTACCGACACCCGTGAGAATCGCGCACGCGCGCGCACGCAGGCGCTGCACGTCGCGACGCGCTTCGGGCCCCGTGATCCACTGGCTCTCGCCGCTGGCCATGGCCGTGGCGCCGTCGAGACTGGCGCCCAGTTTCAGCGTGACAAAGGGTCGGCCACGCCGCATGCGCAACGCGAAACCTTCATTCAGCTTCGACGCCGCCTCAGCCATGAGGCCTTCATCGACCTGCAGGCCAGCCGCGCGCATGGCCTCGCCACCGCGCCCGTCGACAGCGGGATTGGGGTCGCGCATGGCGTAGACGACCCGGTGAACGCCCGCGTCAATGAGCGCCTCAGTGCAGGGCGGTGTGCGACGCGTAATGGAGCATGGCTCCATCGTGACGTAGGCCGTGGCGCCCGCCGCCGCTGCGCCCGCCTCGCGCAACGCAAATACCTCTGCGTGCGGCTCGCCCGCGCGCTGGTGCCAGCCGCGACCGACAACGGAATCGTCACGCACGATGACGCAACCGACTGCGGGGTTCGGCGTGACGCCATTGCGCCCGCGCTGCGCCAAGCGCACGGCTTCCGCCATGTACACGTGATCGCTGGGGGTAAATGCCGTCACGGCTCAGCGCTTTCGGCGGCGCGCGTTGCCGGGAGAATCGGGCAGCAGCGACATTTGCTCACGATCGTCGGCACGCGACATCTGCTCGAGGCGGTGGATTTCCTCCTGGAACTCCGTCACGTCCTGGAAGCTCCGGTAGACCGAGGCGAATCTCACGTAGGCCACCTCATCGAGCTTGCGCAAGGCCTCCATGACCATCTCACCGAGCAGCTTTGAAGGAATCTCTCGCTCACCCATGGTCTGCAGCGCGTGCACGAGATGGGTCATGGCCGATTCCAGTTCATCGGCGCTAACGGGGCGCTTCTCGAGTGCCCGTGCCATGGAATTGCGCAGCTTCTCTTCATCAAAAGGCTGGCGCATCTGGTCGCGCTTGACGATGCGCGGCAACACGAGCTCTGGCGTCTCAAAGGTCGTGAAGCGCTCGCGGCATGCGAGGCATTGACGGCGCCGGCGCACCTGCCCGCCATCCGCGGCGAGCCGAGAGTCGATGACCTTGGTCTCCTCGTGGCCGCAGAACGGGCAGTGCATGGTGGCGCCCCTGCCGGGCGGTTAGCCCTGCTGCGAACGTGCCGGCAGTTCCGCGACCGTGTCGGCGTAGACCGGGAAGCGCTGGCACAAGGCGATCACGTCACTGCGCACGCGCGACTGGCGCACTTCGTCGCCCAGGTCGTCGAGCACGTCGGCGATCCAGCCCGCAAGCTGAGCACATTCTTCGAGGCCGAAACCACGCGTGGTCACAGCCGGCGTGCCGATGCGCAGGCCGCTCGTGACAAACGGCGAGCGCGGGTCGTTGGGCACCGTGTTCATGTTGACCGTGATGTTGGCAGCCGAGAGCGCGCGATCGGCGTCCTTGCCCGTGATGTCCTTGTCGATGAGGTCGACGAGGAAGAGGTGGTTGTCGGTGCCACCCGAGACGATTTTGTAGCCACGATCGGTAAGTACTTCGCACATCCGACGCGCGTTGGCCACGACCTGCTCCTGATAGGCGCGGAACTCGGGCTCGAGCGCTTCCTTGTACGCCACAGCCTTGGCCGCGATGACGTGCATGAGCGGCCCGCCCTGCGTACCCGGGAACACCAGCGAGTTGAATTTCTTGGTCAGCTCGGGCTGCCCCAGCGCGAGGATCATGCCGCCACGCGGGCCACGCAGCGTCTTGTGGGTCGTGGTTGTCACAACGTGCGCGTGCGGCACGGGCGACGGGTAGACGCCTGCTGCGACGAGCCCCGCAATGTGGGCCATGTCAACGTGAAAGTAGGCGCCAACCTTGTCCGCGATCTCGCGGAACCGCGCCCAGTCCATGACGCGCGAGTAGGCCGAGAAGCCGCCAATGATGAGCTTGGGCTTGTGCTCGAGCGCGAGCGCCTCGACCTGGTTGTAATCGATGATGCCGTCGTCATCAACGCCGTACTGCACTGCGTTGAACAGCTTGCCCGAGAAGTTGACCTTGGCGCCGTGCGTCAGGTGGCCACCGTGCGGCAGGCTCATCCCCAGAATGGTGTCGCCGGCTTCGAGCAGCGCCAGGTACACCGCCGCGTTGGCCTGCGAGCCGGAGTGTGGTTGCACGTTCGCGTAGTCCGCACCGAACAGTTCCATGGCGCGGTCTATGGCCAGTTGCTCGGCCACATCGACATGTTCACAACCGCCGTAGTAGCGCTTCGACGGGTAGCCCTCAGCGTACTTGTTGGTGAGCACTGAACCCTGCGCCTCAAGGACGCGGGGGCTCGCGTAGTTCTCCGACGCGATGAGCTCTATGTGTTCCTCCTGGCGCACGCGCTCGGCCTGCATGGCCGCGGCGAGTTCGTCATCGAAACCGTTGATGGTGTAGCTCTGGTCGAACATGCGTAATCTCCGCCGGCGAACCCGGACGCAATGGCTGTGACAGGTCACCAAGTGTACCGGACGGACGCACCCCACGCAGCGCACCGCATTTGCCCGAGGCTGCCCTGTGCCCGATAATCCCGGCCGCTCGCAGGCCACCCCTCGCCTGCAACCGCGACCCAGGCTCGACACGGACACACCCGCATGGCCCAGTACATCTACACGATGAATCGCGTCTCGAAGATCGTGCCGCCCAAACGGCAGATTCTGCGCGACATCTCACTCTCGTTTTTCCCCGGCGCAAAGATCGGCGTACTGGGCCTCAACGGCTCGGGCAAGTCGACGCTGTTGCGCATCATGGCCGGCGTCGACACGGAGTTTGATGGCGAGGCGCGGCCGCAGCCCGGCATTCACATCGGCTACCTCGAGCAGGAGCCCGAACTCGATCCCGACAAGGACGTGCGCGGCAACGTCGAGGAAGGTGTCGGCGAGATCAAGGCGCTGCTCGATCGCTTCAATGAGATCAGCATGAAGTTTGCCGAGCCCATGGACGACGACGAGATGAACGACCTGCTCGCCGAACAGGGCAAGCTGCAGGACGCCATCGATTCGGCCGGGGGTTGGGAACTCGACCGCACGCTCGAAGTGGCCGCGGACGCCTTACGCCTGCCGCCCTGGGACGCCGACGTCACGAAGTTGTCTGGCGGCGAGCGTCGCCGCGTGGCGCTCTGCCGCCTGCTGCTGTCGAAGCCCGACATGCTGCTGCTCGACGAGCCCACGAACCACCTGGACGCCGAGTCCGTCGCCTGGCTTGAGCGCTTCCTTGAGGAATACCCGGGCACCGTGATCGCCGTGACCCATGATCGCTACTTCCTCGACAACGTGGCCGGCTGGATTCTCGAACTCGACCGCGGCCACGGGATCCCGTGGCAGGGCAACTACAGCTCCTGGCTCGAGCAGAAGCAGGCCCGCCTGGAAACCGAAGAGCGCACCGAGGCGGCCCGCAAAAAAGCCATGGAGCAGGAACTCGAATGGGTGCGCAGCAACCCCAAGGGTCGCCAGGCCAAGGCCAAGGCCCGTTTACGCCGCTTCGAGGAGCTCTCCTCGCAGGACTACCAGAAGCGCAACGAAACCAACGAAATCTACATCCCGCCGGGACCGCGCCTGGGTGACGTCGTGGTCGAAGCCGAACACCTCAACAAGGGCTTTGGCGACAAGCTGCTGGTCGACGACCTGAGTTTCACGCTGCCGCCCGGTGGCATCGTCGGTGTCATCGGCCCCAACGGTGCCGGCAAGACCACGATGTTCCGCATGATCACAGGTGGCGAAACGCCCGACGAGGGCAGCATCCGCGTGGGTCCGACGGTGCAAGCCGCCTACGTTGATCAGTCGCGTCAGTCACTCGACGACAGCAAGACCGTCTGGGAGGAAATCTCGGACGGGCTCGACAACATCACCGTCGGCAGCTACGTCATACCGTCGCGCGCCTATGTCGGCCGCTTCAACTTCCGCGGGTCCGACCAACAGAAGAAGATCGGCCAGCTGTCGGGTGGTGAGCGCAACCGCGTGCACCTGGCCAAAGTGCTGCGCTCGGGCGGCAACCTCTTGCTGCTCGATGAACCGACCAACGACCTCGACGTCGAGACGTTGCGTGCCCTGGAGCAAGCGCTGCTCGAGTTCCCGGGCTCGGCCGTGGTGATCTCGCATGACCGGTGGTTCCTGGACCGCATTGCCACGCACATCCTCGCGTTCGAGGGTGACAGTCAGGTGACCTTTTTCTCGGGCAACTACGACGACTACGTGGAAGACCGGCGCAAGCGGCTCGGCGACGAGGCCGTCAATCCGCACCGGATCCGTTACAAACGGCTGTCGGCCTGATCTTGACGTGCGCATCGAACCCGACACGGATTTCGACGCGCTACTCGACGACGCGGCAACGCTGCGTTGCCCGCACTGCGATGTGTTTTCACGGATGCGGCTGACGAGCGCGCCCGACTGGCACACGCTGACCACGTTCAGGCCGGCCCGCATCGGCGTGGTGCTGAACTGCACGGCCTGCTCGAGACCGGTCTACCTCGAAAGCGGTCGCGCCCGTTATGCGGCGGACGCCATCAGCCTGGACTCGGGCTTCGTGCCCGTGCGCAAGCCGCGACCGCGCTTCGAGACCCGGCTGCTGCCGGCTGAGTTGCGCGGTCTCGTTGACGAGGGCCTGGCCTGCTACGCCGACGGCCACCTGCAGGCGTTTGCGCTCGTCGCCAATCGCATTACCACGCTCGCCACCGGTCTCAAGGGTCCCAACGGCAAGCTGGAGTTGTTCAACACCGTGACCGCGGCTGCCGAGAGCGCCGACATCGATGCCCCGATGCGCCGGCTCTGCCGGGACATCCTGTTCTCCATGGCCGCGAGCGACGAGCCACCCGAACTCTCGCCGGCTCCGGCCGCCGTGTTGCTCGAGCTGCTGCGCGACATGTTGCACCAGGCCTTTATCCGGCCGGGTCGACTGCGCGAAGCGTTACGCCGCGGTGACGCGACGGCCACGAACTCGGCTTAACCTAGCGCGACGCGCGCGTTGCGGAACAGCCGCAACCAGGGCCCCGCCTCACCCCACTCCGGCGGATGCCACGAGTGCTGCACCGTGCGCGCCACCCGCTCCGGGTGCGGCATGCTCACAAGAACGCGACCATCAGCGCTCGTAAGTGCCGCAACACCGCGCGGCGAACCATTGGGATTGGCCGGGTAACGCGTGGCCGTGTCACCCGAATTGGTGATGTAGCGCATCGCGATACGACCCGAGTCATCGCAACGATCAAGATCGCCACCGGCGAACACAGCGCGACCCTCAGCGTGCGACGTGACAATGGGCAGGCGGGACCCCGCCATACCGGCAAGCCAGGGGCCCGACCCCGTGACCTCGACCATCGACAGACGCGCCTCGAACTGCGCTGATCGGTTGCCCGTGAAAGTCGGCCAGCCCTCGGCGCCCGGGATGATCGGCGCCAGGCGCGCCAGCATCTGGCAACCGTTGCAGATGCCAAGTGCCAGCGTATCGGGACGCGCGAAGAACGCCGCAAACGCGTCATTGAACGCGCTGTTCAACAAAATCGATTTGGCCCAGCCGCCACCCGCGCCCAGCACGTCGCCGTAGCTGAAGCCGCCGCAAGCCACGAGTGCGGCATAGTCGTCGAGCTGCACGTGCCCGCGTTCGAGGTCACTCATGTGCACATCGTGTGCCTCGAACCCGGCCGCCATGAGCGCCGCCGCCATTTCGAGCTGGCTGTTGACGCCCTGCTCGCGCAGTACGGCGACGCGCGGCAGTGCCCCACGCAAAATGAACGGTGCCGCGACATCGTCATCAGGGTCGAAGGCCAGCTGCGCGTGCAATCCTGGGTCGCTGTCGTCGAGCAGGGCATCGAATTCTTCGCGCGCCGTGTCGGGATTGTCGCGTCGCGCCTGCATGCGGTAGCTCAATGACGACCATTGCGTCTGCAGCTCGATGCGGGTCCGCGACGCCAGCGTCCTGCCGCGCTGCTGCACCTCAAGGCCGCCGGCCGCGGTGGTGACCGTGCCGACTTCGTGTGTGCGGGCCGCAAGCCCCTCGGCGGCGAATGCCTCACGAACGTCCTCGAGTGCGGTCGTCGGCACCTGCAACACCATGCCCGGCCCTTCCGAGAACAACCACGCGTTCGTGTCCTTTTCGGCGTCGGGCACAGTGAGCACGACGCCGCGACGACCGGCGAGCAGCATCTCGACAGCCGCAACGATGAGACCACCGTCGGAACGATCGTGCGCCGCCAATACGTGTCCGGCATCCCGAACCCGACGCCAGGCCCGCGTGAAACCCGCAAGGTCCTCGGCTGAAGACAGATCGGCAGGCGCCCCGCCCTGTTCGCTGTAGACCTGTGCCAACGCGCTGCGACCCAGCGCCGTCGTCGACTGCGCGAGATCGACGAACAACAGGCGCGTGTCACCCGCCACGAGCTCGGGCGTTAGCGTATTGCGAGCATTGCCCACGGGCGCAAAGGCCGTCACCACAAGCGACACGGGCGCCACGACGGTGACGTCTTCGCCGCGGCTGCGCTGCCAGGCGGTTTTCATCGACAGCGAGTCCTTACCCACGGGCACGGCAATGCCCAGCGCTGGACAGAGCTCAAGTCCGACCGTGCGCACAGCCTCAAACAACGCGGCATCCTGCCCACGGTGCCCTGCGGCTGCCATCCAGTTCGCCGACAGCTTGATGTCGGACAACGCCGCGACGTCGGCGGCCAGCAGATTCGTGATGGCCTCGGTAATCGCCAGCCGTGCCGCCGCGGGCGCATCCTCGCAGGCGACGGGCGTGCGTTCGCCCATCGCCATGGCCTCACCGCAATCGCTCGTGTGCGTCGCCGAGGTCACGGCGACATCGGCAACGGGCACCTGCCAGGGGCCCACAAGCTGATCGCGGGCGACGAGCCCGCCGACGCTGCGGTCACCAATGTGAATCAGGAAACGCTTGTCGGCCACGGCCGGCAAGGTGAGGACCCGGTCCAGCGCGTCACCGAGTAGCAGCGAGTTGGCATCAAAGGGGCGCAGCGTCGCGTCGACACGCTGGGCGTCAATGGCGAGCTTGGGCGGCTTGCCGAGCAGCATGCCCATATCGAGATCGACGGGCGGCGCGCCGCGCGCCGCATCATCAACGCGCAGGCGACCGTCATCGTGCAATGTGCCCAGCACGGCATAGGGGCACCGCTCGCGCTCACAAAACGCCTCGAACGTCGCCAGATCATCCGGCTCGACGATGAGGACATAGCGTTCCTGGGACTCGTTGCACCAAGTTTCCATCGGGCTCATCGAGGGGTCGTCGCTGGGGATGGCCTCAAGCGCGAAGGCGCCACCAAGGCCGGAATGGTCGACGGCCTCGGGCACGGCGTTCGACAGACCGCCCGCACCCACGTCGTGGATCAGCGCGATGGGATTGTCGTCGCCCAGCGCCCAGCACTGGTTGATGACCTCTTGCGCCCGACGCTGCATCTCGGGGTTGCCGCGCTGCACCGACGCGAAGTCGAGCGCCGCGTCGCTTTGCCCACTGGCCACACTGGACGCCGCGCCGCCGCCCAGTCCGATGAGCATCGCGGGGCCACCCAGAACCACGAGCAGACTGTCCGGCGCCACGTCACGCTTGAGCGCATGCGCGCGGCGTACGTTGCCGAGACCACCCGCAATCATGATGGGTTTGTGGTAGCCCCAGTGTTCGGCGTCCCGGCCCGTCTCGGCCAGGAAGGTCCGGAAGTAGCCACCCAGGTTCGGTCGGCCAAACTCATTGTTGAACGCCGCGCCACCGATCGGTCCTTCCAGCATGATCTCCATCGCCGAGACGATCCGGCCCGGCTTGCCAATGAAGCGCTCCCAGGGCTGCGGCCAGCCGGGCACTTCAAGGTCCGATGTCGTGAAGCCCGTAAGTCCCGCCTTGGGCACGGCACCCAGGCCCGTGGCGCCCTCATCGCGGATCTCCCCACCCGCGCCCGTGGCTGCACCGGGGAACGGCGCGATGGCCGTGGGGTGGTTATGCGTCTCTACCTTGCAGAGGATGTCGACGTGCTCCTCGTGCTGGCCGTAATGGCGACCGTCGGCTGCGAACAGGCGCGGCGCGGGCGCCCCCTCGAGGACCGCTGCATTATCCGTATAGGCGCTGAGGACCCCATCCGGCGATTGGGCGGTCGTGTTCTTGATCATCTGGAACAGCGACTGCGACTGTGGCTCGCCGTCGAGCGTCCACGAGGCATTGAATATCTTGTGCCGGCAGTGCTCGGAGTTCGCCTGCGCAAACATCATGAGCTCGGCGTCGGTTGGCGCCCGCCCCATGTCGGCATAGTGCCGGGCGAGGTAGTCGATCTCATCAGGCGACAAGGCGAGACCCAGCGTGACGTTGGCCTCAGCCAGCGCCGCCTGGGGATCGTCGCCCAGGGGGATGTGCACCAGCGGTCGCGCCGCCGGGTGTTCGAACAACAGGGCTGCTGCCATTCGGGGCAGGTAACACTGCTCGGTCATGCGATCGTGCAGTTCAGGTTCAGCGATCGCGAGCTCGGCAGGACCCGCGCCCTCGAGCCGGTAGCGGATGCCGCGCTCGACCCGTTGCACGCCCGCAATACCACAGCGCCGCAAAATGTCGGTCGCTTTCGATGACCAGGGTGAAATCGTGCCGGCGCGGGGCGCCACCTCGAAGCCGGCATCGTCGAGTGGCTCGATAGCCAGGTTTTCGTTGAGGACCACGCGAAGCCGACGCATCGCCTCGTCATCGAGCGTGCCGTCGCAATCGAGGTAATACACAAACCGAGCGTCGAGCGCCGCGACGCCGGGTGCGTGTTCCCGGATTCTCTGCAGGCGCCGTTCGAGTCGGAACGGATCCAGTGCGTCGCTACCCGCCAGCGTCAGGTGCACCGGTGCAGGACCACCGGCCGGAGAATCTTGGGCCATGACATCGCGCGCCTCAAAAACCGCGCGCATGATAACCCGCGAGCGATGCCGCGACGATCCGTCTGCGACAGGTGAGACTAGTCGGCGGGCTTGTTGGGATAGAAGCTGGCCGGAAACGGGGTGACGTTGTCGCCGTCGGCACTCGAGATGCGGTTCTTGCCCTGGCGTTCCACGGCGTCGACCCGCAGCACATGGTGCATGGGGATGAACGTGCTCGTCACGCCCTCGAACTCCGACTTGATGCGTTCCTCGGCCGGGTCCACAACAACAGTTGTGCGCTCCCCGAAGACCATCTCGCTGACCTCTAGAAAGCCGTACAGGCTGCCCTGCCCCACGGACCGGGCATACACCTCGTAAACCTCACCCTTGTTGAGAAACGTAATGCGATACATCGCCTGCGCACACCTTTGTGAACTGCCCCAAGATTTAGGCCCCTATTGCCCAAACTTCAAGGGCTTGCGCTCACGAGAACTTATGTAAATGTGACCGAGTACCGGTCCCGGGGACAATGACGCCGCATACTGGCAAGCCTCGGAAAGAACCGGCGGCATGACACGCCGTACGCTAACGATGCAGCTGAAAATCAGGGTAACCAATGGCCTCCGGGAGGCGCTCGGCGACAATGCCGAGTTCGTCTTCGACCAGAGTGGCGGCACGATCGGACGCGCCAGCCACAACGACTGGATCCTGCCCGACGCCAAACGCTACGTCTCGAGCGTACACGCCAGCGTCGAGGCGCGCGAAGACGGATTCTACCTCGTGGACACGAGCATGAATGGCGTCTACGTGAACGGCAACCGCACGCCCCTGGGCCCTACCGCACCTTACCGACTGACCGATGGTACACGCCTGCGTATGGGCAATTACCGTATGGAAGTCAGTCATGTACAAGATATTCTTAAATCCGATCAGAAAACCTTGATGCGCGGTGACCTGTTCGATCCCAACGCGCAGGACGACTCCACCGCGTTTTCCGTGGAGCTGCTCGTCGAGGACGAAGTGGTCGACCCGATCGATCTCGAGGAAATGCTCGACGACCGCATGGCCAGCGCCAACGCGAGCCTCATTGCGGGTACCTCGGAACTCACGGGCTTCGATGATCTGGGCGAAACCCACGCCGTCGAGGACCCCGGCGCCGCGGCCCAGCGCTCGGCGACCGTGCACCGACTGCCCAACGTACCTCCCGAACCCGTCGAACGTCGCCGCCGCAAATCGGACGCCTACGACTCACTCGTTCGCGGGCTTGGCGTCGACCCCATTGCACTCGAAGCACGCGATGCCTCGGATGTGGCCTACGCTGTTGGCCAGGCGCTGCGTGAGACCATTCGCGGGCTCAAGGACATGCGTTCCGATCGCGCGCGCAGCCGTCAGCAGTTCGGCATGCGAGCCACGCAACAGGATGTCGACGATCTAACGGAAACGGATCTCAACGAGGACATTTCCGATCTGCTGCTCGGACGCGGGCAGATCTACCAGGCCGCTGGAGACAACATCGCAAGCGTGTTGCGCGCGCTCATGCAGCACCACGAGGCATTGCAGAATGCCGCGGCCGCGGCTCTCGGCGAGTTTATCGACCAGCTCGACCCCGACGAGATCACACAGCGTCTCGCGCAACTGGGCGCCAAAGGCAAAGGGCTGTTTGCGTCCTCACGCAAGGCGAGCCTCTGGGACAAGTACGCGCAGTATTACCAGGCCATCGCCGCCCGCGATGCCGATGGCTTGCCGCAGGTGGCCCGCGAAGAATTCGCGCGCGCCTACCAGGCGCGCCTGCAGACACTCAAGTCAGGCAGCGACGACTAGCGTGATCCGCTACGGCACGCGCGTCGCGCGTTGCCGAATCCCACCCTGGTGCAACATGAGCGCACTGACGGCGCCCGCCTCGTCGCGCTCGAAGTGCAGCTCGGCCTCGACAACCTTGTAGAAAAACACGTCGTCACCTTTGGCGAAGATCGGGAAGAAGGGTTGCCCGGTAATCTGCGCCTCGAGGCCGCCCTCGCGTCCGCGGATCGTGAACTTGATCGGTGCGGCCGTCATCGCAAATTCGCCCACGAACGCATCGAACGCCGAAGCTTCAAGTGTCACCTCGACGGGCTTGGGTGCTTCGACCACCTCGTCTGAGACCTTCTTCGCCACCTGCACCACGCTGTTCTGCACGAGTTCCAGCGCCACGATCTCGTCCGCCTCGCGCACGACCTTGAAGCTCGCATCGAACGAATCGACCGCGTACCAATCATCGGGCAGCGGCGTCAGTGGCAGCGGCGGCTGCCCCGAAACCTGGCCCGTCAGCTGCCCGTTGCGTTCAACGACCCGAATCTCCACGTTGGGGCCCAGCTCATAGGTGCCGATCACCGAGGCATCGAACTCAGGCGGCGTGATCTCCGGTCGCTCGTAGCCCAGCCACTGCAAGCCGATCCCGGTTGGATCGCCGTCGCCGGACACGAGCACCGCAATTGCACGGCCATCATCGGGCCGGAAACCGACAAAACTGCTGAACCCGTTCGTACGGCCGTTGTGCCAGAAAATCGTGGCCTCGCCTGCTGACGCCGTGTGCCACACGCGCGTCACGCTGAAGCCACCGGCGGTGATGCCCGTCGGCGCCAGCACATCCTCGATCGCGGACTCGAACGGGTTGCTCACGTCCCCGCGCATCACAGCAGTGAGTGCTAACAGGTCCGTCGTGGTTCCCCAGAGCGCGCCCGCACCTGCGAGCGCATCGAACTGCCAGTCGACCATGACTTCACCGCCGCTCGACGCCGAAGCGCGGCTGCCGCTTGCGCTCATGCCGGTTCTCGTCGCGTTGAGCGGACTCAGCACATATTCCTCGAGCGCCGCCGCATAGCCCCCGCCATGGGCTTCGCCCAGCAGGTAACCCAGCAGACCCACACCCAGGTTCGAGTAGGCATAGTGATCGCCCAGTGGCTGCTTGGCTCGCGAGATCAAGAGGCCCTGACGCAATTGCGTGGCCGTGTAGGACGCAAAGGGATCCGCCGGATCGCTGGGCCGGAAATTGGCGGGCATGCGCGGCAGCCCGCTCGTGTGCGTGGCCAGCGCCGCTAACGTGATCTCGCCCACCGCCTCGTTGCGAAACGCCTGCGCCTCGCCTGCGAGCTCCGCGACCGTCGTGTCGTAGCGGACCTTGCCGCGCGCCACCATCTCGGCCAGTAGCAGGTTCGTGTAGACCTTGGAGATCGATCCGATCTGGAATTGCGTCTCAGTATCGAGCGCCGCGTCGGCATCGCCGCCCAGCGTGCCCGCATGGGCGTGACGGACCTCGCTGCCGTCGTCCCAGGCCGCCGCAATTGTCATCGCATTGCCCGAACCCACGCCATCGGTCACCCAGCGCGCTATGTCGATCTCTTCGGACGCGTGCGCCGGCGCCAGAGCCAGCGCAGCAAGCGTCAATCCTGCCAGCAGTTTCATGCGGTTCATTGCAGTTCCCCTGTTGCACATTCCGGCAACACATCGAGGCTCTTGGCTTGATGCCCGCGCCCCGTCATCCTTAGCCGGTCGGCCACGAGCTTACACGCCGACCGCGACCCAACCCACCTAGAGGTGACGTATGCGTCCATGCACCGCTCTGATCCTGATCCTGTGTCTGGTCGGGGGTGTGCGCGCCGACACGGGCGACGTGACACTGCTGGCCGGCCCCATCGCGGGCGGCAGCTTCGATGACCTCGAGAGCGGCGCAGAGCTGGATATCGACGCGGCGGCCGGTTTCGGTATTGCAGCGCACATCAATGCGCCGGCCGGCGGCCAGTACGAGTTCCTGTACCTGCGCCAGGCCACGGACATCGGCACCTCGGCGCTGTTTTCACCAGCCGACGAGGTTGACCTGGATATCGAGTATTTCCAGGTGGGCGGTAACTATCCCCTGGGTGAGCAGCAAGCCTGGCAGCCCTACGTCGTTCTAACCGTCGGTGCCGCACGGTACTCGCCCGATGCGCCCGATACCGAATCTGAGGTGTTCGCCGCGATGACGGGTGGGCTGGGGCTCTACCACGAGCTCGGCGAACGCTTCGCATTGCGGCTCGAGGCCCGCGCCCTGGCAACCTGGGTCGATGAAGAGACGAGCGTGTTTTGCGTCAGCGCCGGCGGTGCGGTCTGCGCCATCAATGTTGAGGGTGACACGGTCGTGCAGTGGTCCGCCATGGCGGCACTGACCTGGCGTTTTTAGCCGCAGCGATCAGCGCGGCAGCGTCTCGCGGAACAGTCGCAGCGCGTTGCCGCCCAGCACCTGGCGAATTTCCGGCTCCGTGAAACCCGCGTCAATAAGCGCCTGAGTGACGACAGCAACGCGACTCGTATCGAAGGCGACTTCGACCGTACCGTCGTAGTCCGAACCCAAGGCGACGTGATCAATGCCGACGAGATCGCGCACGTGACGCATCGCCGCAGCAATGCGCGCCGGCTCGAGGCCACAGACGGCACCCGGCCAGTAACCAATACCGATGATGCCGCCCGTCCCCGCGATGCGCCGCACCTGTTCGTCGGTGAGATTGCGGTTGTTGGGGCACAAGGCCTTCACGCCGCCGTGGCTCACCACGACCGGTCGGGTCGCCATGTCGAGCACCTCGTCTACGGCTGCAGAACTCAGGTGCGCCAGATCAACAATCATGCCCAGCGACTCCATGCGCGCGACGATGTCCCGACCAAACGGCGTCAGCCCGCCCTTGTCGATACCGTGCATCGAGCCCGCGAGCGCATTGTCGAAAAAATGGGTGAGCCCGGCCATGCGGTAGCCGACATCAAACAGGCGCTGCAGGTTCTCCGCCTCACCCTCGAGGTTGTGAAGCCCTTCCACGGCCAGCAAGCCACCCACACGAGGCTCGCCCGCCGCCCGCGCGGCGAGCAAAGCCTCGAGGTCCCGAACATTGCGCACAGTCATGAGGTCCTCGGAACGCGCAGCGGCCTCGTTGAGCCGTTGCGCATGCCACATCGAACGCTCGAACAGCGACCGCCAGGTACGCACGGGCTGGCGCTGTGCGATGGCGAGCGCCACGAGCGAATCGGTGTCCCCCGCGTTGCTGTCGTAGTTGAGCCCTTTGGGCGACTTTGTGACGGATGCGAGGACCTGCAGCGCCACATTGCCCTGCTGCAAGCGCGGCAGGTCGATGTGACCGCGATCCGACGCCTCAAGTATCGAGCGCTGCCAGAGCAGCGTGTCGCCATGCAGGTCGATGACCGTGGCGCTCGCATGCAACTCGGCGGCTAGCGTCGACGGTTCCGCCAGCTCAATTGCGGTGACCGCATTGAGCTGGCGCTCCACGATGCCGGGTGCCAGGGAGAAGAACCGGACACCCCGGATCGCGACACCCCCCAGTGCGATAGCGAGCTTTTTCATAGGTGCATTATAGTGATAGGTGTATTCATCTGTTCGGGGGACGCAATGATGACCACAAACGCAACAGCCCGGCTCGCCACCTTGATCCTGTGTCTTGCGGCGTTCACACCGCCCGCACACGCCGATACACAGCGTTACGCGCTGGACATGAGCCACACCGATATCCACTTCTCGATCATGCGATTTGGTTTCAACCGCGTCATCGGCCACTTCCGCGACGCCGAAGGCGTGATCGACTACGACGCCAATGACGTCGCGAACAGCAGCGTCAGTGTGACGATTCAAACCGCAAGCATCGAAAGCGGCGACGAGACTCGAGACGGACATCTTCAGGGCGAGTTCTGGCTCAACACAGCCGCCCACCCCACGATGACCTTTCAGTCGACGGCGGTATCGGCCAACGATGACGGCACGCTGACCGTAACGGGCGACCTCACGATGCTCGGCAAGACCCTGTCGGTCGCGCTACTCGTGACCATCAACAAGACGGGCACGGACCCGGCAACTAAGCGGGCGGCCATGGGTGTGACGATCAAGACGAATCTCGACCGTGCCGATTACGGACTGACGACTGCCGCCAATCCCATTGCCAACGATGTGCATGTGCACATCGAGGCACTGGCGCTGGCCGACGGCGCCTGAGACGCCGCCAGCCAGCACGGCAACCGCCTAGGGCGCGAACTGCCAGCCGAGCACGACCGTCCAGTCGGTTTCGAGCTGCGGGCCGTTAAGGTCCTGCCACACGGGCACACCGACTTCGAACGCGAGCCGGTGACCGCTGTCGCCGACAACCCAGTTCGCGCCAATGGCGGCATCCAGGCGACGCAAGCCGTAGTTGTCGGGATCCGCCGTTTGCACGGGCGCCATGATGCGCGCGTCGATGCCATCGACATCACCGCGGTCGTGGTAGGCCAGGCGACCAGACAGGCTCACTGCCGGCGACAATCGCCAGCTCAGCCATCCCGTCGCGCTGTGTTCGTCGCCGAACGTGTATCCCTTGCTGTTCTCGCCCGTGCGAATGACACTGCGCCACTGCGCACCCCAGCCCCAGCCATCGCGGCTGCTGCTTGTCGTCAGACCCGTGATGAGGTCCCAGGTACCCGAGCCAAGTTGCATGGGATACGGCAGGCGCAGTGTCGGCCGCGTGTTCATTGGCGTCAGCACCTCATCTGTTTCATCGATGGACCCCGTTGGCGCAGACACGCCGAGCGTGGCGTGCACCCGACTGTGGGTGTCGCCGCCCACGCGGATCAATGCTGACAGGCTCGTGTCACCAAGGCCGCTGGCTTTTGTGGTGAAGGTCCCCAGGCGTGTGTCACCCGCAGGCCCCGCAAACGTCACATGGTCCATATCCTTGGCGATGTAGTGGGTCATGGCCATGAGCGTAATTGCATCGCTGGGCGCGTACATGGCACCCAGCATGTGCATTTCCATGGTCATCTCGGTCGGCACGACACGTAATGTCGGCGGCATCAACGGGGGGTTGGCGAATCGATTGGGTACGGTCGTCACAATGGTCTCGGGCGAGAGGCTCGTGGTGCCATCGCGGTTGCCCGCCATGTTCATTTGCATGTAGCGATAGGAAAACATCCATTCGCCCTGGGCATGGGTGTGGTCACCCATAACGCCCAGCGGCGCATGGTCATCGGGACGCGTGTCTGCCTGGGCCGTTGCACACATCAGCAACGACGCCGCGCACGCGCGCATCAGATAATTCATCGGGGTCTCCCGGTTCTGAGTCGACTAGGGGGTGGATCGAATCAGACGGGAGGCGGCGGTGCGCGCGCCGAAAAGCCTCTGACGGGTCGTAGAGAGAAAACCCACCGACCTGGCGCGGCAACTGTAGCCGCGCGGCGTGGTGCCGGCGAGAGCGGTGCAATGACCATTGTGGGCCCGACCGCCGCCGTAGCGGCAAACTCGCACAGCTCAGACGCATCGAGAGGCTGGGCGTGCTTCGTATGGTGATCGTGATGCCCGTGGTGACCCTGATGTTTGCCAAACAGCGCCGCGCGCCACGGCAGGGGCAAACCACTCGGGCACAACGCGGCCAGCCGCCCGTCTGCCAGCGACGCGGGCATGTAGCCCGGCGCGTAGACAGCCTGGATCAGCAGTGCCGCGACAGCCCATGCTGTCGATTTCCGACGGTGGCCCCTGCGCATGTCTGAATTCTAATACAGTGTGGCGGTCATAACGGAACGATGCACGACTCAGCTCGCTCGAAACCATAAATAAGGCGCCTCGAACTGGCCGAGAACATACGTGACGCGGCAAACAACGCCCGCCGCATCGAACCCGGTGCGGATCAGACGCCAGACAAGCCCACAGCGAAGACGAAGATGAACAGCACTACGACGAGCACAGCGATAAAGAACGGCACGATGCTCGTGCCGCCGATCCTGCCAAGTTCCGTGAGTTGTTGCTCGGAGTCCGAATACGACCCCTTCACACCCTCGACCTTTTTCTGGGCGTGATCGTAATAGAGCTTGTTCGCGTACATGGGCACCAGGGTGAGCGAGAAGCCGTAGTAGAGCACGGTTGTCAGCATGTCAGCGGCCACAGGTGACATGATTTCCATTGACACGAGCACAAGTCCGATGGCACCAACCGCCACAGGGATGCCGATCCAGTACAACAAGGCTGCCGCCCACATTTTGCGGTACAGCAACCACATGGCCGTCAGGAAGAACGCCGGCCAGTTCCAGCTCACACTCGACTGCCCCGACTCGAAACGCGAGAAGCGATCCATGTAGTAATCCGTATTGTTCGGACCCACGTACGCGGCCAGATGACCTTCCGCCGTCGACACATCCGTGTCGCTCTCGGGTGCGGAGTAAATACTCGATTCCAGTTCTGTCATGACTGCCTCCCTATTCTTCTTAGACGGTGTCTGGTGCCTGTCAGAGCGACCTCAGAGCGCGCCCGCGCGCTTGATCGCCAGGTAACGGTTGGTAATCGTTGCGGGCAGCTGGTCAGGCAGGCAGTCATCGACGATGCCGCCGCGTGCCGCCAGCAGGTTTTGCGCTTCGCGCCGCGCCTCAAGATAGCGTTCAGTCGCTGCAAACGTCAGCGCCGACTGGTGGTCGCGGACCGGCGCGTGAATGGTGTCATCCAGCACGCGCTCGCGCAGGCTCGTTACCATGACCAGATGGCGCCGACGCAGTAATGCCGTGGCGCGCCGCAGGTCCGAGGTGTCTTCCTCGCGCACGTTGCTGACGAGAATAATAAGCGACCGACGTCGCTGCAGAACCGACAGCTCCGTGGCCGCTGCGGCGTAGTCGACCTCGACAGGCCGCGCCTCGATGTCGTAGACGTGATTGAGAATACCGTTGATGGCCGATGCGCCCTTGCGCGGCGGCAACCAGGGGCGCCCGGCCCCAACCGTGGCCACGCCCACAGCATCGCCCTGACGCAGCGCCACATAGCTCAGCAGCAGGATGGCATTCAGCGCGTGGTCGAAATGACTGAGCTCACCATCGCGTGTGAGCATGTGCCTGCCTGCGTCGAGCATGAGGATCACGTTCTGGTCACGCTCGTCCTCGTACTCGCGGCTGATCAGCGTGGAGCGCCGCGCTGTCGCCTTCCAGTCGATGGCGCGCAACGAGTCGCCCTCGCGGTACTCCCGCAACTGGTGAAACTCGATCCCCTCGCCGCGGCGCCTGCTGAGGCGGAGCCCGGCATCCTGAAAGCCGCCCAGCGCTTCGTATTCGAGCAGTGTCGACACACTGGAGTAGTTGGGGAAGCAGCGCACCTCGCTCGACACCGCAAGGCGATGACGCCGCCACCAGAAACCCAGCGCCGAACGCACCCGGATGTCACACGAGCTGAGCACAATCTGTCCACGACGACGGGGACGGATTCGGTAGGTGATGGTCGCCGACTTGCCTCCGGGCAACATGAGCTCGGCGGGCATGCCCTCCGCGTCCAGGTCTTCGGGATGGTGGTCATAGACGCGAAGCATGAGATCGCGCCCCGTCGGATTGCGTACGACGAGTTCAGCGTCGCTCCAGTTCTGCAGCGACAGCGAGGCCATCAGGTTGCGCGTGCACTCGGGTGCCGCGCTGCGCCACGACAACAGCGCATCGATGAGTGCCGTGATACCCACTGCGGCCGCGGCCGTCTGCCATACGCTGTTCAGCGCAGGCAGAAACGCTGCAAGCGTGCCGATGACGAGCAGCGCGAACGCTGCGACAAACAGTAACCGGGCTGGTGTCACTGACGCGGTGCCTGCACGCGATCGACGAGCGCAGCCAGGATGTCATCGTGGCGATGGCCCTCGATCTCGAGTTCCGGCGCCAGCGCAATACGGTGGCGCAGCGCAGGTGCGGCCATGCTGCGCACATCGTCGGGGGTCACGAAATCGCGCCCGCCCATGACGGCGGCCGCGCGCGCAGCACGAACGAGCGAGATGGCGCCGCGCGGCCCCACGCCCATGCGGATGCCGGGGCTCGAGCGCGTCTCGCGCGCCAGCCGCACGGCGTAATCGACGATGGCCGGGTCCATCTTTGCCCGCGCGACCTGGCGTTGCGCGGCAAGCACATCAGCCAGCGACATGACGACCTGCAAGTCGTCGACGTACAGCGCGTCGCCGAGCCGCGTTGCCGTCACAGCCGACACGAGCTCGTTTTCGGTGTTCGCATCGGGGTAGTCGATAAGCACTTTGAGCAGAAACCGGTCGAGCTGCGCTTCGGGCAATGGGTAGGTGCCCTCATGCTCAACGGGGTTCTGCGTCGCGATCGTCATGAACGGCGGCTCGAGCGCGTGCGATTCACCTTCGATGGTGACCTGTTGCTCCTGCATCACCTCAAGCAGCGCCGCCTGTGTCTTCGCCGGCGCCCGGTTGATTTCGTCGGCAAGCAACAGGTTGGTAAACACGGGTCCGCGACGAATCTTGAAGGTCTCCGTTTGACGGTCGAATAGCGCGTGACCGCTCACGTCGCTGGGCATAAGGTCCGGCGTGAACTGGATGCGCGCGTGCTCACCACCGATGCAACGGGCCAGTGCCTTTACGAGCAGCGTCTTGCCGAGCCCGGGTACGCCTTCGAGCAACACATGACCGCCTGCAAGCAGGGCCGCGATAACCTGGTCGACAACTTCCTCCTGCCCGAGAAACGCCTTGCCGATTTCCGCACGCAGCCGTTGCATGAGCGCACCCACCTCGGGGCCCGGGTTTTCAATATCCGTCACAGACTGTTCCTTATGCGTTGCAGTTGACTCATGTGCTCCGTAAAGCCTCGTCGATTGACGCGGGGCTCGGGAACTCAAGACGACTGTTATTCTGGACATATCGCTCACATTGGCAATTGCCTTCAGGATCTTTGATGTGGCATTGCTGCTGTCTACGGCACCTATTGATATGAACAGCGCTTTGCGAGCCTCTGCCGGATGATGGTTCTCTGACATCCTGATTCGACCGGTGCGAAATGTGCTGCGCAGCGGTGCGTACGCCGGGCCGAGCAACCGAAGGCTGCCGTCCGGTGTCTTTGATCGGTAGCGGTCCGGATCTTGTCCTATGGCGCTGTCAATCAGAACATCGCAGTCGTGAGTTCGATTGGCGAGGTCATCAAGCACGACTATAGTGGCGCAGCGCTTGCGTAGCTCGTGTTCGTGCTCCTGTCCGATTGCATAATGATCGATCAGCGCCACGTCGATGTTATCCGGAAGCAAATTAAAGTTGAACAGTTCACCCGACGCGGTCGTGCTGCTGCGCTCGCGCAAGTGCTGCGGGATTTGGTGTAGGGCGCCATCATTGACCTGGCAGTAGATCTCGTATCCGAGCCTCTCGAACTCGCTTGCGATTGCCAAGCAGCGTGA
>CALBPI010000057.1 GCA_937899415.1 uncultured Gammaproteobacteria bacterium | reverse complement strand
GCCGATGTAGCTCAGTTGGTAGAGCAACGCATTCGTAATGCGTAGGTCCGCAGTTCGAGTCTGCGCATCGGCACCAATTCCCTGCCCGCCGAGTGGGTTAGGCAACCCAAAGAGTGCCCTCAGGTGGTTCGCGGCGTGTCCGCGATTCAGGTGGCGTCTTCGGTTCGAATCCGGGGTGACAAGACGAATCCTCTCTCCGTCGCTGCGTGTTGCCGGATGGTCTCAAGAAACCGTTCTACGCTGAGTGTCTTCCGCGTATCCCGGTGCGTCACAAGCCAGCACGGCTGAGTCCATTCTTCCTTTGGCGCGACGACTTCGACGAGATTTCGCCGAATCGCCTCGTGCTCCGGGGAAAAACCGATACCCAGTCCAGATGCGATGTGCTCCTGCACACAGGAGTAACTGTCGGTCTCGAGCGCCCAACGGTCATCGGGTATGTGTAGGTCACGCCAGCGGGCGAATGGCGCGATGCCATTGGGGTCTTCGTGTCCCACAAACCAGTGCTCGGAGAATTCGGGTGTCGAATTGGGAATACCATGCGCTTCGACGTAGGTCTTCGCGGCGTACATTCCAAGACGAAAATTGAACAGGTTGCGGACGATGAAGTTTGGATACGTCGGCTTTGGCCCAAGCGTTGCGGCGACGTGGGTCTCGCCGCTGCGCAAGTCCTCAAGGTCGATGCTGCGGCAGGCTTTGACTTCCTGACGGCATTGGACATGAGGGTGGGAGGCCCGAAACTTCTCGATGATGGGGAGGAATAAGGAGATCACGAGGCTTGAGCCCGAAATCACCAGACGGTTTTCGGCGTTTGACTTGGCCTGCGTACGTTTCAGAAAGCCCGTGACGAGACTGTCGACATCCGCCGCAGTTGCGAGCAGATCCCTGCCGATGTCGGTCAAGGCATAGCCTCGCTCATGACGAATAAACAGCTTCTGTTTCAGCACGCTCTCCAGCGCATCAATGCGTCGGACGACAGTGGCCCGGTGCAGAGATAGCGTTTCGGACGCCGCCGAAACGGTGCCGGTCTTTGCGACCAGGTACGCGGTCCGAATGTAGTCCCAGCTGTTTGACATTGCAATCAACTCCCCCAGTCAGGCAAGCGGCTCCAAATCGGGCGCCATCCGTTGCCCCCAACAACCAAAGTCGTTCGCTGCTGCGAAATTTCAACAAGGCGGGTTTATCTCACTGGAGCGCTTTCGCTGCTGCCACAAAAATGCGCGGTGCCTGTGCGTCGGGTCGGCTATTGCAGTGCATGCGCCTGTGAAAGGATCACGACGGCACAGATGGCCGATGACGCTGCGCCCTTGTTTGGTGGGCGATGCGAATGCGCTTGGGCCATCCGCCAATCCCCCCGAAATAAGCCACGCTGGTTGCGTGGGAGGTGAACAGAGAATGAGTCTATCAACCCGATTCGCCAGTCTTTTGGCCTCATGCACGCTTTGTTTTTTGGCCTTCGTGGGCCATTCCGCCTGGGCGGAGCACTCTGAGGCGAATGAGCCACCAAGTTGGCAGCCGTTTAGCTACGAGCCCTATCCCTTTCCCTACTTCGTTGAAGATCGTGATCGCTATCCTCAGGCGCCAGCACCCTCCGGAACTGTGAGTCGTCACGGCGAGCTTGAGTACCTTGGGAACGGCGTCTTCGGCGCCCATTGGTTTGTCCGGGCGAGCGAGCCCGTCTGGCACTTTGTGACCGCAGGCGACCCCAGCAATGACGTTGTTCTGTTTGTGCATGGCTACCCGGACACCTGGTATGCCTATTCGAAAGTGATGCGGCTTCTGGCAAATGACTACTACGTGATTGCGGTGGACACCCTGGGATATGGTCAGTCTGACAAGCGGGCAGAAGTTGATGTCAGTTACAGCGCCGTGGCGAAGGATCTCATCCGCCTGCTCGGCGTCATCGATGTCCAGGACTTCCACCTCGTGACCCATGATCGCGGCAGCGTGATTGCCGATCACTTGCTCGCAAATAAACCGCTGAGCCAGCGCGTCAGGTCGTTCTTCAGGATGCAGCAGTCATTCGATCAGCCGCACGGTTTGCCGAGACCACCCCATGCGGACATGGCGACCGTCGAGTTTCAGAGTCGGCCAGGCCTCATTCGCAACCTGTACGCGGGTGACTATGTCTCCGTGACGCTGCCTGAGGAAGAAATCGCCAGGCTCGAATGGGAGTGGGGTTTCGAGGGAACGGCTGAGGCAGCTGCTCGCACCTTCCGTGGGACCAGTTTCGATATCGAGCGCGAATTCCGGATGGCGAAGACGCTCCCCAATATGACGATGCCGGTGTATCTGGTACAAGGCGACGACGACCCCGGGCAACATCCTGAGGAATACGCGAAATCGGCAAGCCTCCTTCCACAGGGTCGCGTCATCATTGTCGATGCCAACCATTTCATTCACACCGAGAAGCCCGAGCTCGTGGCAAGCCTTGCGAGAACGTTGTTCGAGTCCGCTGACCGCTGACGATCCGCGGGCAGGGGTGGGGCGATAGTGGGTGCCACGGGGACCAGCAAATGTGCGCATTGCGCTCACGCGGAACGCCACATTTCGCCCCAGCCCCGTGACGGTGCACATTGTGCTGCGGCGTCGACAGTTGCATGTCGAAGTTGAAGCTCGTCACAGGCCGCGTCCGTCGATCACTCGATTCGGCCTTGTCCATGTTTTTCCGACACCTGAGAATGCACACGGATTTGACAGCGAAGAGCCGCAGTTCTGGCTTGTCAAATTGCTGTGTCAACGCACAAGGGGTGCGCACCCAGGCGTCTATTGAAAGGCGCCTGGAGGTGATAGTTCTAAACGCGAACGTTTCTCAAGAGAGTGTTTGCGATGACCAGACCAGATTTTCGCTTTGTTGTTCTCCTGCTCTCGACACTGCTGATGAGCGGAGCTTGTTCGGCGGCGCCATTAACAGCAGAGGCAACCGCTGGCGCGATGCCTTCGGATTCCGGTTCTCAGGTTCCCCCGAAATCACTGTCCGTATTGGAATTCGGCGGCGCGAACATACTCTTCGCGGCGGACCCCAACCAGAATCGCGTCTATGCGTTCGAGTTGAGCGGGATCCCTGACGAGACGCGCAACCTGGATTCGACGCCGTACAATTTTGTCGGCTTTGGCACCCAGCTTGCCGAGTTTCTTGAAACGAGCCCCCTGAGCATCAGCTATCACGACCTGGCGGTTCACCCGGTCACCAAGGCGGCGTTCATTTCTGCGTCAGTCCGTTCGTCGGACGGGGTCCGCTCAGAGCTGATTCGTGTGACTCCCGACGGTGAAGTCGCCTCCGTTCCGTTTCGGGATTTGAAGTTCACCAGTATTTCGCTGAGCGAGCCACCCGATGCATCGGTGTCATTCTGGCGGGACATTCCCGCTGCCACGCTGTCCGTGACCGATTTCGAGTTCGACGACGGCGTGCTCTACATCGCAGGCCTATCCAACGGCGAATTCGCGTCCACGCTTCGTCAGGTTGCTTTCCCGTTCGAGTCGGGCGCCGATGTCTCGACCATCGAGATGTTTCATACCGCGCACAATCAGAACGAGACGCGCGCTCCAATTCGCGCCATGGCCATCGCGACCGTCGGCGGCAAGAAAACGCTTATTGCCGCGTACACGTGCACCCCGCTGGTGACGATCCCGGCCGATGCGCTCTTAGACGGTGCGCATGTGGTGGGGAAGACGATCGCGGAACTTGGCTATGGCAACACGCCCGTCGAGGTTCTGACAGTGACCGCCTACAACATGGAACGGCAGCCCGAGCAATTCGTGCTGGTGATCAACCGGGAGATGAGCGCCAATCTGATCAAGATGGAGGACCTGGCTGAGGCGCCAGGCCTGACGACAGCGTTCTCAGGTTTGGGGGATACGCTTGGCGTAGAGGGTACGCACGTGCCATTCGCCGGAACTCTGCAAGCAGACAACCAAGATGCGCAGTTCATTTTGGCCCTGCGTCGCAACATCGACACGGGCGACGTGGACCTCATCTCTTCCATGAAGGGCGTCTACTTCCGTCTTTCGGATTTTGTGTCTGAGTACACCTTCCCGGACTACGAGTACCCGGAGAGCCAGAAAGGAACCCAGATGTTCCACAACATGATCAAACCCATCGAAGGCTATCCAGAGCTTGTGATCAATTAGCCCGTCGGACCGGCATGGTCTGAGGCGCGCAGCGCCTTGCCATTAACTGGGAGTTCAAATCATGACCGACCTGGGTACCTCCATGAATGCACGTCGCCGAATTGTCGCTACGACGTCCGCACTCATGCTTGCGTCCGCGCCCATACTTGCCGCCGACACGAAGCAAGCCGCGGCGAATACGGCCGTCCCGACGGCAGGCATCACTTACGCGAGCTACTCGTCGCCGGCGCAACAGCTGGAGACACGCGACGCCCTAATGAGCAGACCCGCAGGTACGGTCGCCTGGAGCGCTCGAATCGCCTACACCGAGGGCGAACTCTTCAATCCGGCGACCGGCCGGATGGACACGGTTAGACTCCGCAGTTACCAGGGCGTGGGCGTTGATCCGGAGGTGCCCTTTGTGCCGCCCGCGATTTACCTGCGGCCCGGCGATACGTTTCTGTTCAATCTCAAAAACGACCTGCCGGCCGACGATCCGTCCTGTATCGACCACGGCGACATCAACATCCCGCATTGCTTCAACACCACGAACATGCATGTCCATGGGCTGTGGGTGAGCCCTGCCGGCAATTCCGACAACGTGCTGCTCAGCCTCCGTCCTGGCGCCGACTTTACGCACGAATACAACATTCCTGCGGATCACCCGGCGGGCACGTTCTGGTATCACCCGCATACCCACGGTTCCACCGCGCTTCAGGTCAGCAGCGGCATGGGCGGTCCCTTAATAATTCGCGGCGAGCGATTGCCTGGGCCGGATCACACAGGGGACATCGACACGCTGTTGCGGACGCCCGATGGCGCACCCATCGGCGAACGCATCATGACGTTGACACAAATCGCCTACGCCTGCGGTCCCCGGCAGAGCGACGGCTCGATCGACATCAAGACCGACGAAGCGGGCTTCTGGATATGCGATGAAGGCGATGTCGGTATGGTTGAGGGCTACAACCAGTTCGGCATGTTCGAGAACTTCGATACGCCGTCAGGCATTCCCGACGTTCGGATTCGATGGGAGGTCTCAGGTCGGCATACAGCGATCAACGGGCGCGTCATCCCGACGATCGAGGGTGTCACCGCCGGAGACATTGAGCGCTGGCGCTTTATTCAGGCTGGCGTCAGCGGTTCGATCTCTGTGAGTTTTCGCCGATTCACGGGCGACAAAAGCGATCTCAAATACAGCGCGGGCGATGTTGGCCAGCGAGATGCTTATGTTGGTGACCTGTGCGGTGGGGCGGAAGTAGAGCAGCTGTCGATCGCATTGGATGGACTGACCCGATCGCGGATCAACGTGCAAAAACGCACCATGCTGCACCCGGGATACCGTGACGATGTGTTGGTCGCGTTTCCGGAACCGGGCTTGTACTGCATCATCGACAACGATGCGCCCAAGAACGAGAACATCCGGATGCAGGAGAAGCAGCGCCAGCTGCTCGGATTCGTGCGTGTGGGCGGCTCTCCCGATGCACTCAAAGTCGAGAGCCCCAAAGCACACATCCAGTCGTTTCTCGTCGACGCCGCACGGACGCATATGCCCGAGTCCATTCGCACGCGCGTGGCGGACGAGCTGGCAGCAGACGACATGCGACTCACGGCCTTTACGGCACATGAGTCGCTGTTGGAGCGGGAAGTCGACAACTACCAAACGCTGGGCTTCGACACGTTCATTGTCGAGGACGCCCCCAAGAATGAATTCGTCGTCGGCGAGCTTGAGCTCGCACCCGGCAAATTGCCGAAACTCATAGAACCGGACGAATTCGTGGCCGGGCGCGTCGATAGAACGCTCACACTGGGCAACATTGAGGAATGGACGCTGGCCGCGTTCACGGAGGGGCACCCGTTCCACAAGCACGTCAATCCGATCCAGATTGTCAGCATCATCGATCCCGATACCGGGGTCGATGTCAGTAAGTTTGATTCCGGCTCCGTCTATGCGGGTCTGTCAGGCCAGTGGAAAGACACCGTGTTTCTGCCGACCAATCTTTTTGGCGCGCCCTATGTGGTCACGGTTCGAACGCACTATCGGCGCTATATCGGTACGTTCGTCTTGCACTGTCACATTCTTGACCACGAGGACTTCGGAATGATGCAAGTGCTCGAGGTCGTCATGCCCGCTGTCCCGGGTGGCGGCGACCACAGCGCGCACGGCCATTAAGTGGGCGTCTTCATGAGCATGGATGAACCACAGGCCGTGACCCGTGGCGCACAGGTCGCGCCTGGTGAACTTCGCCATTATCGAGGTCTCTCCCTGGTTGCGGCAGTGCTTATGATGGGCGCCCAGGTGCCGGCCCAAGCCGACGAGGTGTCCGAGTTGGCGGATCAAGTGGAGGCGCTCGCGGCGGTAGTCGCGCAACAGGCCACTGAAATCGAGGCGCTGCGGGCGGCGTTGTCGCGGGTCGCGATGCAGACCGAGGCTGACGCTATTGGAGCCCCGGCGCCCGATCAGGAAGACGATGCCATCGACATACTGCTCGTGGATCCTGAGCAGCCACTGGGCCGCTTCCCCGATGCCGCGATCATCACCGCGGGCGACTTCGAGGGCGCGATCAAGATTCCGGACTCGCAGGCATCCGTGCGCCTGGGCGGATTCGTCCGCGCCGAAGGGAGCTTCGACTTTGACAGCCTTGGATTCCAGGATGTCGTCAATCATCGACGCATCCCGCTGGACGGAACACCCGAGGACAGCGCTAGTCAGTCTCGATTCCACGTACGCAACAGCCGCTTCAACATTGATTACCGACGGCCCGTTCCTGTCGGTGAGCTCAGAGCGTTTCTCGAGTTCGATTTTTTCGGAGGCGGCGACGAGTTCATCAACAACTACGAAGTGCGCATTCGTCACGTGGCCGCGCAGGTCGGCAACTTCTATGTCGGGCAGTGGTGGTCGCAATTTACGGATATTGCAGCTAGTCCGGAAACCGTCGATTTCGGGCCGCCGTTGGGTCAACCCGTTCTCAGAAACCCCGGCCTTCGTTGGGTAAAGGACGTCGGAACCGAGGGTGTCTGGAGATACGGTTTCGGGGTCGAGAATCCTGCGGGCGACCTGACCGATACCCAAGACCTGTTTGCCTCGGATGCGGTGCCCAACGTCACGGGCTTCGTTGAAGCGAACCGCGATTGGGGGCGCGTCAGGGTGGCGGCGCTCGCGTTACGTTTGGACTCCGATGAAGACGACACCTTCGCGGGTGGTTTGAATGTGACGGGGCGAATCAACACACCCTGGTTCGCGGATCGCGACAACATCGTCTTCGGGTTGTCCGGGGGCGAGGGCTTTACGCACTACTTCTCGGTCTTTGCGGGCGCGGGGCTTGAGGGGGTGATCAGTGCGGATGGCTCGGTCGAAGCGACCGAAATACTGGGCGGCTACATCGGTTACCAACACTGGTGGTCAGAAGACTGGCGCTCCACGTTTGTCGCCAGCGCCGTCGACCTGGACGCGCCCGATGGCTCTTTGGGCAGTGCCTTCGAGAGTGGAGAGCGCTACCGAATGAACCTGTTCTGGACGCCACAACGCGACATCACGCTCGGGCTCGAGCTCAGCTATGCGGCCCAGGAGACGTTTGATGGCAGCGAGGGCGATGGCACGCGATTGAACGCGGTGGCGACTATCGATTTTTGATCACATTGCGGGAGACTTCGATGAGCACCAGACCTGAGAATGATGATGCGATTCGGTTGCGGGAACGACCGTCCCGGCGCGCGATCCTTAAGATACTCGCGGTCGGCAGCAGCCTGACGGCGCTGTCGCCTGTACTCGCGGCTCAGGCACCCCCACCGCCGCCAAGGCCTCGAGGTTCGGTCAAGACGTCCGGGTTTCTGCCCACGCCGACGGACATCATGTACGCGCTCAGGAAGGATGTGACGCTGGATCGAGAGGAGGCCGTCCAGCTTGAACAGTTGATCGCCAAAACACTTGCCGATCAACGCAGATTGCTCATGACCTACGGCATCAATGCCGACTACGAGCGGCCAGACATTCGACTGAGCTATCGCGATGCAAAACAGCTGAACGATGACATGGATGATCTCATGGACGACACGGAGGATGCGGCGGATCGAATCTTGTCAGCTACCCAGATGCGTGCGTTCAAGAAGCTCTTACGCAATGAGGCATCCGCACGCAAACGGTCAATTGATGCGATGCGTCGGTGATGGGCGGGCGCTCCAGTCTGTGGCCGTTGGGTGTGTGTCTCGTCGCGGCCAGTGCGCTGCCGGCGGCTGCCCAGGCGGAATCGCCGCATCACGTGTCCCTGTTGCTGGGGGCAACTGAGCTCGTTGACGAGGGCGACGTCGGGTTCACCTACGGCATTGATTATGAATACGCTCTGGACGAGCGCCTTGGTCTCGGCTTCGTCATTGAACGCGCGGAGGGTGATGTGGGCGCCACTTCGCTGTTCGCTGTCGCTGACATTCACCTGTCGCGGCACCTGGTGCTCCAGGTTGGCCCGGGGTTCGAATGGGGCGAGGCGGAGGATGTGGGCGCCTTCCGGGTTGGGGGCTACTACGAGTGGGAGCTCGACGAGATGACGTTTGCGACAACGCTGTCCTACGACATCGCGGATGGCGAAGATGATTCGGTGGTCATCGGTTTCCTGATTGGCTTCAAGTTCTAGGGGTGAGCTTGCGCTATGAATCTGACCTGAAGTCGGTAATGCTATGCCCCAAGTAGCCCGCCCGGGCCGTTTCGATACCTGGGGAACATCCCGTCGAGATGACCGAGCCGAATCAATCTGCAGTCTGCTGGCGCTTTGCTGGCTATGAGCTCGACGAGCAATTGGGAGCGCTGTCCGGTCGTGGCTCGACGGAGCGGCTTCGGCCGAAGACGCTCGCCGTGCTGCGCTACATGCTGGACCACCCCGGTCGGCTTCTCAGCAGATCGGAGTTGCTCTCAAACGTCTGGTCCGACACCGTCGTCACCGAGGATTCGCTGACGCAGTGTATTGCCGAGATCCGGCGCGCCTGCGGTGATCACGACCGGACGCTCATCAAGACAGTGCCCAAGCGCGGCTTCATATTCGATGCGGAAGTCACGTCTCAGATCGTTCCGCGATCCGGCGGCTCGCGCCGCGCACCGAGCCTGAACCGCATCATCGTCATCATTGGCATCCTCGCCGTTGTCGCAGTCGGAATCACACTTCGCAAGCCATGGGCGCCAGCGGAGGGTGCGACGAACCTCATCGCCGTGACGGAAATCGCGCCGGCGGCCAACCGTTCACGCTCGGGCGCTACCCTGCTGACGGAGGCGCTGCGACTGCGGCTTGATGAGATGGATGCGCTTTCAATACGTGGCATAGGTACCGAGTCATCGACCCGAAGCCAACTGGATGTCTCGCGCGAGAATGCGATCGACTGGCTCGTCACCGGCGATATCTCTACCGTACCTGGCGGTGCGGCCGACCGCGTACAAATCTGGCTGTGGCAGGTCGATCAGGGCAACCGCTTCTCGTTGGGTGTGTTCTCCCTGCCCGCGAGCGTCGATACAACGACGACGGCGGAATTCCTCGCGCTTCGCGACCTCATCGTCGAGCGCGCGCTGGAGCGTCTGCCCGGCCACATTGTCGGGCCGGCGCCGAGCGGGTTTCCTGATGATCTCAGAGACTTCGAGACCTACGCTTCCGTCATGGCGGCTTTGGAACAAGAGCAGTGCAACCCGCAGCTCACGGCAGATATTCGGCCAGTGGTCGAGAACACGCCGACGTTCGTGCGCGGCTGGATGGCATTTGCCTGGGCTGCCTGGGTCGAGTCTTGGGCCTGCGGACTCGGTGATTCGTCTCTGACATCTGCAATTGCGGCAGCCGACCGAGTGCTAGAGCTGCGTCCTAATTACCCACAGGCGATCAAGGTCAAGACCTCGGCGATGGCCGCCATGGGCGAGGTCCAACGTGCGCTGGATGTCGCGACACAGGCGACCGCTGAGTCGCCAGACATCGCGGCACTGTGGTCGACGCAGTCGTACCTTCAGAACTATGTCGGCGACCTTAGCGCCTCGGAGGCGGCCATGGACCGCGCTCTGGCACTGGATCCGCTAGTTCTGGTCGCCGAAACCGGCGAAACGCCTAACATCTATCTCTATGTCACGAAGTGGCAGCGTTACATCGATACGCAGCCTCCGTTTGACGCCCCATTTTTCAATTTCCAGCGCGCCTATGCGCTCTTTCGCCTCGGCGATATCTCCAGTGCTGAGCGGATCGCTTCAGAAACCCGTCGCCGATTCCCCGCTGATCTGTATTCCCGATTCTGCACCGCATTGCTGGCGGTGATGAGCGACACGCCGGAGCGCGCCATCAATATCCTGACCGGCATCACTGGAGAGCGTGACGCCGAGGGACTGGTCGATGGCGAAGTCGCCTATCGCGAGTCTGTGCTCTTGCTTCTGGCGGGCGCACCGGACAAAGCGGTCGAGCGCCTGTGGACATCGGCGGACCAGGGTTTCGTCTGTCCGGACTGCGTACGTCGTGATCCCGCATGGGCGTCACTGCTGGCTGACGGGGCACTCTCGGCCTGGCTGAAACGCTACGACGTCGCGATCATTCCCGACTGAGCAGAATCGCGCGCAGCCGCCCAGCGCTGCGCATTCGCAACGGTTTCACAGAACTTTCGGCCTTTTTTCAGGACCTTTCAGTCGCCCCGCGTGACGCTGTTTGCGGGGTCTGAGTGTGCAGACACACATCATCGTTGAAAGGGAGACTGAATATGAAACACCTGATTCTTGTTGCGTTGCTGCTGGGCGTTGCAAATGCAGCGTCGGCTGGCGACTCAGGCGCTGCAACGGACCGATACAACGCCTGGGGTTGGTATTGTGATTCGCAGCCCGTTGTGGACTTCTGGGAGCAAGCGCTCATCGGAAATGAGGCACGTGGCCGGGCCAGCCTGTGCGCAACGCCGTTTGGCATGTACTCGTCGATGCGTGTACGCGGCCTGACCGCCGGAAATCCGTACACCGTCTGGTGGGTGTACATCGACAAGCCTGAGGCTTGTGCGAACTTCCCGCTGACGCCTGAAACGGCACCAATACCGGTGCCGGAACCGATCGGCTACGCAACGCCCTGCGGGCTTGCCGACTTCTTCACGCCCGACGCGTCCGGCGAGTTCCTCAATCCGCTCGCCGTATTCGGACGAATGGACGGCGCGATCGTGCGCAGCCGCAGTCTTGCCAACTTCCAGGGCAGCCTGCGCAGCTTTGAGCCGTCTCCGGGTTCGCAGATCTGGCTGTTTGTCTTCGGACACGGTCCGGCTGCTTCCGGCGACAAGCGCCAATTGGCGCGCCAGCTGCTCACGCCCGAAGACCCGGGGTCCGGCACGCCGCACGTCGGCATCGAAGGTCAGCCCTTGGGCTATCCGTCGGCCGTGGCAGTGTTCCGCATCCCGTAGCGGCGTATCCGTCGACACGCCGCCTCGACGTGGGGCGGCGTGCCGACGACCACGCTAGGGGCGTTCTCTCGGCGAGACGACCTCAGCTGCCGTCACGCCAAGCGATGTCATGGTGTGTGCCGTCGCAAAACGGTTTGTTGTTGGACTGCCCGCAACGGCACAACACGTATTTCTTCTCTGTAGCACCCGAAATGGTGAAGGGCGCCTCTAGGGTCACGTTGGTCACTCTGTAGGGCCCATTGGGTTCGATCCGGATCTCGCTCTCACGGCTTGTCGTATGCTCGTGCGGAGCGCCGTCGAGAGAAAGACTCAAGGCCCCCGACGGGCAGGCGGCCATGACGTCTCTTATCGATTCGAGGCTGCCTTCGTCTGGCTTGATCCAGGGATCACGCGTCGGATCAAAAACGCTCGCTGCCAATCTGGAGCACTCCGCGGCGTGGGAACAGAGCACGGGCGTGTAGGAGATGCTCACGCGAGTTTCCTCGGTGGTCGCCGGGTAGCGCAGCGGCTGATCGCGAAGCGTCGCGTCCGTAGGCGCACTCGAAAAGCCCGCGGCCTTGTGGCTGCCATCGCACCATGGCTTCATTTTCGAGGCGCCGCACCGACACAGCGGGCCACGCCCACCCTTTGCCATCGGTGTTCCGCCATCACCCACGATGGGCGGTGCCTCCTCTATAACGAGGGGGCCGTCAGGGATTGGAGTGATCTTCGCCGCCATCTTTCACATCGTTTCATGGGGTGCCACGACATGGCACCCGCAAATGTGCACATTCACTGCGCGCAGATTGATCGTTTGGCCGCCGGCTTAACCGTTTGGCGGCGGCTGGTTTGCGGTGAGCACCCGATGCATCGAGAATGCGAACCCTTGCCAAGATTCTGGGGAGCGAAATGGTGCCAAGGCTCGCGATGACTCTGCTGCTGGTCGCTGCGGCCAGTACGTCGGCCAGCGATTTCGACTACTTCGCCGCCAACCGCCACTTGATCCGCAACGGCGTACAGGCCGTGCTGATGTGCAACGGGCTGTTCACCTCGCGCCGCTCGCTAAACCAGGTCTTCGCGCAGGAGCTGGCGTACCTCGAGGACGCAGTTGGCAGCGCCCGCGCCGGCGAGTACGACATCGATGTCGAACGCATGGCTGTGGCCGTTGGTGGACCGTCTTCTGGTCCTGTCGTGCGCGCGGCCTTCCGCGAGGGCATCGGTTGCGTCGTGATGGCGCCCAACCAGGGCGCTGAGGACATTGCATATCTGCCCGAACTGACGCTGCCTTATCCGGACAACGACCCGGCCGACACCGCCTGGCCTATTGGCGACGTGGTCACGGCGCAGCCGCTGCCTACGTCTATCGACGCCGACGCCCTGCAGGCGGCCAGCGACTGGGCCTTCAATCGCCCCACGCCCGAGCAGGACACGGTCAGCCTGCTCATCGTCCACCGCGGTCAGATCATCCACGAGCGCTACGCGCCGGGCTTCGATGCCACGACGCGCACACGCACCTGGTCCACCGCCAAAAGCATCGCGGTAACGCTCATCGGCCAGCTCGTTGACGCCGGACGCCTCGAGCTCGATGCATCGCTGGGCCTCGACTGGCTGCCCGAAACAGGCGATGCGGAGGAAGAGCCCCGCGATGCCATCACGCTGCGCCACGTGCTGCAGATGGCCAGCGGCCTCTACCCTGTGGACAGCTTCCGCATGGAGTATGCAACGGGTTCCGGGCTTGCCTATTGGGCCGGCGCGAGCTCCAACGAAGGCGCACGCCGACGCGGGCTCATCCGCACGCCGGGCACGCACTGGGACTACGAGAACTACGACACACTGCTGGCCGTGGCCGCGATGAAGCGCGAGCTGGGCGACGACTATGCGACTTTCCCGCGTACGTCGCTGCTGGACCGTCTGGGCATGCGCTCGACGCTGCTTTCCACCGACCGCTTCGGCGACTTCATCCTCTCGAGCCAGGTCTACACCAACGCCCGCGACCTCGCGCGCTTCGGGCTGCTCTACCAGCAACGCGGTGTGTGGCAGGGCGAGCGTCTCATCTCGGAGGACTGGATCGACTTCGTGACCACGCCCGCGCCCGCGGCGGCCAGCCGGGGCAACGACTACGGTGGGCAGTTCTGGCTCGTACCCGACAGCCGCGATGACGTGCCCAAGGACGCCTTCGCCACGGCCGGCAACCGAGGTCAGTACGTCATCGTCGTGCCCTCGCACGAGCTTGTCATCGTCCGGCGCGGGCTCGACTACGGGCGGCAGGGATTTAATCGCTGGGACTTGACGCGCGAGGTCCTGCGCGCGTTTGACCAGACATGATCCCGTTGTTGCTGCCATGAGAATATCAACAAGCGCCGGTTGGGTATTGCTGCTGACTGCTACTGCGTCTGTGAGCTTTCTGCTCGGGTCGCGAATACATCAGGCTGAAGTCGCTGAGCAACGTCGGGAATCGATGTCGACGCCGCTTGCCGAGCCTTCCAAACCGAACGGGCGCTTGGAGCAGACTCCCGCCGACGATCGTATTCAAACGCTATCGCAAACCGAGCGTCTATCAGAGCCTGTTATCGAGGCCAGTGCACCGAAATTGGAACCACCGAATCGGATTGCAGGCCTGGTTCCCAGACCAGAGGTTCCGGTTTTTGCGGGCATGACGATCGATGAAGCGATTTCGACAGTAAGAGAGGAAACCGTTGACCCGGACTGGGCGCCCGCGAAACAGGAAGAGCTCCGCGAAAGACTTCAGACCGCTATGGAGTTCTATGGAAGTTCGCCCACGCTCGTCGAATGCAGAACGAAGAATTGCATCGTCGAGTGGTACGGCCACGAGTCGATACGAAAGGAGAACCCACAGGCATTCATGCAGATGATGCTGACGGCCAGCGAGACTGGCGGTGTTGCACACCTTGTTGTTGATGAATTCAACAAGGAACGCGGCTCGATGATCGTCGTGTGGGACTAGTACCGCTGCCCGGTCTGACATGTGAGCCCGCATCGCTTTTCGATCTCTGCACGACGATTGTCACTCGTATACTCCGACTCTTTGCCTCAAGTTCGTTCAGATCAGGCCGCTTCCGGATGTAAGCGGCGCGTAAATGGGGTGGGCGAGCATGGGCGAGTGGGCAAGTGAAACCGCATACTGGCCGATCCAAGATTGGACATAATCCCATCACCCCCTGATTATTCATTCGCTTAGCTTGTTTTCTTTAAGAACCGTGCCAGAATGCAAAGCCGATGACAGAGCAACATGGCGCCGTACGGAACGCGAGCCGGGCATAGACCATGACGAATAATTCGCCGGTTCAGGCCGGCTAGAACATGACGGGAAGGGAAGACGGCCCGAGCAGCATTTCGCCTGCTCTCGCATCCCGGACGGCGGCGCATCAGCCCGGCGTAGATGCGCTGTACACGCAGATCGCGGTTGCCTTCCTCTCACCAGATATCGCCGATCCGGCGCGCCTCGAAATTCCCATCCAGTTGCTGCGAGACGCCACGGGCTGCGATGCCGCCTTTGCGGCGCTCATCGATCCTGAAGACGACACGGTTGCCCGCGTGGCGGCTGCCACGGCCGGCTTTACCAAGGTGCGCCCGCAGGTGCTCGAGGGCCGGGCGCTCAGCGAATGGCCTGCGATGACGGCGCGGCTCGGTGAGCTGCGCGTCGTCGAGTTTCACGACTCGGCCACCGTCAAAGGCAGCCTGGCGAATGCCGCGCGCGCACTCTCTGAGATTCACTTTGGCAGTTGTCTGCTCGTGGGTATCACCACGCAGTCGGACGTTGCCTCGGAGCCCGCACCGCTCGTCGCCGTGCTCGGGCTCGTCAACGAAAACCCCTGCGAACGCTGGCCGGCCGATCTGAGCCTGTTGCTCAAGCTGCTGGCGGCGAACCTCGGCGCAGGTCTGGGGCGCGCCGGCATCGAAACACTGCTGGCCGACATGCGCGAGCGCGATGCGCTCTACCGAGAGACGGCCAACGACGGCGTCTGGGACTTCGACGGCGATACGAAGAAGATCCGCTTCTCGCGGCGCTGGAAAGAAATGCTGGGCTATGACGTCGATGTCGACGACATCACGCCCGACTGGTACCGGCTCGTGCACCCCGAAGACATGTCCTCGGTGCAGTCCAAAATGCGCGACCACCTCGAGGGCCGCAGCCCGCTGTTTAGAAGCGTGCACCGCATGCGCCACTGCAACGGCGACTGGCACTGGGTCACGAGCCAGGCCAAGGCGGTCCTCGACGACAACGGCCGTCTGCGCCGGCTTGTGGGTGTCGAGGTCGACATCAACGAACGCAAGCTCTACGAAGAGGCGCTGTTCCGCGAGAAGGAATCGGCGCAGATCACGTTGCAGTCCATCGGTGACGGCGTGATTACGACCGATGAAACCAACATTGTCGAGTACATCAATCCCGTGGCCGAAGAGCTCACGGGCTGGAAGGTCGACGACGCGACGGGCCGGCCGCTCGACGAGATTTTCCGCGCGTTCCACGAGGAAACCTGCGAGCCGCTCGAAAACCCGCTGGCTGTGGCCGTGCGCCGCAACAAGTCCGTCAAGTCGAACCGGCCGACGCTGCTGATCCGCCGCGACGGCAACGAACTCTACATCGAGAGCACAGCCTCACCGATTCGTGACGGCCATTCCGTGATTACGGGCGGCGTGCTCGTCTTCCACGACGTGAGCGAGGCGCGTGAGCTCAACCGCAAGCTCTCCTACCACGCGAGCCACGACGTGCTCACGGGGCTCGTCAACCGCCGTGAGTTCGAGCGCCGCGTGGAACGCGCGCTCAAGAGTTCGGAGTCGAGAGAGACCAGCTACGTGGTCTGTCACCTCGACCTCGACCAGTTCAAGATCATCAACGACACCTGTGGTCACAGTGCCGGCGACAAGCTGCTTGAAGAGCTCGGCAAGCTGCTCAAGTCTAAAATCCGCTGGCGCGATTCGCTGGCGCGCCTGGGCGGGGATGAATTCGGCATCCTGCTCGAGAGCTGCACCATCGAGGAGGCCATGACCACGGCCGACATGCTGCGCGAAGCCATCGGCGAGTTCCGTTTCCAGTGGGACGAGCGCAGCTTCCGGCTCACGGCCAGTGTCGGCATCGTACCGCTCACGGGGGGCGAGTCCGAGGACGTGGCCAGTGTGCTGTCGGCTGCCGACAGCGCCTGTGCCGCGGCCAAGGACGGTGGTCGCAACCGCGTCCACGGCTACCACGAGAACGACATCGACATGATGCGCCGCCGCCGCGAAATGCAGTGGGCCGCGCGCATTAACACCGCACTCGAGGAAGACCGCTTCGAGCTGTTCCGCCAAACCATCCTGCCGCTGCAGGATGTCGACCAGGGCGCGCACTACGAGCTGCTCGTGCGCATGCGTGATGAGAACGGTGCCCTGGTCTCACCTGAGCTGTTCATTGGTGCCGCGGAACGCTACGGGATCACGCCCAACATCGATCGTTGGGTGATCCGCAATGCGCTGCGTTGGCTAGTCTCAGAAGCCGATGAACGCGCGCGCCTCTCGCTGTGCTCGATCAACCTCTCGGGCCAGAGCCTGGGTGACGAGAAATTCCTGCCCTTCGTCATCGAGCAACTGCAGACAAGCGGCATCTCACCCGACAAGATCTGCTTCGAGATCACGGAAACGGCAGCCATTGCGAGCTACTCGCAGGCCAACCGCTTCATCAACGCGCTCAAGGAGCTGGGCTGCAAGTTCGCGCTCGACGACTTCGGCACCGGTTTGTCGTCGTTCGGCTACCTGAAGCACTTCCCTGTCGACTTTCTCAAGATCGACGGCAGCTTCGTAAAGGAAATCCTGCACGATCCCATCGACCGCGAGATGGTGCGCTCGATCAATGAGATCGGGCACTTAACGGGCAAGCAGACGATCGCGGAATTCGCCGAGAACCCCGAGATCATCACCATGCTTCGCGGCATGGGTATCGACTACGCGCAGGGCTACGGCGTCGCCGAGCCGCAGAAGCTCCAGGAAGCCATCGGCCTTTAACTGCCCTTGCGCTCAAACGCGAAGCGCATGGAAAAGTCGGTCGCGCGCAGGTGTTTGGTCAGCGCCCCCGTCGAGATATAGTCCACGCCCGTTGCCGCGATGCCCGCCAGGTCATCGAACTCCACGCCGCCCGACGCTTCGAGCTCCGCCGATTCATCGGCCGCGCGATTGATGGCCACAGCCTGCTCCAGATCGCACAGCGAGAAGTTGTCGAGCAGCACGCGTTCGACACCCGCGTCCAGGGCGCGCTCAAGCTCGGCCAGCGACTCGACCTCGATTTCCACGGGCAGCGCGGGGCTTGAGGCTCGCGCAGCGCGGACGGCGTCGGCGATCGAGCCTGCCGAGGCGATGTGATTTTCCTTGATGAGAATGGCGTCGAACAGGCCGATACGGTGGTTTACGGCGCCGCCGGTGCGGGCCGCGTACTTCTGCGCGAGGCGCAAGCCGGGAATCGTTTTGCGCGTATCGAGCACCCGGCAGCCCGTGTCCGCCAGCGCATCGCTGTACCGGCGCGCGACGGTTGCCGTTCCGGATAGCGTCTGCAAGAAATTGAGCGCCGTGCGCTCACCCGTGAGCAGCGCACGCGCAGGGCCCGACAATCGACACACGACCTGGTCGGCCTCGAGCGCATCGCCATCGGCGGCAGCCCAGTCGATAGTGACGTCGCTGTCCAGCTCGGCAAACACGGCGTCGAACCAGTCGCGGCCGCAGAGCACGGCATCCTCGCGAACGACGACCGTGGCGCGCGCAAGCTCGGTTGCCGAGACGAGCGCGGCGGTGACGTCGCCCTTGCCGACGTCCTCCTTTAGCGCGCGATGGACCGCCTTGTTGCGGTCCTTGGCCAGTCGTTCAGGCGTGATGTGGGCATTGAATCGGGAAACTCGCACAGTCGGTCCTTGCGCATCAGTCAGACCGGCATTATCGTCGCTCTCATGACGGCATCCAAACCGCAATCACCCTGCATCTCGATCTGCACGCTCGACGAGCACGACGTGTGCATGGGTTGTTACCGTTCGCTCAACGAAATCATCGACTGGACCATGATGAGCGACGACGAGAAGCGGGTCGTGCTCGCCAACGTTGCCGAGCGCTCGGCCCAGCAGAACCAGGCCGTATGATGCGCCGATTGCTTGCCGCCTGCGCCGCCGCGGTGCTGCTCGTCGTTGGCGCCTCCGGATGTACGGCCTTGCTCACGGGGGGTAAGAAGAAAGACCCCGAGACGGCTGGCCTTGAAACCCGCGTCCCCAGCACCCAGCTCTACGTCTGAGCCTCAGACAGGACATCGACATGGATATTAACGAACGCATCAAGGGCCAGCTCGACGCCCACCCCGTCCTGATCTACATCAAGGGCACCCCCGATTTCCCGCAGTGCGGCTTTTCGTCGCAGGCAGTCGCCGCGCTCAAGGCCTGCGGTACCGAGTTCGCCTACTTCAATATCTTCGAGGACGAAGAGGTCCGCCAGAGTCTCAAGACCTACTCGAACTGGCCCACGTTCCCGCAGCTCTACGTCAACGGCGAGCTCATTGGTGGCGCCGATATTGTGATCGACATGTACAAGAGTGGTGAGCTGAAGCCGCTGCTCGAGGAAGCCACTGCAGAAGCCTGATCGCGCTGGTCTAGAGCCCGTCTTCGGCGGTCGGCTTGTCGACGACTGTCCGGTAGACAGGCTCAAACCGGTTCACGATTTCGCAGAAGAGGTCTGCGGTGCGCTCGGCATCGTAGGCGGCAGAATGCGCCTGCGATTCATCCCATTCGATGGCCGCGATCTGCACGGCCCGCGACAACACCGTTTGCCCAAACGCGACGCCGCCCAATGTGGCTGTGTCAAAGCATGAGAAGGGGTGAAACGGGTTGCGCTTGATGCCCGCGCGAGCCACGGCGGCATTCAGGAAGCTCAGGTCAAAAAAAGCGTTGTGCCCGACAAGCACGGCGCGCGTGCATTCGTGCGCTTTGACGGCTGCGCGGACCTCGCGAAAGACGCGCTGCAGCGCATCGCGTTCATCGATGGCGGGTCGCAGCGGATGGTCCGGGTCAATGCCATTCACAGCCAGTGATGCGGGTTCCATGTTGGCACCCGGAAACGGCTTGACGTGATAGCGCCAGGTCTCGTTGCGCGTAAGCTGGCCATCCTCATCGAATTGCACGCTGACGGCCGCGATCTCGAGCAACGCATCGGTCGCCGCGTTGAAACCGCCTGTTTCAACGTCTACGACGACAGGCAAAAAGCCCCGGAATCGGTCGCGCATGGCGATGGGTGTCAGAGACGCGCTCAACCTTTGGGCGCGGCTGTGACCTCCCGCAGGTGGCCCGTCAAAAGCTCAGTGGCGTAGCGCACACCAAAGCCCGTGATGTCCGTGGGCGCGGCGCCCAGACCACCCTTGTGTTCGCAGGCAGACAGGTCGAGGTGCACCCAGGGCACATCGGGTGGCACGAATTCGTTGAGGAAGGTGGCCGCGAGGATGTGGTCACCGCCACCGCCGGGCGCACACTGCTTGATGTCAGCGGTTTCGCTGTCGAGCGATTCAATGAACGCGGCACCAATCGGGAAGGGCCACACCCGTTCGCCGCTGTCGGCGCCCGCCGTCTTGAGCGTGGGATGTAGCGATGGACGGTTCGTGAAGATGGCGCCGTAGCGCGTGGTCACGGCATTGATGGCCGCACCCGTCAGTGTCGCGAAATCGAGGATGCAGTCGGGCTTGGCGCGGCCCGCAAGCGTCAGCGTGTCGGCCAGCACCATGCGCCCCTCGGCGTCGGTGTGAATCGTCTGGATCGTCTTGCCATTGAGCGCCGTGACGACGTCCTGCGGCTTATAGGCCTGCGGGCCGGTTCGGTTTTCGGTGATACCGAGCCAGGCGTCGATGTCCCAGGCCACGCCGAGCTCCGAGAGCGTCGCAAGGGTGGCGATGGCCACGGCACTGCCGCCCATGTCGACGTGCATGCCCAGCATGCCTTCGAACGGCTTCAGATTGGTGCCGCCCGTATCGAAAATGATGCCTTTGCCGACGAGCGCCACTTTGGGGCGCTTCTTGCCTGTCTTCGGGCGGTAGCGCAGCTCGACGATGCCGGCGTCGTTGGTTTCGTTGCCCTGGGCGACGGCCGTGAACGCGCCTGCGCCGCGGCGCTTGAGCGTCGCGGCCGAATGATAGCGGTACTGCCAGCGGTGCTGCTTGGCGAGTGCTTCAGCGACGGCACGGTAGCCCAGCGCGTCGAGCTTGTTGGGCGGCATCGCCGTGAGCCAACGGGCCAGGCAGTTGCCGCGCGCCGTGGCCCTGGTCGCGGCCAGGTTGGTCTTTTTGGGCTCAAAAACGGTGATGGCCAGCGGCGCGAGCCGCTTGGGCTGCTTGCCGAATTTGGGCATGCGGAAGTCAGCGAGCATGAGCGCCGTCACCATTGAGGACACGGCGGCCGAGTGATCTTTGAGCGATTTGCGGTCCACGACGACAGCGATAGACCGGGCGCTGGCGGCGGCCAGGGCCTTGATGGTTTTTCGACAGGCCGTATCGCGATCGAAGGCTGCGGCATCGCGGTCAATACGACAGGCCGCAAGCGGGGTCGCGGGTGCCCCCGGGACGGCGGCGAGGACCTGATTGGCGTTGCCCGTACGTGCAGCAACCGCCGCCAGCGCATCGGCGCCGGAAATCTCGAGATCTGTGAGTTTGCCACGCCGCTGGTGCAGCACGATCACGGCGTCGTAGCGGGCCAGTCGGCGAACGTCGGGCTGGGCGCGCGAGCTCGTTAGTTTGGGGTCCGGAAGCTTCGGCAGCAGGGCCTTGGTATCGGACACTAGTTTCTCCCGCAACGTGACGCGCCATCGTAGCAGCAGCGCGCGCTCAGGTATAATCGCCGCTTCGTTTGGGACGGCGGAAAAAGAACAATGGCGGAACACAGCCGCTTCGATGACGCGGATCCGATTGAGACCCGCGAATGGCTCGAGTCAATCGACTCGGTGCTCAAGACGGAAGGCCCGGAGCGGGCCCATTTCCTGCTCGACAAGATGATCGACTTCGCACGGCGTTCGGGGGCGTATTTGCCCTACAGTCCGAACACCGCCTACCTCAATACGATCTCTGTCGGCCAGCAGCCCGAGTACCCTGGTGACCGTTCGATCGAACGCCGGCTGGAGTCGTACCTGCGCTGGAATGCGATGGCCATGGTCGTGCAGGCCAACCGCGAGAACTCCGAGTACGGCGGGCACATCGCGTCATACGCCTCTTCGGCCACGCTCTACGAGGTGGGCTTCAACCACTTCTGGCGCGGCAACACCGAAGCGCAGGACGGCGACCTGGTCTTCATCCAGGGCCATTCGTCGCCGGGCATCTATGCGCGCGCCTACCTCGAGGGCCGTCTCAGTGAAGACCAGCTCAATCGCTTCCGCATGGAAGTCGGTGGCGGCGGCCTGAGTAGCTACCCACACCCCTGGCTCATGCCAGAGTTCTGGCAATTCCCGACCGTATCGATGGGTCTTGGCCCGATGATGGCGATCTACCAGGCGCGCTTCATGCGCTACCTGGAGAACCGCGAGCTCATCCCGGCGACGGACCGCAAGGTCTGGTGCTTCCTTGGCGACGGTGAAACCGACGAGCCCGAGTCTCTGGGCGCGATCACGATGCCCGTGCGCGAGGGCCTCGATAACCTCGTATTCGTCATCAACTGCAACCTGCAGCGACTCGACGGGCCGGTTCGCGGCAACGGCAAGATCATCCAGGAGCTCGAAGCGGCATTCGGGGGCGCAGGCTGGAATGTGCTCAAGGTCGTCTGGGGCTCGCGCTGGGATCCGCTGCTCGCACGCGACACGCAGGGCCTGCTGCGCCGCGTGATGGAAGAAACCGTCGACGGCGAATACCAGAACTACAAGAACAAGGGCGGCGCCTACACGCGCGAAAATTTCTTCGGCAAGGTCGAAGAGCTCAAGGCGCTTGTGGCCAACATGTCCGACGAGGACATCTGGCGTCTTAACCGCGGTGGCCACGACCCCATCAAGGTCTACTCGGCTTACGAGAAGGCTGTAAACCACAAAGGCCAGCCGACGGTCATCCTGGCCAAAACCGTCAAAGGTTTCGGTCTGGGCGAGGCGGGCGGCGAGGGTGCGAACATCACGCACCAGCAGAAGAAGCTCGATACCGAAGCGCTCCGCGAATTCCGCGACCGCTTCAACATCCCCGTGTCGGACGCTGAGCTCGAGGAGGTGCCCTACTGCCGCCCCGAGAAGGGCAGCGTCGAGATGGAATACCTCATGGACCGCCGCGCGAAGCTCGGCGGCTCTTTGCCGCGGCGTCGCACTGAGGCACCCAAGCTTGAGGTGCCGTCACTGGCCGTGTTCAAAAATCAGGTGCAAGGTTCCGGCGAGCGCGAGCAGTCCACGACCATGGCGTTCGTGCGCATGCTGACGACGCTCGTGAAGGACAAGAAGATCGGCAAGTACATCGTGCCGATCGTGCCCGACGAGGCGCGCACCTTCGGTATGGAGGGCATGTTCCGCCAGATCGGTATCTACTCTTCGAAGGGCCAGCTCTACACCCCGCAGGATGCGGACCAGCTCATGTTCTACAAAGAGGACAAGAAGGGTCAGATCCTCGAGGAAGGTATTAATGAAGGCGGTGCGTTCTGCTCGTGGCTCGCGGCGGGTACCTCGTACTCGAACCACGGCCTGCCCATGATCCCGTTCTACATCTACTACTCGATGTTCGGCTACCAGCGCATCGGCGACTTCATCTGGGCCGGCGGTGACATGCAGGCGCGCGGTTTCATGATTGGTGGCACGGCCGGGCGCACGACGTTGTCTGGTGAAGGCCTGCAGCACCAGGACGGGCACTCGCACGTGCTCATGTCGACGATTCCGAACTGCCGCGCCTACGACCCGGCCTACGCCTACGAGCTCGCGGTGATCATCCAGGATGGCCTGCGGCGCATGTTTGCCGAGCAGGAAAACGTCTTCTACTACATCACCACGATGAACGAGAACTACGTGCAGCCCGAGATGCCCGAAGGCGTGCACGAAGGCATCCTCAACGGCATTTACCCACTGCGCCATGGCGGCAACGGCAAGGTGCGTGCGCAGCTGTTCGGCAGCGGTACGATCCTGCGCGAGGTACTGGCCGCGGCCGAGATGCTCGAGGCCGACTTCAGGATTCCGTCCGACGTCTGGAGTGTGACGAGCTACAACGAGCTGCGTCGCGAGTGCCTTGAGGTCGAACGCTGGAACCAGCTTCACCCCGACGACGAGCCACGCAAGAGCTACCTCGACACGGCGCTGGCCGGTCGCAGTGGCCCCTTCGTTGCCGCCACCGACTACATGAAAATTGTGCCTGATCAGATCCAGCGCTGGATCCCGGGCACATTCATCTCGCTCGGCACCGACGGCTTTGGTCGCAGTGACTCGCGCAAGGCCTTGCGCGAGTTCTTCGAAGTCGACCGGCGCTACATCGTCGTCACGACGCTCAAGGCGCTGGCCGACGAGGGCGCACTCGACCAGTCGACGGTGGCCGAGGCCATCGAGAAGTACGGCATCGACCCGGATCGTCCCGATCCGGTGACGTTGTAGGCGGAGCGCGGTCATGACGGACACGATTGATATCCGCGTACCCGACATCGGCGATTTTGATGACGTCGAGGTGATCGAGGTGCTCGTCGCGGCCGGAGACACGGTCGAGGTCGAAGACGGCATCATCACGCTCGAGACGGATAAGGCATCGATGGACGTGCCGGCGGAGCAAGGCGGCGAGATCGTCGAGGTCACGGTCGGCGTCGGCGACAAGGTCAGCGAAGGCACCGTGATCGCAACGATGCGCGCGGCGGGCGGTGCCGCTGAGGCAGCGCCCGAGCCTGCGCCCGCGGCGGAAGCTGCGCCGGAGCCTGCGGCCGAGCCTGAGCCTGAAGCGCCGGCGCCCGCAGCTGCGGCGTCCGAACCTGTCGTCGTGGTCGTGCCGGATATCGGCGACTTCGATGCGGTCGACGTCATCGAGGTTGAGGTCAGCGTCGGCGACGAAATCGATGTCGACGATCCGCTGATCACGCTCGAGACCGACAAGGCCTCCATGGATGTGCCCTCGACGCACGCGGGCAAAGTCGATGAAGTCCTCGTCAACGTCGGCGACCAGGTCAAGGAAGGCGCGCCCATCGTGCGGCTTGCCGGCGGTGTGGTGGCCGCGGCGGCGGCACCCGAGAAGCCGGCGACGGCGCGCGCGAGCACGCCTGCGCCTGCGGCGGCACCCGAACCCAAGCCTGAACCGGCACCGGCGCCTGCGCCTGAAGCGAAGCCCGCGGCGGCATCGACGGGCGCCATCGATGAGGCCGGCTTCTCGAAAGCCCACGCCAGTCCGTCAGTACGACGTCTCGCACGCGAACTCGGTGTCGACCTCGGTCGCGTCAACGGCACGGGCCGCAAAGGTCGCATCGTGGCCGACGACGTCAAAGGCTGGGTTAAGCAAGCCCTCAAAGGCGGCGCGGCGCCTGCGGCTGGCGGTGGCGCATTGCCCGCAACGCCCAAGGTCGACTTCACGCGTTACGGTGAGGTCACGGAGCAGCCGCTCACGCGCATCCAGAAGATCTCGGGCCCGCGTCTGCAGGCGAGCTGGATCAACCTGCCGCACGTTACGCAGCACGACCTGGCCGACATCACGGATATGGAAGCGCGCCGCAAGACGCTCAAGACGAAAGCAGCTGAGCGCGGCATCAAGCTCACGCCACTCGCCTTTGTCATGCGCGCGGTCGTTCAGGCACTGGGCGAGTACCCGAAACTCAATTCGTCACTGAATGCGGCCGGCGACGGCCTCGTCATGAAGCAGTACTGCCACATAGGCTTCGCTGCGGACACCGACGACGGTCTCGTCGTACCGGTGATTCATGACGCTGACAAGAAGGATGTCTACGAGCTCGCGGACGCGCTGGCGGATCTGTCGGCAAAGGCGCGCGACGGCAAACTCACGGCCAAGGAGATGCAGGGCGCGAGCTTTACGATCTCGAGCCTGGGTGGCATCGGCGGTACGGCGTTTACGCCCATCGTCAATGCCCCAGAGGTGGCCATTCTGGGCGTGTCGCGTCACGGCATGCAGCCTGTCTGGGATGGCGAGCAGTTCCAGCCGCGCCTGATGCTGCCGTTGTCGTTGTCTTACGACCACCGCGTCATCGACGGCGCTCTGGCCGTGCGTTTTACCACTTACCTGGGTCAGTGCCTGTCGGACGTCGACGGGCTCATGCAGGCGATTCCTTAATCGACTCAAGCAGGACACGTTCATGACTTACGATCTTCTCGTGCTCGGTTCCGGTCCGGGCGGCTACACGGCGGCATTTCGCGCGGCTGACCTCGGGCTCAACGTCGCGCTCGTCGAGCGCTGGCCCACGCTCGGTGGCGTCTGCCTCAACGTCGGCTGCATTCCGTCGAAGGCACTGCTGCACGCGGCCAAGGTCATCGATGAAGCTGAGGATATGGGCCACCACGGCATCACCTTCGGCAAGCCCGAGATCGATGCGGGCAAGGTCAACGGCTGGAAGCAGGGTGTCGTAGACCGCCTCGTGGGCGGCATCGCGGGTCTCGCCAAGCAGCGCAAGGTCACGGTGATTCACGGTACGGGCACGTTTATAGGTCCGAACACGCTAGCCATCGAGCACGAAGGCGATACGCAGCAGGTTGAATTCAAGCAATGCGTCATTGCAGCAGGTTCTGAACCCATCGCCTTGCCGGGCTTGCCCGATGATCCGCGCATTGTCGATTCGACGGGCGCTCTGGAGCTGGACCCGCTGCCCGAGAGCCTGCTCGTGGTCGGTGGCGGCATCATCGGTCTCGAGCTCGGTTCCGTGTACGCCACGATGGGCGTTCCCGTAACGGTGGTCGAGCTTACGGGGCAGCTCATGCCCGGTGCCGACATCGATCTGGTCAAGCCGCTGCAGAAACGGCTCGAGGCGCGATTCGAGGCGATTCGACTGAACACAAAGATGGCCGGCATGACGGCCAGCGACGCAGGTATCGAAGTCAGTTTCGAGACGGCCGATGGCAAGACGGACAGCGCCACATTCGGCCGTGTGCTCGTGGCCGTCGGCCGCAAGCCCAACGGCAAAGTCATCAACGCCGAGGCGGCCGGTGTCGCCGTGGACGAGCGCGGCTTCATCAACGTCGACAAGCAAATGCGCACCAACGTGCCGCACATCTTCGCGATCGGGGACATCGTGGGTCAGCCCATGCTCGCGCACAAGGCAACGCATGAAGCCAAGGTGGCCGCCGAAGTCGCGGCCGGTCACAAGGTCGCGTTCGATGCGCGTGTCATTCCTTCGGTGGCCTACACGGATCCCGAGGTCGCGTGGGTCGGTCTCACGGAGACCGAAGCGAAGGCGCAGGGCATCAAGGTCGAGAAGGGCCGCTTCCCGTGGGCCGCCAGTGGGCGCTCGCTGGCCATGGGTCGCGACGAGGGCTTCACGAAGATCCTCTTCGACCCCGATACCGGGCGCGTGGTTGGCGGCGGCATCGTCGGTACGAGCGCGGGCGACCTGATTACTGAGATCGGTATGGCCATCGAAATGGATGCTGACGCCGCTGATATCGGCCTGACCATCCACGCGCACCCGACGCTATCGGAGACTGTGGCCATGGCGGCCGAAGCCTTCGAAGGCACGCTCACAGACCTCTACATCCCGAAGAAGAAAAAGCGCGCCTGAGTTGTGAAGACCATCGGTCTTCTGGGAGGCATGAGCTGGGAGAGCACGACGCTCTACTACCGACTCATCAACGAGGCCACGCGGGAGCGGCGTGGTGGCTTTCATTCAGCGCCCATCGCCATGGTCAGTGTCGACTTCGCAGAGATCGAAGCGCTGCAGCGGTCAGGCGACTGGCACGCGGCGGGCGCGCAGCTCGCTGACGATGCGCGTGCCATCGAGCGCGCCGGCGCCGATGTGCTGTTGATCTGCACGAATACGATGCACAAGGTCGCGGGCGCTATTGCTGAAGCGATTGACATCCCGCTGCTGCACTTGGCTGATGCGACGGCCGAGCGCATTCGCGCAGACGGCCTCGACCGTGTGGCCTTGCTGGGCACCCGGTTCACGATGGCCGAAATGTTCTACCGAGGCCGGCTCGAGGCGCAGGGGCTCACCGTCGATGTGCCCAACTCGGGTGACATGGACCTCGTTCATGAGGTCATCTTTGATGAGCTCTGTCAGGGCGTCATCAACCCCGACTCGCGGGCCGACTACCGCCGCATCATTGATGCGCTTGCCGCTGATGGCACGCAGGGCGTCATCGCCGGTTGCACAGAAATCGGCATGCTGGTGTCGCCCGAGGACTGCCCCGTGCCGCTCTACGACACCACCATGATCCACGCCCAGGCAGCCGTGGATTGGGCGCTGTCAGACTAATGGGCACTCAACCGGCCGCGGCGTAGGCCTGCTTGAGCCAGCGCTTCAGCTCAGCGTCGACGGATTTCGCGTTCTCGAGCCGGACCTTGTGGCTCGTCATGGCGTTGCCGGCCTCGAGGCGATCGGTCACCGGCTCGCCTTTTAGGGCCAGCCCAAGATCGACGCGCGTCTGGGTCGCGGGCGTGATGAGGGCAAACTGCTTCTTGCGCCGCAGACTCACGCTGGTTTTGCGGGGCAGGATCTCAACGTCTTTGCCGAGCGAATTCGCATATTTGACCACCGCGTCGTGAATAGGCTTCAAATGCGCCTTCTTACCGGCATACTGCGCGGCAACGAGATCGGTGTCCCCGACTTTGCCGGGCTTGGCGGCGCGTGACTCCGACGCGATGAGATTCGCAAAGCCGTGCGTGACGCCGTGCTTGGTCTTGAGAAACTTGACGATCTGGCCGTGCTTCTCGAAGTCTTCAGCCTTGAGGATCTTGAGCCACTGCGCGAGCGTCTTGCCCGTTTTCTCGGGAATGTTGTTGAGCATCGTCTGATGATGCTGTTCGAGTGTGGCCATAGCGTGTCCCCCCGTTGCGGGTCCCCACCCGCGTCGCAGACAGCATAACGCAGACGTCGCCGTGACCGCGTACGCCTGCTTATGCCAGAATAATGTGGCTCGACAACATCCCGGATCGCTCCGAAAGCCCCCCGGCACTGGGTCGTTCGTTGCGAATAACACCGGGATGTTGCCGTGCCTGCACCCGTATTCGACGAGCGTGCGACAGCCGATGCGCTGGCGTGGAGGTTTTAATGAAATCACTTGCCCGCCGGCTGGTTCTTCCGTCGGCAACCCTGCTTCTTGCGGCCTCTGCCGTGGCCGCTGAGCCTGCTCGGCGCATCACCATCACGTTCGACGACGCGCCGCGTCCGGCAGGTGCATTCATGAGCGCGGAGCAGCGCACCACACTGCTGATCGAGTCGCTGGCAGCGGGCGGCGTCGAGGAAGCGATGTTCTTTGCCACGACGGGCAACCTCGAAAAGCGCGGTGAGGCCGGTGCCGCACGACTGCGGCGTTACACCGACGCAGGGCACACGCTTGCCAACCACTCGCACGTGCACGCTTCAGCCAATCGCACCGATGCTGAGACGTTTGTGGCCGACATCGCCAAGGCGCAACGTGGGCTTGCGGGCTATGACAACGTCGTTCCGTTCTTCCGCTTTCCCTTCCTGCACGAAGGCAATACGCGTGAACGTCGCGATGCGATTCGTGCGGGTCTGGCTGAGTTGTCCCTGAGCAACGGCTACGTCACGGTCGACAATTACGACTACTACCTGCAATTCCTGTTCGACGAAGCTGTGAAGGCGAAGCGGCCGATCGATCTCGATGCCTGGCGTAACGTTTATGTCGAGGTGCTCATGGCGGCCGTGGAATTCTACGACGGCATCGCGCAGCGCGCATTGGGCCGCTCTCCCGTGCACGTCATTTTGTTGCACGAGAATGATCTCGCCGCATTGTTTGTCGATGACCTCGTGGCCGCCTTGCGTGCCGAGGGCTGGGATATCGTGCCTGCGACCGAGGCCTACGCTGATTCCATCGCCGACGTGGTTCCCGACACCTTGTTGCTGGGGCAGGGCCGCGTCGCAGCGATTGCGGCGACGCAAGGTGTGGCCTACCGCGAGCTCATTCACCCCTATGAGAGCGAGTCGGAACTGCGCGCATTGCTCGTCGAGCGCGGTCTTGTCGGTCTTGCGCCGGGCAGCTACCTCGACGAGTCAGCACCCGGTGTGCAGCCTCAGAAGTTCGCGCCCGGTGTCGTGTCACTAGACGACCGATTCGAGTACGGACAGACCTTTTCCGCGGATGGCCGGGAGCTCTACTTCGGCGTCGCGAGGGCGGGGTCGCGCGGTGAGTTTTACGGCATGCGCTACACGCGCGATGGCTGGACCGATCCCGAACTGGTGCTGACGCACCCTGTCCATTCCTTCAGCGACCCGTACCTGTCTCGCGACCGGACACGACTCTATTTCATCTCGACGGGGCTCCAGGACGGCGGGCCCAACGACGTGACGCACGACATCGGTTATCTGCGGCGCACGCGAGACGGCTGGTCGGAGCCGGTTTACCTCGAGGCCCCCGTGCAAACCGATGCGGATGAGTACTTCGTGTCCTTTACTGACGACGGCACGCTCGTGTTTTCCTCCAATCGTCGGGAGAGAGACTTCGATATCTACACGGCGACGCCGGAAGGCGATGGCTTCGCGACACCCGTGCGTCTCGAGGGCGGCGCCAACACGCGCGCCTACGAGGGTGATCCGTTTGTTGCGCCCGATGGCAGCTACGTTCTGTTCAGCTCGACGCGGCGCTCGGGTGCGGGCAGCAGCGACATTTACGTCTCGTTCCGCAGTGATGACGGCCAATGGTCAAATGCCATCGCGTTGGGGAACGGCGTCAATACGTCGGGCCAGGAATTTTGCCCGTTCGTGACGCGCGACGGTCGCTTCCTGTTCTACACGAGCAACCAGGATTTGTACTGGGTCGATGCGGCGGTCATCGACCTCGCGCGTGAGCAGCGCGCCGACTGAAGCTCAGCCCGCGTACAGCGATTTGAGCTCCACGGCTACGCCATCTTCCTGCACGATGGCGCAGTGATGGCGGTTGAGGCCGCGCGGCTGCTGCACACCACAGGAATGCGCGATGACCTCGAGCTCCTTGTGCATGCCACGGGCGTAGCGGGCCACCCGCTTGGCTTTATTGGCGGCCACAAGACCGCGCTGGAGTTTCCTGTCGTGCGTCGTAATACCGGTGGGGCAGGTGTTCTTGTTGCACTGCATGGCCTGGATGCAGCCCAGTGACAACATGAAACCGCGCGCGGACTGGACGAAGTCGGCGCCCGCGCAAAGTGCCCAGGCGACATCGACAGGGTTGATGAGCTTGCCGCTGGCGACCACTTTGACGCGCTCGCGCAGCCCGTGCTTTTCTAACAGGTTGACCACTGACGGCAGCGACTGCTCGATCGTCAGTCCCATGTTGTCGATGAGCGAAAGCGGTGCCGCGCCCGTACCCCCATCGCCAGAGTCGACGGTGACGAAATCGGGCGCCGAGTCCACGCCGCGCGCGGTGATGCGACGCAGGAGCGCCTCGAAGGCGCCCGGGTTGCCGACCACGATCTTGATGCCAACCGGTTTGCCGCCTGTCTCGCGAAGCAGGGCGATGAAGTCGAGCAGCTCCTCGTCATTGCTGATCTCCGGATGGCGGTTGGGGCTGATGGAGTCCTCGCCCACGGCGATACCGCGAATCGTGCTGACCTGCTGCGAGACTTTCGCGCCCGGCAGGATGCCGCCCTTGCCGGGCTTGGCGCCCTGGGCGAGCTTGATCTCGCACATGCGCACGGTCGCGTTGGCCATGACCTCGCGAAACTTGTCGGCGTCGAAGCGGCCTTCCGCGTCGCGAACGCCGTACTTGGCCGTACCAATCTGAAACACGATGTCGGCGCCGCCCTCGAGGTGGAACGGCGACAGGCCGCCTTCACCCGTGTTGAGCCAGATGCCGGCCTTGGCGGCCCCCATCGACAGCGCGCGCACAGCCGGCTTTGAGATGGCGCCGTAACTCATGGCCGATACATTGAAGATCGAGGACGTCGTGAAGGGTTCGCGACACTGCGGCCCGACGGTGATGGCGGCGATGGGCTCGGCGTCCTGGTCCAGCACGGGGTAGGGGCTGTTGACGAGCATCGGCGTGCCGACGCGGTCGGTCTGCAGCGTCGAACCGAAGGCGACGGTGTTGTCTTCGCCCTTGGCTGCGCGGTAAACCCAGCTGCGCTGTTCGCGGTTGAACGGCATTTCCTCGCGGTCGAGCGCGTAGAAGTACTGCCGGAAAAACTGACCAAGGTGTTCGAAGCGATAGCGCAGGCGCCCGATCACGGGGAAATTGCGGCGAATCGCGTGCTTGGTCTGCGTGACGTCGATGATGTAGAGCACGACGATCCAAAGCACAAAAGCGCCAAAGACGAGCAGCAGCAGGCTGCCTAAGGTGTCGAGGACGTTGGTCATACGTGATACAGCGTCCGGCATGAGAGAAACCTAAAGCAGTCGGTTCAGGCTCTCAAGGTAGGCCAGCTCGTCGGGCATCGTGTTGTCGCGCTGCGCGCGCCAGAGCGCCTCACCCAGACATTCGAGCATGGCGTGCTCGGCCTCGTGCGGCCCGCCGAGTTTGCCCGCGAGCTGCGCGTGTACATCGCGGATCCCGACGGGACGATTGGTCGATACCTGTTCGCGGATCGCAAGGTGCATACCCATGTGCAGAAACGGATTGCTCTCGCCACCTTCGGGCGCGAAGTCTGCTTCCACGGCGTCGTCGACGAGCATGGCGTGGTACTCGGGGTGCTCGCCAACCACTTCTGCGATTTGCGACTCGAGTGCCGACATGGGCTGGCCCGCGCGTTTCAGGCGCCAGGCCTGCACGTACATGCGTCGCAACTCGTTGCGATCGTTTCCAAACAGCATCCCGCGATTATCCCATATCGCGGGCCACTGGCCGAAGGGCGTGCCGCTACTCCGCGGCGATAGCGGCCGGCAGGATCCCGCCCTGCATGTAGCGGTCCCGGAACGCCCCGCGCGTGCGGCCGTCGCTGTAGTTGCCGGCGTTGAACATCACCACAAGGTCCAGCTCGGGCACCACGAATAGCATCTGCCCGCCATTGCCGGCGGCCTGGTAGGTCGGGATGATTCGGTCTCCGACGCGAAAGTCTCGACGCCACCAGCCGAATCCGTAGTCGCCTTCGCTGTAAAGCGAACTTTGGGCGGCCGCCGACGCGCGCACCCAGTCCGCGGAGACCACGCGATGCCCGTTCCAGACGCCGCCGTCGAGGTAGAGCTGACCGAGCTTCATGAAGTCACGCGGGCGCAGGCGAATGCCACCGCCAAGATAGCCTCGCTCCATAGGCGACAGGTTCATGTGGTAGTGACCCATCTGCAGCGGTTCCGCGATCTGTTCGTGGAAGAACCGCGGCAGACTGCGGCTGGTTGCTTTGCTGATCGCGCCGCCAAGCAGGTTGATGCCCGCGGTGCAGTAGATATCGGCGGACCCGGGTTCTGCGCGCATGGGCAAGTCCAGCGTGTAGCGGTACCAGTCGGGTTGCTCGCTCTGGCTTTGCATGCGGTCCTCATTGCCGGGCGATCCCTCGTAGTCGTCATCGTCGCAGTCGAAACCTGGTGACATCGTCACGAGGTGGCGCAGGGTCATGCGCGCCTTGCGCGGGTCCGGATTGGCGAAGGCGTCAACGCCGCCGTAGAAGTCGTAGACAGGCGCATCGACGCTGTCTATCGCGCCGGTGCGGATGGCGGCGCCTAGCAGCACCGAACCCAGCGACTTGCCTGCCGAACGTGAATCGTGGGTACGCTCACGGTGGTAGCCGTGGAAGTAAGACTCGAACACGAGCCGACCACGGTGCGCGATGAGCAAGGCGTGGATGTAGGGTGCGCGCAGCTGCTCAGGCTCAAAGGCGCGAATGTCGTTGAGCATGTCGAGCAGCAACTGCTCATCAAGCCCCGATGTGGCCGGCGCGGCGGTTTGCCAGCCATCGTCGAGCGCCGCGGGCCGCACCAGAGCTGCGACCGCCGCGGGTGTGCGTTGCGCAAAAAACCCTGGGGCGTCATTTCGGGCGCGGCGCGAGAAGTCCATCGTCATACCCGTACGAGGGATCAGCATCGTGAATCGCTGTCCGGCTTCAATATTCGTTGCGTATGCCAATTGTTCGCCGTCCGCGTTGAAGAAGGCGATGCCTTGGCCATCCGCGATGGCCGACTCAATACGAAACCACATTCCGAGATTGCGTTGCGGGTTTCGCAGGAAGGTCCGGTAACGATCTTCGCCCGGCTTCGCGTCATCGGGATCCGGTGTCAGTGGAATGTTCAGAGACACGACATCGCGCAGGGGTGAGATGGTGCCGCTGAGCACGCCGTCGCCTGCTGGCGCGAGCGCGACCGGCGTCGCCGTCGGGTAGTTGTGAATGACACCGGGTGGCTGGAACCAGTGGCCTGTGACGTCGCGTTCGCCCGCAACCTGGTAGCCAACAAAATGTCCCAGATCGCTCACCGCGAAGCGCCATTGCGTCGTGCCGTCCCGTTGCCGAGCCAGCGTGACACGCGCCCGCTCGCCCTGAACCTCGGCGATCCAGTCGTCGCCGGCACGATGTAGCGTCACCGGTCCACCCAGACGCGGGCCAAATTCGGCGTCGGCCACCCAGAGGCCTTCCCAGATTCCGAGGTTCGATTCGGTCTCCTGCGCGAAGCCGCTGGTTGTGATTGTCATGGTTGCCCATGCCATAGCCAGCGTGCCGACGATGCGTGATCGAGTCATTTCTGTGCTCCTGAGTCTGTGGTGCGTTGCTGCAGCCAGTTCACGATGGGCTCGGACCCTGATTGCAGATTTCGTTTGAGTTCCGCGCAGGCGGCATCAAGGTCGCCGTCTCGTAGCGCGGCTATGATTCGTGCGTGTTCATCGCCAGCCTTCCAGACGTTGTCTGTCTCCCGGAAGAGGGCGTGCTCGTAACAGCGTGTGCGGCCGATGATCTGGTCGATGAGATCGAGCAGAACAGAATTCGGGCAATGCCCGAGCAGCTCGCGATGCCATTGATCGTCGAGATCGATGGCGCGTGACGGGCTGCGCGCGCTCAGCATGGCATCGTTGATGCGTTCGAGTTGGTCCAGGGATTTCGCCTCGGGCAGGCCCGCCATCGTCAGGGCGGCTGGGTCGAGTATCGGTCGGATCGCGTAGAGCTCGAGAAAGTCGTCCAGCGTCATCGGCTTGACGAAAAAGCCGCGTCGCGGCTCGGTCGTGACCACGCCTTCAGTGACCAGTCGCATGAGGCCCTCGCGCAAAGGCGTGCGGCTGACCTCCAGCGCTTTCGCCAGGTGCACCTCGTTGATGCGGTTGCCGTCGGCGAGCGTCCCGTCGACGATCATCGCGCGGATGGCGTCGGCGGCGGCGACGCTAATGCTCTGAGTCGCAATCTGCATACTGTATACAGTATTGATTCGCAGTCGAGGGCGCAAGCGGTGATTCGGGAGCCTATTCGGGGCGGGGCGTCCTCTTACGGAATTCGCACCATTCGGTGAGCGTGCAGCGCTAGCACTCTGGATTGCGCGCCTGGCAGACGCAGCGGCCGCGCAGGATCAGCCAGTGATGGGCGTCGACGAGGAATTCATCAGGCACGAGGCGCATGAGGCGCTTCTCGACCTCGAGCACGTTCTTGCCCCAGGCGATGCCGGTCCGGTTGGAGACCCGGAAGTTGTGCGCGTCGACGGCCATCGCAGGCTCGTCAAACGTGGTGTTGAGCACGACGTTGGCCGTCTTGCGGCCCACACCGGAGAGCGCCTGAAGGCCGTCGCGCTTACGGGGGACTTGGTTGCCGTGCTCGGCGACAAGAATCTCGCAGGTCTGGATGACATGTTTGGCTTTCTAGTTGAACAGACCGATGTGCCGGATGAATGGTGTGATCCCTTTGACGCCGAGCGCCGCGATGGCCTCGGGCGTATTGGCCACGGGGAACAGCTTCTGCGTTGCCTGCTTCATGCTCACGTCGGTGGCCTGTGCGGAGAGGATCACGGCGATGAGCAGCTCGAACGGGTGGTCGTACTCGAGCTCGGTCGCCGGCTTGAGATTCGCCGCACGCCACGGGTATCAAACATGGCCATGCGCTTAGCTTTGTTCACGCGCAAGCTCCGGGTTGTCCTGGCCTCGGCGGCTGGCGATGACGTTGCGTGCGACGAGCACAGCCGCCAGCGCGAAAAAGGCACCCGGTGGCAGCAGTGCGATGAGCAAGCCGCCATCGACGATAGTGAGGCCCTCGTTGCCCGCGCCCGGGATCAGCGTGCCAAGGTCACGGAACAGCGTGCCGTGGCCCACGAGTTCGCGCAGCGCACCGACGATGACGAGCACCCAGCCGAAACCGAGTCCGTGGGCGAGACCGTCGGCAAACGCACGCCCGACGGGTTGTCGCGACGCGAACGCTTCGGCACGCGCGACTATGGCGCAGTTGGTCACGATGAGCGGCAGGAAGATGCCCAGGCGCGCGTGCAGCGTGGGCGCGTAGGCGTGGAATGCGAGCTCGGTGGCCGTTACCAGCGCCGCGATAATGAGCACATAGGCGGGGATACGGATCTCGGGTTGCAGCGCGCGACGCGTGATCGACACGATCGTGTTGCTGGCCGTGAGCACGAAGAGCGTCGCAATGGCCAGGCCCAGCGCGTTCACAGCCGTGTTCGTGACGGCGAGCAGCGGGCACAAGCCGAGCAGTTGCACGATGCCCGGGTTGTTGTGCCAGAGTCCGTCGCGCCAGATCGTGTTCATGGTGCGGCATCCATCGATTGTGCGTAGAGCAGCGTCTCGTGGACCGCCTCGACGACGGCGCGCGGCGTGATGGTGGCGCCTGTGAATGCATCGAAAACACCGCCATCACGCTTGAGTGCCCACACGCTGCCATCATCAGCATCGAGGCTGCGCCCGTCGAAGCTCGTGATCCAGTCGGAGCGCTCGCGTTCAATGTTCGTGCCGAGGCCCGGCGTTTCCGTGTGGTTCACAACGCGCACACCGGTCACCACGAATGCCGCATCGATACCGACGAGCAGTACGATGGGGCCACCGTAGCCCGCGGCCTGCACCTCAAACACGCGCGCCACACGCACGCCGTTGTCGAGGGCTTCGTAGATGCGCGCGGGCGCGTCGCCGGGTAGTCGGTGCGGGGGCTCGACAATGGCCGGTGCGTCGTAGTCGAGTGTGTCGAACACCGTTACGCCCAGCACGCTTTCAAACTGCGCGAGTCGGGCCGCGTGCGTGTTGGCGGCAATGCGTTCGCCCGTGAGTCGCCAGCCGCCCGCCACGATCGCGGCTGCAATGGCCGCAAACAGGCCGAGCTTGAGCGTGCCGCTCACAACGCTGCCGCGATCAGCGTTCACGGCCCAAAATCCTCGGTGCCGTGAAGTGGTCGATGAGCGGCACGGCCGCGTTCATAAGCAACACGGCAAACGCGATACCGTCGGGGTAGCCACCCCACTTGCGAATGACCCAGGCGATGAAACCGATGCCAAAGCCATAGATGAGCCGGCCGCGTGGACTCGTCGCCGCAGAGACGGGGTCCGTTGCGATAAAAAATGCCGCCAACAGCGTCGCGCCACTGAACAGGTGGAACCCGGGTCCGCCGCTGGCGCCGCCCGTAAAAACGCTGTCGAGCGTGGCCGGGATCAGCATGCCCGCCAGCACCGCGACGGGGATGTGCCAGCGGATGATGCCGCGGTAAAGCAGCCAGCCGCCGCCCAGTGCGATGAAGGAGCCGATCCATTCCCAGCCGCGGCCGCCGAAGTCGCCGAACATCGGGCTCGCGGAGCGCAGCTCTTCGAGCATGAGCTGGTCGCGCACTGCCGTGCGCACGAGGTCGAGTGGTGTCGCGCGTGTAATCGCGTCGAGCTCGAGCCCGGCGGGCCAGCTGCCCGTGAACAGGTAGGTGAGGCGCTCGAAGACACGGGGTCGAACGTAGTCGAGGTCGCCGATCGCGGGCGGCAGCCAGCTGCTCATGGCGACGGGGAAGGCGATAAGCACAAACGCGTAGCCGAGCATGGCGGGGTTGAACGGGTTGAAGCCGATGCCGCCGTAGACGTGCTTGGCAAGCAGGACGGCTGCGCCGCAGGCGGAGATCGTGACCCAAACCGGCAGGTAGGTCGGTAGCGCGAAGGCGATCAGGACGCCAGTCAGTATGGCACTGCAGTCGCTGAGCGTGGTTACGACGGGCAGGCCCCGCAGCCGAAGTGCCAGCGCCTCGAACCCCACGCAGGCGGCGATGCAGAGCGCGATGTTGAAGAGGATGCCAAAGCCGAAGAAGAAGAAGTAGATGACGGCCGCGGGCACGAGCGCCAGCGACACCTCGCGCATCACAGCGCCCACGCCCGTTTCGGGGCGCAGGTAAGGCGAGAGGGCGGGCTCGAAGCGCATCAGTCGTCGTCCCCGTCGGGTGCGCCGCGTTTGCGCGCGAGGATTTCGGCGATGGCGTCGGGGTTGGCGCCTTGCTTGAGCCGTTTGGTTTCCGCTGCCTGCGCGTCGGCGCGCGTCTGCTCACGTTCCTGGCGCCGTTCGAAGCGTTCGCGCGCGCGTTCGGCGCGCTCGCGTTCGTAGACATCGATGCGCCGCGCGAGCTTGGCGTCGCGGAAGCTCTGTGTGAGCGGAATGTGGCTGGGACACACGAGGTCGCAGCAGCCGCACTCGATGCAGTCGATGAGCCCAAGACCGTCGAGCGTGTCACCCGCGCCATAGCGATGTGCCCGCAGCAGTTGCTGCGGCTGCAGGCGCACGGGACAGATGCGCGCGCACTCGCCGCAGCGAATGCAGGGACGCTCGGGCTCAAATGAGGTGCGCACGGCCGGGCCCGTGGCGATGAGGCAGTTGCAGGCCTTGGTCACGGGCAGCGCATCGTCTGTGAGCGCGACACCCGTCATCGGGCCACCCATGATCAGGCGCTTGGCATGTTCCGTGTAGCCGCCCGCGAAAGCGGCGACATCGGCGATGGGCGTGCCGAGCCGCACGCGGTAGTTGCCGGGTTTGGTAATGCCTTCACCCGTGACCGTGACGATGCGCGAAATGAGCGGCGTGCCCGTGAGGGCGAGGTCGGCCACGGCGGCGGCGGTGCCGACGTTGTGCACGAGCGCACCGACGTCGCTCGGGAAGCCGCCACTGGGCACCTCGCGACCCGTGAGCAGGTAGACAAGCTGGTCCTCGCCGCCCGACGGGTACACCGTGGGGATGGCGACGAGCTGCACGCGGTCGTCGCCTTCGATACTGGCCGCTTCGGTGAACGCGGCCCAGGCTTCAGGCTTGTCTGACTCGATACCGATCGCGCATTGGCGCAGGCCCAGAGCCGTGAGCATGATGCGCGTTCCGAACAGAATCTCGACCGGCTGATTGCGCATCAGCGCATCATCGCAGCTGATGTAGGGCTCGCACTCCACGCCATTCAGAATGAGCGTGTCGACGCCGGCGTCGACGGCATGCCGGAGTTTTGCAAGCGTCGGAAACGCCGCGCCCCCGAGTCCGACGATACCCGCCTTGCCAATGGCCTCGAGCAAAGCATCCGGTGTAGCGGCGAGCGGATTGGCGATGGGTGCGAGCGCGTCCCAAAGTTCGTCGCGGCCATCGGTCTCGATGATGATGCAGGCCGCCTCGACCGCCTCGCGCCCCGGTATCGGACGCGACTCGATGGCGACGACGGTGCCCGAGCTCGAGGCGTGCACGCCGGTACTGAAGTCACCCTCGGCGCGCGCGATCGGCTGGCCGCGCATGACGCGGTCGCCGACAGAAACGATGGGCTGTGCCGCGCTGCCCGCGTGCTGGCGCACGGGCAGGACCAGCGTTTTGGGAATCGGCACGTCGCGAATCTCGCCCGTCGCCGACTGTGCCTTAAAGCCGGGCAGGCGCAAACCGCCGGGCAGGCGGTGCAGGTTTTCTGTCGGTGCGCTCGTCATGCGGCGCGCTCCGAGTCGTCATCGGTCGCGACCATCTCGATGCAGTCGACGGGGCAGGGTGCGATGCAGAGCTCGCAGCCCGTGCAGAGATCTTCGACCACGGTGTGCATGAATTGATGGGCGCCCACGATCGCATCGACGGGGCAGGCGGGCAGGCAGCGTGCGCAACCGATGCAGCGTTCCTCGTCGATGATGGCTACGCCAGGCGGTGCGGGCGGCGGCAACGACGCATCGAGCGCGATGATGTCGCGGTCGAGTAGCCGCGCGAGTGCTGCGATTGTGGCGTCGCCGCCGGGTGGACAGCGGTTAATGCCGACCTCACCCTGCGCGATGGCCTCCGCGTAGGGCCGGCAACCCGGAAAGCTGCACTGCGCGCACTGTGTTTGCGGCAACTCGGCGTTGATACGCTCGACGACATCGTCGGCATCGCGCTTAAGGGTGCGCGCGGCCAGCGTTAACGCGAGACCGGCCACAAGCGCAATCCCCGCGAGCACGGCGATGGCAGAGACGATATCCATCAGGTCTGTCCCAAGCCCGCGAAGCCCAGGAACGCGATCGACATGATGCCGGCCGTGATGAGTGCGATGGCCGATCCCCGCAGGGCGACCGGCACCTCGGGCGTCTCTATGCGCTCACGCAGCGCGGCGAACAACACGGTCACGAGACCGAAGCCCGCTGCCGCGCCGAAGCCGTACCAGACGGACTCGAAAAAACTCTCGGCGGTCTGGATGTTGAGCAGCGCGACACCGAGAACGGCGCAGTTGGTCGTAATGAGCGGCAGGTAGATACCGAGCATCTGCTCAAGCAGTGGGCTCATGCTCCGGATCATGAGCTCGGCGAACTGCACGAGCGAGGCGATGATCAGGATGAAGGTGAGTGTGCGCAGGTAGGTGAGCCCGAGCGGCGCGAGCAGGTACACCTCGGCCAGGTAGCTGGCCGCCGAGGCCAACGTGAGCACAAAGGCTGTGGCCACCGACAAGCCCGTGGCCGTGTCGAGCTGGCGCGTCGCGCCAAAGAACGGGCACAGGCCCAGGAAGCGCGTGAGCACAAAGTTGTTCACCAGTACGGTGCCGATGAGGATGAGCAGCCACTCGCGCATCGCGGCCGCCCCGGCTTACTTGACGCGCATGCCTGGCGCGGCGCCGTCGTCGGGCGAGAGCAGGAAGATGCCCTTGCCGTCGCCCGCCGCGAGCACCATGCCTTCGCTCAGACCGAAACGCATCTTGCGCGGCGCGAGGTTGGCCACCATGACCGTGAGTCGGCCTTCGAGCGCGGCCGGGTCGTAGGCCGACTTGATGCCCGCGAACACCTGACGCTGGCCAAGCGCGCCGACATCGAGCTGCACGCGGATCAGCTTGTTGGCACCTTCAACATGCTCGGCCTTGACGATGCGGGCGACGCGCAGGTCGACGGCCATGAAGTCGTCGATGCCGATCGTGTCTTCGTCGCTGGCAGCGGCGGGCGCCGGCGTGTCGCTGTCTTTCGAAGCGTCGACCATCTTGGCCACCTGCTTGTCGTCAATGCGTGTGAGCATGGGTTTGAATTTCGTGATCGGCGTGCCCGTGAGTGGCGCTGCGGCACTGTCCCACTGCCACGTGTCTTCACCAAACAACTCGCGGGCTTTGTCGGCCAGAGCTGGCAATACGGGCGCGAGATAGACGGCCAGCGCGCGGAACAGGTTCAGCCCTTGCGTGCAGACTCCCGGTACCGCGTCGCGCAGCGCCTCGTCCTTGACCATCTGCCAGGGTTTGTTGGCGTCGATGTACTGGTTGGCCCGATCGGCCAGCGCCATGATCTCGCGGATGGCTTTCGAGTACTCGCGACGGTCGAAATGACCCGCGATCGTGTCGCCCGCGTCGGCGAAGGACTGGTAAAGCTCGGGGTCGGGCAGCACATCGGCGAGCTTGCCGTCGTTGTTCTTGTGCACGAAGCCCGCACAGCGGCTCGCGATATTCACAAGCTTGCCGACGAGATCAGCGTTCACGCGACTGACAAAATCCTCGAGGTTTAAGTCGATGTCGTCGATACCCGGGCCGAGCTTCGCGGCGTAGTAGTAACGCAGGTACTCAGGGTCGAGGTGGTCGAGGTAGGTGCGGCCCTTGATAAAGGTGCCGCGCGACTTGGACATCTTCTTGCCGTCAACCGTGAGGAAGCCGTGCGCGAACACGCTCGTGGGCGTGCGCATCCCCGCCCCTTGCAGCACGGCCGGCCAGAACAGCGAATGGAAGTAGACGATGTCCTTGCCGATGAAGTGGTAGAGCTCCGTATCGGTATCGGGCGCGAGCCAGGGCGCGAAGTCCCTGCCCTCGCGCTCGCAGAGCGCCTTGAAGCTGCCGAAGTAGCCCACGGGTGCGTCGAGCCAGACGTAGAAGTATTTGCCCTCGGCGCCTGGAATCTCGAAGCCGAAGTAGGGCGCGTCACGCGAGATGTCCCAGTCCTGCAGTCCGGCCTCGAACCACTCGCTGAGCTTCTTGCGCACGCTGTCGTCGAGCCCGGCGCCGTCGAGCCAGTCCTTGAGGAAGGCTTCAAACTCGCCGAGCTTGAAAAAGTAGTGCTCGCTGTCGCGCCACACGGGCGCTTCACCCGACAGCACCGAGACGGGATCCTTGAGGTCCGCGGGCGTGTAGGTGCTGCCGCAACTCTCGCAGGCATCACCGTACTGGTCCTCGGTGCTGCACACGGGGCAGGTGCCGCGCACGAAGCGGTCGGGCAGAAACATCTTCTCGGCCTCGTCGTAGGCCTGGTTGATGGTCTTGGTGTAGATGTGCCCGGCGTCGGTGAGCTTGCCGTAGATGTCGTAGACGAGCTCGCGGTTCTCGTCGGCGTGCGTCGAGTTGAAGTTATCGAATACGACGCCGAACGCGGCGAAGTCCGTGACGTGCGCCTGCTGGTAGTGAGCGACGACGGCTTCCGGTTCGACGCCGTCCTTGCGGGCCCGGATCATGATGGGCGTGCCGTGTGCGTCGCTCGCGCATACGAAGTACACCTCGTGGCCGAGCAGGCGCTGAAAACGAACCCAGATATCGGCCTGGATGTACTCGACGAGATGGCCCAGGTGGATATCGCCGTTGGCGTACGGCAGGGCGCTGGATACGAGGATGCGACGGGACGCGTTGTGGGTGTCTGAAGGCATGAAAGCGTCGAGGCTCAAAAACTCGGCGCATTATGCCACGCGCTCGCCTATTGCTTGTCCTTGATCGGGATGAAGCGTTGCTTGTTGATGGCCGCCTCGTAGGCGTTCTGGCCCGTGATCATGGCACGGTCGTAGAGGTCCATGAGTGCGGAGTCCATCGTGCGCATGCCCTGGGCGCCACCCGACTGGATCGCGTTCTCGAGCTGGTCGATTTTGCCCTGTCGAATCAGGTTCGAAATGGCGGGTGTGTTGACCATGATCTCCAGCGCTGCGACACGGCCCGATTTGCCCTTGGTCGGGATCAGCTGCTGTGAAATCACACCGCGCAACGAGGTCGACAGCATCGTGCGAATCTGACCCTGCTTGTCGTGCGGGAAGGAGTTGATAATGCGGTCGATGGTGGGCGCGGCACCGTTGGTGTGCAGCGTCCCCATCACGAGGATGCCCATCTCGGCCGCAGTGACGGCGATCTGGATCGTCTCGAGATCGCGCATCTCGCCCACGAGAATGACATCGGGGTCTTCTCGCATGGCCGAGTGCAGCGAATCGGCGAAGCTCGGGCTGTGGCGCCCAATCTCGCGCTGGCTGATCAGGCAGCCCTTGCGGTGGTGGACGAATTCGATGGGGTCCTCAATGGTGAGGATGTGACCTTTGATGCGGTCATTGAGCTCGTTGATCATGGCCGCGAGCGTGGTCGACTTACCCGAGCCCGTCTTGCCCGTGACAAGGATCATGCCCGATGGCTGCCGGCAGAGGCGCTCGACGGCGTCGGGCAAGTCAAGGTCCTCGATCGTGAGGACCTTGGTCGGGATCGTTCGGAACACGGCGCCCATGCCGTTGAGCTGGCGCAGCACGTTGACGCGGAACCGGGCCCGGTTGGGAATCTCGTAGGCGAAATCCGCTGAATCGTTGGCCTCGAACTCGCGCCGGATGGCCGGCGACATGATTTCGTAGAGTGCGTCGGAAACCTGCGCCTGGTTCAGTTCGTCGCCGGGCAGCGAACGCAGCTCTCCATGGACACGGATCCGGGCGGGATCGCCCGCCATGAAGTGCAGGTCGGACCCGTCGGCGCGCATGACCTCGTCGAGGAAGGCGTCAATACGTCGCGGTGTGCGTTCTTCAGCAGTTGCCATCCGCTTAACCGCGCGCCATATCGAGCTTGGGCAGGATCGAGGTGTCGGGCACGTAGCGCTGGATCTTGCGTTTGTCTGCGGCGTAGCGGAACGCGTCATCGGGATCGACCTGGCGCTTCTCGATGGCAGCGAGCAGTGCCTGGTCCATGGTCTGCATGCCGACGTCCATACCCGTTTGAATCTGTGCGTTGATCTGGTGCGTCTGGTCCGTGAGGATCAGGTTGGCAACAGCCTTCGTGTTGACGAGGATTTCCTGGATGCCGCGTCGGCCCTGACCGCCCGGTGTCTTGACGAGCACCTGAGTGATGACGGCGTAGAGGCTCTGTGACAGGAAGCCCTTGGTCAGTTCACGCAATTCGCCGGGCAACGCGTCGATGACTCGGTCAATGGTCTTGACGGCGGAGGTCGTGTGCAGGGTTCCCAGCACGAGGTGACCCGTTTCGGCCGCGGTCATCGCCATCGAAATGGTTTCTGTGTCTCGCATTTCGCCGACGAGAATGACGTCGGGGTCTTCGCGCATGGCCGCGCGAACGCCGCCCGCAAAGCTCTTCACATGTGTGTTGAGCTCGCGCTGAATGACCTGTGCCTTGCGGCTCGGGTGCACAAACTCGATCGGGTCCTCAAGACTGATGATGTTGAGATTCCGCGTCATGTTCAGGTGGTTGATCATGGCCGCGAGCGTTGTGGACTTGCCCGTACCCGTTGAACCCGTCACGAGCACCATGCCCTGGTGGTGGTCGAGGAAGGTCTCGATGACGGGCGGCAGGTCCAGGCTCTCGAGTGTCGGAATCTCGCTTGGAATGCTCCGGAAAACGGCGCCGACGCCCGTGTCCTTGCGGAACAGGTTGACGCGGAAACGGCCGCCGTCTTCGGTGACATAGGAGAAGTCGAGGTCGTTGCCTTCATCAAACGCGGCCTGCTGCGACTGGGTCAGAATCTCGGCCACGTAATTGTTGAGCTCGTGGTCGGCCAGGTCGCGGAACTTGATCGGCATGAGATCGCCGTTCATGCGCAGCATGGGCGGTACCCCGACAGCCAGGTGGACGTCGGAACAGCCCTGGGCCAGGCCCAGCTTCAAAAAGGCGTCGATTCGTGCCATAGCGGCCCGAATATCAACCACCTGCACGCGCTGCGCAAGTGCTGAATACGCAAAATGAGAACCCGGCGCAGACCGGGGTGCCTAGACCTGGATGGCCTCCAGCGCCTCGCGGACGTCGTGCATGGACTGCGGGCGCTTGTCCTTGTCGACCGTCATAAGCTGGCCAACGAGGGTGGCCAGGTCGTCCGGGATCTTGTCGTTGAGTTCCTGACAGCCTGCCGCCTTGCCCTGCACGTGTTGGTACATGACCGACATGTGGTCGCCGCGCGTGTAGGGCGGGGTGCCCGTGATCATCTCGTAGAGGATGACGCCGAGGCTGTAGATATCGGCCGTTTCCTCGACCTTTTTGCCGAGGATCTGCTCGGGCGCCATGTACTTGGGCGAGCCGATGACGTAACCCGTCTTGGTAAGCTGCGTGTCGCCGCTCTTCGCTGCAGCCGCCACACCGAAGTCCACGATCTTGAGCAGGCCCGTGTCGTCAATGAGGATGTTGGCCGGCTTCAAGTCGCGGTGGATGACGCCCGCGGTGTGGGCGACGGTCATGCCGGTGGCAATATCCTTGGCGAAGCGCAGCGCTTTGGCGAAATCCATGGGTTTCTCGGCCGCGATCTCAGCGCCCAGTGTGTGCGACTCGAAATATTCCATCGAGATCGCGTAGTTGCCCTGGATGTGCAGAAAATCGTAGATACGGATGACGTTTGGGTGCGTGATCCGGCGCGAGAACTTCAGTTCGTGCACGAAGCGTTTCATCATTTCCTCGTCGGAGGAAACGTTGGGGTTCAGGAACTTGAGGATGAGTTGCTCGCCGACAACCGTGTCTTCCATGAGCAGCACAGTGCCGAAGGCGCCCTTACCGATACGCTTCACGAAGCGGTAGCGGTTTTCGAGCATGTCGCCCTCGTTGAGGGTCGAGATGTCGAGCGGGCCCTGCGCCGCGGCCGTCTCGGCTTCGACGCGCTCGATAACCTGGCGGGCTTCCTCTTCGTCGATAAGCAGTGTGGCAGCCTGTCCCTCGGACAGCTTTGCGGCCTTGCGGTCCTGTTCGCGTACGACGTCCGAGAACCGGGTCTGTAGTGTCTCGAGTGCGATGTCGGCCGCCTCAGCCAGCGCCTTGTCGCCGCCGTCCTGGATGCGCAACAGCTCATCGCGCACGGCCGGCAGCTCTTTTTCGCTGACGAGCATCGCCATGGCTTTCATGGCCTCGACGCGCACTTCGCGGCCACCCTTGGCCAGCATGGGCTTGAGCTTGGGCACGATGTCTGTGGCGCCGAGTTTGCCCAGCGCGCGAATAACGGTCGGGTCCGATTTGTCGTGCTTGCCGAGCATGCCGGACAGTACAGGCACGGCACGTGTGTCGCCGATTTCTGCCAGCGCATCAACGGCGCGCTCGCGCACCCACCAGTCGTCGTCCTTGGTGGCCGAGATGAGGTGGTCGATGGCCTGCGGGTCTTTAGTGGCGTTCAGGATTTCAACGGCCGCGCGGCGAATTTCCTGGTCGTCATCCTTAACCAGTTTCATCACGGCCTTGACCACGCGCGGACCGCCAATGTCTGCCAGGGCGTCGGCGGCGCGCGCACGTACCCACCAGTCATCGTCGCGAACGGCGTTGAGCAGATCCTTGATGGAATCGGGTGTTCCGATCTCGTTGAGCACCTCGACTGCCGCGCGCCGGGCGTATTCGTTTTCGTCCTTGAGCGCGGGAATCAGGTGCTTGATCGTGTCTTTATGGTTGAGCTTGACGATCACGTCGACGGCCTTGTTCTGGACGTCGACGTCGGCGTCGAGCAGCAGCGAGCATATGAGCCTTATGTTGCTCGCGCTCTTTTGGCGTGCCAGTGCTGTGAGCGCGGACTGGCGGATCATCTTGTGGTTGCTGCGCAGCTGGCCTTCGAGCGCTGCGGAGACATCGGGACGGTCAAATCGCGACAGCATGTCGATGATGTGGATGCGAACCATCGGGTCCTTGCCCGTCAGGCGGGCGAGGAGATCGGGTACGTGTTCTTCCCTGACGACGCCGCCGATGATGCGAAACAGCACCGACTGCTCATTGGGCTCGAGTTCGTAGGCGCGCGACAGCAGCGCGGGCACAGAAAGCCGGTCTTTATGCGTGTTGACGATCTCGAGGACCGCAGCGGGCGACACTTCGTCTTCGTCGAGCAATTTGAGCACGGCCGTCGGCTCAACCTTCTGGCTCGACGACAGGGCCCAGGCTGTACCCGAAACGACTCGTTGGTCGCCGTCGGACAAACCAGGCACAAATGCCATGAGGGTCTGGGTCGTGGCGAGCTCGCTCAGAATATCGACAAGCGCCATCGTGTGTTTCTTGTCGGCACCGGCCAACGCATCGGTGATCCGCGGGATTGCCCCGGGACCGAGCCTGCGTAGCTTGTCGGAGGCCTTTTCGGCTTTCGGCGAGTAGATGTCTTCCTCAGACATCAACTGCTCGATGAGCCTGTCGGCCTTGTAGGCGCTCAGAAACTTCATTCGTGCTCAGTGTCGCGGCACAGTCCATCGCGGCCGTGCAGCTAAGTATCTTTTAGTGCTCCGAGATCGCCCAAAATCCCGCCCACAGGGGTGCGGGAACATATCCTTACAGTGCGCACGTGAGTATGCCATAACGCAGCCACCGACCCCGCGGGAATGCGGGGTGCGTCACACTCCCCCGGAGGCTGGCTACTGAAATGTGACGGGCTTCGCAATTCAGATACACTCACGCCCTGCCTCAAGGGGCACCCACCTGCTCATGACGACCACATACGACCCATCGCTGGCCGCGGCGCTCGGCGACGTGACCGTGCCCGGCACGGACCTGACACTGGCGGCACTCAACGCGCTTCGCTACGACGATTCGGGCGCACCGATCATTCGGCTGCCCTTTCCGTGCCGGAGCCTCTGGTTCGAACTCGAACGCGCAGTGAAGGAAGCAGCGGCAGCGTGCGGTGGTGTCCTGCCCGAACCGCTCGACATCGCGCTCGACATGCCCGTATTTGGGGTGCAGCGACGGCTCAAGCCGTTGCCGGGCCTGCGCAACATCATCGCGGTGGCTTCGGGCAAAGGCGGTGTGGGCAAGTCGACGACGGCCGCCAACGTGGCGCTCGCGCTGGCCGCCGAGGGCGCGCGCGTGGGACTGCTCGACGCCGACATTTACGGCCCGTCGATGCCACGCCTCATGGGGCTCGTCGGTGCGGCGCCCGAGGCGGCCGATGAGAAAACGCTGAAGCCGCTTGTGGCGCACGGTGTGGAGGTCATGTCGATCGGATTTCTCGTCGACGAGGCGGCGCCCACCGTCTGGCGTGGCCCCATGGTGACTTCGGCACTGAATCAGCTGCTGCGCCAGACACGCTGGGGTGACCTCGACGTACTGGTCGTGGACATGCCGCCCGGCACGGGCGACATCCAGCTCACCCTGTCACAGACGGTCCCCGTGGCGGGTGCCGTGATTGTCACTACGCCTCAGGACCTGGCGCTCACCGACGCCCGCAAGGGTCTGGAGATGTTCCGCAAGGTCTCCGTGCCCGTCCTGGGCATCGTTGAGAATATGAGCGTGTACGTCTGCCCGGCTTGCGGCGACGTCACGTCGCTGTTTGGTGAGGGCGGTGGCGAGCGACTGGCCGCCGAGGCAGGCACGCAGTTGCTGGGCGAGCTGCCCCTGGCCATGGATATTCGCGAGGCTGCGGACAGCGGTCGACCCAGTGTGGTGTCGGACCCCGATGGGGCCGCTGCGCGCGCCTACCGCACGGTTGCCATCGCCGCGGGCGCCGCCCTGGCCGCAGGCCGCCGCGACTCGAGCCACGTCTTTCCTGAAATTGTCGTCGAGGACACCTGATGAGCATCAAATCCGACCGCTGGATCACGCGCATGGCGCAGGAACACGACATGATCTCGCCGTTCGAAGCCGGCCAGGTCCGTGAATCCGACGGCAGGCGCCTCGTGTCTTACGGCGTCTCGAGCTACGGCTACGACGTACGCTGCGCGCCCGAGTTCAAGGTGTTCACCAACGTGCACTCGACGATCGTCGACCCCAAGGAGTTCGATGACGCGAGCTTTGTCGACATGAATGATGACACCTGCATCATTCCGCCCAACTCGTTCGCACTGGCGCGTACCGTCGAGTACTTCAAGATTCCGCGCAACGTGCTGACCGTGTGCCTGGGCAAGTCGACCTATGCCCGCTGCGGCATCATCGTTAACGTGACGCCGCTGGAACCCGAGTGGGAGGGTCACGTCACGCTTGAGTTTTCGAACACCACCCCGTTGCCCGCGCGAATCTACGCTAACGAAGGTGTCGCGCAAATGCTGTTTTTCGAGTCCGATGAAGACTGTGCCGTGTCCTACGCGGACCGCGGCGGCAAGTATCAGGGCCAGACGGGCGTCACCGTCCCGCGCGCCTGACGCGGGTCAGGCGACGAGGCTGTCAGCGGTCACGCGCACGGGGCGCTTGAGCGCGACGCCGTCGAGGCGCACCACCGCACCATCCAGCTGCAACCGGCCTTCGGCAAACCAGCGCGCAGCCATGGGGTAGATCTGGTGCTCGAGCGCCTGCACACGCGTGTTCAGTGAGTCCACCGTGTCATCGACCTGAACGTCGAGTTCCGCCTGCAATACCGAAGGGCCGTCGTCGAGCTCTGCCGTGACGAAATGCACCGTCGTACCGTGCACGAGGTCGCCGGCATCCAGGCAGCGCTGGTGCGTGTGCAGACCCTTGTAGAGCGGCAGCAATGCCGGGTGAATGTTGAGCATGCGGCCTGCGTAGTCGCTGACGAGTCGGCCACCGATAATGCGCATGAACCCCGCCAGGATCACAAGGTCAGCGCCCGTGGTGTCAACGGCGTCGGCGAGGCGCGCGTCAAAGACACTTCGATCCTCACCCTTGTGACGCGCAACAACGGTGGTGTCGATGCCTGCGTCTTTGGCGCGTGTCAGCCCGTAGGCCTCGGGCTTGTCGGAAATCACGTGCGCTACGCGGTAGGGATTGACGGGCGAGCGTGCGGCGTCAATAAGCGCCTGCAGGTTCGTACCACCGCCCGAAATCAGGACCGTGATGTTACAGCGCTGGCCCGAGCTCATGCGATGTGGACGCCCGGACGCGGGACAACGCGCCCGATATCGTAGACGGCTTCGCCGTTGGCTTCGAGAACGGCGCGTGCGGCAGCTGTGTCATCGGCGCGAACCACGAGGCACATGCCGATGCCGCAATTGAAGGTGCGCCACATCTCGTCGTCGGCGATCCCGCCCTCGCGCTGCAACCAATCGAAGACGTCGGGTCGCGGCCATGCGGCCGCATCGAGCTCGACACCGAGCCCGTCGGGCAGTACACGCGGCAGGTTTTCGGTAAGACCGCCGCCCGTGATGTGCGCCAGAGCCAGCGGTCGCGCCTGGTCGAACAGGGCCAGCAGGGGCTTCACATAAATGCGTGTCGGTGCGAGCAGGGCGTCCCCCAGGGTGCCGCCACCCAATGGCTGGGCCAGGTCGGCGTTGGCGCGATCGCGCACCGCGCGGATCAGCGAGTAACCGTTGGAATGCGGCCCGCTCGAGGCGAGCCCGAGCACGCGGTCGCCGGCGCCGACGTCGCCGCCGTCGATGAGCTTCGGGCGTGAGACCGCGCCCACGGCGAAGCCTGCGAGGTCGTAGTCGCTGCCGGCGTACATGCCCGGCATTTCCGCCGTTTCGCCGCCAATGAGCGCGCAGCCGGCCTGTTCGCAGCCTGTGGCGATGCCGCCGATGACCCCAGCGGCGGCGCTCACATCGAGCTGGCCCGTCGCGTAGTAGTCGAGGAAAAAGAGCGGTTCAGCGCCTGTGACGACAATGTCATTCACACACATCGCAACCAGATCGATGCCGATACTGTCGTGGCGGTCGAGTTCGCGCGCGAGCATGAGCTTCGTGCCCACGCCGTCAGTGCCCGACACGAGGACAGGCTCGGGAAAGCGCGCCAGGTCCAGCGCAAACAGGCCGCCGAACCCGCCGAGGCCCGTCAGAACGCCGTCCCGCCGTGTCCGGGCCACCTGCTGGCCGATACGGTCGACCAGCGCAGTGCCGGCGTCGATGTCCACGCCGGCGTCGCGGTAGGTCAGACCGCGTTCACCTTCTGCCTCACTCATGCGCGAAGTATATAATTACGAGATGGGGTTCACGATGCGATTCTGGCTTGGGGGCCTGGCGGCCATCCTGCTGCTGACGGCGACGCCGTCGGCTGCGGCGCCCGTCGACCTGTTTACAGCCGAAGTTCCATTCCTGCGCGACATCGCGTCCACGGCGGACGAGGCGCGCGAGCAGGCCTATGCAGCTGCACTTGATGCCGTCATTGCGCGGATTGTGCCGTTCGAATCGCGTGCGCAGGCGCAGGCCGTATTTGAGCAGCCACAGCAGTGGGTGCAAGGCTGGCGTGAAGGCGAGGCGGACTCGTTGGTCGTGACCTTTGACGGCCGCGCCCTGACCACCATGCTCCGCGCACAGCGCATCCCCGTCTGGGGTGAGGAACGACCGACCACGCTGGTGTGGCTTGCCGTCGAAGACGGGCGCGGCAATCGTCTGCTGCTCGACAGTTTCGAGCCGCCCGAGCCTGAGCCCGTGCCGGTTGAGAACGCACCCCAGGTGCCACTCGTCGAGGCCGGTGCGACGCCCGCCGAGCCGCAGCTGCCGCCGACAGCGGCCTACGGCGCGGCCGTCGCCGACGCCGCGCAGCGATTTGGCATCCCGGTGATGCTGCCGCGCTACGACGAGACCGACCTGGCCAGCGTGACCCCTTCCGACATCTGGGGCGGCTTCAGCGACGTGATCGTTGCGGCGTCCGCGCGCTATGACGTCGAGAGCATCCTCATCGGGCGGGTGAGCTCGCGCAATCCATCGTCGATCCGCTGGACCTGGGTCTTCGGTGAGAACGAATCCCGGTTTGCGGGTGACGTGAACCTCGCGTTTGCGCGCGTCGGCGGCCGGCTCATGTCGCAATTCGCGTCGAGCCCCGAAGGCTCGGCCGATGTGCGCATTTCAGTGGTCGCAGTGGATGGCCTCGCGGACTACGCGCGGCTCGTGAACTTCCTGGTGGGCCGCAGCCTCGTCGAGGACGTCCGTGTCCTTGCTATGCGCGGCGACCAGGTGCTGGTGTCTGTCGACGCGCTGGCAGGTCGCGACCGCCTGGCGCGCCTGCTTGAGGGCACCGTGCTCGAACGGGTCGATCCCCCGCTGCGAGCCGTGCCGTTTGCAGGCCGCGCCGGGGACGTAGTCCTGGGCAGTCCCGAAGCGCCCGTGACGCTTGGCGAGATTGCGGGTTCGATGCCACCGAGCGTGACCGTGGGCCCCGACGATACGGTGCCGCGCCAATCCATCGTGACTGTGCCGGGCACGCTGCCACCGCCGGCCTTTGAGGAGGCCGATTTGTTCTATCGGCTTCGGCCAGCGGGAGGCGTCGGGGACTAGGCGTGCTGCGCTGGATTCCCAATCTGATTTCGCTGGCGCGCATTGCGCTGGTGCCGATGGTGGTGGCCTCCATCGAGAGCGAGCGCTTCACGCTCGGGGTCAGTCTGTTTTTCGTGGCCGGCTTTTCCGACGGCATCGATGGCTGGCTTGCGCGGCGATTCGACTGGCGCACCCAGATCGGCGCCATCCTCGATCCCATCGCCGACAAACTCCTGCTCATCGGTACGTTCATCGTGATGGCCCTGGTGGGTGTGACACCCTGGTGGCTCGCGGCGCTGGTTGTGTTGCGTGACCTGACCATCATGGGTGGCGCGATTGCCTATCACTTTCTCTATGGCGATCTCGAAGGCAAGCCGAGCCTGGTGAGCAAGCTCAACACCGTGCTAATGCTCGCCTACGTCTTTCTGGCGCTGCTGGATGCGGCGTATCCGGAGCTGGCGTCCAGCATTCTGACGTCAACGCTCGCGCCTCTGGTACTGCCGGCACTGATGGCGGCACTCATCACGACGATGCTCGTGAGTACGCTCGGCTACATGCTCGAGTGGACGCGCAGGGCCGGGGAGCACAACGCATGACCAACGATCAGAAACTGCTCACGCTGGGCGCCCTGGGCGCGACAGGCTACCTCCTGTACCTGCTGGCGCCCGTGCTGACGCCCTTCGTGGCTGCAGGTCTGCTTGCCTACATCGGTGACCCGTTGGCAGACCGGCTGCAGAAAATGCGCTTGCCCCGATCACTGGCCGTACTTGTGGTGTTCCTGCTTACATTCGTCGTCCTTGGCGGGCTCATCCTGTTGCTGATCCCGCTGGTCAACTCGCAGATTGGTGCGCTGCTGGAAGTGCTGCCGCGCTACGTCGAGCTGCTCGAGAACCAGGTCTGGCCGCACGTTGCGGGCTTGCTGGGTGAGGGCACCGACGACGCCGACGTTGGACTCGCCGCCCTTATCGAGCGCTACGGCGCCGATGCTGCGAGCCTCGGCGGTACGCTGCTGAGCCAGCTGACCCGTTCGGGTGGTGCGCTGCTGACGGGCATCATCAACCTGTTTCTGATCCCCGTACTGACCTTCTACCTGTTGCGCGACTGGGACCTCATCATCGCGCGGCTGGGCGCACTCGTGCCCGCACGAAACCGCGACGCCGTGTTTACGCTGGCGCGCGAGACGGACGAAACGCTGGGCGCATTTCTGCGCGGGCAGTTGCTCGTCATGTTCGGGCTGGCCGTCATGTACTCGGGCGGTCTCATGCTCATCGGGCTCAAATTCGCGCTGGCCATCGGCGTCGTCGCGGGGCTTGTGAGCTTTGTGCCCTACCTCGGTTTCATCTTCGGCATTGGGCTGGCCAGCCTCACGGCGTTCAATTCGCCCGACGGCGGCGGTCTGCTGCAGCTCGGCCTCGTGGTGGTTGTGTTCTCGGTGGCGCAGTTCATCGAGGGCTCGGTGCTGACACCCAAGCTCGTGGGCGACCGCATTGGCTTGCACCCCGTGCTCGTTATTTTCGCGGTGATGGCGTTTGGCCTCCTGTTCGGTTTCTTCGGCGTCCTGCTGGCGCTGCCGGCAGCCGCCGCCATCGCTGTGTTCGTGCGCTTCGCCTATAACCGATATCTGCGCGATCACCCGGAAGCCGAGTCCTTCCTCGAGGCGCGCGAGCCCAGGCAGCGCAATGACGCCTGAGTCCACGGGGCAGCTGCCCCTCGACATCGGTCTCGACGTCGAGGCGCGGTTTGATACGTACTACGCCGGACCCAATGGCGCGGCCGTAGCCGCGCTCAACGCGCCCGCGGCGCCAGGTGTCTGGCTGTCGGGCGCGCGCGGCAGTGGCCGCAGCCATCTGTTGCAGGCGGCGGTGGCGTCGCAACCCGCCGGACACGCGCTCTACCTGCCGTTGCGCATGGGCCTGCCAGCCACGGCCGTCGACGGTTTGCCTGCTGACGCGGTCATCTGTCTCGATGACATCGAGACGATCGCCGGCGACGCGGATTGGGAACGCGCATTGCTTGTGCTCTACGAACGCATGCTCGAACAAGGCGGGCGGCTCATTATCAGTGCGCCCGCCAGGCCGGCCGACGCGGGCTTTGAGCTTGCCGACCTCGAAAGCCGTTTGAGCGCATTGTCTCTGTTTCGATTGCAGCCACCCGGTGACGCGGGTCAGCTCGAGGCGCTCAAGATGCGTGCCGAGGCGCGTGGTCTGCGGCTCCCGGACGAGACGGCGCGATATCTGGCGCTGCGTCTGCCGCGCGATCTCGCCGTCCTGTTTGACTGGCTGCAGCTGCTCGACGCCCGCTCACTGGCCGCAAACCGGCGGCTCACCGTGCCGTTTGTTCGCGACGTGTTGCGCGCCGAAGGGGTCTAGAAGGGGTCTGGAAAGGGTCTGGAGAGGGTTTAGGGGGCGTCGTCGCGCGGTGGTGCGGGCAGCGTACGGACCGCGGGGATGATGGCGAAGAAGGCCGCGAGGCTCGCGCCCGCAAGCACATAGGCGAATCCCGCCGCGCCGGGGTTCGCGATCGCGTCCATAAAGCCCACCGACGCGTAGCCAATGGTGGCGAGCAGCGCGAGCAGCCAGGCGTTGCGGGTTGGTGTCAACAGGCCCGGCAATAGCGCGACGAACGGCGCAAACACCACAGGCCAGGCCCACCACGCCAGAGAGCCGCGCGCCTGCCACAACCAGGCCAGGGTCACGAGCGCCAGCAGCAACCAGCCGCCGAGACCGACGCGTCGTCGTGCTGCGAGCGTCCCAATCATCTGCGGGCGAGGCGGTGGGCGATATCGGCGATACGCGCGCCAAAGGCGCGGGCAATGGTGGCCTCATCGGCGTCGAGCACGCCCGCGCTATCGTCGCCGGCAACCTGGGTGGGGCCGTAAGGCGTGCCGCCACGCGTCGTCGTCGACAGTGCTTTCTCGCTGTAAGGCACGCCACACCAGATCATGCCGTGGTGGAGCAGTGGGATGGCCATCGTGATGAGCGTGGATTCCTGGCCGCCGTGCATGGCGTTGCTCGAGGTAAAGACACCGCAGGGTTTTCCGGACAGCGCGCCCGAGAGCCACTCGCCACTGGTGCCATCGAGGAAGTACTTGACGGGCGCGGCCATGTTGCCAAACCGGGTTGGACTGCCCAGTACCAGCCCGGCGCACTCCGCGAGGTCTTCGCGGCTGACGTAAGGCGGGCCGTCCTCGGGGACCGGGGGCTCGGACGCCTCGCTCTTGGCGGAAACGCCCGGAACGGTGCGCAAGCGCGCCTCGGCGACGCCGCTTGCGTCGATGCCGCGGCAGATCTCGCGCGCCAGCGCCTCGGTTGAGCCGTGCAGCGAATAGTAAAGAACGAGAATGTCCTGCATGTCTCGGTGCCTGAATCGGGGCGCGCCAGTATGCCAGTTCGTCGGGTGCTTGGCAGGCCGCTCTCTGGCTTGACGGCCCAGTCAGGCGCTTGCTAGCGTTTGGTGGATTATGCGTGTGCACCGCCTCATTTTGTGTCTCTGCGCGGTCGGCATCCTCGCCGCCTGTACCAGTGCGTCACCACCCGTTCAGGAGATGTCCGACGCACGGCTGGCTATTGCGGCCGCAGAACAAGTGGATGCGGCCAAACACGCGCCCACGCAGTTCGTCGAAGCCAAGCTGCTGCTCAAGAGCGCCCAGAGCAATCTCGAGCGCCGCGCCTACGCGGCGGCCCGTCGCGATGCGGGCCTGGCCAAGCAGTTGGCCACGGAGGCGCGCGAAGCCTCTGAACGTCAGCGTACCGAGCCCAATCGCGAACAACCGGTTCCCATCAAGTAGGGCCGCTGACCGAATCGTGGCCACCATCGCACGCCGCTTTCACCTGGCCGGCAAGGTTCAGGGTGTATTCTTTCGTGCCAGCACGCGTGATGTGGCCCAGTCACTGGGTCTGCGCGGCCACGCGATCAACCTGCGTGATGGTCGCGTCGAAGTGCTCGCGGTCGGCGAAGCAGAGAAAATCACGGAGCTGGAATCCTGGCTCTGGCAGGGCTCGCCATTGAGCCGCGTTGAAGCGATTACGGCAGAAGAAGTGACCTTGCCCGAACTGCCCGCAGCCTTCACGACGGGCAACCGTTAGGCGCGTTGCTACTGCCGGCGCCAGCGGGTGCGCAGGCGTTCCAGAACCTTCGACGAGTATTTGCGGCTGCCCAGGCTGCCGTTGTAGCGCGCCAGCGCCCGGTGCAGGTCACCGCGTTCACGGTCGTAGTAGTGGCGCAGAATGGTGCAGCCCATCCGCAGGTTGGTGTCGATATCGAAGAGGCTGTCGTCAGGCCGTCCGATCTCGTCGAGCCAGAACGGCATCACTTGCATGAGACCTCTGGCACCCGCGTAGGAAATCGCGTAATGGTCGAAGTTGCTCTCGATGTCGATGACGGCGAGCACGAGTTCCGGCGGCAGGTCCACGCGCTGGGCCTCGCGGTGCACGCCACGCAGGATGCGGATGCGTTCTTCGGGGTCGGGTACGCGGCTGCCCAGCCGTGTCGACATGTCCTTGAGCCAGACTTCAGCGTCGAAGCGGTCGTCGAACGTGTTGGCGTTCAGTGCGGCCTCACGCAAGGCCGCCGCGAGCTGCGGATCGGGCTCAGCGGGCTTTGCGCCCTGGCTGGCCGGGGCCAGCAAGAGCGCGACGCACAGCAGTGTGGCTCGGAGGTACATCCCCCGAGATTATGTCACGCGGCGCCAACGCGCCTGAGAACGTCGTCACGCTTCAGCATCTCGGCGTTTTCGGCCTGACGGTAGCGGTACTCGAAATCGCCCGTTGCCAGCCCGCGGTCACCGATCGTGATGCGGTGCGGAATACCAAGCAGCTCGGCGTCGGCGAACTTGGCACCCGGTCGCGCGTCCCGGTCGTCGTAGAGCACTTCCACGCCGGCCGCGAGCAGGTCTGCGTAGAGCGCGTCCGAAGCCTCACGTACGGCGTCGCTCTTGTGCGCATTAATGGGCACAAGGATGACTGTCCATGGCGCCAGCGGCTCGGGCCAGATGATGCCGGCGTCGTCGTGGTTCTGTTCGATGGCCGCGGCCACGATGCGCGTGATGCCGATACCGTAACAGCCCATGGTGACCGTCAGTGCCGAGCCGTCCTCATCCTGCACAGTGGCGCCCATGGCGTCCGAGTACTTGGTGCCAAGCTGGAAGATGTGCCCCACCTCGATGCCGCGCGCAATCTCCAGCGCGCCTGCACCCGTGGGCGACGGGTCGCCAGCGACGACGTTGCGCAGGTCCACGGAATCCGGCGCGGGAAGGTCCCGCCCCCAGTTCACGCCCGTCAGGTGCACGCCCTTGTCGTTGGCGCCGCAAACAAAGTCCGCGAGTTCCGCTGCCGCGTGGTCGACGAACAGCGGGATCTCAAGCCCGACGGGACCGACGGAGCCGGGCGGTGCGCCCGTGGCTTTCACGATCTCTGCCGGCTCGGCCATGGTCAGCGGCGTGGTGACGCCGGGCAGCTTGGCGGCCTTGACCGCGTTGAGCTCATGATCACCGCGCAGCGCGAAGGCGATGGGGCCTTCATCGCCGGCCACGATCAGCGTCTTCACAATACGGTCTGCGGTGACGTCCAGCGCCTTGCACACATCTTCGATCGTCTTCGCGCCCGGTGTATCCACGCGCGCAAGTTCGGTGCTCGCCTCTGGGCGATCCGCTGCGGCGGGCGCGGGCGTCATTTCGACGTTGGCGGCGTAGTCATCGGCGGGGCAGAACGCGATGGCGTCTTCGCCCGAGTCCGCGAGCACGTGAAACTCCTGCGAGCGGCTGCCGCCGATCTCACCCGAGTCGGCATCGACCTTTCGGAACGTCAGCCCCATGCGCTCGAACGCGCGCGTGTAGGCCCCGGCCATGGCGTCGTAGCTGGCCCCGAGTTCTTCTGCGTTGCGTCCGAACGAGTAGGCGTCCTTCATGATGAACTCGCGCGAGCGCATCACGCCGAAACGCGGGCGGATCTCGTCGCGAAATTTGGTCTGGATCTGGTAGTAGCTGATCGGCAGGTCGCGGTAGGAGCGCAACTCGCGGCGGGCCACATCCGTGATCACCTCTTCGTGTGTCGGACCGACACAGTAGTCACGCTCGTGGCGATCGCGCATGCGCAGCAGCAGCGGGCCGTACTGGTCCCAGCGACCCGACTCACGCCAGAGCTCCGCGGGTTGCACGGCGGGCATGAGCAGCTCGAGCGCGCCGATCGCGTTCATTTCTTCACGCACAATCGCTTCAACCTTGCGCACGACGCGCAGGCCGATCGGCATCCAGGTGAAGATGCCGGACGTCAGGCGCCGGATCATCCCCGTGCGGAGCATGAGCTGGTGGCTGACCACTTCGGCCTCGGCCGGAGTTTCCTTGAGCGTCTTGAGATTGAGGGCGCTGACTTTCATCGGGCCTGACCGACTGTGAAACGATCGCGCATTGTAACGATCTGCAGGGGTCACCGCATGGCCCCAAGCGGTTAGACTGCGCGCATGCGACGTCATTCCGCTTTTGCCGCCGAGGGCTTTTGGCCCTTTACCGCCTGCGCCGCGATTGCGCTGCTGCTGGCCAAGTTCGCAGGACCCGCCTGGGCGCTTACGATGCTGATCCCGATGGGCCTGCTGCTGGCGCTGTTCCAGGACCCTCAGCGTGACATTCCCATGCTGCCGCTGGGGGTGCTGGCGCCCGTGGATGGCAAGGTGCTCAATATCAGCCGCTGCCGCTCGGGGCTGCTAGAGCGCGAGTCCATGCGCATCATCATCCGCGTGGACCCGATGGGCGCTTACACCGTACGTGCACCGCTCGAGGGCAAAATTCTCGACCCGCGTGACAATGCGCGTGAGGGCTCGAAGATGACAGGGCGAGGCGGCCTCTGGATTCGGGGCGATGGCGGCGACGATGTCGTGGTGGCATTTTCGGGCGGTGGCTGGCTGGGCGTACCCAGTGCGTTCCGGCGTTACGGCGAGCGGATCGGTCACGGCCACCGCGCGGCCTTTGTGAGGCTGGCGCGGCGCTGCGAGCTCTATCTGCCGGCCGACGTTCTCGTGCGCGTCGACGTGGGCGACAGCGTTGTTGCGTCGGTCACGGAGCTGGCCGAGTTGCGCCGCGACAATAAGGTGTCGGCAGACCGAGCCTGACGCAGCGCAGGCCTTGCGGCATCGGTCGCAGCTAGACCGCGCTTCGTGGCACACTTTGCCCATGACGGACCGCAATGAGCGCCAACGGGGGCGCGGGATTTACCTGCTGCCCAACTTGCTGACAACGCTCGCGTTGTTTGCGGGTTTTTACGCGATCGTCGCTGCGATCGATGGCAACTTTGTGCGCGCCGGTATCGCGGTGTTCGTTGCCATGGTCATGGATGGCGCCGACGGTCGCGTGGCCCGCATGACGAGCACTCAGTCGACCTTTGGCAAGGAGTACGACAGCCTTTCCGACATGGTCAGCTTCGGCCTCGCGCCGGCCGTGGTGGTGTACCAGTGGGGTGTCGCACGACTGGCGGAGTATTCGATCGCCTGGGGCCGCATTGGCTGGCTCGTCGCATTTCTGTTTGCTGTGTGCGCGGCACTGCGGCTGGCACGGTTCAACGCTGTGCCTTCAAAGCTGGGCAAGGCCTGGTTCCAGGGTTTGCCGAGCCCATCGGCGGCGGCGCTGGTTGCAGCCTTTGTCTGGCTCAGCGCTGATTATGGTCTGAGCGGTTTTGGCGGGCTCGTGTCCGGTTTCGTGATCACGGCCGCGGCGGGTGCGGCCATGGTCAGCAACCTGCATTACTACAGCTTCAAGACGATCAACCTGGGCCGCAAGGTGTCATTTGCGTCGCTGTTGCTCGTGCCACTTATCATCGCGCTCATCTCAATCGAGCCGCCGCTGGTCCTGTTCCTGTTGTTCTTCGTGTACGCCCTCTCGGGCCCGCTCACCTGGTGGATGGCACGGCGCCCGAGCCGCCTCGCCACACTTGATGATGACGAGGAGACGCAGGACGACGAACACGACGCGACGACGGAAACGACTCCGGATACGGATTCGGAGCCGGCGGATCGTGGCTGAGCAGGGTCTGTCTGCGCAGCAACGCGCCTATCTCGAGGCCATGGGCATCGATGTCCTCGTGTCACGCGAGGCCGCAGCGCCGGTCGCCGAGGTCGCTGTGACGCCAGAGCCCGCCGCGCCCATTACTGAGGCTACTGTAACGGCGGAAGCCACGTTGCCTGCGCCCGAGCCCGCAGCCGCCGACACGGAATTGCGCTGGCAGGTGTTGCGCCAGGCCGTCGCGCGCTGCACGCAGTGCCGTTTGCACGAGACGCGTACGCAGTCTGTTTTTGGCGTTGGCCCGCGCGATGCGCGCCTCATGGTGATCGGCGAAGCACCGGGGGCTGAGGAGGACCGCACGGGTGAGCCGTTTGTGGGGCGTGCTGGACACATGCTGGACGCGATGTTGCGCGCGATCGGCTGCGACCGTGACACTGTGTTCATCGCCAACACGATCAAGTGTCGACCACCGGGTAATCGCGATCCGCGTGTCGATGAGGTCACCGCCTGCAATGACTACCTCGAACAACAGCTCACAGCCGTGGCGCCTGACGTCGTGATCGCCGTGGGCCGCATCGCCGCGCAACGCCTGCTGCAGGTTGATATGCCACTGGGTCGCATGCGTGGCAAGACCCACCAATTGCCCGATCGCGACGTACCGCTCGTCGTGACCTACCACCCGGCCTACCTGCTGCGAGAACCTGCGCAAAAGGCGCGCGCCTGGGAGGACCTGAAGCGCGTGCGCGCGCTGTTGGAGTCTGCATCGTGAGTGCGGCCAGCGACGTTCTGGTCCCCTCGGTTCGGCCCATGAACCATGAAGATCTTGAGGCCGTGGCGCGCATCGAGCAGCAGAGCTACGACTACCCCTGGTCGACGGGTATTTTCCGCGATTGCCTGCTGGCGGGTTACCTGTGTCTCGTCATCGAGCAGGCTGGCGAATTGCGGGGCTACGGCATCCTGTCCGTGGCGGCCGGCGAAGCGCACGTGCTCAACGTGTGCGTGGCGCCTGCATTTCGGCGGCGTGGCTCAGGGCTTGGGCTGTTGCAGCATTTGATCACCGAGGCACGCAAGGCGCGCGTGAAACGTATGTTCCTCGAGGTGCGACCGTCGAACCTCGCGGCAATCAACATGTACAAAGGCATCGGCTTTGCTACGATCGGCCGCCGCCGCGACTACTATCGCGCGGCCGACAACCGGCGTGAGGACGCGCTGGTTCTCGCCCTGACCCTGTAGCGGAGCCCAGATGAGCGCTATCGGAGCCGAGGTCGGCAGGCGCCGGACCTTTGCCATTATTTCTCACCCCGACGCCGGTAAGACGACGCTGACCGAAAAGCTGTTGCTGTTCGGCGGCGCCATTCAGCTTGCGGGTACGGTCAAAGGCCGCAAGGCCAGCCGGCACGCCACCTCGGACTGGATGAAGCTCGAACAGGAGCGCGGTATCTCCGTGACCTCGTCGGTCATGCAGTTCCCGTTTGGTGACACCGTCGTCAATCTGCTCGACACACCCGGCCACGAGGACTTCTCCGAAGACACCTACCGCACGCTCACGGCGGTCGACTCGGCCATGATGGTGATCGACTGTGCCAAGGGCGTTGAGCAGCGCACGATCAAGCTCATGGAAGTCTGTCGTTTGCGCGACACGCCCATCGTGACGTTCATCAACAAACTCGACCGCGAGGGCCGCGAGCCCATCGAGTTGCTCGACGAAATCGAGTCCGTACTCGATATCGCCTGCACGCCCATCACCTGGCCCATCGGCATGGGCAGCCGCCTCAAGGGCGTCTACCACCTCGCCGAGGACCGGATCTACACCTACCACGCGACCGACAAGGAGCGCGCGGGCACGACCGAGACCATTGACGGCCTCGACAGCGATGCGGCGCGCGAATTGCTCGGCGATGACTGGCAGGACTATGTCGACGAGATCGAGCTCGTGCGTGGTGTGTACGCCGAGTTTGATCGTGAGAGCTATCTCGCGGCCCAACAGACGCCCGTGTACTTTGGTTCGGCGATCTCCAACTTCGGTGTCCGCGAGCTGCTCGCGGGCTTCGTAGACAGCGCGCCGCCGCCACAGGCGCGCGCTGCCGAGGAGCGGCTCGTGGACCCTGACGAGCAGAAGCTCACGGGCTTCGTGTTCAAGATTCAGGCTAATATGGATCCAGGTCATCGTGATCACATCGCGTTCATGCGCCTGTGCTCGGGCCGGTTTCGTCCCGGAATGAAGGTGCGGCACATGCGGCTCGGCAAGGACATCAAGATTCCCGAGGCCATTACGTTCATGGCTGCCGATCGCCACAAGGCTGACAGCGCCGTCGCCGGCGACATCATCGGCCTGCACAACCACGGCACGATCAACATCGGCGACAGCTTCTCCGAAGGCGACACGGTGAACTTCACGGGCATCCCGAGTTTTGCACCCGAGATCTTCCGTCGCGCCATGCTGGCCGACCCGCTGCGACTCAAGGCGCTGCAAAAGGGCCTCGCGCAGTTGTGTGAAGAGGGTGCCACGCAGTTGTTCCGACCGATGCGCAATAACGACCTGATTCTGGGCGCTGTCGGCGTGCTTCAGTTCGATGTCGTCGCGGCGCGGCTTCGGGATGAGTACAACGTTGAGTGCCGCTTCGAGTCCGTGAATGTGCACACGGCGCGCTGGGTCGAGTGTAACGACGCCAAGATGCTCGACGAGTTCAAGCGCAAGGCGCATGACAACCTGGCCATCGATCACGGCGAGGCGCTCGTCTATATTGCACCCACGCGCGTCAATCTCGACTTGACCCAAGAGCGCTGGCCCGACGTCACGTTCCGGGCCACGCGAGAGCTCTAGACGCCCACAACACGGAGCGCAGCCATGGCCCTGAAACTGCTGAAGAAACGCCCCATTCTGGGCTGGGTGCTTTATGACTGCGCCAACTCGGCGTTTGCACTGTCGGTGGTTGCCACGCTGTACCCGGTGCTCCTGAGTAACTACTGGTCCGAATGTACTGACGCGTCGCTCGTGACTGCGCGCCGCGGGCTGACCACGGCGGCAGCCAGCCTGATCATTGCCTTCGTGGCTCCGGTGCTGGGTGCCATCGCCGACGCCGGGGGTGCGCGCAAGCGGTTCCAGATCGTGTTCACGGGCCTCGCGCTCACGTCGACAGGTTCGTTGTATTTTGTCGGTCAGGGCCAGTGGCAAGCGGCGCTGGGCCTGTATCTCATCGCGCTCGTCGGCTTCTACGGTGCCAACACGTTTTACGACTCACTGATTGTCAACGTGGCAAAACCCGACGAGTTTGAGCAGGTGTCCGCGCTGGGCTTCAGCATGGGCTACGGCGCGAGTGTGCTTCTGTTCCTGTTTAACCTCTGGATGGTTCAGTCGCCCGAGACCTTCGGGCTGGCCAACGCGGCCGTGGCCACACAGATTGCGTTTGCGCTCGTGGCCGTGTGGTGGCTTGTGTTCACAATTCCACTCGTGCTGTTCGTCAAGGAGCAAAAGAACGAGGGTCCGTCGCTCGGGCGCGCCATCGTCGACGGCTACCGCACGCTCATCAAGACCTTCCGAGAGGTGCGCAAGTACAAGAACCTGGGCCTGTTCCTGCTGGCCTACTGGCTCTACATCGACGGCGTGCACACGCTGTTTCTCATGGCCACGAATTTTGGCCTGCGTCTGGGCTTCGAGCAGAACGACCTCATGCTGGCGCTGCTCATCACGAACATCATCGGTGTACCGGCGACCCTGGGCTTCGGCTGGCTGGGTGACCGCATTGGACCCAAACGCGCCATCTATATGGGTGTGAGCGTCTACCTGCTCATCGGGCTCTGGGGTTTGGTGCTCGAGGAGGTCTGGCAGTACTACGCGATGGCGATTGGCGTGGGGCTCGTACAGGGTGGCGTGCAGGCTATGAGTCGCTCACTGTACGCGCGCCTCGTGCCGCCCGAGAAAGCTTCTGAGTTCTTCGGTTTCTATTCGATGCTGGGCAAGTTCGCTGCGATTCTGGGACCGCTGCTCATTGGCCTGCTTGCACTTGTCAGTGATGACCCGCGCGTGTCGGTGCTCGCGCTGATCCCGCTGTTCGTGCTCGGGGTGATGGTACTCACGCGCGTCGACGTGTCGGACGTCAAGCCTGCGCGTTAAGCCTCCGCGCGTTTGCGCGGCAATGATCGGATTGCGCGCCGCAGGCGCGGCACGGCGTCCTGTTCATCCCCATAGCGCGCTGCCAGGTACAGTTTTACTGCGGCATCGATGTGGGCCGCCTGTGTGGGCCGCGCGACACCCGCACGCCGCGCCCAGGCCAGCGGCGCTTCTCCGCGCAAGGTTCGCGTCCCCGTCCGGCGTTGCAGCGCGCGGTAGGCCCGGCTCGCGGCATCTCGCGTGGGCGGTCTTTGCTGCCACCACAAAAGCCCCGTGATCACGGCCATGATGCTGATGAGGCTCACCGTGAGGAGCACGATGTAGTCGCGCCAGTCGGGGTTCTCAAGCCCGAGCCATTCGAAGAAATTGCGCTGCGTCTCGGGGCCAAATCCCAGGACCCATTCGTCCCATCGCGCGTTGACAAGATCCCAGGCGACTTGCAGTCGTTCCATGATGGGCAGGTCGAAGGCGCCCGGCACCCGTTCGCCCGACTCGCGCAGCGCGCTGTCGAGATTCTGCTCGATGCGTTGGGGCGCGACGGCCGCTGTGGGGTCGACGCGCACCCAGCCGCGATTGGCGATCCAGATTTCGGTCCAGGCGTGCGCATCCGACTGGCGCACGGTCAGGAAGCCGCCGAGCGGATTGACTTCGCCGCCCTGGTAGCCCGCGACGATGCGTGCGGGCACGCCCGCGGCGCGCATCATGAAGGCAAAGGCCGAGGCGTAGTGTTCGCAGAAGCCGCGACGTGTTTCGAACACAAACTCATCGACGGAGTCGCGACCGAGAGGCGGCGGCGACAGCGTGTAGTAGAAGGGCTCATTGCGGAAGTGGCTGAGCACGCGGTTTGCGAAGTCTTCAATGGACGCCGATTCACCACGCAATTGCGTCGCGAATTCACGGGCGCGCGGATTCACGCCGTCGGGCAGAAGCGTGTTGTAGCTATTGCGCTTCTGCTGCATCCGCGTATTGGTCTTGTAGTCGAGCACCGAGACGACCGTGTATTCCTTGCGCTCGTTGATGGGCTTTCGGCTCTCGAGGGTCTGGAATCGCGTCATGAGCATCTCGCGACCGTCTCGCGAAACTGGCATATCGAGCGCGTACATCCAGCGCTGGTCTGTCGGCTCCATGCGCACCGTGTAGCGAATCCCGGGCGCACCCGGCAGGACAGTGTTCGGCTCCGGCGTAGCCCAGTCCTCATTAGCCGCCCAACTGCGACCGTCAAAACGGTCCATGACGATGGCGCGCCAGTAACGCTGCGAGGGCGCGGGTGTCGGACCTTCGAAGCTCGCGCGGAACGAGAGCGCATTGGACTTGCTGAGATTGGAGATGTCGCCAGGACTCATCGTGTTTGAGAGCCCGGTGTTCGCGCTGCCCGATTCTGTGGGAATGGCCCAAAAGGGCCCCGGCACGCGCGGGAACAGAACCCAAAGCGCAAGCAGCAGGGGAAGGGCAAGACTCAGGGCGACGCCGGCCTCGCGCGCATACCAGCGCCCGGTGCGCGGCACGCCGTCACGGGCGGCGGCACTCCAGGCCGCGAGCGTAACCCCGAAGGCGCCAAACAGGTACACGACGGACCAGATGTGCTGCCCTTGCAGGAAGCTTGCGAGGATCATGAACAGGCAGATAAAGAGCAGCACGAACTGGTCACGCTGAGAATACGTTTCGAGCAGCTTGAGTGCGGCCATTACGGCCAGCAGCGCACTGCCAGGCGCCACACCGTTGATGCCGCCATAGACCTGGAGCACAGCAATGAAACTGCCAAGTCCGAGGATCGTGCGAATCCATGCAGGTGTCAGGCGCAATCGACGGCGTTCGGCCAGCAGCCGATAGCCCGCGCAGGTCACGAGGAACAGCGTGATCCAGGGCGGCTTGGTCGCGATCTGCGGCAGGAACGCCGCGAGCAGCGCCCCAACGATGAGCGGCAGGCTGTGCGCGAGTCGACCGTCAGCCCGCATGGTCTGACTCCGGACTGCCGAACCGCGCAAGGGCATCGAGGCAGCGGTCGCGATGCGCGGCGCCGCGTGCGGGCGCCAGTGTGCTGTCCGGCAAGGTCAGGCCGTACCGGTCGCCGGCGGCTTCGGCGGCAATGATCCAGCTCGCGAGTACGGACAGGCGCCGCTCAGGGTCGGTGCCCGGTGCGGTGTCGTAGTCGATCCATTGCGTCGACACGCTGGCCCCCGAGAACTGTTTTGAGGCGAGCGTGTCGCTGCGCGCCAGATGCTTCCAGGCGATAAGCCGCGGCGAGTCGCCTTCGCGGTAGTCGCGCAAGCCCGAGAAGTCTTCGTCACCGAGCTCGCCCGCGCGGCCGCCGTCCGCGCTCGGCGCGACGGGTCGCGCCGGCGCATCGTCTGCGGGTCGCGGCCACACCGTGCAGCGCGTATCCACGTGCAGCCAGGTCCAGCAATTGAGCAAGGCAAGCGGATAGCGTGAATTGAGTGAGATCCGCGCGACGGCCAGTGCGCCGCGGCGCTTCGTGGGCACCTCGATGCGGATACGTGACGTGTTGCCGGCTTTGACGTCGATGACTCGGCCCCGGTTGCCGCCGATTCGGCCCGTAAGCTCGATACGTTCACCGCCGCTCGTGTTCGTCACTTCGATATCGAAGTGCGCCGACTCGCCCGCGTACACGGGGGCGGCATGCACAGCGATCACCTCGAGCCCCGCCAGATTGCGATGACAACGGTGCATGGCAACCAGGCCCGTGGCAACCAGCAGGAACGTGAGCGCGAAGCCCATCGAGTTGTTGTAGTTCATTGAGCCCAGCAGCATCGCGAAACACACGATGCCGAAGGTCGTGCCAACAGGCGTGGGCAGGATGTAGAGGCGACGCGAGGTCAGCTTGAGCGGCAGCGTGTCCTCACCCTGCCGCTTGCGGACCCAGCGCGCGACGCGCCGGTAGAACCCGGCGCGAAGCGGCCTAAGGGATGGCCACGGCGTCGAGGACATGCGCGGCGCGGTCGGCGGGCGACAGGTGTGCAAACTCGCTGGTCACGACGAGGCGGTGGCCCGCGATGGCGGCGAACACAGCCTGCAGGTCATCCGGGTACACGACACTGCGCCCGGCGAGCAGCGCGTAGGCGCGCGAGGCATTCGCGAGCGCGATTGAGGCGCGCGGCGACAGGCCCGTCACGAACTCGGGCGCGTTGCGCGTGTGCGCGACGAGCGCCTGCAAGTAGTCGAGCAGGTGCGCGTTGGCCGTGACGCCCGCCACTTCGCTTTGAAGCGCGACGATATCGGCGGCACTCAGTGCCGGTTCGATGGTGTCGAGTGAGGCGCCCGGGTTTTCCCCGTCGAGCAGGCGGCGCTCGGCTTCGCCGTCGGGATAGCCGATTTCAACGCGCATGAGGAAGCGGTCGAGCTGTGATTCGGGCAGCTCAAAAGTACCAATCTGATCCGTCGGGTTCTGCGTGGCCACCACGAAGAACGGTTCGGGCAGCGGACGGCGCTCGCCGTCAATCGTGACCTGGCGCTCCTGCATGGCTTCGAGCAATGCACTCTGCGCTTTCGGCGTGGCGCGGTTGATCTCGTCGGCCAGCAGCATCTGGGTAAACACGGGGCCCGGGTGAAAGCGGAACGTGCCGTCGTCTTTCTGGTAGATCGACAAGCCGGTGATGTCGGCAGGCAGCAGGTCGCTAGTAAACTGGATCCTTGCAAAGTCGAGGCCCAGGATGACGGCCAGTGCGCGCGCCATCGTCGTCTTGCCGACGCCCGGTACGTCTTCAATAAGCAGGTGGCCGCGGGCGAGCAGGCACGTGATCGCCAGGTCGATCTGCTGCGGCTTGCCCAGGATGATGCCGTTGAGCGCGTCACGGGCGGCGACAAGCGCGTCGCGCGCCTGTTCAGGCGTGGCTTTCGAAATCGAAACGGGATCGGTCACAGGAGACCCTCGGGGGCAGTACCAACACGCATCATGGCCAAATCACGGCCACCTTGCACGGACGCCGCACTCAGAATGTGACCCATTACCGGCTGATTGGTGCCCCGGGGCTCAATCTGCGAGCGATTCGAGCTCCGCGATCTGTGCTTCGAGCCGCGAGACCGTCTGTTCGTGCTCTGCGGCACGGGCCCGTTCCGTGGCCACGACCTCGGCCGGCGCCCGGTCGACGAAGCTCGGGTTGTCGAGTTTACCCCGCGTTCGGGACAAATCCTGGCGCGACTTATCGAGCTGCTTGCCCAGACGTTCGAGTTCCTTGCCGACATCGATGAGCCCGGCCATGGGCACGTGGATGCGCATCTCGCCGTGCAGTGCCGTGGCGCTGGCGGGTGCCGTGTCGCCCTCAGCAGTAACATCAATCGATTCGATGTTGCCCATTCGTGCGAGCAGCGGCCGGTGTGCCTCGAGCAGGGCCAGGTCGTCGTCGGACGCCGCCTTGAGCAGCACCGGCAGCGGCTTGCCGGGTGCGATGTCCATCTCGCCACGGATCTGACGCACGCCCAGCACGAACTGCTGTACCCAGCCCAGCTCGCGTTCGGCATCGTCGTCACGCGTGCCTGTCTCCGGCCAGCGCATGTCGCAGATCGACTCGCCGCTGACCTTCGCACGCGGCGCGACGCGCAGCCAGATCTCTTCGCTGATGAACGGCATGATCGGGTGCAGCAGGCGCAGGAGTGACTCAAGCACTTCAACGAGTGTGGTCATGGCTGCGGCCTTGTCGCCAGCGGCTGCGTCATCGGCGTAGAGCGTCGCTTTGCTGAGCTCGACGTACCAGTCGCAGAATTCATACCAGGTGAATTCGTAGAGTGCCTGCGCGGCAAGGTCGAAGCGGTAGCGCTCGAACTGGCGCTCCACTTCGGCTGCGCAGTGCGCGAGCCGCGAACGAATCCAGCGGTCGGCCAGACCCGGCGTTGGCGTGGCCACATCGCCATCCTCGAGTGCCTCGGTGACGCTCAGCACGAAGCGCGAGGCATTCCAGAGCTTGTTGCAGAAATTGCGGTAGCCCTCGATGCGGCCCAGGTCGAAGCGAATGTCGCGGCCCGTCGTCGCCAGCGACGCAAACGTGTAGCGCAGCGCGTCGGTGCCGAATTCGGGAATGCCATCGGGGAACTGTCGACGCGTCGCCTTCTCGATCTTGGGCGCCAGATGCGGCTGCATGAGCCCCGTCGTGCGTTTGGTGACGAGCGACTCAAGATCGATGCCGTCGATGAGATCGATGGGGGCAAGGACGTTGCCCTTCGACTTCGACATCTTCTGTCCGTCCTGGTCGCGGATCAGGCCGTGGATGTAGACCTCGCGAAACGGCACATCACCGGCGAATTTGAGCCCGAACATGATCATGCGCGCGACCCAGAAGAAGATGATGTCGAAGCCTGTGACCAACACGTTGGTTGGGTAAAAGGTCTTGAGCTCGGGCGTCTCGTCGGGCCAGCCCAGTGTCGAGAACGGCCACAGCGCCGAGCTGAACCAGGTATCGAGCACGTCGTCGTCCTGGCGCAGCGTGAGGTCTGCCGCCAGGCTGTACTTCTTGCGCACATCAGCTTCGTTGCGACCGACATAAATGCCGCCGTTGTCGTCGTACCAGGCGGGAATGCGATGCCCCCACCAGAGCTGGCGACTGATGCACCAGTCCTGGATCTTGTGCATCCAGTCGAAGTAGGTCTTGGACCAGTTCTCGGGAACGAACTTGATATCACCATTCTCGACCGCGGCGATGGCCGGGTCGGCGAGCGGCTGGATCTTTACGTACCACTGGTCTGTCAGATAGGGCTCAACCACAGCACCGCTGCGGTCGCCGCGCGGCACCTTGAGCTGATGCGGCTCGACACCTTCGAGCAGGCCCAGTGATTCGAACTCGGCAACCACGGCCTTGCGGGCATCGAAGCGGTCCATCCCGCGGAAGCGCTCGGGTGCGTTGTCGTTGATCGCCGCGTTGTCATCGAGGATGTTGATAATCTCAAGACTGTGGCGCTGGCCAATGTCGTAGTCGTTGAAGTCGTGCGCGGGCGTGATTTTCACGCAGCCCGTGCCGAACTCCGGGTCGACGTAGTCGTCCGCGACGATCGGGATAAGGCGATCGACGAGTGGCAGGCGCACTCGCTTGCCGACGAGATCACGGTAGCGCTCGTCTTCGGGATGCACGGCCACGGCCGTATCGCCGAGCATCGTCTCGGGGCGCGTGGTCGCGACCGTGAGGTGGCCCGAGCCGTCCTCGAGCGGGTAGCGGAAATGCCAGAGGCTGCCGTTCTCGTCTTCAGACAGGACCTCGAGATCCGACAATGCCGTGTGCAGCACGGGGTCCCAGTTGACGAGGCGCTTGCCGCGGTAAATGAGCCCTTCGTCGTGGAGCCGCACGAACACTTCGGTAACGGCGTCGGACAGACCCTCGTCCATTGTGAAGCGTTCGCGATCCCAGTCCACGGAGGCGCCCAGGCGACGCAGTTGGTCGTTAATGCGATTACCCGAGGTGTCCTTCCACTCCCAGACTTTTTCGACGAAGGCATCGCGACCGATATCGCGGCGCGAAGTACCCGCGGCATTGAGCTGGCGCTCCACCACCATCTGCGTGGCGATGCCCGCGTGGTCGGTGCCGTGCTGCCAGAGCGTGTTGTCGCCGCGCAGCCGGTGGTAGCGCGTGAGCGCGTCCATGATCGTGTCCTGGAACGCGTGGCCCATGTGCAGCGTGCCCGTTACGTTGGGCGGCGGGATCACGATGCAGAATGCGGTGTCGCCACCCTGGGCGCGGAAGCGGCCTTCGGCTTCCCAGCGCGCGTAGTGCCGGGCCTCGATCGCATGCGGCGAGTAGGTCTTGTCCATGAGTGTCTGATCCGCCCGAGGCGGGCTTTGAAATGGGGTAGCCGGCGAGTGTAGCCAGTCGGCCCCCGGTCGGCTAGCTGTCGGCCTCGTCGTGCTCTGCCTCTTGCTTCGCGATGCATTCGGCAAGCGCGGTTTCCACGAGGCTGGGCAGCCGTTCCATCAGCTCGGCCATGACGCGATCGGTGAGCAGCGCATCAATATCGACGGCTGCCGCCTGGATGAGGTCGGCGACGGCATCGCGGCAATGCGCCGTGACGTCCTTTACCACGGCGGCGCGCAGGTCGGGGGTCAGCGTCGGGTGGGCCCGACGTTCGCGGCGGACCACTTTGGTGAGTACGGGAATGTCGTCGTCGTTCATGGCCTCAGAGCTCGTGCATGTCGAGATCGAGACCCCGCTCGCGGTAGCTCGCGTAGCGCTGCCGGCCGTTGGCGCGGCCCGCGTCGTCGCCGCTGACGATTTCAGCGATGCGCGGACACTGGGTGTCCACGGTATCGTCGCAGAGGTTGATGCACACCTCTGTCCCCTCGGGCAACGGCCGCGCGGCGTCGGCCAGCGTCACGGGCGCCGTGCGCTGACCGTCGAGTGCCAGGTCGTGGGGCACGAAACTGTCGTCGGTGAAGGTCCAAAGCAACGCGTCGAGCCGCTCGAGGGCGGCAGCGTCGGGAACGCGCAGGTGCACCGCGTGGTCGAGGCCGTAAACCTTGGCCGCGAGCCGACAGGCAAACCGCTCCCGCGCGGCGTCGCCGGCGTCGCGCAGCAGGTAGAAGTCGGCGCGCGCCACGAGCGCCTAGTCGATCTGCTGCAGCAGCAGATCGAGCAGCAACGGTACAGGTCGGCCCGTTGCACCCTTCTTGCCGCCGCTGAGCCAGGCCGTGCCGGCAATATCGATGTGTGCCCAGCGGGCCTTCTTCGTGAATTGCCAGAGGAATGCGCCTGCCGTAATCACGCCACCCTCGCGGCCGCCGATGTTGGCGAGATCCGCGAAATTGCTCTTGAGCTGGTCGGCGTACTCCTGGTCCAGTGGCAGGTGCCAGGCGCGGTCTACCGCGCGCTCACCGGCCGCCACGATCTCGTCGGCAAGCGTGTCGTCGTTGGTCATCACGCCGGACCGGTGGCGCCCCAGCGCGATGACGCAGGCTCCGGTCAATGTCGCCACGTCGATAAGCATCGTGGGTCCGTACTGCTGCGCGTAGGTCAACGCGTCGCAGAGGATGAGGCGACCTTCGGCGTCCGTGTTGAGAATTTCGATGGTTTTGCCCGACATGCTCTCGACCACGTCCCCCGGGCGCGTCGCGCGACCGCTGGGCATGTTTTCGGCGCTCGGCACGATGACCGTGAGGTTGATAGGCAGGCGCAATGCCGCAACCGCTGCCATGGCACCCATGACGGCCGCCGCGCCGCCCATGTCGTACTTCATCTCGTCCATCGCCGGGCCGGGCTTCAGCGAAATGCCGCCTGAGTCGAAGGTGATGCCTTTGCCCACGAGAATGGCCGGTGAGGCGTCGCCGTTGTTGCGGTAGTCGAGCTGGATAAGTTTCGAAGGTTGATCGGATCCGTCGCCGACGGACAGCAGCGAATTCATACCCAATGCGAGCATGTCTTCTTCCTCGAGCACGCGGACTTCGAGGTTGGTGTATTTGTCGGCCATCTCGCGCGCCTGGTCGGCGAGGTAGGACGGGTTACAAATGTTTGGCGGCGTGTTGCCCAAATCGCGAGTGAGGTTCATGCCCACTGCGATGCCGGCGCCATGTTCTGCCCCCAATGTGAGTTCGTCGCGGTCGCTACGCTCAGCGGCCGCGAGCGTGAGCTTGCGGATCCGTGGTGCGGGCGGCGTCTTGTCGTTCTTCGTGCTGGTAAACCGGTACAGGTGCTCGCCCAGCGCCTGCGCGGCGAGTCGGCCCCGGTAGTAGGGCTCGCAGTCGCGCACGGGCTCAGCCGACAGGTAGCTCACGACATCACGAACTTTCGTCGAGCGAATGCTGGCGAGTGCGGCGCGCGTCGCGCGGTGGTACTCGCGGCGGCCGAAGGTGTTCTTGGTGCCAAGCCCTACGACGACGAGTCGCTTAGCCTTGAGGCCGGCCGGGCGTGCTAGGAGCGCGGCCGCGCCCAGCTTGCCGCTCAGGTCACCCTGATCGACGAGTTTCGAGATTAGGCCGTCGCCCGCGTCGTCGATGGCTTCAGCGGCTTCGCTCAAGCGCTTCTTGTCGTAGATGCCGACGATGACACAGTCCGTCGCCTTCTTCGCGGCATCGGCCGTCGTGGTCACACATTCCATTCGAGGCTCTCCTGCTGCGGCCCGGGCTGGGGCCCGTTCTTTCCTTGCCGCTTGGTCTTGTTGTTCGAAAGGTTTTCTGGCGATCAAAGCCGCCAGACCACCGCGGTGGCGTAGCTGATGGGTGTTGGCAACAGGTGCGTTGGCGTGGCGATGGCAGGTTTTCGACGAGCCGCACTGCTACTATTCGAGCTAACTCCCCCCCGGAGCGCGCCTGATAATACTGGAAGCTCCGGCCGAAATTAAGCGCCCGTTGAGCCCCATGTTCCGTATTCTCGATCGCTATATTCTCCGCGAGGCGGCCCAGACCTGGGTTTCCGTCACGGGCGTGTTGCTGGCGATCCTGCTGTCGAATCAGTTTGCCCGGGTGCTGGGCGACGCAGCCCGAGACAAGATTGCGAAGGACGCTGTATTCAGCGTGATCGGGCTCACGGCGTTGCAGTACCTGACCATTCTGATCCCGTTCGGGCTGTTTCTGGCCGTCATGCTCGCGCTGGCGAGGCTCTACAGCGACAGCGAGCTGCCGGCGATGATGGCCTGCCGCGTTGGGCCCGGCGGCCTGTACCGGCCGGTCGCGTGGCTCGCACTGCCACTGGCCGCGCTTGTCGCCTGGCTTGCGTTGGTGATCGCGCCACAGTCGCTCGCAAAAATCGAGGTGATTGGCGCCGAGACGCAGCGGCGTATGGACCTGTCCGCGATCGAAGCGGGTCGCTTTGTCGAGGCGGGCGACGAGGGTACGGTGATTTTCGCGGAGCAGATCGACGGCGACGGCTCGCTCGTTAACGTGTTCCTGCAGCGCCGGCTCGATAACGAAGTCGAAGTGGTTCTGGCCAAGCGCGGTACGCAGCGCAATGGCGACGACGACGTGCGCTACATCGTACTGTCGGACGGACGCCGCTACTTGGGTGTGCCGGGCGCGGCGCAGTTCCAGATCGTGGAGTTCACAGAGTACGGCTTGCCCTTCACGCTGCCGGCGGCCGAGGTGGGCGAGCTCAAGCCCGAGGCCAAGTCGACGGCTGAGCTTTTGGGAACCCGTGACCCGCTCGAGATTGCCGAGCTGCAGTGGCGCGTGTCCGTGCCGCTGGCCACGCTGGTGCTGGCCCTGCTCGCCGTGCCGCTGTCCAGGAGCCAGCCGCGCCAGGGGCGTTACGGCAAGCTCGCGATCGGCGTGCTCGTGTTCATCATCTACTTCAACCTGATCGGTGCCGCCAAAGTCTGGGTGGAACGCGAGCAAATTGATCCACGCATCGGAATCTGGTTCGTGCACGCCGCCATGGCGTTCATCGCGATGGCTATGGTGGCGTCGCAGAACGGGTGGTTTGGTCGCTTCCGGCCGTCGCGGTGGCTGGCCTCATGAAGACGCTCGCTGCCTACCTGCTGCGCACGGTGCTCGGCGCCACGGGGCTCGTACTGCTGGTACTGCTGGCCGTGGCGGGCTTCATCGAGTTTATCGGACAGCTCGACGACACCGGAGAAGGCAGCTACACGACGGCAGGCGCAGCGCTCTACACGGCATTGCGACTGCCGATGCTGGGTGTCGACATGCTGCCCGTCGCCACCTTACTGGGTGCGCTGGTCGGACTCGGTAACCTCGCAGGGCACAGCGAACTGATCGCGATGCGAGCGGCGGGCATCTCCGCGCGTCGTCTCGGGCTGGCTGTGGCCGTCTCCGGGCTGTTGCTGGCCGTGGGCGGCGCCGTAATCGCAGAGTACATCGCGCCGCCGCTTGACCAGTTCGCGCGCAAGTATCGGACGGCCGCGCGCAATCGGGCCGACCTCGCCGGCACGAGCAACACCTGGGTGCGCGATGGCCGCCGCGTGTTCAATGTGGAGCGTGTCGACGAACAACTGCAGTTTGGTGGCGTTTACGTGTTCGAGGTCGAGTCTGACCAGGAACTGGCCATGGTTGCCTATGCGAGTCGCGCCGATCTCGATCCCGACGGGCGCTGGGCATTGCAGAGCTTCACCGAAACGCGCTTCGACGGCATGAACGTTTCCGCGACGAGCGCGCCCACAATCCTCCGAGACTTCAATGTCGACGCCGAGCTGCTCGGCATCGCGGCGCTGCGTCCTTACAGCCTGTCTGTTCGTGGCTTGCTGGCCTATTTGAGTTATCTGCGCGCGAACCGCCTTGACGCGCGGGCCTACGAGACGGAATTGTGGTCGCGTGTTTCCGACGTCCTGGCCACCGTGCTCATGCCCATGCTGGCGATTGGGTTCGTCTTCGGCGCACTACGTCGCTCGGGCACGGGCGCCCGGCTCACCCTGGGTGTCTTGATTGGACTGGCCTATTTCCTGGCTAGTCGCACGCTGGCGAATTCGGGGCAGGTATTTGCGCTTGAGCCGGCGCTCGTGGGTCTTGCGCCCAGTGCGGCGCTCGCGATCGCGACGATTATCGTGCTGCAGCGCGTGCGCTAAGCTGACTTCTTTTGCGGCTTCTTCAGCTGCACGAGGCGCGTGCCCGATAAGCGGTCGTGCCAGGTCAGGCCGTCACGATCCCTGTATTGCCAAAGCACACCGGCGCCCAGCGGTAGCCAGGCCAGCAGCGCCGCCGCGAATCGACGCAGCGCCTGACCCACGGTGACGGGACCGCTGTCCCGGGCCACCAGCTGCAGGCGCCAGGACCGCATGCCCAGCGTGCGGCCACCGCGGCACCAGCCCAGCGCGAAGTAGCCAAAGATCAGCCCCAGGTTCCAGATGAAGAACAGGGTCTTCTGCGGTTCGTCGCTGATGTAGCCCGTCTCTTCATTGGCCCCGAAAATGGCCCAGGGCATGCCAGCCAGGATCAGTGTGCCCGCGAGCAATACGGTGTCGTAGGCCATTGCGGCCAGGCGCCGCAACGGGTGGACGAGGGCGGGTGTCGCGTTGTCGTTCATTTGGGCTTTTGGAGATTCACGCTGTGGGCCTCTGATATAGTGACGAGATGACGCTGTTTCAAAGGCTTTTCGCCATTGTCCCAGGCTGACCGGCAGTCTGATGGCGCACCCCGCATCATAGGGCGCGCAGACCACTGCATCTCCCGCAAGAATATCTCCAAGGCCGCGCTCAAGGTGTTGTATCGCCTTCGCGAGGGTGGCTACCAGGCGTTTCTTGTCGGCGGTGCGGTGCGCGACCTGCTGCTCGGCGGGCACCCCAAGGACTTCGATGTGTCGACCGACGCGTCGCCCGATGAGGTGCATGCGCTCTTCCGTAATTCTCGCATCATCGGACGGCGCTTTCGGTTGGTTCACGTGCGCTTCGGGCGCGAGATCATCGAGGTGGCGACCTTCCGGGCAAGCACCGATGCCACTGAGGATCCTGATGCACAAAAGGACGATGAGGGTCGGCTCATCCGCGACAATGTCTACGGCAGCATCGATGACGACGTCTGGCGACGTGATTTCACCTGCAACGCGCTCTACTACAACATCGAGGACTTCTCGGTCTGGGACTACGTCGGCGGCGTTGCTGACGTGGAGCGGTGTCGGCTCGAGCTGATCGGCGAGGCTGAACGCCGCCTGCGTGAAGATCCCGTGCGCGTGCTGCGCGCCGTGCGCTTCGCGGCCAAGCTCGGTTTTGATATGGACCCGAGCCTGAGCGCAGGCATCGCCGAGCACAAGAATCTCCTGAGTAACGTGCCGGCCGCGCGACTTTTCGACGAGTTTCTCAAGCTGTTCCAGGCTGGCTTTGCGCGCGCGAGTTATGACCGACTCCGCGAACACGGCGTGTTCCGCGAGTTGTTCCCCGAGGCCTGGCAAGGTCTGCAGGCCCATGACGGCGAGCACTTCGAGACACTCATTCAGCGTGCACTGGACAACACGGACCACCGGGTTGCCGAAGGCCGGCCCGTGACACCCATGTTTTTGCTCGCGGTGCTCATGTGGTGGCCGATCAAGGCGCGCGCCGCCGAGATTTATGAAACCGAATCGGCGTCGCCGTCGCAGGCCCTGGGCCGGGCGACGTTCGAAGTGCTGGGCCGCCAGCAGCAGATAATCTCGATGCCCAAGCGGTTTACGGCGCCGTTACGCGAGATGATTGCACTGCAACCGCGCTTCCAGAAAATGCGCGGCGCGCGGGCGCTCGCGTTCCTCGAGCACCGACGCTTCCGTGCTGCCTACGACTTCATGTTGCTGCGTGCCGGCATCGGCGAGGTCGGTGAGGACGTCGCACAATTCTGGACCGAGGTGCAGGAGCTCGAGGGTAGCCAGCGCGGTGAGGCTTTCGGCGTGGGCAGCCGACGCAGCGAGGGCGACCGGCCCAAGCGCCGCCGCCGTCGTCGCCGCAAGCCGCGCAATGACGGTGACGACTGAGCGCTGGCGCCCGGCCTTCGTCGGCGTCGGCAGCAATCTCGACGCGCCCTGCGAACGTGTCACGGCGGCGCTCAATGACCTCGCCGAGCGCGCCGACATTTGCGCACTTCAGGCGTCTGATCTTTGGGCCAGCGCGCCCGTTGGTACGGGGCCGCAGCCCGACTACATCAATGCCGTCGCCGGCTTTCTTTGGTCGGGCGCACCGGACGCACTTCTGGAGATGTTGCTCGGGCTGGAGCGTGAGCACGGGCGGGTGCGTGACGGTGTACGATGGGCACCGCGTCGTCTCGACCTGGATCTTCTGCTCTTGTCTGATGTCGTCACCGAAACGCCAACGCTCACGCTGCCGCATCCGCGCATGACGGAACGCGCGTTTGTCTTGCGCCCGCTGGCGACACTGGCGCCGACACTCATGGTGCCTGGTCACGGCATAGTGTCGACACTTCTGGACGCCGTGTCCGATCAACGTATCGACTGCCTCGGGGCGCCTGCGTGAGCCGTGAGCCGGCCTTCATCGCTGTGGAGGGGCCGATTGGCGTCGGCAAGACCGCACTGGCCGAGCGACTTGCGGAGCGACTCAACGCAGGCCTGGTCCTCGAGTCGCAGGCCGACAACCCGTTTCTCGAGCGGTTCTACCGTGACCGGAAGGGCTCGGCGTTGCCCGCACAGTTGTTCTTCCTGTTCGAGCGCGCGCGCCAGGTCGAGAACTTGCGCCAGGACGACCTGTTCTCGTCATTGCGCATCGCCGACTTCCTGCTCGAGCGCGACCGCCTGTTCGCCGAACTCAACCTGGACCCCGAAGAGCTGTCGCTCTACGAGCAGATTCGTGCCCGGCTCGGGATGGACCCGCCGCAGCCCGATCTGGTCGTGTACCTGCAGGCCCCCGTCGACGTGTTGGCAGAGCGCATTACCCGGCGCGGGATAGAGCACGAGCGCCATCTCGAACGCGATTACCTGGAGCAGGTGGCCGAGCGCTACGCGAGCTTCTTCCACGACTACGACGCCGCACCGCTGCTGATCGTCAACGTCGCCGCCATCGACCCCATCCACAACGATGTCGAGTTCGAAGCGCTGCTTGAGCGCGTGAAGAGCACGCGCCGCGGGCGCCACTTCTACAACCCCATCGCCGCGTTCGGCTGAGGCCTGAACGGGCAGATGGGGTATCCTGTCGGCCGCATTCACACGAGCCCGCCATGTACACCCAACTCGAACAGCGCGCCATGGACGCGCCGCCCATCAACGTCGCGAGCCTGGCCAAGATGAAAGCCGAGGGCGTGCCCATTGCCTGTATTACGGCCTATGACGCGAGCTTTGCGGCTGTGGTTGATCGCGCCGGCATCGACGTGGTTTTGGTTGGCGATTCGCTGGGTATGGTCATCCAGGGCCATGACACAACGGTGCCTGTGACGGTGGATGACATCGTCTATCACTCCAAGGCCGTTGCGCGAGGTCTCAGGCACGCCTTCCTCATGGCTGACATGCCGTTCATGAGCTACACCTCGCCCGAGCAGGCGCTCGACAATGCTGTGCGCCTCATGCAGGAGGGCGGGGCGATGATGATCAAGCTCGAAGGCGGCGAAGGGCAGATCGAGATCGTCGAACACCTGGCGCGCCATGACATCCCCGTCTGCGCGCACATTGGACTCAAACCGCAGAGCGTGCACAAGATTGGCGGCTTCAAGGTGCAGGGTCGCGACCCCGAGCAGGCGCAACGTATGGTCGAGGCGGCAAAACGTCTCGAGGCCGTGGGCGCCGACATCGTGCTGCTCGAGTGCGTACCCAATGAACTGGGCGCGGCAATCACCGACGCCGTGCACGTTCCCGTCATCGGCATTGGTGCTGGTCCTGAAGTCGACGGCCAGATCCTTGTGCTCTATGACGTGCTGGGTATCACGCTCGGTCGCGTGCCGCGCTTTGTGCGCAACTACGCACAGGACACCCATTCACCGCTCGAAGCGGTGCAGCACTTTGTCGCGTCGGTGAAGGACAAGAGCTATCCGGCGCCGGAGCACTGTTTCTCATGAGCGCGGCGCGGGGGGCGTTGCTGACCATGCAGGTGGTGGAGTCACTGCCCACGCTGCGCGAGCACGTCGCGGGTTTTCGCAACGAAGGTGCGCGCGTCGCGTTTGTGCCGACGATGGGCAACCTGCACGCGGGACATCTCGCGCTGGTTGAGCACGCACGCAGCCTCGCCGAGCGCGTGGTTGTGAGTATTTACGTCAACCCGACGCAGTTCGGCGCGAACGAAGACTTCGGCAATTACCCGCGTACGCTCGAACGCGACTGCCAACAGCTGGCCAAGGCGGGCGCCGACCTCGTGTACACGCCAAACGATGTGACGATGTACCCGCTGGGGATCGAAAACGCGACGCATGTGAGTGTGCCGGGCGTTTCGAACCGCCTCGAGGGCAAGCACCGGCCGGGACACTTCGATGGTGTGGCCACGGTGGTAGCTCGGCTGTTTCTCATGGTGGCGCCCGACGTCGCCGTGTTTGGCCGTAAGGACTACCAGCAGGTTGCTGTGATCGAACACATGGTGCGCGACCTGTCGCTGCCCGTTGCCGTGCAGTCGGCGCCCACTGTTCGCGAAGCCGACGGTCTGGCCATGAGTTCACGCAACCAGTACCTGTCCGAAAGCGACCGCGTGACGGCACCACTCTTGTACCGCGAGATCTCGCGCATCGCCACGGCGCTCGAGGGTGGCGCGCGTGACTACAAGGCGTTGCGCGGCGAGGCCGTGGCTACGCTTCAGGATGCCGGTTTTCTCTGCGATTACGTCGCGATCCGCAATCCCGATACGCTCAAGAAGTCGAAGAAAGACGACACGCGATGGGTGGTCCTGGCCGCAGCGCTGTTGGGCCGCGCGCGCCTGATCGACAACGTCTCAGCCGGCTGACCCCTTACTCTTCGGCTAACAGCGCTTGGTGCAACTCGTCGTGCACGGCCTGATCACTGGCACCGGTTTGCGGGTAGCGCAGTTCCAGGCTGTCCAGTGCATCGGCGACGATCTCGGCAACATGGCAGCGCATGGCCGGTTTGCTGTCGGCCGGAATGGCGTACCAGGGCGCCCAGGGTTTCGACGTCTCGCGAATCGCCTCATCGTAGGCGCGCTGATAGGCGTCCCAATGCGCGCGTTCGCGCACATCGCCGGGCTCGAATTTCCAGCGCTTGTGGGGCGTCTCCAGTCGCGCCAGGAAGCGCTCGCGTTGTTCTTCACGCGAGACGTTGAGGAAGAACTTCAGGATGGCCGTGCCGTTACGTGCGAGATGGCGTTCGTGTTCGACGATCGACTCGAGTCGCTGCGGCCAGATGTCCGCCAGGTCGGTTTGGAACGGCAACTTCTGGTAGCCGAGGATCTTCGGGTGTACGCGCACCACGAGGACCTCTTCATAGTGGCTGCGGTTGAATACGCCAATCTGCCCGCGTGACGGCAGCGCGCAGGCATGGCGCCAGAGAAAATCGTGGCCCAGTTCCTTCGTCGAAGGCTTCTTGAAGCTCGACACCTTGCAGCCCGCAGGATTGACACCCGACAGCACGCGGCGGATCGTTGAGTCCTTGCCCGCGGCATCCATAGCCTGGAACACGAGTAACACGGACCAGGTGTCCTGCGCGAAAAGACGACGTTGCGCGTCGATAATGCGTTCGCGCGCGGCGTCGAGTCGCTCGCGGGCTTCGCCTTTGTCCGGACTCGCGTCGTCGCGGCGGGGAAAGTTGCCGATCTGGAAGCTGCCGTCGAACGGGGCGAGGTAGTTGCTTGCAGGCGCCTGGAACGGTGTCGTCATGAGGATGGCCTCGTGCTGTCGTGATTCTGTTCGTGTTGTGCGAGCCCCCACTCAGCGTGGCGGCGGATCTGGGCGTCATCGTTGTCGGCAAGCTCGCGGAGCGCGTCTGTTGTGGCCCTGCCGGGCGCGGCATTGCCCAACGCCACAGCGAGGTTACGACGCCAGCGCCGGATGCCCGCGCGTCGAATCGCGCTGCCCTCGGTGCGCTTGAGCCACTCGTCCTCACTCCAGCCTGCCAGTTCCGCGAGTGCGACGTCGTCAAGGCCGTGGCGCGGCGCGAAGTCGCTTTCTGCCGTGAGTCGCGCGAACTTGTTCCAGGGGCAAAACAACTGGCAGTCATCACAGCCGAAGACGCGGTTGCCGATGGCGGGCCGCAGCGCTTCGGGGATGTCGCCGTCGTGTTCGATGGTCAGGTAGGAGATGCAGCGCCGCGCATCGAGTTCGTAGGGCGCTGTGATGGCCTGGGTCGGACAGACCTCGATGCAGGCGGTGCAACTGCCGCAGTGGTCGCTAGCGGGCGTGTCGACGGGCAAGGGCAGATCGGTAAACAGCTCGCCCAGAAAAAACCAGCTGCCGCTGTGTCGGTTGATGACATTCGTGTGTTTGCCGAGCCAGCCCAGCCCCGCGTTGGCCGCAATCGGCTTTTCCATGACGGGTGCTGAATCGACGAAGGCGCGGTAGCCAAACTGGCCGGCGGCTTCGGTGATCCGGTTGGCAAGCTTCTGTAGCCTCGGGCGAATGAGCTTGTGGTAGTCGCGGCCGAGTGCGTAGCGCGACACATAGGCACGCGTCGGGTGGTCGAGCAGGGCGCGCGCCTGCGCCTGGTCTTCGGGCAGGTAGTCGAGCCGCACGGAAATAATGCGCCGTGTTCCCGGCGTCAGTTTGTCGGGCTGCGTGCGTTTGTCGTGGTTGGCCTCGAACCAGCCCATCTCGCCGTGACGCCCCGCCGCGATCCAGTCGGCGAGTCGCGCCGGATTGTCGCCCAGGTCGGTGCCCGTGACGCCAAACGCCGCGAAGCCGAGTTCTCGGACCCAGGTGCCGATCTGCTGCCGCAGGGCCTTCATGGCCGCCTGCGAGTGATCGGCCGGCGCATTCGGTTCTGCCGACTCCATGCGACGAGTATAATCGGGACGGTGATACACCTGCCCGTAGACATCTATTCGGCCGAAGCCGTGCGCGCGCTGGACCGGCGTGCCCTCGACGACTTCGGGATCCCTGGTTACACGCTCATGCGCCGCGCCGGTGCGGCCGCGCTGTCGGTCATGAACCAGCGCTACCCCGGCCTGCGATCCATGGTGGTGTTGTGCGGCGGCGGCAATAATGGCGGCGACGGCTATGTGCTGGCGCGGCTAGCGCGTGCTGCCGGAATTGCCGTGCGCGTGGTGGCGTTTGGCAATCCCGAGGAGTTGCGCGGCGATGCGGCGCGGGCCTACGAGGAATACCTCGAGTCTGGCGGCATTACACGCGCCTGGGACCCACAGCTGCTCGCGGGCACGGGCATGATCGTCGATGCGCTCATTGGTAGCGGCCTCAAGCAGGACGTGCGCGGGGACATGCGCGACGCGATCATCGCTATCAACGATACAACCACGCCAGTGACCTCTCTCGACATTCCATCGGGTCTCGACGGCGAGACGGGCGTGGTTCGGGGTGTGGCTGTGCGCGCGCACCTCACCGTGACCTTCGTGGGTCTCAAGAGCGGACTGTTCCTGGCCGACGGGCCCGCGCACTGCGGCCGTCTCATGTTCGCCGACCTCGAGTTGCCGCACGATGTGTATGCCGAGGCGCAGCCCGTATTGCGGCGGCAGTACCGCGACGAGATTGCGGAGCGCCTGCCGCCGCGGCCGCTCAATTCCCACAAGGGCCAGTTCGGGCACGTGCTCTGCGTCGGCGGCGCGGAAGGCATGCCTGGCGCGGCAAGGCTCACGGCCGAGGCGGCACTGCGTGGCGGTGCAGGCCTGGTCACGGTGGCCACCGCGGCGTCGCACGCCGCCAGCATTGTCACGGCGCGTCCCGAACTCATGGTGACGGGCATCGACAGTGAGTCGGCGCTCGACGACCTCATCGCACGCGCCTCGGTGATTGCCTGCGGACCCGGTCTCGACGTTACCGACTGGAGCCGCATGCTGCTCTCGCGCGTGCTGGCCTCGGGCAAGCCTATGGTGCTCGATGCCGATGCGCTCAATCTGATGTCGGAGAACCGTACGTCGTGGTCCGGCGTCGACGTACCTTGCATCATTACGCCGCACCCGGGCGAGGCGGCACGCTTGCTGGGCAAATCGACGGAAGCGGTGCAGGGCGATCGCCTGCAGGCGCTTGCCGATCTCGTCGACCTGACGGGCGCGACCGCGGTGCTCAAGGGTGCCGGCACGCTTGTGGGTCACGTGGACAGTGTGCCCAGCATCTGCCCGTTTGGTAACCCGGGCATGTCCGCGCCCGGCATGGGTGATGTGCTCACGGGGCTCATTGCCGCCTTGCTGGCGCAGGGGCTCGACGCTGCGACGGCGGCCCGTGCGGGCGTCCTTGTGCACGCGCTGGCCGGCGACAGTGCGGCACGTCGCGGCGAGCGCGGCTTGCTCGCCGGCGACCTGCTCGCCGAATTGCGCCACTGGCTGAATCCGCGCCACTGATGACGGAGATCGACCGGGTGTTGGCCGATGCCCCGGCAACGGCCGCACTGGGCGCGGCACTCGCGCGCGCCATTCTCGCAAGCGAGCACCGTGCGCTGCTCGTGCTGCTCGAGGGCGATCTTGGCGCCGGCAAGACGACCTTTGCGCGCGGATTTCTGCGTGCCTGCGGGCACACGGGTCCCGTACCAAGTCCGACTTACACGCTGGTCGAGCCCTATCAGTTCGAAGACCTCGACGTGCACCACCTCGACCTCTACCGGCTGGCGGGCGACGCGGAGCTCGAGTTCATCGGTTGGCGTGACCTTGGCGACAGCGTGCGGCTTGTCGAGTGGCCCGAGCGGGCGCCCTCGGCGTTGCAGGCTGCCGACCTCAGCATCGCCCTCCAGGTTGACGGCGCCGGTCGCCGCGCCCGGATCGCGCCCGCGTCCGCGGCCGGCCGCGCCCTGCTGGGCCAGCTCAACGTTCGTGGCGCTTGAGAAGGGCTTCGACCGCTGCCTGAGCAATAAGCTCTAGACGCCCGTTTTATTTACCTTTATTGCTTGTATTGGCGGGCGCGCCAACGGTAGTATCCGGCCGTAGTTATGTCGTACGCGCCCATCATGTCGACCCGCCGCTGTGTCATCGCCCTTGTGGCGCTTCTGATCCCATTCGCGCAGGCGTCGGCGGGTACGATCGTTGAAGGCGTTCGCGCCTGGGCCGAAGCGGACCACACGCGCATCGTCCTCGATCTTGACGGACCCGTGCGGCACAACCTCTTCACGCTGCGCAATCCGAGCCGCGTGGTGATTGATCTCGCGAAAGGGCGCTTCGACGCGGGCGCCACCAATCTGCCCGCCAATGTCGGCGTCGTGCGCAATGTGCGTGCGGCCGAGCAGCCCGATGGCTCGCTGCGTATCGTGCTCGACCTCGAGAAGGCCGTGCAGGCCAAGAGCTTTTTCGCGGGCCCTGGCGCGGGCACTGCGGAACGCCTGGTCATTGACCTGGGTGAGCGCGCGGGTCCGCGTCCCGTCAAGCGCGCCTCGACGCAGGCCAAGGGTCGCGACATCGTGATTGCTGTGGACCCCGGTCATGGCGGCATCGATCCGGGCGCCGTGGGCAAAAACAAGACGCGCGAGAAAGACGTGGTCATGGCGATCAGCCGCAAGCTCGTCGACAAAATCAATGCCGAGCCCGGCATGTCCGCATTCCTGGTGCGCAAGCGCGATCTGAAGATCGACCACTGGGAGCGTATGGAGCGCGCGCGTCGCGCCAACGCGGACCTGTTCGTGTCGGTGCACGCGGACGCCGTGGAAGATCGCCGCGCCTACGGCTCGTCCGTCTACGCGCTGTCGCTCAAAGGGGCCAGCGACGAGGCCGCGCGACGCCTGGCGAATCGCGAAAACGCGGCGCTCATCGGCGACGTTCAGCTCGGAGAAAAGGAGCCGGTGCTGGCTTCCGTGCTCATGGACCTCTCGCAGAACGCGACGATCAACGCCAGCATCGATATCGGTGAGGCGGTGCTCAAGCGCATGGGCCGCGTCAACCGCTTGCACCGTCGAACCGTGCAGCAGGCCGGCTTTATCGTGCTCAAGTCGCCCGATGTGCCCTCGATTCTGGTCGAGACGGCGTACATCTCGAATCCCGAGGAAGAGCGCAAGCTCAACGACCAGGCGCACCAGCACCGCGTGGCAAACGCCGTGTACCAGGGCATTCGCGACTACTACCTCGTCAACCCGCCCGTCGACACGCTGTTCGCGCAGCGCGCCAACCAGGGGCAGGTTGTGGCCGGGCCGGTGACCTACACCATTGCCGCCGGCGACACGCTCAGCGAGATCGCCGAGCGCCACCGCGTGAGTCTCCGGGCATTGCGCCGCGAAAACCGCATTCGCGGTGATCGCATCCGCGTGGGCCAGGTCCTGCGCATCCCGACCGGCGGCTGACGCCCGCAACGCGGCTGTGAAAGAATAGCGGGTCACCTGCAGGTGCCCCGCATGCCGATTCGTCAGCTTCCAGATCATCTCGTCAACCAGATCGCCGCCGGCGAGGTTGTCGAGCGCCCGGCTTCCGTGGCCAAGGAGCTTGTCGAGAACGCGCTCGACGCGGGCGCGCGCGCCATCACCGTTGATATCGAGGCGGGCGGTGCGCGGCTCATTCGCGTGCGTGACGACGGCGCCGGAATTCCCGAGGCCGAGTTGCCGCTGGCGTTGTCGCGACATGCGACGAGCAAGATCTCCACGCTCGACGATCTCAATTGCGTGGTGTCGCTGGGCTTTCGGGGTGAGGCCTTGCCCAGCATCGCGTCCGTCTCGCGCATGTCACTGGCCTCGCGTCCGGCTGATGCGGCGTCTGGCGTGCGCCTCGATGTAACCGGCGGCGACATGGCGGCACCGCGCCCCAAGGCCATGCAGCCCGGGACGCGCATCGAAGTCCGCGACCTGTTTTACAACACGCCCGCGCGGCGCAAATTCCTGAAGACCGAGGCCACGGAGTTCCGCCACATCGACCAGGTATTTCGTCGGCTGGCGCTGGCGCACCCGAGCGTGGCTCTGTCGCTGACTCACAATGGCCGGCGCGTGCTCGACCTGGGCCCGGCCACGGATCGCGCAGCCGAGGATCGTCGTATCGCGTTGCTGATGGGTGACGCATTTATCGAGGCGTGTATCCGCGTTGATCATGAGGCTGCCGGCATCGCCATCGCCGGTTGGCTCGCGCTGCCGACGTTTTCGCGCAGCCAGCCCGATATGCAGCACACGTTCATCAACGGGCGCTGGGTTCGTGACAAGACGCTGGCCCATGCCGTGCGTCACGGCTACCGCGACGTCCTGTTTCACGGTCGTCACCCCGCTTACGTCCTCATGCTCTCGATGGACCCGGCCCGCGTCGACGTCAATGCGCATCCGGCGAAACACGAGGTGCGGTTTCGTGACGGGCGCAGCGTGCACGACTTCGTGTTTCGCACGATCGAGACCATCCTCACCGAGACTCGCCCGGGGGCTGATCCCGATCGCCCTGCGCCTGCGCCCCTGCCGGCACGCGCCGTGTCGCCGGCGGCAGCCCGTCCCGAAGTGCCGCGCCCCGCGCCCGCGCAGGCGGGGCTCGCCCTGCAGGAGCGGCTCTACGCCAACCTCGATGCGACAGCATCGCCGGGCGTCGCCGAGCCACTCGCCACCGCGGTGGTGCAGCCGATCCCTGAGACTGACCCGGAGTCCGCGCCGCCGCTGGGTTATGCGCTGGCGCAGCTCGCGGGCATCTACATCCTCGCCCAGAACGAGACGGGCCTCGTGCTTGTCGACATGCACGCAGCGCACGAGCGCATCACTTACGAACGGCTCAAGCGCGACTTTGCCAACCGCAGTGTCGTGCGCCAGCCATTGCTCGTGCCCGTTCGCGTGCAAGTCAGCCAGGATGAGATTGCGCTTGCCGAGCAACACGAAGCGGTGATTGCGGCCGCCGGCCTGGGCGTGGCGCAGGGCGGCCCCGACACGCTGGTCGTGCGCGAGGTGCCGGCGCTGACGGCGGGCGATGACGCAGCAGCCCTGTTGCGTGACCTGTTGTCAGATCTGGCCGAGCACGGCTCGAGCCGCGCCGGTGACGATGCAGCCGATACGCTGTTGGCAACCATGGCCTGTCACGGCGCAGTGCGCGCGAATCGCATGCTGACGCTGGCTGAGATGAACGCATTGCTTCGGGACATGGAACGCACGGAACGCGCGGACCAGTGCAACCACGGTCGGCCTACCTGGACCCAGCTCACGCTCCAGGAGCTGGACCGCCTGTTTCTGCGAGGCCAGTAGCCGCGTGACGACACCGCCCGTGGTCTGCGTGCTGGGCCCGACGGCCAGCGGCAAGACGGCGCTCGCGCTCGAGCTGCACAGCCGGGGCGACGTCGATCTCATCAGCGTCGACTCCGCCATGGTCTACCGCGGCATGGATATCGGTACGGCCAAGCCGGAACCCGAGGTGCTCGCAGCGCACCCCCACGCACTCGTCGACATTCGCGACCCGGAGACGGTCTACAGCGTGGCTGACTTCGTAGCGGATGCGCAGCGACTCGTGGACCACAGCCGTGAGGCCGGCCGCGTGCCCGTGCTCGTGGGCGGGACCATGCTGTACTTCAAGCGACTCTTCGAGGGGCTGGCTGAATTGCCGGCCGCTGACGAGGCAGTGCGGTCGGCGATCGAGGACGACGCGGCGCGCGAGGGCTGGCCCGCAATGCATGCCGCGCTCGAGCGAGTGGACCCGATGGCTGCGCGGCGCATTGCGCCCCACGACCAACAGCGCATTCAGCGTGCGCTGGAGGTCTTCCGCCTCACAGGGCGGCCCATCACGGCCCTGCAGCGCCAGGCCGGCGGGCCTGACTGGCCGCGTATCGATGTGGCGCTCGTTGAAGAGGATCGTGTCGATCTGCACGCGCGCATCGGGGACCGCTTTGACGCCATGATGGCTGCCGGTTTTGAGGACGAGGTTCGGGCGTTGCTGGCACGAACGGGCGTTCATCGGGCGCTGCCCAGCCTCCGCGCTGTTGGCTACCGACAGGTGGCGGCCTGGCTCGATGGCGAGTGTAGCCGCGAGCAGGCTATCGCGGACGCCAAGACCGCGACACGACGTCTCGCGAAGCGTCAGTACACGTGGCTGCGCAGCATGCCGGGACTCACGCTGATGTCGCCGCACGACCGCGATCTGGCGCGTCGCGTCTCTGCACAAATCGACGAAAATTTGTCAAAATAGTGACTAAGATCCGGCGGCCTCCTGTATGCCGCAATGCACCATTGTTGTGCTAGAATTTACCGACGCGGGCGACGTGGCACGGCGCCGCCCAGGGACGTCGAGTTTGTGGCAAAAGCGCTTGGGCTAATGCGCCGCCGCAGGACGCGTGCAGAACAAAAAGGAGAATCCTATGGCAAAGGGTCAATCACTCCAGGATCCGTTCCTGAATATCCTGCGCAAGGAAAAAGTCCCTGTGTCGATCTACCTCGTCAACGGGATCAAGCTGCAGGGTCAGATCGATTCATTCGACCAATTCGTCGTGCTACTGAAAAACAGCGTCAACCAGATGGTGTACAAGCACGCGATTTCCACGGTGGTGCCTGCCCGCAATGTCCGCCTGCCCATGGGTGACGACGAGGGCGGCGCGGAGTAATCTGAGCCACCACTCCTGAAAAAACCGGACTGATTCATGTTCGATCGCCCGGATAGCGGCGAGCGCGCGCTTGTCGTGCATCCTGTTTTCGCCAACGCCCCGTCTTGCGACGTGCACGAGTTCATTGAGCTCGCGCTGTCTGCGGGTGCCGATGTGGAAGACACGGTGATCGTGAACCGGCCTCGACCAGAGGCGCGGCTGCTCATTGGCTCCGGCAAGGTGGCCGAGCTGGCTGAAATGGTGGCCCGGCTTGGCATCGAGCTCGTGCTGGTGAGCCATGCGCTCAGCCCCAGTCAGGAACGTAATCTGGAGCGCGAGCTCAAGTGCCGCGTGCTGGACCGCGGTGGCCTGATCCTCGACATCTTCGCCCAGCGGGCGCGGTCCTTCGAGGGCAAGCTGCAGGTAGAGCTCGCGCAGCTCCGACACCTGTCGACGCGGCTTGTGCGCGGATGGACCCACCTCGAGCGTCAGAAGGGCGGGATCGGGTTGCGCGGCCCGGGCGAGACCCAGCTCGAGACCGACCGTCGGCTCATCCGCGACCGCATCCGCAAGCTCACGGCACGCCTTGAGAAAGTTGACCGACAGCGTGAGCTCGGGCGCCAGAACCGCCTTCGCAATGAGGTGCCGACCGTGGCACTGGTTGGTTACACGAACGCGGGCAAGTCGACGCTGTTCAACGCGCTGACAGAGGCCGATGTGTACGCGGCCGACCAGCTCTTCGCCACGCTGGACCCGACGCTCCGCCGGCTCGAGCTCGACGACCATGTGGTCACTGTGCTCGCCGACACCGTAGGCTTTGTGTCTGACTTGCCGCACGAGCTCGTGGCGGCCTTCAAGGCGACCCTGACGGAGACGCGCGAGGCCGACGTGATCCTGCACGTTATTGACGCCAGCGACCCTGAGCGATCGCTCAGGGAGCAGCAGGTCAATGCAGTGCTGGAAGAGATCGGGGCGGGCGATGTCGAGCAGATCCGGGTGTACAATAAGATCGATGCGGCCGGACTGCCGCCCCAGGTGGCCGAGGCCAGCGAATCGCGACCCGCTGCCGTGTGGCTCTCTGCGCTGACGGGCGACGGGCTGTCGCTGCTGCGCACGGTGCTCACGCAGCGTTTCCGTCAGGACCACATCCGTGGCACGCTGCGCCTCGAATCCAGCGAGGGTGCGGCGCGCGCCCGGCTGTTCGAGATGGGCGCAGTCACCGACGAGCGCTACGACGAGGACGGGCAGTGTTGGCTCGACATTGATATGACAGCAAAGGATTTCATGCGGATGTGCAGCCAGACGGGGCTTGTACCCGAACGGCTCGAACGCGAGGACACACCAGGCGCGCAACGCGTCAGCCGCTGACAACGACTGGCGGCTGCCATTGAGGCGCCCCATTGAAAAGGTTCGCCAAAGTCGCCATCTCTTCACGAGTTCGGCTTCGGCTTCTGACAGGACTTCACCACACATGGCTTGGAACGAATCGGGTAACGGACAGGATCCGTGGGGCAGGCAGCGCGGCAATCAGTCGCAAAATGACCTCGACAAACTCATCGGCAACCTGCAACGCAAGTTCAAGCGCTCGGTCTCGGGCGAGGGCGGAGACGGTAGCGGCGGCATACTCGTGGTGCTGGGGCTCGCCGTGGCCATTTGGCTGGCGACGGGTTTCTACCGCATCGACCAGGCCGAACGCGGCCTTGAGCTGCGCTTCGGCGAGTACACCGAACAGACAGGCGCGGGCCTGCACTGGCACTTCCCGTACCCGATCGAGACCGTGGAAAAGGTCAACGTCTCGGTGATCGAGACCTTCGAACAAGAGATCCCGATGCTCTCGGCTGACGAGAACTTCGTCGTCATCAACCTGGCGGTTCAGTACCGCCGCCGCGAGCCTGAGGCCTATCAGTTCAACGTGCGCGATCCCGACGACACGGTGTCGGACGTGAGCGAAAGCGCCATCCGCGAGGCCGTTGGCAAGTACCCGGCAGACTTCACGCTGCTGGGTAACCGCGCGGTCGTCGCCCAGCAGACCAAGGAGCTCATCCAGACGGCGCTCGACGCCTACGAGGCCGGCGTCGAGGTCACGGCTGTCAACCTGCAGAAGGTGGACTTCCCGAATGAGGTGCAGCAGGCCGTTCAGGACGCCGTAAAAGCTCGCGAGGACAAGGAAAAGGCGAAGCTGGAGGCCCAGACTTACCAGAACCGGATTATTCCTGAGGCCCGTGGGTTCGCGAAGCGCCAGGTCGAGAACGCCGAGGCCTACAAGGCGCGCGTCATCAATGATGCCGAGGGTGATACGGCGCGCTTTACGGCGTTGCTCGCCGAATACCGCGCCGCCCCCGAAGTCACACGCGAGCGTCTCTATATCGATGCGATCGAGTTCGTTTACGCGAACTCGAGTAAGGTATTCCTCGATGCGGACGGCGAGGGCAACCTGCTCTATCTGCCCGTGGACAAGCTCATCGAGAACGCCGGGCGCGGCAACCGGGCGACCACAGGCAGCAACAGTGGGCTGCCGACGGCACCGGCCAATCCCACGGCCGTGCAGGAGAACGAAGCGGCCCGCAATACCTCACGTGACCGGAGGAACCGCCGATGAAATCCACAGTGTCTTCAATCCTGGTGGTGCTGGGGCTGATCCTCGTTGGACTCGGGCTGACCGCGTTCACCGTCGACGAGCGTGAGCATGCGATCAAGTTGCGCTTCGGTGAAATCGTCAAGAGCGACTACGAGGCCGGTTTGTACTTCAAGATCCCCGTGTACAACGAGATCCTCAAATTTTCGAATCAGGTCCTGACGATCGCGCCGCGCCCCGAGGAAATCCTCACGACCGAGAAGAAACCGGCCGACGTCGATTTCTTCGTCAAGTACCGCATTGCGGAACCCGAGACCTACTACATCTCGACCCGCGGCCTTGAAAGTGTCGTCGAGCAGCGTCTGCTTGAGATCATTCGCGCGGCGATCCGCACCGAGTTTGCCAAGCGCACCATGCAGGAAGTGATCTCGCTGGAGCGTAACGAGCTCATGCAGGACATGATGACCGAGGCCTCTGCGCTGGCGAACGAGCTCGGCATCACGCTCATCGATGTGCGCGTCAAGCAGGTCGAGTTCCCGTCGGAGGTCGCAGGCTCGGTCTACCGACGCATGCAGGAGGAGCGTCGCCGAATTGCGCAGCAGCTTCGAGCAGAGGGCGAGGAAGAGGCCGAAGAGCTGCGTGCCCAGGCCGATCGTGAAGCCACGGTGATTCGCTCCGAGGCCTACCGCGATGCAGAGCGTATCCGCGGTGAGGGCGATGCGAGCGCCGCCAAGATTTATGCTGATGCCTACAACGCCGACCGCGAGTTCTACGCGTTCTACCGCAGCCTCCAGGCTTACCGGCAGTCGCTGGGCGCAGAGGGTGATCTGCTCGTGATCGATCCGGACAGCGATTTCTTCCGTTACCTCAAGAACCGCGACGGCGAGTAGCGAGGCTGTGCCGTGGAGTGGTCGCTGATCCTCATCGGCATCGCGCTGTTCATGATTTTTGAGGGCATGATGCCGTTTGCGGCACCGCGGGCCTGGCGGCGCGCCGTCGCGCAGCTCGCGTCGATGCCGGACAGTGGCATTCGCACGGTCGGTGGCATCATCATGTTCCTAGGGGTCGTGCTGCTGGTCACCGTGACGGGCGCGCGCTAGGCCCGCGACGCAATAACAAAGAACGGAACGAGAACATGGGCAGAAATGTCGTCGTGGTCGGTACCCAGTGGGGTGACGAAGGCAAGGGCAAGATCGTCGACCTGCTGACCGACCGGGTCAGCGCCGTGGTCCGCTTCCAGGGTGGCCACAACGCGGGTCACACACTCGTCATCGACGGTCACAAGACGGTGCTCCACCTGATTCCGTCGGGCATTCTGCGCGATGGCGTGCAGTGTCTGATTGGCAACGGGGTCGTGTTGTCCTTGCCCGCGCTCATGGAAGAGATGGACGGCCTCGTCGAGCAGGGCGTTCCCGTATTCGAGCGCCTGCGTATCAGCCCGGCCTGCCCGCTGATTCTTCCCTCACACGTCGCACTCGACCAGGCGCGCGAACGTGCTCGCGGTGCGGCCGCGATTGGCACGACGGGGCGAGGCATCGGCCCAGCCTACGAAGACAAGGTGGCGCGTCGCGCGCTACGCGTGTCCGATCTGTTCCTGCGCGAGCAATTCGCGGCCAAGCTCGGCGAGATCCTCGACTACCACAACTTCGTGCTCAAGCATTACTTCCGCGCACCCATCGTCGATTTCAACGAGACGCTGGATGAAGCCATGCGTCACGCGGAGCGCGTGGCGCCGCTCGTGTCGGACGTCACGGGCACGCTGCACGCCCTTCACGAAGCCGGCGACGCCATTCTGTTCGAAGGCGCGCAGGGCACCCTGCTCGACATCGATCACGGGACGTTCCCGTTCGTGACATCGAGCAACACGGTTGCGGGCGCTGCCTCGACCGGTACGGGCATCGGCCCGAACCAGCTCGACTTTGTGCTGGGCATCGTCAAGGCCTACACCACGCGCGTGGGTGCCGGTCCGTTCCCGACAGAATTGCACGACGACATGGGCGCACACATCGCGCGTGTCGGTGCCGAGTTCGGTGCCACCACGGGGCGGCCGCGTCGTTGCGGCTGGTTCGACGCCGTGGCGTTGTCGCGCTCGATTGTGAACTCCGGTGTTACAGGCCTTTGTGTCACCAAGCTCGATGTTCTCGATGAGCTCGAGACCATCCGCATCTGCGTGGGCTACCGCATCGACAATGAGGTGATCAGCACGCCACCCGTTATTGTCGACCGTTACGCCGAGGTCGAGCCTGTGTATGAAGACATGCCGGGCTGGCAAAGCTCTACGGTCGGCATCACGGAGTACAACGCGTTGCCACAGGCCGCGCGCGACTACCTGGCCCGCATCGAGGCCATTGTCGACACACCGATCGATATCGTGTCGACGGGTCCGGGGCGCGAACAAACCATCGTTCGCCGCGACCCGATCACAGGCTAGTCCCGCGGTCATCTCGTGAGCGCGCTGCCAACGTCGCTTGCCGTGCGCGCGGGTCCCGCAGCGCGCGCCCACATCGAGAACAACGGCTTCGACCCCGCCGACGTGCGCATGATGGTGGGCGCGTCTGGTGGCGCCAAGTGGCTCGTGCTGGCGGGCCTCGATCGCGCGCTGATTCGCGAGGTCGTGCCACGATACACCGCGCCGGTTCATTTGCTGGGTTCTTCGATCGGGGCCTGGCGGTTCAGCTGCTACGCCCAGAACAATCCCATGGCCGCGCTCGAGCGCTTCGAGCATGCCTACCTCACGCAGACTTACAGCGAGAAACCGAACCGCGACGAGATCACGCGCGTCAGCCGCGCGATTCTCGAGAACGTGATTGGCGAGGCGGGCGCTCAGGAGATTGTGAACCACCCCGTGTTCCGCTCGCATGTCATGGTCAATCGGGCGAGGCATTTGTCGGCCAGCGAACACCCGCTGCCATTGGCGGCCGGGCTCACAGCGGCAATGCTCGCCAACAAGGTTTCCCGCAAAGCCCTGGGCGCGTTCTTTGTGCGCACGCTCGTGCACGATCCGCGCGAGCGCCCACCGTTTTTCGATGTCGATGACCTGCCGATCGAACACGTTGCCCTGGCTGCCGACAATGTCGGCCCCGCCGTGCTGGCGTCAGGCGCAATCCCGTTTGTGCTGGCCGGCGTGAAGCCACTGCCGGGTGCGCGGCCCGGCACCTACCGCGATGGCGGTATCACCGATTACCACTTCGACGTGCCGCTGTCCTGCGATTCCGGCATTACGCTGTACCCGCACTTCTACGAGCACCTGACGCCGGGGTGGTTCGACAAGCGCCAGCCCTCGCGCAAGCCGCGGCCCGAGTACCTGGACCGGGTCGTGTTGCTGGCACCCTCGCAGGAATTCGTGTCGCGTTTGCCGGGCGGCCGGATTCCCGATCGCAACGATTTTCGCAGGCTCGACGAGGCCAGGCGCCTCGCCAACTGGCGGCGCGTGGTTGCCGAGACCGAGCGGCTCGGTGATGCCTTCCTGGAGTTGGTCGCACGCGAGTCGCTGGGCGCGGTGGTGAAGCCCATCTCGTAGCGCGGTGCTAGGCCGTGCGGCCGGCCCCGACAGCGTCCGCCGATGGCGGTGCCTCTCGATCGATCTTGCCGATGGGCGCCGCACGCCGCGTGGGCACGGGCAGGCCCGTCTCCCGCTCGCTGAGCATGACGTGAAGCGCCTGTACGTCGTCGTTCATGAAGGCGTCACGCGCGGTTCTCCAGCCCTGCAGCATCATCACATCGCTGACGCCGACAACCAGCAATTCGTCGCCGCGATTGTCGTCAATGCGCCAGCCTGGCACGCAGAGCACGCCGCGGACGGCGAGCACGCGGCCAAACGGTTTGCTCAGCTCGTGTTGCAGCGTCGAAATGTGGCGTTGCACGGCCGCCTCGTCGATGTAACGCAGTTCGTCGCCGAGACGCAGCTGTCGGCCGTTGCGCCGCAGCAAACCGTCACCGCGGGCGCGCGAGACGTCGGCGATAATGATGGCGAAGGCGCCCTGGTTGCCCACCAGAACGTGATCGATTGCGTTGCCCTTGCCATCATTGACGTCGTGATAGACGCGGTCGTGCTCGCCGCCGATGGCGCCAAGAGCCTGGGCGACCCGACGCCGGGTGTCGCGGTAGCGCGAGAGCTTACGCGCACGGCGCAACAACAAAAGCATGCGCAACGACAGGCCGAGCAGAAGCGTGACGCCAATGACCGCGGCCGTTGCCGGCTGCCAAATCGCCTGGCCCGTCACCAGGGCCGCAACGATGGCGGCGGTCAGCCCCGCAACGATGGCTGCGGCACAGGCCAGCGCTTCGGCCAGCGCCCGGCGACGCGCACGTACGAACCGATTCCCCGGCTCGCGCAACAGGGGCCTCTCAGCCTTTCGCCCCCAGGGCAGTCGCGCCGCGAGCCATGCCACGCCCACGCAACATTCGGCCGCCAGCGCCACGGCAACAGCCGCGATGGCTGCGAAGGCAGGGGGGGCGAGCTGGGCGAAGTCGGGCATCGGGAGCTCCTGGGGAAGGGCCTTAACTTATCGTGGTGACTCAGGTTTTGGCGTGACGACAGTCACAGACGGCCGGCCTCGCGCAGACCCCGGGGCGAGATTTTGCCGTCGTCCTGCGTTACGCTTCGGGGCCGCTTAAGAATCGGAGCCCCGATGAACCTCGACGATCTGTTCTCACGCCTGCCCGACGCGCTCAATGCGACCAATGCGGCCGGCGTCAATGCGACCATCCAGTTCAATACGTCCACACCGCGCTACGTCACGGTCAAGGACGGTGCTGCTGCGGTACATGAGGGCACGGCCAGCGACTACACGGTCGCGGTCACCATGGCCGACGACGACCTCGTGTCCATGCTCTCCGGGCAACTCGACGGCATGACTGCGTTTATGACAGGCAAACTCAAGATCGACGGCGACCTGATGTTCGCGCAGCGGATCGTGACGCTGTTCGACGCGTCCAAGCTCCGCGACTGAGTCGGGCCCAGACGCCGCCGTGCTATCGTTGCCGGCTCGCTTAGAAGAAGACCGCGGGCGTTCATCGCCCGCCGCAAGACAGGACTCACCCATGATTAATTCCAGGAATTGGCTCCTGGCGGCACTCTTTATGGTGTTTGCTGCCACGGCTGCCGCCGAAGACGACGACAAGGAAAAAGGCGACAAAGAGAAGACCATCGCCGAGCTCACCGAAGACCACGCGCGCCAGGACGGCTTTATCACCGTGTTCCGCGATGAGAAGGCCGGTGGCATCAAGCTGTTGCTCGAGGCCGATCGGCTCGACCGCGAGATGATCTACTTCGCCCAGGCGACCGACGGTGTGGTACAGACGGGCTACTTCCGTGGCGCCTACCTCGCGAACCAGGTCATCACATTCCGCCGGTTCTACGACACGGTTCAAGTCGTCGCGCACAATACGCGCTACTACTTCGACCCCGACAACGCACTGGCCAAGGCCGAGACGGCGAATATCAGTGACGCCATCCTCGCCACTGAGAAAATCCTCGCCGAGGACGAGGAGACGGGCGCACTGCTGATCAACGGCGACAAGCTCTTCAAGACCGAGGCGATGCTGCAGGTCAAGCCGTCGCCCAATCCCGATGCGGACCCGAAGAGGTTCAAGCTGGGCAGCCTGTCGGACAGCGCAAGCCGCGTCCTGGCGACACGCAGCTACCCGCAGAACACGGACTTCGAGTCCGAATATGTGTACTCAAACGGCGCGCCTGTGGGCCGCACAGGTGGTGACATTACCGACCGGCGCCACGTTGCCGTACGCGTCGTGCACAGCCTCATCGCGATGCCCGACAACGACTTCGAACCGCGTTTCGACGATCCGCGCGTGGGCTTTTTCACGGATTACATCACGGACCTGACCTCGTTCAGCGCGACACCGTACCGCGATCCGATCGCCCGCTGGAATCTGGTCAAGAAGGACCCGTCGGCGGCCGTTTCGGATCCCGTTGAGCCAATCACCTTCTGGATTGAGAACACGACGCCCGTCGAGTACCGCGACATGATTCGCGACGCGGCGCTGCAGTGGAATCTGGCATTTGAGAAGGCCGGTTTCTCGAACGCGGTTGCCGTCAAGGTGCAGCCCGACGATGCCGACTGGGATGCAGGCGACATTCGTTACAACGTGTTGCGCTGGACTTCGTCGCCGAACCCGCCGTTCGGGGGCTACGGGCCGAGCTTCACCAACCCCTACACGGGCCAGATTCTCGGCGCGGACATCATGCTCGAGTACTCGTTCCTGAACCGCTACAGCTTTGCGCGCCATCTGCTCAGTGACGCATCGACGCTGTTCGAATCACCAGTTCCGCACCTGCACGGATTGGAGTTTTGCACGTTGGCCGACGGCCTGCGCGCCGAGACGAGCACGGCCCGTGCCATCGCGGCGGCTTCCGGTGATTTCTCGGGACCGATCGAAGAGCAGCTCGTTCGAGACAGCATGTACTACCTGATCCTCCACGAGATCGGACACACGCTGGGTCTCAACCACAACATGAAAGCCACGCAGTTGCTGGGCGCCGATGAAGTGTTTGACGGCGACGTGGTGGACACGGTGCTCGCGGGCTCGGTCATGGACTACCCCGCTGTGAACTTCGCGCCCAAGGGCACGACGCAGACCCTGTTCTACACGATCGCACCGGGCCCCTATGATGACTGGGCCATCCAGTTCGGCTACGCGCCCGAAATGGACGACCCGGATGTCCGCGATGCGCATCTCGCGCGTTCGACGGAACCCGAGTTAGCTTTCGGCAATGATGCCGACGACATGCGTTCGCCCGGCAAAGCCATAGATCCCCGCGTCAACATCTACGATATGTCGAGCGATGCTATCGGCTACGCATCGACACGGATGACCCTGATCGGAGAGGCGCTTGAAAAGCTGCCCGAGACCTTACCGGCTGCCGGTGAGTCGTACCAGGAGACGCACGATGTATTCGCGACCCTGATGCGCAGCTGGGCTCGGTCTGCGGCTGTCGTGTCGCGCTACGTTGGCGGTGTTCAGATCAACCGCGCCATGGTGGGGCAGCCCGGTGGTGGCGAAGCCTACACAGTGATCGACGCGGCAACGCAGCGCCGAGCGATGCAGGTACTGACGGACCAGGTGTTCGCACCTGACGTACTCGACCCTGCGGCGGGGACCTACCGCTACCTTGCGCAACAGCGCCGTGGTTTCAATCTCTTCGGCAGCACCGAAGACCCGAAGATTCACGACACGATGCTCGCAGTGCAGACGTCGGTGCTCAACCACCTGATGCACCCGTCGGTGACCAAACGCCTCAGTGACTCGGCGCTGTACGGTAATGAGTACTCGCTGGCCGAGGCCATGGAATCACTTACGGATGCGATCTTTGCGGCGGATGCGCGTGGCAACGTTAATACCGTTCGTCAGAACCTCCAGGTCGATTACGTGAACCGACTGGCCACCGTGGTCAAGGGCAACGGCGGTTACGACAACCTGACGCGGTCAATGGCGGTGTATCTGCTCGGTGAGATTGACGACACGATCTCACGCAAGCGCGGTGCCGACCTGTCGACCAAGGCGCACGTCGCGCATCTCAAGCTGATCATCGAGCGCGCGCTCGACGAAGACGCCTGAGTGCCGCGTCAGTAAACCGAAGCGCGGCCGCCTGTGGGCGGTCGCGCTTTTTTTTACCTCAACGCCGCGTGTAGTAGAGCACCCAGCGGTCTTCCCAGTCGTTCATGCCCGCCTGTTGGCGCTGCCAGCGCCAAATGAAGCTGTCGTCCTGGATGTCACTCCAGGTCATGCGAAACCGGGGCTGATCGGGCGCGAATGCGGTTTGTAGCGAAAACGTTCCGTCGGGCTTGGGGCCGCCCGTGAGTGCGATGTAGCCGCCCTGGTTGTCGACCCAGGTCTGACGCCAGGTGCGGGCCGCGACGTCGTAGACAGAAACACTCGTACCCTGCAGGCCGAGGCCGGGGCGCCCGTCAAAGCGCTCTCTAACCACGCAGCCGCTGTAGGTGTCGCGATCAATCCGGTTGGTCCCCGTCAGGGTTTTGCCGCTGGGACCCGTCCAGCTCACGGTCCAGTCACCCACCCAGAAGTCGAGCCCAGCGTGCGCTCGCGAGTCGCAGGGTCCTGCAGCGCGCGATTCGGCATCAGCCGCCACGGGAGATTGCGCGCAGGCGGCCAGCAATACAGCGCCGACGAGTACGCCGAGGTGTTGTGTGTATGTTGGCATGGCGGGGTCTCCTGAAAATCGCGCCTGACAGCAAATCTTGCAAAAAACGGGTTCGGCGTCGAATTGTGTCATGCGCTGGGGGGCGAGGTGCTGCCCCAAAAAAGCGGCGGGCGCCCGCGTGATCGTACCGCCAGGCACGTTCTTGCGGCTCTAAGGGACAACCCAGATGGGTGTCTGATACCTGTCTGATCGCGAAACTGCGACAAGCACGCCAAAGACGCGTCAGGGCTGGCGTTCTTCTCGGCGGTGACTAATATGAGCCTATCGCCGCCGCGCGTCTGTAGTTGCTGCCGAACAGAAAGCGAGCCCCCTATGTCAAACGTCAGCATGTGGCCGGCCGAATGGGATCGACCGTTCGCGATCGGTGGACGAGACGTCGATCCCGTCGCACGCACGATCCGACACGAAAGCGCGACCAATACGGTCGAGCCTCGGGTCATGGCGCTCCTGATTGTGCTGGCCAGGCAACCCGGTGAGGTACAGCGCCGCGAAGCGCTCATCGACGCCATTTGGCCTAACGCGCCCGGCGGTGATCAATCGCTTTCGAACGCCATGTCACTGCTGCGGCGGGCGCTGGGCGACAACAACGGCGGCAACAAGCTCATCGAGACGGTGCCGAAGATGGGGTACCGCCTCACGCAAGCGCCGCGGTTTGCCACCAGCGAGCCCCTGAACGCCGTCGAGCCCGCAGCGCCGTCCGCGGCCGGTTCTGGTCGCGTGTTGGCCGCTGCTGCTGCGCTGCTGTTGGTTGCTGTGATGACGTTTCTTGCGGCCACGCAGCAGACCGAAGGCGTGGACGCCACGGTTGGGCCACCGCGGTTGGCGGTATTGCCCGTGGCGTCTGATGCCAGCCTGGCGCCCACTGCTTTTGCCCTGACGGGTGAGCTGCGCACGATGTTGAACGACGTCGAGGGTCTGCGGGTGCTTGACCCGGCAGCAAGCTACCGCGTGGCGAATGGTGAGGACCTGGCCGATGTCGTTGTCGAGGCCACAATTGCCGACGAGGCGGGCGCGCTGCAGGCCAGGCTCAGGATCTCCGAGCGCGCCAACTCGGCGCCCACTGTCGACCGGTCATTGCAGCCGGCTGAGCCAGGCACGCTGGCCTTGCGTGAGGCGCTGTTGCGCGCCGTCGCGGAGGACCTGCCCGCGGTGGTGCCAGCTACAGCTGTGTCGCTGGATACTGCGCAGGCCCGGCTGATCATAGCGCCAACGGACAACCTTGAGGCCTATCGTCTGTTTTCCCTGGGATTGCATGAGTACGCCTACAACCAACCGGATCGTATGGCGCTTGGCATCGAGTACATGCGTCAGGCGACGCAAATCGACCCGAGCTTTACGGATGCCTGGGTTCGGCTCGGCGATATGTACACCTACGCGGGATCGCATCAGGGGTTCCTGTCGCCCGATGAGGCGCATGAGGGTACGCGCGATGCCCTGCTGCGAGCGGTCACGCTCGACCCCAATCATGCGATGGCGCAGGCGTCCCTGGGTGACCACTACGCCTGCGTGCAGGCCGACATGGCGCTCGCTGAAGCCGCCTATGAGCGCGCATTAGCGGCTGACCCAGACCTCCGGCATCAGGGCGTGGTGCGCTACTACATGCTCACTGGCAGACGCGACGCCGCGTTCGTCTACATAGAGCGCTTGCTCAGTCTGTATCCCGGAAGTGTCGGTGAGATGGCAGCCGCATCGGGTCACTACGGCAGCTTCTCCGCCTATGAGCGATCGCTGGATCTGGCGAGGCAGATTGTTGAGATCGCACCAAACTACACCCACTCGAGAATAGTGCTCGCCGTGCAACTGTCGCGACTGGGTCAAGCTGAGGAAGGGATCGCCAGATTGCAGCCGCTGGCCGAGGCGCCAGGGGCGCAACCGCGCACGCGGCTGCTGTTCGCCATGATGCTGGCGCGTGAGGGTCAGACGGATCGTGCCCGTACGATTCTCAATGAGACGCTGGCGGGCTCAACGCGGATCGCGGAGTCGCATCTTGCGATGACCTATGCCGCGCTCGGTGACCACGATGAGGCGATGCGCTGGCTTGAGCTCGCCAACGAAAAGGGCGAGTTCGGATTGTGCTATCTGCCGTTTGAGCCGTCCTGGGACCCGCTGCGCGACGACCCGCGTTTCCAGGCGCTGGTCGCCGCGCGCTATCCGCGGTTCGCAAATTGAGTCAGCTGTCGTGCGGCGACAGCCGTGACACCTGCAGCTCGATCTTTTTGAGCTCGCGCAACAGCGTGATTTGATTGAGTCGCATCCAGAACCAGATCTTGATCATCGCGACGGCCAGCACGAGCCAGCCAAACATGGCGAGCCAGAGCAGGCTCTCGCGCAGTGGCGGTCCCGCCCACAGCTCAGTCAACGCGTAGATCGCGCCAATGAAAAAGGCGAGGCTCAATACGAAGGCAAACACGGTCCAGTAGCGCATCGGGCCAGAAAAGGTGTCTGCCATTTGCGAGTAAAGACCGCGGTCTTCTTCAAGCCGTTCCAGGAACGCAGCATCGTCGGCGGTCAACTCGCCAAACAGTCTTTTGTCGAAATCGTCGGTCATGACGGGTCTCCTTCGAGCAAATCGCGCAGTTGCCTGCGCGCGTGAAACAGTCGCGACTTGGCGGTGCCCAACGGCACAGCCGTCGCGGTTGCGATTTCGGCGAGTGTCAGTCCCTCGCCGTAGAAGAGCACTGCAGCCGTGCGGTGCTCATGGGTCAGCTGAGCAAAGGCGTCGTCGAGTTCGAGCCGCGCTTCCGCGCGCGACGCAGTGGCGCCGTCACTGTCGCCCAGCGTCGCGTCGCGCTCGCGCTCGCGGTAGTGGCGACGGTGATGGTCGGCGCAGCGCCGTTGCAGAATGCCGAACGTCCAGGCCGGAAATCGCGCCGGGTCCTTGAGACGCGAGATGCCCCGCGCAATACCAATCCAGGTGTCCTGCACGACATCCTCGGCGGCTGTGCTGTCTCCAACGAGACGTCGCGCTGTGCGCAGCAGCCGCGGCCGCCAGCGCGCCGCAAGTCGCTCACCGGCAGCGCGGTCACCGGAACGTACGGCGAGCACGAGGTACTCGTCGAACAGGCGCTGCGTATTCGCGTTGTGATGTGCCGTGCTCATGATCTAAAGGTCGTTACAGCCCGCCCAAAGGTTCATCGCAATCGCATTTTGTCGCCGAAAGCGCGTTCACAGCAGCCCCAGTTGCGCGCGCAGCACGGCCAGTGGGTTGGCGCCAAATAAGGCGCCGTGCGCGAAGAGTGCGATCGCCCAAAGCGCGGTTCCGGCCAACGCGCCGGCCACGGCCCGTGTGTCGACGTGGCCGCGTGCTGCCGTCATGGACGTCCAGCGTGCCGGTCCCAATTGCTGTCGCTTCCTTAACCCGACGCGATACATGCCACGCAGACCGAATGCCGCGCTCACGCCGAAGAGTGCGAGGCTTGGCCAATCGCCGTTGGCGGGCACATGCGCAATGGCCCAGAACGTCAGTCCAAGAAGTAGTGGGTGGCGTACCCAGCCGACAACGCCGGGCCGTTCGGGATCAAAGCCTGCGTCGCGAAAACTCACCGACAATGGGTTGGGCGAGAGGGCGCCGATGCCAATGAGCATGAAGCCGAGTAGCGACGCAATAGCGGCGAAAGCCCAACTCCAGCCAGGCGCGGCCCAGAGCACTGCGCGCGGTGCGGCAAGCAGTGCCACGATGACCCAGCCGAGCAGTGCGAGGGAAAGCAGCGAGTAGGCTGCGAGGTAGCCGCGAGGCCCGATCTTTTTTGTGAGCCAGGGCTTGAGACCCGTGCGGGCGATCACGACGTGGCTTGCGATGAACACAAGCGTGGCGATCGCGACATTCATGGCGCGGCAAACTGGGAGGCGGGTATCAGATACGCGAACGCCGGCGCAGGGCCGGCGTTCTGAGAATGGTGCCCAGGAGAGGACTTGAACCACGTGCGGTCGCAGCACGGCGCTGAAGACGCTGCGTAACGCTTCCCGATCACTGCAGCTGCAACTTCGGCGGATTGGCACCCTGGCGGACGGCTCTCATGGGTGCCAAAGACAAACGCCGGCCACAGGCCGGCGCTTTGGGTTTGGTGCCCAGGAGAGGACTTGAACCTCCACCTACTTTCGTAGACATGGACCTGAACCATGCGCGTCTACCAATTCCGCCACCTGGGCAAGGTGGAACCGTTACACTTACGGCCCCGAGCGGGCCGCGAACATTAGCCGAGCCCCTGCAGGCTGTCAATCCTACCAGCAACCGAATCCCGAGATCCCTTTTGACCCGTCAGAAAGACCGCTACGCCCACCGTATCCCCGACCGCAACGCCATACTGGACGTGCTCACCGAGTGCGGCCGCCCCATGGACTATGACGCGCTTGCCGAGCACTTCGGCATCCGCACGCGCAAAGACCGCAAAAAGCTCAACGAGGTGTTGACCCGGGCACTCCGCGCCGGACAAATCCATCTGAACCGCAGCGAAGAGTATTGCCTGGCCGAACGCCTGCACCTCGTGACCGGCAACGTCAGTGCGCACAAAGACGGCTTTGGCTTTCTCGTCACCGACGACGATAGCGACGACCTGTACCTGTCGCCACGCGAGATGCAGCGCCTGATGCACGGCGACCGCGTGGCAGGCAAGGTCCATAAACGCACGCGTCGCGGCGCCGAGGGCCGTGTCGTCGACATCCTCGAACGCGCGCACACTGAGGTGGCGGGCAAGTACATTCGTGCGCGTGGCATTGGGCTTGTGATTCCCGACAACCCCCGCCTGACGCAACGTGTGCTGATTCCGCAAGGTGAGCACGGCGGTGCAAAGGCCGGCGAAATGGTGGTCGCGAGAATTCTCGACTACCCCGAGCGCGAGGCGCAGGCCACCGCGCGCATCGCGCAGGTTTTGGGTTCGCCGGATAAGCGCGGTATGCCGACCGACCTTGCGATTCACGCCCACGGTATTCCGCACCAGTGGCCGCGCGCCGTTGCAGAGCAGGCCAAGGCATTTGGGCGCACGGTGCCCACGCGTGCCAAACAGGGCCGGAAAGACCTGCGCAAACTGCCACTCGTCACTATCGATGGTGCCGATGCCCGCGACTTCGATGACGCCGTGTTTGCGGCACCGCGTAAGGATGGTGGTTGGCGCCTCGTGGTCGCCATCGCAGATGTGGCGCATTACGTGACGCCCGACAGCCCGATCGACAAAGAGGCGATCAAGCGCGCCACGTCCGTCTACTTCCCGGACCGCGTCGTGCCTATGCTGCCCGAGGTGCTGTCGAACGGCCTGTGTTCGCTGAACCCCAAGGTCGACCGGCTGTGCATGGTCTGCGACATGTCCGTGAGCGCACAGGGCGAGGTCACGCGCTCGCGCTTTTATGATGCCGTCATGCGTTCCCACGCGCGCCTGACCTACAGCACCGTCGGCCGTTATCTCGAGGGCGAAGCGCACGCGGAGATCGAAGGCGACATCGCCGTTTCAGTCGATGCGCTGCATGGTCTCTACAAGGCCTTCGCCAAGCGCCGCAAGAAACGCGGCGCCATCGAACTCGACCTGCCACAACTTCGTATCCGCGTTGATGACGCCGGCGACGTGCAGCGCATCATTTCGGCGCCGCGCAACGACGCGCATCGTCTCATTGAAGAGTGCATGATCGCGGCGAACGTGGAGGCTGCACGATTCATCACACGCAGAAAGGTGCAGGCGCTGTTTCGCGTGCACGCCAAGCCCGACGAGGAGCGCTTCGAGGAGTTTCGCGCCTACATGGTGGGGCTCGGTTTCAAGGTGCCGCATGCGGCACACCCGAAGCCCAGTGTGTTGCGCAATCTCATGGCGTCTGTGCAGGACCGTCCCGACGCTTACGCGATCAATATGGCGTTGCTGCGCACCTTCGCGCACGCCGAGTACACGCCTGACAACATCGGCCACTTTGGCCTGGCGCTCGATCAGTACGCGCATTTTACCTCGCCGATTCGCCGTTACCCGGACTTGCTCGTGCACCGGGCGATCCGTCACATGACCAGCGGTGGCAAGGCGCGCGCCTACGGCTACAGCGCCGACCGTATGCAGCAGCTCGGCAAGCTCACCTCGGAACGCGAACGGCGGGCCGAGGACGCCACGCGTGAAGTCGAGGCACTGCTCAAATGTCAGTACATGCAAAAGCACCTGGGCGGACGCTTTGAGGGCATTATCTCGGGCGTGACGCACTTTGGCCTGTTTGTGCAGCTCGGCGAGCTGCAGGTGGACGGTCTCGTGCACGTGTCGAGCCTGCGCAATGACTACTACGAGCACGAGCCCGAGCGACAGCGCCTCGTGGGCAGCCGCACGGGTCAGTCCTACACGCTGGGCGACAGCGTCGAGGTCATTGTCGACCGCGTCGATCTCGAGACCCGGCAGATCGACTTCGTGCTTTACGATCATCACCCGGCCTTTGGGGGCAAGCGCGACGACGCGGCCCGCCGTGGAGGCCGCCGCGGCCGTCGCTGATGGCGCACTCCCGTTACAGCGCCGGCATTCACGCCGTGGCACGGCTCGTCGACACCATGCCCGACAAGCTGCGGCGCGTGTATGTCGATGAACGGGTCAAGAACCCGCGCTTGCTCGAGCTGACCGAAGCGGCCAAGGCTGCAGGTGTGGCGGTGCAGCGAGTGCGCAATCGCCGCCTCGACGACATGGCCAAAGGCACCACGCATCAGGGGGTCGTAGCTGAGTTCGCCGATCTGCAACCGCTCGATGAGGCGGGCCTGCGCAGTCAGATTGAAGCGACGCTAGGCGAGGGCGGGGCGCCGCTGCTGCTCTTGCTCGACGGTGTGCAGGACCCGCACAACCTGGGTGCCTGCCTGCGCACGGCCGAGGCGGCCGGCGTCATGGCCGTGATCGTGCCCAAGCGCCGATCGGCGCCGTTGACCCCGGCGGCGCGCAAGGTGGCCAGTGGTGCCGCCGAACTGGTGCCGCTCGTGGTGGTGCCCTCGCTGGCCCGCACGCTGGACTGGCTCGGCGAATATGGCGTGGTCCGCACGGCCACCAGCGACCAGTCCGAGACTCCGATCTGGTCGGCCCGCTTCACGGGCCCTGCCGCTTTAGTCCTGGGCGCTGAGGATATTGGGGTCGCGACTGAGCTGGCCGAACGCTGTGACGCCAGCGTGCGCCTGCCCATGGCCGGGCAGGTCGAGAGTCTCAATGTTTCGGTGGCCACAGGGATCTGTCTGTTCGAGGCCGTTCGGCAGCGCACAGAAGCCGGCTGAATCGCTTGCCGGGCCACCCCCGGCCGGACTACAATGCGCGGCTCGTCGGGGCCAGGCCCGGGCGACATCGACACAATCTGGGGGTTTGCGCGCGTCGTCGCAGTCAGCGGCAGCGTTGCAGGCTCACTCCTTGCCACACCGTGAAGCGGGTGGCGAACCCGTAAGGAGCCTCTTTTGAGACACTACGAAATCGTGTTTCTGGTCCACCCTGACCAGAGCGAACAGGTGCCCGGCATGCTCGAGCGCTACGGCAAGCTCATCTCGGACGCCGGTGGCGCGATCCACCGCCAGGAAGACTGGGGCCGTCGCCAGCTCGCGCACAGCATCAACAAGGTGCACAAGGCGCACTACCTGCTCATGAACGTCGAATGCGATCAGCCGACGATCGACGAGATCAAAGGCGCGTTCAAATTTAATGACGCCGTTCTCCGTCACCTGATCATGCGCGTCGACGACGCCGTCAGCGAAGCCTCGCCCATGGCCAAGGCCGTTGAAGACGAGAAAGCCAAAGAGCGCGAGACCGCGCGCCGCCGCGAAGCGAAAGCGGCTGCAGAAGCGCGCGCCCGCGAAGCCGAGCAGGGTGAAGGCGAAGCGCCTGCAGAAGCGGCCGCTGAAGAAGCAGCCGCCGAAGAAGCACCTGCAGATGAAGCGCTTGCCGCTGAAGCAACCGAAACCGAGGAGGCCAGCGCATGAGCCGTTACTCACGTCGTCGCAAGTACTGCCGTTTCACCGCCGAAGGCATCGATCAGATCGACTACAAGGATTTGAATCTGCTCAAGGCCTACATCACAGAAACGGGCAAGATCGTACCGAGCCGCATCACGGGCACGAAGGCGCGCTACCAGCGTCAGCTCGCGACCGCGGTGAAGCGCGCGCGTTACCTGGCGCTGCTGCCCTACACCGACCGTCACTGATCGCGTCGCGCCGCGACGCCATCGGCCCATGCTGAAGCAGCTCGCTGTCTGGGTGCTGCAGTCACGTCACCGGCTGACCCTGGCCGTAGCGTTTCTGCTCATCGTGCCGCTGCTCAATTTCATGGCACCGATGATCGCCGTGGCGGGCGTGCTGCAGTTTGGTCCGATGGCGGCATTGCCCTGGATCGCGGGCGGCTGGGGCATTGTTGGCGCGATTCAGGTCATAGCCAATCCGGACCCGATCGCGCTCGTCTACCTCGTGTCAGCTGGCGTATCGCTCACACTGGCCATGTTGATGGCTACCGTGCTGGGCCGCACCGGGTCGCTGACGTTGGCGTTGCAGGCCTCGTTACTGGCCATTGTGGGAGTCCTGGTGGCGTTCTACGTGGCCGTGGACGATGTGACAGCATACTGGACGAACGCGATCGAGTACCTGCTGGCCTCGGCTCGCGAGAGTGGTACGCAGCTCTCGCAGCTGAGCGACCAGGAAGTCAGCGAAGGCGTGACGCTCATCGCGCAGTACATGTCGGGCGTGGCAGCGGGCTGGGCCTTCGTCGCGTTGGCCGTTTCGATTCTGGGTGGCTACGCCATGTGGGATCACGCTACTGACAAGGGCCGGGCCCGGTTTGGCCGGTTTCGTGACCTCAACCTGGGTCGCGCACTGGCCGCAGCGCTCGTGCTGCTGGCGGTAGTCGGCTCGTTCGCGGGCTGGGTGCCCGGTGCCAACGCGGCCATCGTGCTGCTGCTGGCGTTCGGGCTGCACGGTTGTGCGCTGATGCACTGGCTACGTCAGCGTTTTGATTGGCCGGAGTGGTCACTTGTCGTGTTTTACGGCGTGCTGGCCACCACACTGTTGGGCAACCCGTTTGCGGTCATGCTCGTTTGCGTCGCCGGTTACGTCGACGCCTGGTTTAATATGGTTCGCGTCGCCCCCCGGGGGCAGGCGCGCTGAAGAAAAGCGCTACGGCGCGAGAGGAAGAAACGATGGAAGTCATTCTGCTCGAAAAGGTCGAGAACCTGGGCGGTATCGGTGACAAGGTCACCGTCAAGCCGGGCTACGGCCGTAATTTCCTGCTGCCGCAGGGCAAAGCCACGCTGGCCACGCCGGCTAACCTGGCTGAGTTCGAAGCGCGCCGCGCGGAGCTAGAAGCCAAGGCTGCCGAAGAGCTGGCCGCGGCCAAGTCGCGTGCCGAAACGCTCGAAGGCGCCCGCGTCGAAATCCCGGCCCTGGTTGGCGCCGAAGGCAAGCTGTTCGGTTCGATCGGTACGATCGACATCGCGGAAGCCTTCAACACGGCCGACCTGCCCATCGAGCGCTCCGAAATCCGCCTGACGGACGAAGGTGCGTTCCGTGAAACGGGTGAGCACGAAATCGGCCTGCACTTGCACGCCGACGTCGACGTGACGGCCACTGTGGTCGTCGTCGCCCAGGAGGGCTGATCGGGCTCGACCCGGTCCGGGGATGGTCAACGCGGTAGAGCTCAGCGAACGTGACGAGCACGCCTTGCGCGTGCCGCCACACTCGATCGAAGCCGAGCAGTCCGTGCTCGGCGGGCTCATGCTCGACAACCAGTCGTGGGACAAGGTTGCCGACACGCTCACGGCTGAAGACTTCTATCGCCCCGACCACCGCCTCATCTTCGCGGGCATCGGCGCGCTCATCGAGCGGCGCCAGCCCTGCGACGTGGTCACGCTTTCCGAGCATCTGGAGAACCAGGGCAATCTCGCCGAATGCGGCGGGCTTGACTACCTGGCCATGCTGGCCAACGACACGCCCACAGCGGCCAACGTATTCGCCTACGCGCAGATCTTGCGTGAGCGGTCAATTCTCAGAAGCCTCATCGGCGCCGGCAACCAGATCGCGGGCGCTGCGTTTGAGCCCGAGGGCCGGCGTGCCATTGAGCTGCTCGACGAGGCCGAGCGCCTTGTCTTTGAGATTGCTGAAGCCGGTTCGCGTAAAGGCGGGTTTTCCGCGGTCAAGAGCATCCTGCCGGATGTCATCGACCAGCTCGACGAGCGACACAGAAGTGGTGGCGACATCACGGGGCTGTCCACGGGCTGGACCGAGTTCGACAAGATGACGGCGGGCCTGCAGCCCGGTGATCTCGTCATCGTTGCGGGCCGCCCTTCGATGGGTAAGACCACCTTCGCTGTGAACATTGCCGAGGCTGCGGCCATCGGCAGCCGCCAGCCTACAGCCATCTATTCGATGGAGATGAGCTCGGAGCAGCTGGCCTTTCGCATGATTTCCTCGTTGGGGCGCGTCGACCAGACGCACCTGCGCACGGGCCAGTTCCCACAGGAGGACTGGGACCGCATCAATACGGCAGTGCAGCTCATGTCCGATGCGCCCATTTTCATCGACGACACGCCCGCCATGTCGCCGACGGAAGTCCGCGCGAGGGCCCGTCGACTCAAGCGCGAGCACGGGCTGGGCCTCATCGTTGTCGACTACTTGCAGCTGATGCAGGTGCCCGGTACAGCCGAAAACCGAACGACAGAGATCTCGGAGATCTCGCGCTCCCTGAAAGCGCTCGCCCGTGAGCTCGAGGTGCCCGTGATCGCGCTTTCGCAGCTCAACCGCTCCGTGGAGCAACGCACCGACAAGAAGCCCGTGATGAGCGACTTGCGTGAGTCGGGCGCCATCGAACAGGACGCCGACCTCATTTGCTTCATCTACCGCGAAGAGGTCTACGACAAGGAAACCGTACGCAAGGGCGTGGCCGACATCATCATCGCCAAGCAGCGTAACGGCCCCATTGGCGAGTTCCCGCTGACCTTCGTCGGCAAGTACACCAAGTTCGAGAACTGGGTACCCGACGCCTACGGGCAGGACGTCGGCGCGTTCTGAGCCGCCGCGAGTCCCCGTGAGCTTTGCGGCCAGCGCGGTCATCCACCGCGACCACCTCCGTCACAACCTGGGCGTTGTTCGCGCCGCACGACCTGACACGTGTGTCATGGCTATGGTCAAAGCCAACGCCTATGGGCACGGGCTCGTCGAGGTGGCGCGTGCACTGTCCGGTGCCGACAGCCTGGCCGTGGCGCGGCCCGAGGAAGCCGAGGCGTTGCGGGCGGCGGGCGTTGACACGGACATCGTATTGCTCGAAGGCGTGTTCGACGCGCCCGGCATGGCCACAGCAGATGCACTGGGCTGCGAGCTTGTCGTACACACGCCCGAGCAGATTGCGCTGCTCGCCGCGCACCGCGCCGATGCGCGCTTCACCGTGTGGCTCAAGGTCGATACCGGCATGAACCGGCTTGGCTTCCCGGTGGCGGCACTGGATGACGCGGAGCGTGCGTTGCGCGATCTGCCACAGGTGGCCGAGCTTCGTCTCATGAGTCACTACGCGAGTGCCGACGCCGAAGACGGCGCGCAGCTCGCTGAACAACGCAAACGACTGGAGGCGCGCCTCGCCCGTTTTGACGGCGTTGTGAGCCTCGCGAATTCACCAGCGGCCCTGCGCGCGGAAGCGCTGGGTGCGGATGTGCCGCCCGCGAGCGACTGGATTCGCCCAGGTGTTGCCTTGTATGGCATCTCGCCATTCGGAGGCGTCGCCGCCGAGTCACTCGGCCTGAAGCCGGTCATGGACTTCGAGACGCGGCTGATTGCGGTCCGAGACCTCGAGGCCGGAGACCGCGTGGGCTATGGGGGGCGCTACACTGCAAAGGGTCCCATGCGGCTTGGCATTGCGGCTGCAGGCTATGGCGACGGCTATCCCCGGCGCATGCCCGACGGCACACCCGTGCTCGTGGATGGGCAGGCTGCGGGGATCGCTGGGCGCGTGTCCATGGACATGCTGGGTATCGACGTCACGCAGGTGCCCGATGCGCACGTGGGCAGCACGGTTCGCCTCTGGGGTGCGGGTTTGCCGGCGGAGGCGATAGCGCAAGCCTGCGACACGATCGCCTACGAACTCGTCACGCGCGTTAGTGAACGCGTCACGCGCGTCTACCGCTAGGTGGCATTGCGGCGGCAGGCGCCGCCACGGCGGGGCCTCAGGTGCGGTAGAAGCCCATCTTCACACCCGCGAGCTCGACCACATCGTTGTCCTCGAGTTTGCGCGCCTGGCCCGACAGCTCATCGCCGTTGACCTTGGGCGCCTTGTGGCCTTCGCCACTTTCGACGTGAACAATGAAGAAGCCTTCTGAGCGGCGCGTGATCGCGGCCACCTGGACGCCGGGGCGGCCCAGCGTGGTCAGCGCTTTCTGAAGCTCCAGTTCGCGGCCTGCGAAGTTGCCCGAGAGCACCTGCAACTTGGCCGTTGGCAGGGCTGAAGGCTTGTCGATGGCTTCGGTGATCGCCGAGGTGGCATCGACGGCCGACGTCGAGTCGACAGCCGAGGTGGCCTGCGCCACGTCTTCAGCATCGTCGGCGTCATCGTCGCCCTTAACGTTGTCACTGCCGCCTGCGGCGCGCTCCAGCGCCTCTGCCGCAGCCTGGATCTTGGCCGGGTCGGGGCGCGTCTGCGAGATGACCATGGTCTTCTCGAACTCTTCCTGCTCGGGGTCCGCAGCCTGGCTGTCCACGTAGCGCAGCTGGTGGTGACCGATCGTGATCGTGTCGCCGTTTTGCAGCGCGTGCTTCTTGATGAGCTTGCCGCCCACGTAGGTGCCGTTGGTACTGTTCAGATCCTCAAGGAACGAGTCGTTGAGGATGTTGATGATCAGGCAGTGGTGCCCGCTGACCGACGGATTGTCGATGCGTACATCGTTGTCCGGGAGGCGCCCAATCGTGTAGCGCTCCTTGGTCATGTTGTACTCGGCGAGTACCTGATCACCCAGGCTTAGGACCAGCCGTGCCATAGTCGTTTCACTTTGTCTTAGGTTTTTACAACGTACGCCACAGCGTGCGAACGCCCCAATTGCATCCCTGGCAGAGCCCGGTTATTTGCCGAACATCTTGCCCAAACGGCTCAGCAGACCCCGTTTCGCCGGGAACTCCTGCGTTACTCTCGCCAGCATCACCGAGATATTATCCCGGCCGCCGTGCTCATTTGCTAGTGAAACCAACTGTTTACAAGCAGTTTCAAGGTTATCACTAAACGTGCTTATGGTTAAATGGATGTCTTCATCTTCCACCATGTCGGGCAAACCGTCCGAACACAGCAGGTAGATGTCGCCCACCTGAACCGCTGATTCCTGAATTTCTACCTCAACCTGGGCTTCGACGCCCAATGCGCGTGTCACATAATTGCGATTGGTTGAGCGCTGGGCCTCTTCCTCGGAGTAGAAGCCCCGGTCAACGAGTTCCTGAAGCAGCGAGTGGTCGAGCGTGATCTGGGTCAGCTCGCCATCCCGCAGCCGGTACATACGGGAATCGCCCACATGGGCCACGGACACACGGTTGTCCCAGAACAACGCACACACGATTGTGGTGCCCATGCCCTCGCACTGGGGCTGGCTCTGCGCCGTCTGGTGGATGATCTTGTTGGCCCGGCGCACGCCGTCGCGCAGTGCGATCGATTGGCGCATGAAGCCTGTGGTGGTCTCGATGTCACCGCGCTTCTCGCGCATGACCGCGTCCGAGAGGAGCCCGTGCACCGTCTTCACCGCGATACCGCTGGCGACTTCGCCCGCGTTGTAGCCGCCCATGCCGTCAGCCAGGACGAGCAACCCCGCATCGGAGTTGGTGGCGATGGCGTCCTCGTTGTGCTCGCGCACGCGGCCGGCATCGGTGACCGCGGAGAACTGGATTTTGCCCTTGAGCGTCATGATCAAGCAGGCTCAGGCGTTGACCGCGCGAACGAAATACCGCGAGGTGCACTCGCGCAGTGCAAAAGCCATCTCGTTTCCATCCGCAAAGCGGTTTTCTGGCTGTTTCGCCAGCGCCCTTTCCATGAACGCGTCGATTCCGTCAGGCAGATCCGGACGCAGTTCGGTGACCGGTCGTGGTGCTTTATTATCAATGGCCGACATCAGTTCGGCGATCGACTTGCCACGGAACGGCACATCCCCTGTAAGTAATTCGTATAGGGTAACACCAAGTGAAAACAGGTCGGAACTTCCCGTGATGTCATCGCCGCGCGCCTGCTCGGGAGACATGTAGGAGGGCGTGCCGAGCACGATGCCCGTCTGGGTGCGTTCGGCGTCGACAAGCTTGGCGACGCCGAAGTCGGTGATCTTCAGAGACTCCGTCGCGGCATCGAAAATGAGGTTGTCGGGCTTGATATCCCGGTGCACGACATGCTCGGCGTGGGCGTAGTGCAGCGCCTCGGCCACTCGGATCATGGCGCGGAACACGATGAGCGGGTCCAGCAGGTCATCCGGCTTGGTGAAGTGGTTGAGCTGCTCGCCAGGCACGTACTCCATAGCGATGTAGCCCAGGCCGTCGACCTCACCCGAGTCGTACACGGCCGTAATGGCCGGATGGGTCAGGCGGCCCGCGGATTCAGCTTCCTGGAAGAACCGCGCCCGGGCGGCTACGCGGGCGCCTTCGTCGTCGATATCCTTGAAAGACACGATCTTGAGGGCGATGAGCCGGTTGATGCGCGGGTCTCGGCCCAGGAAAACCCCGCCCATGGCGCCTTTGCCCAGCGGGCGCAGCACTTCGTAGCGGTCGAGCATCTCGGGGATCGCATCAGGCACCGCATTGTTGCCTCGGCGCAGCGCGGGGCTGGTGCCCGAGGTTTCCGGGGCTGCGCCCTTGTCGCGGCGGGCCATGTAGGAAAACACGGCGCGCGACTGCTCGGGTTGGCCTTCCTTCTCGAACGCGATGGCGAGTTTGTAGAGTGTTGGCATGAGCGAGGCGTGCGGCGCGCAGGTCTGGAACACGCCGAATGCGGCGTCGAGGCGACCCGCGCGCAGGTAGCGCAGACCGGCCCGGAAGCTCTCGCGGCGATTCGACTTGCGGTCGGGAGTCATGACGAAGCAGACGAGGAACCCGGCCAGTACCGCGACGCCGCTGCGGGCCACGTCGACCTGGAAGGCGAAGTAGTGCGCCAGCAGCCACTGTGTGCCCAGCGCGACGATGATCACGGTGGCGCCAACCGACGCGATGACGCGGCGTGACTCGCGCCACATCACCGACACGAGCATGAAGGTGCCGAGTGCGATGAACAGCCAGCCGGCGGTGTCGGCCCAGTCGGGGCGCGTCAGGGTCTCGCTGCCGGCGAGCGCGGCATGGAAACTCGCGAAGCGTTTGAGCGCACCGCCGCCCAGTGCGTCATCGCGCTGCTGGGTGGAGCCTACGAAAATGTGTTTGCCGTTGAAACGCGCGTTGGTCGTCTCTTCGGGTTCAGCGAGCACCGTGTTGACGTCGAGCACGTCCACAGGGGGCAGGCGCTTGGCGATGATCGAAAGATCGGGTCGCGTCTGGATCTGTTGGTTGCGCTCCCGCCAGCTTGGGTCGGCCAGCAGCGGCAGCAGCGCGGCGCTGGCGCGCATCTGCGTGCCTGAAAGCCGCCAGGCGGCGAGTCCATCGTGACGTTCGGCCGCAGTGTCCGGCAGACTCGCATGGCCGATGCCGCGCGCTGCGGCGCGCACGGGTGCCGTGCTGCCCTGGCCCTCGGCCGTGACGGCATCGGTGACGTAGGTGGCGCCGTTGTAGCGGATAGCCTCGACCAGGGCCGGGTCGGCCATGTCGAGGACGTCGACGACGGTGACACTCGCCGCCCGGTCCATACGACCGAGCAACGCCGTGTAGACTTCTGCGTCGCCCGAGCCGATGTCGACGACGGCGGGCACGTCCTGGGCGGAAATGACCGCCGACGGCGTGGTGGCCGAGCGAAGCACCAGGTCGATGCGGTCGAAGGTCCCGCTCATGGGGCCATACGCCAGCGTAGCCGGGAGCAGCACGAACACGCAGACCGCGAGCTGGATCTGGCGACCCAGTGTCATGTTGAGCAGCGACTTCATAAACGTTGCGAAGTTTAGGAAGCAAAGCAGGAACTTACTGCGAAGTAAGTAGCAGTTTCACGTATTCTGGTAAATCACACTGTCCGGTGTGACGGAGTTCACATGGCGAAAAAATCCCCGCGCTACGTGTGTCGCGACTGCGGCGCGGTCGCACCCAAATGGCAGGGCCAGTGCGCCGAGTGCGGCGAGTGGAACACGCTCGAGGAAATGACCCCGGCGCTCGCTGTGGCATCCGGCGGGCGTCGCGGCGGCTACGCCGGGGAGCGCGCCGTGGCGCGGCTGGCTGAGGTTGCGGCCGATGGTGGCGACGCGACACGACGTCTTGCGACGGGCTTCGGCGAGTTCGATCGTGTCCTGGGCGGTGGCGTCGTTCCGGGTGCCGTGGTGCTTTTGGGCGGCGACCCGGGCGTGGGCAAGTCCACGCTGCTGCTGCAGGTGGCCGCGAAACTGGCCTCAGATTCGGGTGTGCTCTACGTCACAGGCGAGGAAAGCGTGCAGCAGGTCGCGGCACGCGCGCGCCGCCTGGGTGTTGGCGATGCCGGCCTCACGCTGCTGGCCGAAACGGGCGTCGAAGCCATCATCGCCACGGCTTCGGCCGAGCGCGCAGGCGTACTCGTGGTGGATTCCATGCAGACGCTCGTGGCCGAAAATCAGACAGGGGCGCCGGGTGCCGTCGCGCAGCTGCGCGAATGCGTGGGCGCGCTGACGCGCTGTGCCAAGTCGACGGGCACGGCCGTGTTTGTCGTGGGCCACGTTACGAAGGAAGGCACCATTGCGGGCCCGCGTGTCGTCGAGCACATGGTCGACACGGTGCTGTACTTCGAGAGTGACCCGGGCAGTCGTTACAGCCTCGTGCGGGCCGTCAAGAATCGGTTCGGTGCCGCCAGCGAGATGGGTATGTTCTCGATGCAGCACGATGGCTTCCACGAGGTCACCAATCCGTCCGCGATTTTTCTGTCGCGCGACAGCCGCCCGGTGGCTGGCAGTCTCGTTACGGTCACTTGGGAGGGCAGCCGACCGTTGCTCATCGAAGTGCAGGCGCTCGTGGCCGATGCGCTGGGCCACCCGCGGCGACTCGCGCAGGGTCTCGACCAGAACCGGCTCTCACTATTGTTGGCCGTGTTGCAGCGTCACGGCGGCCTGTCGATGGCGGGCGAGGACGTCTTCGTGAATGTCGTCGGCGGGATTCGCATCCACGAGACGGCGGGCGATCTGCCGGCACTGCTCGCATCGGTGTCGAGTTTTCGGGATCGGCCGCTCGACCAGCGGCTCGTGGCATTTGGCGAGCTCGGATTGGCCGGCGAGGTTCGACCCGTGCGCTACGGCGAAGAGCGGCTGCGCGAGGCGGCCAAGCAAGGCTTCACGCGTGCGATCGTGCCCAAGGCGAACCGACCGCGTCGCGCCATCGAGGGCCTCGAGGTGCCGTCCGTGACGCACCTCGAGCAGGCGCTCGACGCCGCGTTCAGCTAACGCCTTCGCCCTCACTCAGTCGCGCCTCGACGACCATGTTGTCATTGGCGTCAATCACTTCAATCGAGTACTGGTCGAGCGTGAAGGCTGTGCCCGCAGCCGGAATCGTCTCGAGCTGTTCCTGCACGAGCCCGTTGAGCGTCTTGGCGCCATCGGTGGGCAATTCCCATCCCAGCTGACGGTTGAGCTCGCGCACGTTCACGGAACCCTGCACGACCCACGTATCGCCATCCTGGCGCACAGCGTGCGGGTCGTCGCCCGGGTCGGTGGTGAACTCGCCCACGATCTCTTCAAGGATGTCCTCGAGCGTGACCATGCCCTGGATGTCGCCGTACTCGTCGACCACGAGTGCGAGCCGCGCTTTTCGCTTCTGGAACTGCACGAGCTGCGTCGAGAGCGGCGTGCCTTCGGGTACGAAGTACGGCTCGCGCACGAGGCTTCGGATCATGTCCCTGGTGAGCTCGACCTTTGCTTTGCGCACGAGGCTCTTCATGTGCAGAACGCCGACAATCTGGTCGATGTTGTCCTCGTAAACGGGCAGCCGCGTGTGCTCGCTCTTTTCGATGAGCTTTGCGATCTCGTCGATGTCGTCGTCGAGATCGATACCGACCACGTCGTTGTGCGGCACCATGACGTCGTCAACGGTGACCTTTTCGAGGTCGAGGATGCCCGTGAGCATGGTTCGGTATTTACGTGAAATGAGCGCGCCGGCTTCGTTAACCACCGTACGCAGTTCTTCGTGGCTCAGCGCGTGGCCGTCGACGTCGCTCGAGCGCACACCGAAGACGCGCAGTACGCCGTTGGCGATCAGATTGGTCAGCCAAACCAGCGGGTAGGCCACCTTGAGCAGCGGGTAGTAGATGTAGACCGCGGGCATGGCGATGCGCTCGGGGTGCAGGGCGGCCATCGTCTTGGGTGCGACCTCGGCAAAGATCAGGACGACAAAGGTGAGGATGCCTGTTCCGACGGCCAGCGCTGCTTCGCCACCGAGTCGTAAGGCGATGATTGTGGTCAGAGACGCCGCAGACAGGTTGACGATGTTGTTACCGAGCAGGATGAGTCCGATGAGCCGGTCCGGCTTCTCAAGCAGCGCCTCGGCGAGACGCGCAGAACGAACACCCGAACGCGCGCGATGGCGCAACCGGTAGCGGTTGAGACTCATGAGAGCAGTCTCGGAGCTCGAGAAGAACGCCGAGCAAACGATCAGGACACCGACGATGGTATACAGGGCGCTAAGCGGGACGTCGTCCAACGCGCAGAATCCTCCCTTGGGCGCAGCCTTGCTCTAACGGAGTAAAAACGCCGGGTGCCACGCTGTCAATGCCGTGTCGAACTAACCCCAGCTTTCGCCGAGCAAGACCTCGAGTACGAACTTGCTGCCGAAGTAGGCCAGAATCAGCAGCGCAAAGCCCGCCAGGTAAAGCTGGAGCATACGCCGTCCTCGCCAGCCTGCCGCCAGCCGACCGATGACCAAAGCTCCAAATATGATCGTGCCCAGAATCGACAGCACCGTCTTGTGCATGAGGTGCTGCGCAAACAGGTTATCAACGAAAACGAAGCCTGAAACGATGGCCAGCAACAGGAAGACAAAGCCTGAAGCCGTCAATGTGGCCAGGAAGCGTTCCGTGGCCATGAGTGGCGGCAGCAGCGTTGAGAGTCGGGTCACCTTGGCCCGGCGCAGCATGTTGTCCTGAAGCATCGAGGCCCCGGCCAACACAGCGCCCGCGATCAGGAAGCTGTAGGCGACCAGTGAGAGCACCGCGTGCAACTTGATCTGCCAGCTGAGCGGGTTCGCGTTCGTCGGATCGTGCCAGAACGCGGGCACAGCCATCATGATGGCTGCCAGCAACATGACGATCCCGCCCACGAGTTGGAAGCCCCTCTGCAGCGAGGCAAACAGACCAATGGCTGCGAGCAGCCAGGCGATCACGCTGACCACGTCCGCAAAATCGAGCCCGTGGGCCGGGTTCATGAGCACGGAGTGCGTGAGCCAGCCCCCATGGGAGGCGACGAGCGCAAACAGCACGCCCAGCATGACATTGCCGCCCGGGCGCTGGGGTTCGCCGTCTTCGTTGGGGGCGCCGCCCAGCGTGAGTGCTGCGCCGGCTGCGCCATAGGCCGCAAAAATTGTGAAGGCAAACACAGAAACTCCGTACCGGACGCCCTAACGTCGCGCCCTAACGGAAATAATCTCATATGCATTGCGGCTTGGTAAGTCTGTCCTGACGCCACTTTTTCGCGGTCGCACTGTCATAAGTACGGGAATGACTCCCGCCCATCAGGGGCTCAGGCTGTGGTTATGCAGGTCAGAATACTCGGTTGCAGCGGTGGTATCGGCGGGGGTGCGCGCACCTCAGCGATGCTCATCGACGACGACGTGCTGCTCGACGCAGGCACTGGCGTCGGCGATCTGCCGCTCGAGTCCCTGCGCAAGATCCGTCATGTGCTGCTCACGCACGCGCACCTGGACCACATTGCCGGGCTGCCGTTTCTGATTGACTCAATCTTCGATGCGCGCATCGGCGACCCGCTTGTGATCTACGGCCGGGCGGAGACGCTTGAGACGATTCAGAAGCACATCTTCAACTGGGAGATCTGGCCTGATTTCGCACAGCTGCCCGACGTCCACCAGCCCGTGCTTCGATACGAGACGCTGGGACCGGGCCAGGCCGTCAATATCGACAACCGTCTGTTCCACGCGATCGATGTGCGCCACACGGTGCCCGCCCAGGGCTATTGCATCAGTCACGCCGACGGCGTATTCGCCGTGTCGGGCGACACGACGACCAACACGACACTTTGGCCGCTGCTCAACTCGCTGCCGGACCTGAAGGCGCTGGTCGTCGAGGTCAGCTTCCCCGACGAGCAGGCCGAGCTCGCGCAGGCGGCGGGGCATTACTGCCCGCGCACGCTGGCTGCTGATCTCATCAAGCTCGAGCACGAGCCCGACATCTGGCTCACGGCCATGAAGCCCGGTGAAGAGGACACGATCCTGCGCCAGGTCCGCGACGCCATTCCGAGCCGCGACGTACGCATGCTGGAACAGGGCACCGCGCTCACCATCTGAGCCGCGCTCGGTTACACTTTCCGCTCTGATTCCTGAGCGGGACTTCCGATGTTCGATAACCTGTCCGAGCGCTTGCGCCGGGCCACGCAAACGCTGGCCGGCAAAGGGCGCATCACCGAGGACAACGTCAAGGACACGCTGCGCCAGGTGCGCATGGCGCTGCTCGAAGCTGATGTGGCGCTGCCTGTCGTCAAGCCGTTTATCGAGCGTGTGCGCGAACAGGCCTTGGGCGAAACCGTCCTTACAAGCCTTACGCCGGGCCAGGCGTTCATCAAGATCATCCACACCGAGCTCGCCAATGTGCTCGGTGGCGATGCCGTGCCGCTCGACCTGCGTGCGCAGCCGCCCGTGGTTGTCTTTCTCGCGGGCCTGCAGGGCGCCGGTAAAACGACCACAGCAGCCAAGCTCGCGCGTCGGCTCATCGAGCGCGAGAAGAAGAAGGTCATGATGGTCTCAGTCGACGTTCATCGGCCCGCCGCCATTCTGCAGCTGGGCACGCTGGCCGGCGAAATCGGCGCGCTGTTCCACGATTCAAAGGCTGACGAAGACCCCGTCAAGATCGCCACGCGCGCGCTCGACGACGCCAGGCGTCAGTTTGCGGACGTGCTCATCGTCGATACGGCGGGCCGCCTGCACATCGACGGTGACATGATGGACGAGGCGGGTCGCGTGCATCAGGCCGTGACGCCGCACGAAACCCTGTTCGTCGTGGACAGCATGGCCGGGCAGGACGCCGTGCAGTCGGCGCAGGCCTTTGATATGGCGTTGCCGCTTACCGGTGTGGTGTTGACCAAGGCTGATGGCGACGCGCGCGGCGGTGTGGCGCTGTCGGTCCGCGAGGTCACGGGCAAGCCCATCCGCTTCATCGGCACGGGCGAGAAGACCGAAGCGCTCGAGGCGTTCCACCCGGAACGCATGGCCTCGCGCATCCTCGGTATGGGTGACGTGTTGTCGCTTGTCGAGGAGGTCGAGGAAAAGGTCGACCGCAACAAGGCTGAGAAGCTCGCCAGGAAGCTCAAGAAGGGTCGCGGCTTCGACCTCGGCGATCTTAAGGATCAGCTCGAGCAGATGCAGAACATGGGTGGTCTGGGTGCGCTCATGGACAAGTTGCCGATCCCGGGCAAGGTGAATTCAGCCGCGCTCAAGGACCAGATCGATGACCGCCAGATCCGGCGTCAGATCGCGATCATCAATTCGATGACACCCGATGAGCGTCGCTTCCCGAAGAAGATCAACGGTTCACGCAAACGCCGCATCGCGACGGGTGCGGGCCAGCAGATCCAGGACGTCAACCGCCTGCTGAAACAACACCAGCAGATGGAGCGAATGATGAAGAAGGTCTCCAAGGGCGGCATGAAGAACCTCATGCGCGGCATGCAGGGTATGGGTGGCCCTGGCGGCTTACCGCCGGGTGGGCCGCGGCGTCGTTAGCACGTTTTGAGTTTCTTCCCCCATGAGTTTGAGGCTGTCATCGAGCGGCACGGCGTGGGGAAGTCGCGCAAGATCTGGTATTCGGTTCTGTTTCTGCCACCCGAACTCAATGTGGCGTTTCCGCCTGGTCAGTTTGCGCGGTTTCGCATCGAGGGCGAGGTAAACGATCACCCTGTCTCCGGGGCCTTTATTCCGGCGGGCGAGGGGCGGCGGTATTTCATCGTGTCCAAGGCGTTGTGCCGCGAGCTCGATGTGGTCGAGGGCAGCACGGTCACGCTGCGATTCCGGCATGACGACAGCGATGAGGTCCCACCTCCGGAACCTCTGGCACAGACGCTCGAGGCCCATTCGGATCTCATGACTGCCTGGCTGGCAATCTCGCCGGGGCGTCGGCGCGGGTTGTTTCATCATGTGGATTCCGCGAAGACTGCGGCTACGCGGCGGCGTCGCTCGGAGGAGGCTTGCGACGCGCTCCGCCGATTTGATGGAGATCTCCGCCGCTGGCGCGATTCCCGGAAGCCCTGAGCCCTCGAATTCAAAGTGTTGCAGCGCTTCCACTGAGGAGGCCGAGCCATTACAATGGCGGGCTACGTCAGGCGCAGGCGCGCTATCGTGCGCGCAATGAAAACGGCCGTGCATCCGATTTTCTTAGTGCGCTCGGTGACTTAGAGCATTTTTGAACTGAATTTCAGGGCCTCGCACCGCGAGGCGTGAGCGTAGAGATTATGGTTACGATTCGACTGTCCCGCGGCGGGGCCAAGAAAAAGCCGTTCTACCACGTGGTAGTGACGGATAGCCGCAACCGTCGTGACGGGCGCTACATCGAGCGTCTGGGCTACTTCAATCCGATGGCAAAAGGCTCCGAGCAGGGCCTGCGCCTCGACATCGAGCGCATCGACCACTGGGTCGGCCAGGGCGCGCAGACGTCGGACCGGGTCGCCCAGCTCGTCAAGCAGTACCGCAAGGCCGCTGCGGCGGCCTGATCGGGCGGGCCTCGCCCGTAACTCGCCGTGAGCGAACGGCTGGTAACGGTGGGCGAGGTGCGTGGTGTCTACGGCGTCAAGGGCTGGGTGAAGCTCTTCTCGTTTACGGCACCGCGCGAAAACCTGCTCGGGTTTCGTGAGTTCACGACGGGACAGGGTAAGACACTGCGACTGATCGAGGGCCGGCCCCAGGGCAAAGGTCTTGTCGGTCGCTTCGCCGGCTGCGATGACCGCGATGCGGCACTCGCGATGCACGGCACGGCCTTGCAGGTGGCGCGTTCGGCGTTACCGGCAACGGATGAAGGTGAGTTTTACTGGGACGACCTGGTGGGGCTCGAGGTGGTCGACATTGAGGCCGGCGCGATCGGCACCGTGGACTACCTGCTCGAGACGGGTGCGGATGACGTCATGGTCATTAAGTGCTCGGCGGGTGGCGAGATTCTTGTGCCCTTCGCGTGGGAGCGCGTGGTGCGCGGTGTCGAGCTTGACCCGGGGCGGATTACCGTCGACTGGCCCGAGGCCAGGGCGGACGCCGAGACAGAATGAACGGTTACCGCGTCCGCTGTGTGACGTTGTTTCCGGAGCGCGTCACGGCCGTCGGTGAGTACGGTGTGATGGGCAGGGCGGTGCAGAACGGTGTCGTTGACCTGGCGTGCATCAACCCGCGCGACTTTACGGAGGACGCGCACCGGACCGTGGACGACCGCCCCTTTGGTGGCGGGCCGGGCATGGTCATGAAGTTTGAACCTGTCGTCGCGGCCATACGCGCGGCGCGGGAAGCGGCGCCCGGCGCGCCGTGTGTATTGCTGAGCCCGCAGGGCCGGCCTTACACACAGGCCACCGCTGAGCGTTTCGCCGCACTGCCGGGCCTTGTGCTCGTAGCGGGGCGGTACGAAGGTCTGGACGAGCGGATCGTCGAGGCTGAAGTGGACGAAGAGCTGTCGCTGGGTGATTTTGTGCTCAGCGGGGGCGAGGTGGCCGCCATGGCGGTCATCGACAGTGTGGCGCGTTTGCTGCCGGGGGTACTCGGCCACGACGCGTCGGCAGCTGAGGATTCGTTTTCGGACGGGTTGCTCGACTGCCCGCACTACACGCGGCCGCCCAACGTGGCGGGTCGCGAGGTGCCGGCAGTACTGCTGTCGGGTGACCACGCAGCCATTGCGCGCTGGCGACGCCAACAGTCGCTGGGACGCACCTGGCAGCGGCGCCCCGACCTGCTGGCGCAGGTCACGCTGTCGGAAGAAGACGAGCGATTGCTCGAGGCATTCAGGGCCGAGCTCGAAGCTGGGTCTGAGGATTAGGCAAGGCATGGCGCACGCACGGGCGTGCTTAGGAAAGTGACATGAACAAGATCATCGCAGAGCTCGACGCCGAGCAGCTGAAATCGGATGTTCCCGAATTTGGCCCCGGCGACACCGTCGTCGTCCAGGTTCGCGTCCGTGAAGGCGACCGCGAACGCCTGCAGGCGTTCGAAGGCGTCGTTATCGCCAAGAAGAACCGCGGCATCAACAGCTCGTTCACGGTGCGCAAAATCTCGCACGGCGAAGGTGTCGAACGTGTTTTCCAGACACACAGCAACATGATCGGTGGCATCACCGTGAAACGTCGCGGCGACGTCCGTCGCGCAAAGCTCTACTACCTGCGCGGCCTGACGGGCAAGAAAGCACGCATCAAAGAGAAAATCTGACGGCCGACGTGCTTTGCGCGTTGCCGTCATCGCGCGGCTGCGAAGCAGCCGCGGCGATCTCTTAAACGTCACGATGGCGTCGAGAGGTTGCCACGCCCGCTTCGGGGGCTCGCAGTGACAGAGGCGGCTTGCAATGACGCCTTAGAGACGAGGACCGACATGCGCACGACATCGCGCATTTACAAGTTGCTCGCACTGATTGCCGCAGCAGGCCTCGTCGCCGGCTGCGGCAGTTTCATTTCTGGTGCGGCCAGCGACTTCGCTGACAACCTTGGGCAGGCCGTATTCAATCAGCCTGATCCGGGTATCGTGCGCGACGGCGCACCGTCTTACTTGCTGCTTCTCGACAGTCTGCTCGAGTCGGATCCTGACAACCCGCAGGTGCTGGCTGCGGCGTCCGGGCTCTACGCGGCCTACGGTGTCGTATTTGCGGACGACCCCGAGCGCGCCAGGGTGCTCACACGCCGTGCGCGCAATTACGGCGAGCGAGCTATCTGCCTCGAATACAAGCGCGCGTGCGACTGGCCCACATCGGATTTCGAAACCTTCGAAGCGTCACTCGAAAAACTCGATGACGATCACGCCTACGCGGCGTCGGCATATGCCGTGGCCTCGCTGGCCTATATCCGCGCCAACTCCGATGACTGGGGCGCGTTGGCGCGTTTGCCGTTCGTGGAGTCGTTGATCCTCGCGGTGTTGCCTTACATTGAGGACGACGCCGAGCTCGGCACGTTCTACAACTACCTCGGGATTCTGAATTCGTTGCGCCCGCCGGCGCTGGGCGGTGAGCCTGAGCGTGCAAAGGTCTACTTTGAGCGCGCCATCGATCTCACGCGGGGTCGTGACCTTTCGGTCAAGGTGGAATACGCACGCGGCTACGCTCGTTTGCTCTACGAGCAGGAATTGCACGATCGGCTGCTCGAAGAAGTGCTGGCTGCCGAGACAGAAGCGCCCGGACTGACACTGACTAATACACTGGCCAAGCGCGACGCGCGGGAACTTCTGGAGTCCGGGAAGGACTATTTCTGAAGCACGTGCGGGCGCTTATGTGGCGCTTGCGCAACAGGCCGAAAACGGGCATCCGTTCACCTTTTGGTCACGAACTGCTCGGTAACATAACCGCGACATCACCGGTCTTTGGGCATCGGTGTCACACGATCTACGCCAGGGAGGCGGAGACCATGAAACAGCTTTTTCGCGCCGCTCTCGTTCTCGCGGCGGCCTTTGCGGCAAGCCCGTTGGCGGCCGAGACCTTCAAGCTCGCGACCGTAGCCCCCGAGAATTCGCAATGGATGCGTGACATGCGTTCGGGCGCAAAGGAAATTTCCGAGCGCACCGACGGCCGCGTCAAGATCAAGCTCTATGGCGGCGGCGTCATGGGCAACGACAACAAGGTCCTGCGCAAGATTCGTATCGGCCAGCTGCACGGCGGTGCTTTCACGGCCGGTAGCCTTATGAGCATCTACCCCGATCTTTCGGTCTACGGACTGCCGCTTTTGTTCAACTCACAAGAAGAAGTCGACTTCGTGCGCGAACGCTTTGATGCGCAGCTGAAGACGGGCCTCGAAGACGCCGGCTATGTGAGCTTCGGTTTTGCAGGCGGTGGTTTCGCCATGGTGCTCGGCAACGAGCCCGTGCGCACACTCGAAGACCTCGATAACCAAAAGATGTGGGTCCCCGAAGGTGACACGATCAGCTACGCGGGTATGGAGGCACTCGACCTCTCGCCCGTCACGTTGCCGGTCACGGATGTCCTGACGGGCTTGCAAACGGGTCTGCTCGATGTGGTGGCCACGCCGCCCGTTGGCGCGCTGGTGCTCCAGTGGCATACCAAGGTCAAGTACGGCACGCCCATGCCGCTCGTTTACACCATGGCGTTCATCGCCATCGACAAGAAACGCTTCGACCGCCTGTCGGCCGAGGACCAGGCTGTCGTTGACGACGTACTGACGGGCATCTACGCGAACTTTGAGCAGGTCAACCGCACGGACAACGAGAAGGCGCTGGCGGCACTCGAGAGCGTCGGCATTGAAATCGTCGCGCTCGAAGACGGTGAGCTCAACAAGCTGCGTGGCCAGGTCGAGTCGGTGAATCGCGAGCTGGCCGAGGACAACGTGTTCTCGCTGGAGCTCTACGAAGCACTGACAGGGGCACTGGCCGAGTACCGCGCGGGTAACGCGCAGGCCGCAAACACGGGCGACTGATCGCCACTTACTGACCGAACACGCATGGCCCGACTTTCACGCTGGGGCAAGGCGGCGGAAGACGCCGTGCTTGTCATTCTGCTCGGCGCCATGATTGTGCTGGCAGTCGCGCAGATCATCATGCGTAACGGGTTCGGCAGCGGATTGATCTGGGCAGACGAGACGCTGCGTCTCATGGTGCTCTGGCTCGCGCTTGCAGGCTCTGTGGCGGCAGCTCGCGCCGACAAACATCTTGCCATTAACGTGCTTGCGCGCGCCCTGCCGCCGCGCGGCCAGAGCATCTCACGCTTCATCACCAACGGGTTTACGTCGGTAATTTGCGGCATGCTTGCCTGGCACGCGTGGCGCTTTTTGCAGCAGTCCATCGAATTTGAAGACACGCTGGTCGGCGGTTTGCCCGCCTGGTGGTTTCAGGTCGTGCTGCCCGTGGGCTTTGCGCTCATGTGCTGGCGGTACTTCGTGTTTGCGCTCGAGGATATTGTCGCGGGCATTCGTGGGACGCGGCGATGGCCCGTTTCTCCGGGTGATCACACGCCATGATCCTCCTGGGCTTCATCCTGTTGTTGCTGGCCCTGCTGGGCGCGCCACTGTTCGCGATCATCGCGGGCAGTGCGTTCTATAGCTACTACCAGGAGGACATCGACCTGGCCGCACTGGCCATCGAGTTCTTTTCGCTGGCTGAGATGCCGGTGCTGCTCGCCATTCCGCTGTTTACGTTTGCGGGTTACCTGCTCAGCGAGAGCGAGGCGCCGAGTCGGCTCGTTCGACTGACACAGGCCTTGCTCGGTTGGATGCCGGGCGGTCTCGCCATTGTGTCGCTGGCGGCTTGTGCGTTTTTCACGGCATTCACAGGCGCGTCGGGTGTGACGATCATCGCGTTGGGTGCCATCCTTTACCCCGCACTCAAGCAGGCCGGCTATCCCGAGAAATTCAATCTTGGGCTCGTGACCTCGGCGGGCAGCCTGGGTTTGCTGTTTGCGCCGTCGCTGCCGCTCATTCTTTACGGCATCGTCGCACGCGAACCCATCGACGACCTGTTCCTGGCCGGCATACTGCCGGGCATGGTGATGCTCGTCATGCTCGCGGGCTGGAGCCTCTGGGTCAGCCGCGGCAGCAAGCAGGAGCTTGTTCCGTTCTCGGGCAAGCGCGTCGTGGCAGCCCTCAAGGAAAGTGCCTGGGAACTGCCGCTGCCCATCGTTGTTCTGGGCGGCATCTACTCAGGTTATTTCGCGGTCAGCGAAGCGGCAGCGGTCACGGCGCTCTACGCACTGATTGTTGAGGTCGGCATCCTGCGCGAGATCAAGCTTGCGGCACTGCCGGGCATCATGCGCGAGTCCATGCTGCTTGTCGGCGGCATTCTCATCATCCTGGGCGTGAGCCTGGCCTCGACAAACATCATGATCGACGCCGGGGTACCGCAGCAGCTGCTGGAGTGGGTCAGCGGGCTCGTCGACTCCAAGACAAGCTTCCTGCTGCTTTTGCTCGTGTTCCTGCTGATCCTGGGCGCGATTCTCGATATCTTCTCGGCGCTTGTGCTCGTGGTGCCGCTCCTCCTGCCCGTCGCCGCGCAGTACGGCATCGACCCGCTCCACCTGGGCATCGTCATTCTGGCGGCCAAGCAGCTCGGTTACCTGACCCCGCCCGTGGGGCTCAACCTGTTCATTGCGAGCTACCGGTTTGAGCGCTCGATCACCGAGGTGTACTCGGCCACGTTCCCGTTCCTGATCATCCTGCTCGCAAGCGTAGTGGTCATAACGTTCTGGCCGCAGCTCTCGCTCGTCTTTCTCTCTCGCTAAGCGCTGAATACTGCTCTGTTTTGGGGTAGATTTACGGGTCTGCCACTTATCCGCGGAGTAAGGCCCCCATGGCGCAAAAACCCAATATCTTCATTCGTATCCTGAGTTTCCTCTGGACCGGCGTAAACGGTCTTCGGAAACTGCTGCACCTTGTGCTGTTACTCATGATCTTCTCGGTCGTGATCAGCGTCATGGGTTCCGATGTTCCGACCGTGCCCAAGAAGACTGCGCTGGTCGTGGCGCCCTCGGGTGCGCTCACGGAGCAGCTTGCGGGCACGCCGTTCGACGGCGCCATCGGTGAGGTGACCGGCGAAAAGGTGCCGCAGATTCTCGTGCGCGATCTCGTCGAGGCTATCGACCTGGCTGCCGAGGACGACGCGGTCAAAATCATGTACCTGCGCACGGACGGTGTCGGCGGTGACATGACCAAGCTGCGCAAGGTGGCTGCGGCTATCCGTCGCTTCCGCGACTCGGGCAAGCAGGTGATCGCTTTCGGCGCCTACTATTCGCAAGGCGGGTACTACCTCGCCGCGCAAGCCGATGAGGTGTTACTCGAACCGAATGGTGCGGTGATCATTGAAGGCTACGGCGCCTACCGAAATTATTACGCCGAGGCGATCGAAAAGCTGTCGATCTCCTGGAATGTGTTCAAGGTCGGTACGCACAAGAGCTTTGTTGAGCCCTACACGCGCAACGACATGTCCGAGGAGGACAAGGGTCAGCGACTGGCGCTGATGGACGCGCTCTGGACCAACTACAAGAATGAGGTCGAGGCCGCGCGCGGACTCGACGCGGGCACGATTCAGCGTCTGGCCGACGATGTGGACATCGAGCTTGAGAAGGTCAACGGCAACCTCGCCGACTTTGCATTGGAAAACGGCCTGGTCGACGGTCTGGCCACGGCAACAGACGTTCGCAAGCGCTTTATCGAGGTGGTCGGTGAAGACGAAGACGACGAGACGACGTTCGCGCAGTTCGGCTTCTCGCGTTACCTCGAGGCCAAGCGAGCGGTGAACCCGAAGGTTGAGAAAGACGAAGTCGTTGCCGTCGTCGTCGCTTCAGGCAGCATCGTTGATGGCAGCGCACCGCCGGGACAGATCGGTGGTGATTCGACGGCCCGCCTGCTACGCAAGGCGCGCAGCGACGAGAACGTCAAAGCCGTCGTGCTTCGTGTTGATTCCGGTGGCGGCAGCGCGTTCGCCTCCGACGTCATCCTGCAGGAGATCAAGAACATCCAGGCGGCGGGCAAGCCCGTCATCGCCTCGATGGGTTACGTGGCCGCGTCAGGCGGTTACTGGATCTCCATGGCCGCTGACCAGATTGTGGCCCAGGAAAACACGATCACGGGCTCAATCGGCATCCTCGGCATGATTCCGACGTTTGAGCGTTCACTGGCTCGTTTGGGCATCTACACCGACGGTGTGGGCACGACCGACGTGGCTGGCGCGCTGCGCCCGGACCGGGCGCTGACACCTGAAGTGCGCAGCGTGCTTCAGCAGAACATCGAGTCGGGCTACCGAGATTTCGTGAGTGGTGTGGCAGACAACCGTGGCATGGACTACGACGCTGTTGATGCGGTGGCGCAGGGTCAGGTCTGGATTGGGCCGACGGCACTAGAGCACGGTCTCGTCGATACGATTGGTGATCTCGAGGACGCCATCGAGATTGCGGCCGAGAGCGCGTCGCTCGACGCGGATGCCTACAGCGTCCGCTTTATCGAGCCCACACTCTCAAGCGAAGAGCAATTCCTGCTCAACCTGCTCGGTGGCACAGCCAAGATGGGCGTCGATATCACACCGCTGTTCCCGCGCCGCGATGGTCTGGCGATGATTGCCGACATGGTGGACGCTGGTCTGCTCGAGATCGCGAGCTACAACGACCCGATGCACCGCTACGCGAAGTGCTTCTGCCGAATTCCGTAGCGTAGGCTGAAGCGACGTCATTGTGAGCCCGCGAAGCGGGCCTAAACGTCATTACGCGCCCGCGAAGCGGGCGCGGCAATCTCCCAACGACATCGTGCCGTTTGGGAGATCGCCGCGGCGGCACAGCCGCCTCGCGATGACGGGTTGGGCACAGCCGCCTCGCGATGACGGGTTGGGCACAGCCGCCTCGCGATGACGGGTT